>CAYMII010000010.1:0-89905 GCA_964390565.1 uncultured Rikenellaceae bacterium
AAAAGAGAAAGCAGAATCTTTAATAAATGAATATGATTTACTAATTCATGACATTAATAAGATAATCAAAACACTGAACAATTAACCTTCTGCCTTAACCTCAACCTTAACCTCAACCTTAACCTCAACCTTAACCTCAACCTTAACCTTAACCTTAACCTCAACCTCAACCTTTATTCTTATTCCTATTCCCCAAAATACTCTACCCAGTTATTTTCGGTTTCTTGAATTTTGACGCAATGCAGGCTTACTCCCAAGTCTTCAATTGGATTCTTAAGCTCTTCCCAAATTGCTATTGCTAAATTCTCGGTAGAGGCAATTTTATCTTTCATGAATTCAACATCAAGGTTGATATTTCGATGATCTAACTTTTCAATAACAAGATCCTTTATCAAGTTGCTAATATTATTGAGATTTGCAACGAACCCTGTGCTTTTATCAATCTCACCTTTAATAGTGACAAAAAGGTCGAAATTATGACCATGCCAATTAGGGTGCGAGCATTTTCCATATAGTTTTAAGTTTTCCTCATCGGTTAATTCCTTACTGAATAATCGATGAGCAGCATTAAATCTTTCACGTCGTGTAATATAAGCAATTGGCATATCTTAGCATTTTGAATAGGCTATAAAGTTAAAAAACTATATCTTTCGGATGGAATAATTACCATTAATTAATCATAAAATTGAAAATACTAGTAGTTACAGCAACAGCTTTTGAGTGCCGGTTTGATATTGGATTTGAATCGAGGATTGGCTTGCCCATAAAGGCCTCTGAATTTTTAAATCACCATGTTGATGTACTAACTGCTGGCGTTGGAGCAGTACCTACAGCATTTGCGCTTACAAAATGTGCTAATGAGTATGATTTGATTATAAATATTGGCATCGCAGGCTCGTATACTCCAAAATACTCTATTGGTGAAGTAGTTTGTGTCAAAGAAGACACTTTTGGTGATTATGGGATTGATGATAAAGGAGTTTTTAAACCTTTATCGGGGTTGAATTTTGAAGGAAACTCAATGTATTCTTCAACCCTTTTCATGAATAATCAATGGGTAGAAAGTATTTTTAAAACTATTAATCTACCCATGGTAAAAGGGGTGACTCTTTCAACCGCAAGCGGATCGAATGGTGTAATCAATAAAGTAAAGAGCATTTGGAATGCTGATATCGAAACAATGGAAGGGGCATCTGTGTTTTATGTTTGTAAACAGTTGAATAAACCGTTTATCTGTATTAGAGCAATTTCAAATTTGGTTGAACCTCGGGATAAATCGAGATGGGAGATAAGCAAGGCTATTGGGAATCTTGACAAGGCTTTGCGGCAGTTAATTTTAAGTTTAGATTAATTAAATGAAGAAATACACTGAAAAACAATATTCATCAGCACAATCTTATGAAACTTAAGCTCTGTTTCTCAACCTGTCCTAACGATACCTTTATGTTCGATGCCATGGTAAATGGGCGAATCGATACCCATGGATTAGATTTTGATGTTCATTTAACCGATATTGACGAACTTAATCGTATGGCAATAGAGGGTGTACCAGATATTACAAAAATAAGTTTTAACGCTTTTGCAAAAGTTTCAGATAATTACCAGTTATTAAGCGCTGGAAGCGCTTTGGGTAGTGGAGTAGGCCCTTTAGTTGTTAGTAAAAGACTTATTTATCCTGATGAAATAAAATATGCTAAAATTGCTATTCCTGGCCTAGAAACCACTGCCAATATGCTATTTACGATAGCCTTTCCAGAGGCAATCAACAAAAAGGTATACCTTTTCTCTGATATTGAGGATGCAATACTTTCAAACGAGGTTGATGTTGGTTTAATAATTCATGAAAATCGTTTTACATTTGAAAGCAAAGGTTTGCGAAAGATTATTGACTTAGGCGAGTTTTGGGAAAATTTAACTCACTTACCAATTCCGCTTGGTGGTATTGCCATTAGGCGAAGTTTACCTAATGAGGTTAAAACAAAAGTCAACCAAATGATGCGTACAAGTGTTGAGCACGCCTTTGCTTTTCCAAAGCAAACTTATCCTTACGTTCGTAAGCATGCCCAATCGATGGAAGAGGATGTAATGCTTAAGCATATCCAGTTATATGTAAATCAATATTCAGTTGATCTAGGGGTAAAAGGAAAAAATGCCATAAATGAGTTATATAATAAAACATTTGCATTAAACTTAATTCCTAAACTCAATAACAACTTCTTTATCAATTCATAATGATATTTCATCAAATCTTTTCTTGAATTAATGGTTTAGTTCGCTTTCATTTTGTTTGTTAAAGATACATTCAGTATTTTTATATCTATTGATTTTACTGAGATTTTGACGTTTTATATTATTCAATATTTTGACGATATTTTATATTTTAGTGCTGCCTTTATGTAATTTATGTGAAACATGGAAGAGATGATTTGTGAGCATAGACCTTTTTTTGGAGCAAATCGAAAGCTTATAGAAAGATTAGATTCGCTAGATGAGACATGGTTTGTAGAGATTTGGATTATAAAGTATTATTTTTTTAGGATTGAGGTTTATTCAAGAAAGAAAGAGCTTATTAAGCATAATCAGGTTAAAGCTAAAAGTAATTTATAGCATTATTTAAAGATTTTATAAAAGGTAACAAACATCATCGAATAAAATATATAATAATGCCATAGAATTTGTATAATTGGAGGATAATAGAATATTCAATGATGCATTTAGGCGCATTTTATAAGAAATTTCTTTTTATCAATTCATTAATCTTTTTGATTGGTGCAAATTCTTATGCTCAGTCTGATACTTCTAATATAACCACCCTATTAAAATCAGGCAATATTGCCTTAGATAGTAATAAGTTAGGAGCCTCACGTAGTTTAGCATCTAAAGCATATAAGTTATCTATATTACATGGTTTTAAAGCAGGAGAAGCTAAGTCGCTGGTACTCTTAGCTCGCGTACAATCTGCAAGTGGTATAAAAGATTCAGCGTTATTAAATCTAATGCAATCACTAAATATTTATAGAAGTATTGATGATAAACTGAATTCTGCTTGGTGCTTATATTGGATTGGAAATCATTTCACTTATATAGGAAACCAGGATAGTGCAGAGTTCTATATTAACAGGTGCTTGCCAATTTTTAAGGAATTTGATAATCAAATCGGAGTTACCCGGTCATATAATAATCTAGGGACAATTCAATATTTTAGAGGCGACTACTTTAAAGCAATGGAATATTTCATGACTTCCTTGGATTGGCAAAATAAAATCACAGATAAATCATTTAAATCTAATACCTTAAATAATATAGGCGCCATTTTTAAAAGTCAGGGCAACTATCCTAAAGCGCTTGATTATTTTTTACAGTCGTTAAGAATTCAGGAAGAGTTAAAAGCTTACCGAAACATCGCTTTGATAAATAATAACATCGGTCTAATATATCAACAACTTAAAGACACAACTGAAGCCTTAAAGTATTATAAAACATCATTGGAGAATTGTGTGCGCATATGCGATAGTTCAGCGATGTCCTATACGTTGATGGGTTTAGCTGAGATTTATCGAGTTAAACAAGACTACAAAAAAGCCTTTGAATATTTTTACGAGATAGAAAAGATTAGGTCAAAACATTCAAATTACTTAGGGTTAGCCGATCTGTACGTAAACATGAGCCGAGTTTATAATGAAGTAGGTGATTATAATAAATCAATCAGCTCTTTATTAAAGGCATCTGCAATTTACGATAAGATTAATGCCCCAATGGGTAAGGCCAGTGCTTTAGTCGAAATTGGATTGGTCTATTTCAAGCAGGGTTTAATTCAATCGGCCATTGAAAATTGTAATTCAGGTATAACCTTAGCCCAAAAAATAGGGGCCTTAGAGGTTGTTCGCGATGGATATAACACTTTAAACTTGGTATATGAAAAGACAAGGGATGTTTCTCAAGCCTATAAATCATATAAGTTATATATTGCTTACAGGGATAGTATAAGTGGACAAGATAAGGCTAAGGAGCTACAAAGAATAAAATTTGAAGCCGATTTGAATAAACTATTTAGCAAAGAGCGACTTGAGAACGAGAACAAATTAAGCATTGCCGAAAACAAAACAATAAAACAAACAAGGATAGCACACATATTTATACTTGCATTCATCATAACTCTATTCGGATTTGTTCTCATTTTTATAACTTATAAGCAAAAACAAAAAAGAAATAATCTGCTCGCCTTTCAGAAACTCGATATGGAGCGTCAAAGGACAGAATTAACAGCTCAAAGGGATGAGCTAGAAATTCAAAAGAATTTGGTGATTCATCAGCGTGATAAGATTATGACCATGCTAACAGATCTTGGTGAATCAATTGATTATGCACGAAAAATCCAACAGGCGCTACTACCATCTGATAAAACGTTGGCTAAGGTACTGGGTGAGTATTTTCTTTTTTTCCAACCTCGCGAATCTGTAGGTGGGGATTTTTACTGGACTTATGAAGATGAGGATTTGATATATTTTGCTGTTGCCGATTGTACTGGGCACGGGGTTCCTGGCGGGTTTATGAGCATGTTAGGTGTTTCGTTGCTCAATGAGCAAATTTCACGTGGTGACTGTTGTGCCTCACCGGCTAAAATGCTTTGGAGCCTTCGCGAAATGATTGTAAAAGCGTTAAACCAAACAGGTCTTGATGAGGATAGCCAAGATGGAATGGATATTGCACTCTGCATGTATAATAAGAAAAGTAGACAGATGGTTTATTCAGGTGCTAATCTATCGCTTTTTTTAGTTACAAAACACCTCCCTGAGGCAAGTGAATTGGTTCTTATACAGGAAAATATTGCAGAGTTTAAACCAGATAGGATGCCTGTATCTTTTTACCTCCGAATGAAAGAGTTTAATGAGCATCAAATAACTTTAAGATCGGGGGATTGCATTTATTTGTCATCCGATGGTTTTTCTGATCAGTTTGGTGGTCCAAACAATAAGAAATTCGGTTACAATACATTTAGGAATCTTCTAATATCTATATCTAGTAAACCATTTGATAAACAGCGCGATTTGCTTTGGAATGAGTTTGATAAATGGAAAGGCGAAGAATCTCAAACGGATGATGTAATCGTTTTAGGAATAAAAATTCCGTGATCCCCTCCATATTTCTTTAAACAAATCAGTATTTTTAATGTTAATCGTTAAAAACATTATATTATGAAACACGAACTACCAAAATTACCTTACGAGCTAGATGCGTTAGCTCCGGTTATATCAAAACAGACATTAGAGTTCCATTATGGCAAACACCATCAGGCTTATGTTAATAATTTAAATAACCTTATTGTTGGAACTAAGTTTGAAAATCTTGATCTAGAAAACGTTATCCGCGAATCAGATGGGGGTATTTTCAACAATGCTGCTCAAATATGGAACCATACATTCTACTTCAATACCTTTTCTCCAAAGCCACAGCTTGAACCAACAGGAAAACTAGCCGACATGATAGTTAGGGATTTTGGTTCAATGGGAGAGTTTAAGGAAAAGTTTAATAAGGCCGCTGCTACTCTTTTTGGTGCTGGTTGGGCTTGGCTTGTTCTTGATTCGAATGGAAAGTTAGAGATTCAACAAGAATCAAATGCCGGTACTCCGCTTAAGAAAAACCTTAAACCGTTAATTACTTGCGATGTATGGGAGCATGCGTACTATCTAGATTATCAAAATCGTCGACCCGATTATATTAACACAATTTGGAGTGTACTTGACTGGAAAGTTGTTGAAAGTAGGTTGTAGTTATCGCCCAATATTCTAATTTTGAGCATCGGTAGTTGCACTATCGGTGCTTTTTTATTTGTACTCAAACACATTATCATAGTATGCTAAGAGAATTAGTTTTAAAGAATAGGAGCTATCGTCGATTCGACCAGTCGAAACCCATTACAAAAGAGGTACTACTTAGTTTTATCGATTTAGCAAGAAACTCGGCTTCAGGCCGAAATCTTCAAACGTTGAAGTATTTCATCTCTTTTGACTCAGAAACCAATGCAAAAATATATCCAACCCTATTATGGGCAGGATATTTAAAGGATTGGGATGGACCTGCTGAGGGCGAAAGGCCATCAGGTTATGTTATAATAACAGAAGATACTCTTATTGGTAAGAATTTAGTTCACGATCAGGGTATTGCCGCTCAAACCATACTTCTTGCTGCAGTTGAAAAGGGTTATGGTGGGTGCATGATTTATTCCGTTAAGCGAAACGATCTTGCTGATGCCCTAAATATACCTACCTATCTCGATATCGTCCTAGTAATCGCGTTAGGCGTTCCTGTTGAACAGGTTGTTCTAGATAATCTTCAATCCAAAGGAGATATAAAATATTGGCGCGATGAGAATCAGGTCCACCATGTCCCAAAGCGTGAGCTTAAGGATATTGTGATTAACTATTAATCTGTTAATACTATTGGGTTACTATTGGTCCGTAGTTGCATTCTAAGCAAAAACCTTGGGCGTTTATTCCTATTAATGATGTGTTTGCCCCATTTCTTTTAATAACCTGATTTTTACATTTAGGACATTCGGTATTACGTCCAAAATCAACACTCTGGCTATTCCCAATATAAACGTAATGGAGTTTTTCTTTAGCTAAATTGTATAGCCTGTGTAACGTTTCAGGTTTTGTTGTCTGATTGTTGATTAAATATGCTGGATGATAGGCATTGATATGCAGTACTGTGTGTTCTCCAAGTTCATTGGCAATCCAATTAAACATTTCAGTTGCATCGCCTAGGTTATCGTTAAGATTAGGTATTACAAGAAATGATATTTCAAGATGCCTGCCGCTTCCCCGTATTGTTTTTAATGTACTTAGGACGGATTGAAGGTTTCCCTTTGAGATTTTATTGTAAAAATCATCGTTAAATGCTTTCAAATCGATATTAAAGGCATCGATTAAATGAAATAAACTATTCAACGGTTTTTGGTTAATAAACCCGTTTGAGACCAAAACATTTATTAGTCCTTCTTTTTTAGCCTCTTCTGCCGTTTCCAACATATATTCGAACCATACGGTTGGCTCATTATAGGTGTAAGCGATTCCGATGCTATTGCGTTGAATTCTAGCTTTTTGAACAATTTCGGATGGCAAAAGAATTCTATGCTTATCAATATTATGAGGAACATATTGCGAAATCTCAAAATTCTGACAGAATAAGCAGCTCAGATTACAACCAAACCCACCAATAGAATAAATCATTTTACCAGGGTGGAAGTGATATAGCGGTTTTTTTTCAATTGGGTCAAGCCCCGATGATGCAATCACACCCCATTGAACCGATTCAAGCACGCCATTTCGATTAAGACGTGTATTACAAATTCCTAATCTTTCATTCTTTATTCTACATAAATGGGGGCAAAGTTGGCATTCAACTGTATTGTTATCGAGTTTTATGTAGAATTTTGATTCCATAAAAAATCGAATATCTAAATACAAGTTAGATATTTGATTTGCAAAATCAAATTAAATGGTTGAAAAATAAGCTTATACTTTAAGGTTAGTTATTAATGTATTTGGGGTTGAATAAATTCAATGAATATTCATTAACCATTTTGGCTCATCATCTATTTGCTCCCCTTTGTAGTAAACCCTTTCGAGGTAAAGGCCAGATGGTGGTGCAGTAAATTGTGAGGGTATCTCGGATTTGTCCCAAAAAAAACTTTGAATATCTTTCTCTGTCATTCGTCCACGTCCAACCTCAACAAGCACGCCAACAACTCTTCGAACCATACGCCATAAAAAGTGTGAGCCAACAATATGTACAAGTATTGAGTCATCGATCTCAAAAATTCGCATTGATTGAAGTTCAACAAGGGTCGAGTCGGTCTCTTTATCTTTTATTCCAAATGATTTAAAATCTTTTAACCCCAAAAACAATGGGGTAACATCTGCCATCGCTTTAACATCAAGTTTATCTTTAATCCACCATACGTTATCCTTCCCAAATGCTGTTCGACGCTTGGAGATATGGTAAACATAGCTTCGGGCAATTGCATCGTGTCGGGCATGAAAATTAGGACTTACTTTATCAATATTAAGTATAGTAATTGCTGCAGGTAATACATCATTCATCTTTATTTTGATTATATGAGGAGGCATCACCGTTTTTATATCTAAGTGGGCTACTTGATAAAGTGCATGAACACCAGTATCCGTTCTTCCCGATCCGTATAGTTCAAATTTATCTTCGCTAAAAATTTCTTTGCAGGCATCCATTAATTTGCCCATCACCGTTGGCAAATCTTTTTGGAATTGCCAACCCTTGAACTTTGATCCATCGTACTCTAAAATCAGCTTAAATCTGGGCATACTTTTTTTGGTAAAGATAATTGATAGGTCTTGAAAAAAATAACAATTAACCACAATAGACGCATAGAGCACTAGAAATAAGATAATAAACTAATGTGACCTATTGTGTCTAATGTGGTTAAATAAAATTAGAATAGACTTATTCCTTGTAAGCTGCACTCGTCAATCATCTCTTTAGGCCAAACCGATGCTTGAACTTCGCCAATGTGAGCCTTGCGTAAAAGAAACATGCAAAGGCGCGATTGTCCTATACCACCACCAATACTATCTGGCAATATCCCGCTAATCAGTTGTTTGTGAAACCATAGTTCCTTTCTGTTTGTACATTCCATCATTTCGAGTTGAGTAATCATTGCTTTTGGGTTTACCCGAATACCCATTGACGATAGTTCGAGAGCATCCTCTAAGACAGGATTCCAAACGAGGATATCACCGTTCAACCCTCTTTTCCCATCCTCACTAAGGGTTGACCAATCGTCATAATCGGGGGCACGACCATCGTGAGGCTTGCCATCGAGAAGTGGGTAACCTATACCTTCTATGAATACTGCTCCATACTTTTTGCATATCTCTTTTTCTCTTTGCTTAACGGTGAGAGTAGGGTAGAGGGTTGCCAAATCTTCGGAGTGGAAAAACGTTATCTCATCGGGTAAGATTGGCTCAATGTGAAACTCTTCAGATATCATAAACTCAGTTTTCTTTATCTCTTGGAAGATTTTTCTAACTGTATCTCTCAAAAATTCAGCATTACGCTGTTCTGGGTGTAAACGTTTTTCCCAATCCCATTGATCGACATATATGGAGTGGGTGGCATCTGTAATCTCATCGGGGCGGAGGGCATTCATGTCGGTGTAGATACCCATTCCTGCTTCGATTTTTAGCGAATGAAGGGTTAAACGTTTCCACTTGGCGAGAGATTGAACGATCTCAATCTTTTGTCCATTTAGAGATTTTGCTGAGAATGAAACAGGTTTCTCTATGCCGTTTAAATCGTCGTTAATACCTAGCCCTGCTTGAACGATTACTGGTGCGGTTACTCTGCGTAATCGCAACGAAGCGGCTAGGTTCTTAGAGAAAAAATCCTTGATTAGTTCAATGGCTTTCTCAGTTTGATGCTGGCTTAACCGGCTTTTGTACGTTAATTCTTTTGTTTCCATTTTTAAAAGATTTTTAAGTTAATAATTAAAAACCCTTCTCCGGTATTCGGGAAGGGTTAAGTAAAAGACTTATATAACCATTCCCAAGGGTGGTGGACGATTATTGTTATTATTATTTAGGTTTTGGCTCATTCTCTTTTTTATGAAATAAAAAAACCTTCCCGTTTCGGGGAAGGTTCGTTATGATGCTTTTATTTTATTTGCCAATCAAACAATACCTTCCCAGTTCTTCCAATTATTATTGAAAGAATTATTAGTAAGGTTATTATTGATTTGGTAGTTCATCTCTGTTTCAATTGTATTGCAATGTAATAAAGATAAATGAAATTCAAAATTATCTGATATCAAGTATCTCTATATATTATTCACCCTTATCTCATAGGTAACTTTCATGGCTTTTTTATAAACTGCGTTTACCCCACAATACCTTTCCTCTGAAAGACTAACAGCCTTCTCGAGTTTTTCCACAGGTAAATCTTTGCCTGTAAACTCGTATATTAACTTTATCTCGGTATAGTGTTTTGGATGCTCCTCTGTTTGCTGAGCCTCCACCCAAATACGAAACTTGCTAATTTCAACTCGCATTTTTGCAAGTATTGAAACAACATCCATCCCGGTACATCCGGCTAATGCTGCAAGCATTAATGGTTTTGGGCGTGGGCCTGCATTTGTTCCGCCATTAGCCTCTGCTGCATCCATTATCAGTTTATGACCGAAAAGTTCGGTTTCAAACATCATTCCGTTTTGCCAGTCGGCATGTATAGTAACTTTTTCCATATCAGTTTTTTATTATCTAACAGTAAAGTTAAGCGAAAGTTTACAAGTTAGGCAAGAAACCCATAGGCAACAGCCAGTATTGTTAATATTAAACTTATTAAAAAATAAGGGATTGACATCAATAAAAATTTAGCAATGGTTTTTCCCCATGATTGCCCGTAGTTATTTTTCAACGATGAGACAAGATAAATCAAGCAAGCCAGTATTGCCCATCCCCACAATTTTCCACCAAAGCTGTCGCTTATAAATATTTGAATAGTAAGTATTATGCTAAAGATAATGAAGAAAATGGTGTGTATATGTATCGAGAAAATCAAGTGCTCGTAGTAGTATTTCTTACGGTAGAATATTAGCAAAAGAAGAATTGCAGTTAATGGCATCATGATAAACATGGTAAACGAGATGCTTTTGATTATTGCATGGGTAATATCTTTTATATCATCCTTATTTTTGAAATCGTATTTGCACATCTTCTTAACCATTTGCCTGTTAAACCAGTTAGGGTTCTCGTTTTTAGATTTTAGAAGCGAATCAACTTGATCGTCGGAATAGTTATGGATATTTTGCTTGAATTGCTCGTACTCCTCTTTTGTTGAGAATTCCACATTACCATAAACACTGTATTTTGGCTTAACTGAATCAAGTACGGGAGCATTTGTAGGAATTAGGGCAAGAGCTTCACGTAGTTTTTTTCGGGTAACTATTGAAGTGTCAATGTCTTCTTTTTCAAGAAGTTTAATAATTACTGAATCGGGAGATTCTTTTAATTTTTTTAATTCTTTCTTTAATGAATCTTTCGATGTGTAATCAAATTCAATTAATCTAATATCATTTGAGTCCTTGCTGTGGTATATCTTTTTATTACCTAGCAGTTCATTGAGGGTTATATCCTCAGACTCATTAATGCTTACAATTGATTTGCTGTCAGCATCTATAGCATGGTCGCTTAATTTTCCTAGTAAAAGGAAAAATATAAAGCTGACAAAAACGTAAAACTTAACGGGGGGGATATACCTCGCTCTTTTCCCATCAAGGCAATCTAGGGTTATTCTTCCTGGTTTTGAGAACGATGCCTTAATGGTATTCCATATTTTTGCATCGAAATGAAAAAAATCTTCAAAAACCTCAAAAATCAAGTGTTTTACAGGTATTTTGTTGGTGTTATTCTCCTGTCCACAGTTGGGGCAATAGTTATCTTCGGGGCGAAGGCTAAATTTACAATTCAGGCAAGTGTCTGATTTTCTTCTGTTTTTCGACATTTTTAATGCTATTTTCTATATTTAATAATGGATTTATTGCAAAGCTATCTAATAAATTTATAATAAAGAAAAACCCTCAGGCTTTATTTTCCTGAGGGTTCATTATAAAAATCAAACTACTACTTAAACGCTTTTTCAGGCAATCCATCACCTTCAAGACCTAGTCTTTTGAAGTATTCCGGAACTGGCTTACCAGTTAGCGCATTAACGTACATTCTTGCAAGTTCCATACCTAACATGAAACCTTGTCCGCGTAAGCCAAGGAATAGTCCATGCTTTGGATCGATGTACATGCGTGGCTCAACGTAGTAACCAGCCCAAACTGCTTGGAATCCAACTGAGCTTAGCTCAGGAATCCATCCCGAGAATACTTCGGATGCAATCTCAAGAAATTCCTCAGAGTTAAACTTAAGATTCTTATCAGATTCTTGAGGATCGGTTGCAGGTGAAGCACATCCAATGATTTGGCCTGTCTCGGCGAGTTGTTGTCCGTAAACAGCAACAAACCCTTTGTATTTACGACGATCGATAAGCATTCCTAGTGGATCGCCATTAACGCCCATCCAAGGCAAGCGACGGGTAATAAACGCTTGGTGCTTAACAGGATAAATTCCAAGTTCATGTCCTAGCATGCGAGCTACATTGCCGCCTGTTGGACCGAGTGCGTTTACAAACTCATCGGCGTGGTATTCGATATATTTCTTATCGTGGTCGCGAACAAGAACAACGTATTTATTGCCATCCTTATGAACGCTAATTAGCTCGCAATCTTCTTTTACAATACCACCTTTGCTTATACCAATATTACGAAGTAAATCAACAGTTTTACCTGGTGTTGCTTGCCAGCAATCCTTTGTAATACAAGCTGCTTGGTATGTTTTAAGGTTTGTGTTAAAGTAAGGAGATATCTCTTTTCTGTAATCTTTTGGATCTACCATATAAGCATTACTCCAAGCCATTGATGCCTCTAGCGCTTTGTAAGTTGCATCGTCGTGAGCAAAGTTTACATAGTTGATTAATCTGTAATCGATGTTGCTAAGTTTATTTATCTCCTTAAAGATTTGATGGCTGTTTGACGCTATCTCAGCAATCTCAGGTAGAGAGAAAGCGGTACGACCACCTGCAATATTACGCCACGAAGCACCACGTCCGTAGTTTAGAAGAACAGGAGCCATTCCTGCTTCGGCCATATAGCGGAATAGAGCGCTACCAGCAATACCACCACCAGCAATAAGGCTTTTTACTTTGATAACTTCAGCCTTCTTCCCGTTAATTCCTGTGATGTACGTAGGATGAACATCTTTTGGGTAAAGTTCGCCCATCGAAACCTGATTGCTCAACGGTCCGCGTGGTGTAGCATCACCAACAATTTGAATACCCTTTGGAATTAAAGCAGTTTTTAATCGCTTAATGCAACGTTTCCCACGACAAGCGCCCATACCCAAACGGGTTGTATGCTTAACCTCATCGGCAGAGATGAATTTGCGATCGCCAATAGTTTCGAGGATTTCGTCCATGCTTACGTCATCGCAGTGACAAACGTAGGTTTTCTCCTCCGGTTTGTATGTTGTTTTTGTAAGTCTAACAGGATTTGGATAGTTGCTCTTTACAATGAATCCACGAACGTTGATTAGCTCATCGCCATGAATGGTAAGCGATTTAACACGAGCAATGTTGGTCTTATTGGGTTTGCGAAGAATCTTCTCGATAACACCTTCGCCAATTTTATTTCCATTGTTATCAACGAGGAAAACCTCAGAACCTTCGTTTACTTCGTATTCGATAGGTAAGAATAACCAATCTTTTGCATAATGATATCCGAAGATAGCCAGACCGGGGCATTGGTAAACGCAATCCATACAGCCAATACACTTCTCGAAGTCGATTTGAGGAACTGTACTTGTTGATGTTTTGGTAATCGCACCATGAGGACAAGCAAATTCGCAAGGGTTACATGCAAATCCGTAAAGGCAATCGATTTGAACGAATGGCTTCTTAGTTTTACGTTCTTCGCTTGGTTTATATGGGTTTTCGATAACTCTTGTAGGATGTTGTTGGCTATCGATATACTCTTTGCTAATTGATAAATAGGTGTCGTAGTTGCAACGCTCGCCCATCTCCTGAAGAATCTCGTAAGCAACTTGCTTTCCACGGACTACAGCGCTTGTACCTTCGCCGATACGAATTGCATCACCAGCTCCATAGCAGTTACGGCCGAAAATCTCGTTACCCTTAATTAGTAGTTGATCATCTGGAACAAGACCTGTGCAGATGTTGATTGCATCAATATCCTCAACAATTTGCTCGGTACCAGGGATTGGCTTAAAATCTTTACAATCGGCAATGATAGCGCCTACTATTCCAGTGCGAGTTTCGTTTGGTAAGGCTTTAATTAAGATCTTGCTAAGCATTACAGGTATACCCAAACGACGTACTCTGTTTGCTTGAACTGGGAAACCGCCCTCGCGAGGCATAGCCTCAATAATTGCTTTTACATTTGCGCCAGCTTGCATTAGCTGGTAGCTGGTTAGGTAACCAATGTTTCCAGCCCCAACGGTCAAAACGTTTTTACCAAGAAGTGTAAACTCTTGGTTCATCATCTTTTGAACAACGGCAGCAGTGTAAACACCTGGTAAATCGTCATTCTCGAAGGTAGGCATGAAAGGAACTGCACCAGTTGCAATTACTAGATGATCAGCCTCAATATAGTAGATCTCGTCGGTTTTTACATTCTTAATAGCAATGCGTTTACCTTCAAGGATATCCCACACTGTACTATCAAGGAAAATTCCTTCGTGATTTTCGCCAGCTAATGTTTTTGCGATATCGAAGCCGCGCATACCCCCAAATTTCTTTTCCTTTTCGAAAAAGAAGAACTGGTGTGTTTGCATGTTAAACTGACCGCCAATGGTGGAGTTATTATCAACAACGATGTTTTCGATACCATGTTGTAATAAAATCTCTCTAGCAGCAAGACCAGCAGGACCAGCTCCGATAATGGCTACAGATGTTTTGTAAATTTTTGTTGATAGCTGTTTATTAGGTGCTTTAACGCTAGGAGTGTACTCCTTTGGAATTTCTCGTACCTCTTTAACTCCATCAACTGTAGTTATACAAATACGTTTAATTTGGCCATCAACGAGCATTTCGCAAGCACCACATTTGCCAATGCCGCACTCAAGACTACGTTCGCGATTTTCGACGCTGTGGCTATGAACAGGATAGCCTGCCTGATGAAGTGCAGCAGCAATTGTAAACCCTTCTTCTCCTTTAATCTCTTTCCCATCGAATTTGAAAGAAACCAAATTCCTTTTTGGAACATCAAGAATAGGGTGATTTTCTATTTTATGCATTTTTACAAGTATTTTGTTAATAGCAAATGATTAAAATTCAGGATTCGAAAGTAAAGTTGATCTGTTTAATTGTCAATGATTATTGTCAGCATTGAATATGAGAAAAGGTTGCTTTGGGTAAATATTAATCAATAAAAAAGGGATTGCTAAGAATGCAATCCCTTAAAAGTATTTGATTTTACATTGCTAATGCTGAACTATCACTTTAAAAACTGCGTTTCCCTTACCATTTCCGACTTTAAGTAGGTATAAGCCAGAGTTGAATCCTTTTACATCGATTTTATCACTATAAAAAAGGGTATGATCCGTTTTTATATTCTTAACTATTTGCCCACTGGGGTTGATTAGGTCAATTGTAAAAGATTCGTTTTTATCAGTTTCAATTTTAATAGAAAGCTCATTATTGACCGGATTTGGGAAGTAGGTGACTTTTGCATTTGATCCTGGAATTGTTTCAACAGCTGTAAGATTTGCAATAACTATTGTATCAGTTGTACTACAACCTGTTGTTGGGCTAGTGACTGTAAGCCAATATTTCCCGTATGTAGAAACCTGTATTGATGCATTTGTGCTTCCTGTATTCCATGAATAGGTTACACCACTTATACCCGATAAAAGTTGATAAGGTAAACTAGTTTTAATGGTATCACTACTAAAAGCAAATACTGGGTTGGCATTTATTATTACAGGGTAATTAGTTGATGTACCACTTACACTATTTATAATTGTTTTAAAATAAAGGGTATAAGTTTGTGGGTCTAATATAGCTTTTTGATTAAAAGTAAAATTACGGGTTTGGTTAGTTGCCAAGTCAGAAGTAAGAGTTAGTGTTTGTACAACTGGAGTGTTTGTATTTACTTGATAAGAAACATCAATAGTTTGTCCAGATGTTAATGTGCTTGAACCTAGATTCTTTAATGTTATTGTAATGGTTTGCCCTTCTGAATTATAACAGTTTGTTAGGGGTGATGCTAACGGCGATACAAGTGCAGTAGCCTGCACATCAACATTCTCTTGCCAGGTTAAAACAACTTCATCATAACCTGTACATCCATTTCCATCGGTAACTGTAACAGAGTAAGTGCCTGTTTGATTTGCAGTAAATGTTGGATTTGTAGTGTTATCATGCCATAGGTAACTGCTAAATGTTCCGGGGTTAAGAACTGTTGGAGTTGATATGAAACGATCTAGCCCAAGATTAGGCACAGGAGCACCTTGAGTTCTAACGCTATAGATCTTGGTGTTATTTGACAATGAATTATCGTTTTTTAACTTGGCCGAGATTTCAAGTAAATAGTCTCCAACGGTGGCTAAATTTGGTTTATAAGTAAAAGTATAATTAACTGAACTGCCCGCTGCAAGATTGCTTATAAGAACAAAACTCTCTGTTGCAACCAGAGTTGATGCAACTTTTAGCGTTAAAGGAATCGATGTTCCGGAAGGAATAATATTATTGCCCTCATTCTTTAGGCTAACGGTTATTGTTTGAGTTGTTGAAAGAGCGCAGTTAACGGCCAGAGGTGTTACTAGTGACTCAATGGAAAGATCATGCAAAAATTTTACATAAACGCTATCCTTGCCTTTGCAATTGTTTGTATTGGTAACTTCAACCCAATATTGTCCTGATGTATTAATATTAAGCGTTTGTGATGTTGCCCCGGTATTCCATAGGTAGCTACTAAATCCACTACCCGCATCGAGCGTTGTATCGGCTTTAACGATTTCAATGGTATCAACATTAAACTGGTTGTAAAGCATTGCAGGGTATGAACGAACGGTAGAGAACAGGGTATCATTAATATTACGCATATCGCCAGTCATTTTCACCCAAGCCTTTATCGAGTATTCAATATTATTAGGAAAACTCATGGTGTTTGTAAGGTCGAAGGTGCGAGTTTGTTCAGCAGCTAGGTTCGAGCTTAGAGTGAAATTTTGCGTTCCAGTTGCAATGGTTGTATTTGGCGGGGCAATTTGCCTGAATTCTATGGTTAACTCTTTTCCCGATGCTATTGCCACCGAGCCAGTATTCTCAACCGTAACCCTTACCGGCTCGGTTAAAGAAAGCCCACAACCCGTGTTGGGTTTATCGAGCGTTTTCAAAGAGATGTCTTCAACTACAAACGTTAAGGTAATTTCGTTTGATGTACCATCGCAACCGTTATAATCAACAACGTTAACCTTGTAGTTTCCTGTTTTATCAGCTATGTAAACCGAGTCAATCCCATCTGAATCACCATTAAATAACCATTCGTAAGAAGCATAGTCACCACCAGTTCTAAGGGTGTCTTTATAAGCATATACAGTTCTGTTAGAACCTAAATTAACCGAGGGGTAACCGGTGGAGTAAACCGTTTTGTTGAGCGTATTATTTGCGGCAACAACATCAGCAGAGGTAGAAATATTTACCTGAATGGTTGTTGTCGTTTTACTCAATAGGTTTAGCGTATTAGTAAGGGTTATGTCCCTTATTGCCCCAGCGCCAAAATCGCCTTGCAAGGTTTTATTTTCGGTAAACGTTAATTCCCCATCAACATAAATATCAACGGTATATGGCGTTAATGATGGGTAAATGAAATTCCCTTTGTTGGCAATGGTGATTGTAACAGGAGTGTTGCTGGTAAGTTCGCACTTATTGGCGGGTGATTTTATAGCATCAATAGCCATATCATCTGAAATTATTGTTAACGAAGCGGTATCCTTACATCCCACCTGCGCTAAGCCTTCGTAAGCAATTACATGTAGCGTTCTACCTGGGGGAGAGTTTTCAATTTTATACAGGGAGTCGTACCCAATGCTTGTCATGTATGGGTCTTTCCATTCATACGATCTTACATCGCTACTATAAATAGGTGATACATAGTATGGGGTTGATCCGAAAACTCTTGATATGGTCGAGGGGTTAAATGACACGGTTGGGCTTAACCGTTTTTCAAACGACTTTTCAATATGATTATTGCTTGATGTTGGATCGTTTGCAATTAATGCTGTTACATTGATAAATCCTTCACCATTGGGCATTTTAACGGGATTGTCGAAAGAGAAAGTTCTTGAATCACCTGCATTTAAGGCTGTTGTTAGAGTGAAATCTTTACTTACGCTTTCTTCTGGAGTATTGTAGCTAATGGTGATTATTTCATCTTGAGCAAAGTTATCCTTCCCCGAATTATTGATAACAACCGAGAGAGTTGGATTTTCGTTATCACAAAACGAAGGGGTTGGGTTTTGAATGCTAATAACGCTCAGATCTTTTGCGTTTATGTAAACGCTATCGGTATGGGTTCCGCACGAATGGAATGCTGTAACAGTTGCGTAGTACCATGCCGAGTTAAGGCTTGGAACATTAAATGTTTGAGTTGTAACAGAACTGTTGCTCCACGAATACTCCATGAAACCAGTCCCAGCATCAAGTACAATTGATGTTGCATTTATGCTAACAATTGTATCCTGAGGGAAGTTGATATTTGGTAGCCCCCAAACATTAGTTGTTACCTTTAGCGTATCATTATTCTTATCTGGGTCTTCATTTATTTTTGAATAAATTCTAATTTTATACTCCTTAGCGAGCGATAGGTCTAGCCCATTGGTAAAAGTATATGTTACAGTTTCATCTTTTGCTATGTTGGCCAAGGGCTCGAATACTTCTGATACTTTAACTACTCCGTCAACCATGATGGACAGAGGAATTGTTTTAGTAACCGTTGAGCCAGGCCCAACAGCATTAGGCCCAAGGTTTGTTATAGAAATTTGAGGTTTTACTGTGGTGCTATACTCGCAAGCATCTGAAAGCCCAATTGGGTCGGTAATGGTTATATCGCTTGTTGATTCAACCACTTCAATTGTATCTTTTGCAGTACAGCTATTCTCATTGGTTACGGTCGAGATGTAGAAACCAAATTGATCAACAGTTATTTGTTTAGTATCTGTTGGAGGAGTTAATGGGGCTAGAGGTGGTTTCGATTCCCATGAATAGTTTAAATAATCTACCATCCCATTTTGCCCAGCATTAAGCACAACACCAAGTGCAAGTTGCTCAACGGTCACAGCCTTATCAGCACCAAGGGAATAATCGGGCACGCCCCTAACTTGTAGTGTTGTTTTAAGCGTATCATTGAGCCTATTTAAATCTTGATTTATATTGGTATTAAGCCTTAGCGCATGAGATCCTTTATTGAAAATGTTAAAAGTACCTTTTGTAATAAATGTAGTAGAATCGGCAGATGGCACCATTGAGCCAACGGTAAGTGTATCTTTTACTACATTTTCGTTTCTTAGCTTGATGTCGATAGGTATTTTCAATCCAGCCTTTAAGGGTCGATACCCATGGTTGGTAACTTTTGCAGTTAACTTAACGTTGTTGCCTATGTAGCAACCTGATATTGGTGAAACTAACCGTTTAACCCCAACATCATAAGGCAATTCGTAGATTTTAATGTTGTCTATAGCCACACCTTCTTTTGTGTTTATGGCATCTGATGAGTATTTAAAACGGAATTTAACGTTGTTAAGCCCAGTTACTCTATTTGGTCCGCTAATTGGCAGTAAGGTTTTGGCTGTAACATAATTGGAGGCGCTTTCGCCAGTCCATCCATCGGAGCCAAGGGTGGAAACGGATGTTCCAGTACACCAGTTTTGGGTGTGATTGGTATTCTCTGGAACAATTAGCCAGTTTTGTCCACCATCTATTGAATACTCTAGCCTAAAGCCATCAACCCCAAGTTCGCTGTTTATAAAGTAATCAAACGAAAAAACAGGATATTCAGCCAGTTCAAAGTTAAAGCAAGGGCTTTCGAGGTATGAAACCTCTGTGCTATTGTGATTACCTTTAAGATTGGTCACCCAAGCCTTTGTACCATTCGATGCTGTATCGATCTTGGTTGCAGCAGGTATTCCCCATGCCCAAGAGCTATTAGCACCTGATGGATACCAAAAACCATTTGTGGTTTCGAACGAATTTGAATATGCGTAATTATAAGATGGGTAAACATAAATAGAGGTACTATAGGTATCGTTATTTGAGTCCTCGTCACCAGTCAGAAAGGTCTTAAATTTAAGTTGCTTAAGGCCAGGCGTTGACAGGTTGGCTGTAGCCGTAAATGTATGGGTATAGTCACCTTCAATCGCTATGGTTGGGTTGATTAACTGCTTAGTGTATGTTACGCCATTATCTATTGAGAACCCAACTTCGAATGGAGTGCTAATCGGCTCACCTCCATAGTTCTTAATGATCACAGTAACTGGCTCGCTCCCCATTCCGCAATGTTGGGTTGGAGATGTGATGCCACTTACCCCTAAATCCTTGGCGATGAAATCGCCGGTAATGGCAAAGTTATCGATATTCCATCCTCCGAAAAGGCCTGTAGCATCTGATTCATCTATGGATATGCGAACTTTAACTTTTTCTTTACGGGTTGCCAAATTGCTAATATTATGGCTCATGTTTTTCCAGAAGTTGTCCTGAATGGTAATTGTGTTTTCCATTAGCTTTGTCCAGGTAACCCCATCGTCAGCGCTAAGCCAAATTCGCCCTCTATCAACAGATTCTACATTGAGCCACCTTTTAAAGCGTAGGTTTATGTTTTGATAGTATTTTGCATTTGCTGCTGGATTCATTGTGGCTCTATGGGCTGTACCTTCTGTAATATTTGCAGGGTAATTTCCCGAAAGATTAGTAGCAAGTACTTTGGTGCCAGCGTAAGCAAATAAAGGATCGTTATGGCCAACTCCAGTTGGTACGCCAATTTCCCATGAACTATTCATCTCCCATCCACCGGGAGATTCAAACGTGAACGCCACAATAGACTCTTCTATTGTACTATACCCCGATGGATCTTGGATTACCGATGGGAAATAGTTTCCTCCAATCGTCAAACTATTCGCCGGAATGGATATATCCGCCCTATTGCCATGTATGGCTGTTGCGCTTATATCGGCGCAAATCCATATGTAATTAAGACCAGTATTTAGGAGCTGTTGACCATCCTTAAAGCGAATGATATCCCCATCAAATTCTGCGTTTAAAGGTGCTGGATTGCTATTTGAGAATACGCTATCGCGTGTGTAGTAAAGTTTACATGCGCTGATATCCGAAATGGATGTGCCTGTATAATTAATGTTAGCACTAGTGAGGTATAGATTGTTGGTGTTGCCCGATACAGCAACTTCTACAAATGCGATGGGGTTTAATGTAGTTTTTGTTGGTAAATAATCAACTGCTTGATAGGTTTTAACAGAGCTAACGCTACGTGGCACGTTTCCTCGCTCATCTATTAAAATTTCATCTAAACATATGCCCCAGCCATACTTTGAGGTGGCAACAAATGATATTTGGCATTTCTCAACTTTAACTTCATTGGGTAAAACTATTTCCTTATAAGTCCAATCAATAAGGGTGTTCGTGAATTTTTGAAGCGAAAACCATTGGGGTGAGGTTGGGCTTACCCTATAAAAAACCTCAAGTTCATCCGTATTATTCCATTCATCTTGAGTTAAATAGAACGAAAGCACGGGCTTTGTGCTATACCTAAGATCCATTGTTGGTGAGATTAACCGAGCCGATTTATCGTAGCCTTCAACTTGGTATAATGCGTTTTTTGTTCCAGCATAGGCTGTCGCTGGATTTCTAAAATCCTCGTTACCTATAGAGTATCCGCCACCGTTCTCGAATCGCCACAAGTAAATTCCCGAAATTACTTTATTCTCCCATCCGGTCATGCTGCCTTCAAAACCTTCATAAAGGTATACCTGTCCTTGTGCCATAGCATTACTGCTGCTTAGTAGCAGTGCTATTGCTATTAATAGAGTGTTTACCCTTTTCATAGTTGATATATTTTGTTAACAAATATCTGAAAAATATACTTAATAACTTTCATCTGATTAGAAAAACCAACTTAATTATGTTTAAACCCCTTATTATTTTAAATGTTGTTGAAAATAAAAATAGTTACTAATCGCATCATGATTGAAGTTATTTTGTCGATTAATAGCGTTTTACACCAAAAGGAGCATGAGCCGATTCTCACTCAAAAAGCCTCAGCAAATTTTTTACAATAATATTCTCTCAGTTAGGTTAAAACAAACCGAAAGCAAAAACTCCCTAAATAGATATAAAAATCTATTGACTTAAAATTATAATTATTATATTGCTAAGTCTAAAAATAGCTTTTCTAGTAATTTGCTATTTTTGTATTTGTACACGATAAAAATAACTTTGTTGCTTTTTTATCGTAAAAAATGATAATTTATCATTTAAAATATGGCATCAAAATACAAATATAGGTTGTTGGTCAAAATTTTAATGGCTTTCCCAATGCTTTTTATAACAATGCTTAGCATAGGGCAAACTGATACCGAATTTTGGCTTTCTGCTCCTGAAATTAACAGGTATCACTTCGATGGTTCAGTACCCCCTGGCAATAAGGGTTATCCTATTTTCATCCGTTTAACCACTTTTGATAAAGCGGCTAATGTAACCATATCCATGCCAGCCAATGCTGCAAACTTTACGCCCATTACTCGCCATATTGACCCTTATAAAACTGAGAAGATAGATTTAAAACCCTATTTAGGCGATGATCAGCCTGGTATAAATGAGTTTACCTCTATGGAGAACAGATTATGCTGGACAACATCTAACACTAGCATAGCACAGCCCTATATAAATCGAAACAACAAGGGTATTCTGATAGAATCGGATAACAAAATAACAGCGTATTACGAAATTGGAGCCCCTTACAATATGGACTTATTGTCGTTAAAGGGAAAAAATGCCTTGGGAACAAAATTTTTTGTACCTTTTCAGAACTCGCTAAACGCCGATGCTGCTCCTGGTGCTCGCTACGATTTAACCCGAAAACCCTATAATTCCATTGATATTGTTGCTACCGCAGATAATACGAAGATATTAGTAACAAATACCAATAGGCCAATTTTTATTCATGTTAGTAGTGCTGTTGGAACATCCAAAGTGGCTGGAACACATGAGATTTGGCTAAATAGGGGAGAAACAGCTATTATTGCGCCTTACAGAGATCCTTCGCCAAAAACTCATGAATATCAAACAGATTACATTGCAGCCAATAGGCTTACGGGCACATTAGTTGAGGTTGATCAAACTGTCGGCAGCAAAGCGCCTATTGCTATTATTTCGCGCGATGATATGGTGCGAAGTAGCACTGGTAATGTTGATGTGGTTGCAGATCAGATTGTTCCTATACTTGATCAGGATGGTAAATACCTTATAGGTACTGATTATGCTGTAGTAAGGGGTTTAGGGCGTAATGACGAAGAGTTTGCTTATGTTGTTGGTACTGTTAACGGTACTACATTTCGAGTAAATGATGCAACAAATTATGTTGTAAATGCAGGTGAAACAGTTCCTATTCCAAAACCAACCACCCAACCAATAACCACCATTAAGTCGTTAGACCCCTTGAAACCAGTATATGTTTATCACATGTCAGGTGCTGGTGCACAAAAGGCAGGTGCTTTAATACCAACTATAAGCAATTGTACAGGTTCTAGGCGTGTTGCCTTTAACCGTACAAAGGGATTGTGGGGCGGTTATAACTACGACTTTTATTTAACCATTTTAGTATGGCATACAGGGGTTGGAAAATTTAAATTAACAAAGAATGGGGTTGATGTTACCGCTTCGTTGCCTGCATTAAATGTTGTTGGTAATTTTTTACCATTGCCACAGGCCGGTGCGCCTTACAGTAATTGGCGTTACGCCAGAATCCCCGCAAACGTTTTAACGGCTGGTGATGATGAAGCGTATACCCTCGTAAATGATGAGAACGTATTTCACCTTGGCGTTTTAAATGGCACAACAGATGCTGACTGCTTTTACGGCTATTTCTCAAATTTTAATCAGATTGAAGCGTTAGCTACTGTAGGGCCATCAATAAACCCTGAAATAAGCCTTTGCTATGGCGCAAGCACTCAGCTCGATGCTGATGGGGGTGCGAAATTCAGCTGGTCACCGATAACTTTTCTCGATAATCCGCTAATTGCTAACCCCAATGTTATTTTTCCTACTGTTACTACCAAATATACGGTAACTGTTAGCGGGGCGTGTGATTTAACGAGTTCAGCCGATGTCACGGTGAACGTATCAAATGTAATTCCATCATTCACTGCCGATACCCTTCATGGGTGCGATACGCTTACTGTTAAATTTAAAAATACCTCTGTGGGTGATATTAAAAGGCTAACCTGGTATCAAAAGCAGAGCACTGATCCCGGCTCGGGTGTTGTTTTTAAAAATGTTTTAATAACTCCAACGTCTCCACCCTCAGCGCATGAAGCATCCTATAAATTTTCAAATACAACATCAAGCCCAATAACTTACGTTGTTAACCTAAAAATACAATCAACAAGTTGTATCAAGGTTATAAGTAAAAATATTATTGTTTATCCCAAAGTTAAGGTAGCACCCACGGTTATTCCTAATAATGGATGCCAGCCGCTTAATGCGCAGTTCTCTGCCAATGCAACAGGAGCAACAGGTACATGCACGTTTAACTGGGAGTTTGATGATGGAGGCTCATCTTCTCTTGCAAATCCATTACATACTTATAATAATCTTAGCAGCACTTCAAAAGCTTTCGTGGCAAAGGTAAAGCTAACCGACCAATGGAATGTGTGTAAGGATAGCAGTACCGTTAATGTAACCGTTCAACCTTTTATAAAAGCGAGCTTTGTTATCAATAAAATTGAAGGCTGCTCGCCACTTAGCATTACCATTGATAACGATAGCAGGGGTGGTATTGACCAATGGTATTGGGATAGGGATGGGGACGGTACTGATGATTATACCGGAGAGGGTAGTGGTACAATAACATTGAATAACCCAACGATTACTAATACTGTGCGAAGTGTTCCTATCCGTTTGCGTGTTACTAATTCATGGGGCTGCTCCGATGTGATTACGCGTACTATTAATGTATTCCCGCAAGCAGTAATTAATACTTTCTCTTTAGATAACCATGGCAATGCCTTGGGATGCTCCCCATTAAATATAGACTTTGCTGCAACAACGACCAATGCAACAATATATCATTGGCTAATTGATGGCAACGCATTTGATAAAACTACTGTAGCAAATTATGTTTTTGACAACTTTGGTGCTGCATTTGTAACCAAAACAGCTTCGTTTACAGCAAACAATCAATATGGTTGTTCTACTACTCAAACGCAACCAATTACCGTTCAGCCATTTGTTGATGCTCAGTTTGTAGCCGATAATGAGGTGGGCTGCTCGCCTTTAGGGGTGAACTTCATTAATGCTTCGTCCCTTGGCTCAAGCCTGTTCCAATGGTTTATCGATGGGGCATCATATTCAACAACCACAAATATTCCTGCACAATTGTTCAATAACCCTACGGTTACTAACGTCCCAAGGATTATCCCTGTTAGGTTGGAGGCTCGAAATGCCGCAGGCTGTACCGATGATTTAACTAAGAATATTACTGTCAATCCTCTTGCAACTGCTAGTTTTACTTATACCGATGCAGGCAATCTAAATCATTGTTCACCTTTTTCTACTAATTTTACGAGCACAGTAACCAATACTGACACCTATCAATGGGAATTCGGTACTTATGGTGCTTCAAATGCTCCAAACCCAGCATTTAACTTTGTTAATGATGGTACTGCAGATATTACTATTCCTGTCACTTTAACAGCAAATAATATATCTGGGTGTCCTGCAAATACTTCACAAAATATAATTATTAGACCCGGCGTTAAAGCGCTGTTCAGTATCGACAAAACAGCTGGATGCCCTCCGTACGATGCTACTGTTTCGGCAACGATGTCGGCGGCTATAACCAATTATACTTGGGATTTCGATGGTGTTCCATATACTGGTGCAAATCAAATATTTCCAAACCTGTCAAATCTAACAGGTATAGATATCACTAAAAATATTACACTAACTGTTGGTAACGGCTTCTGCTCCGATGCGACATCAAAATCAATTGTAGTTTACCCACAGGTTGACGCGCAATATACAGCGTCAATATTATCGGGTTGTAGCCCGTTAACTGTAAATTTTGCTAGCCAATCAGCTCTTTATGGTACATTAGCGCCTGTTAACAATATTGTTTGGGATTTTAAGGATGCTTCAACTGCTATTACAACCCCAATTACACATACCTTTGTTAACCCAGATCATACTAACCCTCAGGTATTTAATGTAACATTAACAGCAACAACCGATAAGGGGTGTACTGAAACTGAAACGGTGCCAATAACTGTTAATCCTACTGTAAATGCAGCCTTTAACTCCATGGTTGTTCAACCTTGTACACCAGTTAGAATAAACGTTAAGGACGTCTCCTTTGCTGGACCAACAATCTCTACTTTCACATGGACTTATGCAGGAGGTGTTCTGCTGCCACCTGAGGATAAAGATTTTGATATCGATTTTGATAATCTTGATCCTATAAATCCTATAAGCAGAACGATAACTCTTGATATTAGCAATACCTATGGCTGTACGAGCAGCAAATCGCAAAACTTTACAATCGATCCTAAGGTATTTGTTGCAATGGCTCTTATCGCACCTGTTGATGGAGGAGGTACTCCTATTGATAGGCTTTGTGCACCTGCTAAGTTCACATTTGGCAATAACTCAACAGGGGCTGATTTGACCTATACATGGGACTTTAAGGATGGTGTAACCCAAACTACCAATACGACAGCATCCTTTGATCATACTTTTGAAAATAGAACCGCAGCTACTAAACAATTTGATGTTCAGCTATCGGCAGTGAACCTAAAAGGTTGCTCAGGTTCGGCTACCCGCTCAGTTTGGGCTTACCCCGAGGTGGACGCCAAGTTCTCTATGACAAGGGATAGCTCATGTACGCCTTTCTACATCAAGTTAAAGGATGAGTCGTTAAATGGTACACAATGGAGCTGGGATTTTGGTCATACAATTTTAGGTGTACCTCAAGCAAGAACTTCAATTGTGCCAGGAGAAACATTTACTAAGCTAATTGATAACGAGACTGTCACTGATCAGATAAAAAATTATAAGATTTTACTTACTTTAGATGACTTAGTTACTGGATGTAAGGATACGATCTCGCAGAAACTAGAGGTTTACCCAAGAGTAATTTCTAATTTTACAGTAACTCCAATAAGCGGATGTAGCCCCACAACGGTTACATTTACTAATAGCTCATCAGGATTGGGTAATTACCTATGGGAACTCGATAACGGTTTATCGTTTACTCAAGCAGTTCCTGTTCCACTGAGCATTTCGAATAGTTCAACTGTTAACGAAAAGATAGTTAATGTTAAGCTAACCTCAACCAACGTGCTGGGTTGTAAAGCCGTTTCATCAAAAACGGTAACTATTGCTCCAACTGTAAAGGCATCGTTCACATCTTCAATAATAGAAGGATGCGATCCGTTTACTGCTAACTTCTTCAACCTTACTCCTTCAACGGCTTATAACTATAGTTGGAGTGTTGATGGAGCCCCTCAGGTTGTAACTCAGGATTACAGTAGGGCATTTACAAATTTATCGAACCCACCGGTTATCAATAAATATAAGGTACTACTTGAATCATCTTATAAACTTAATGCAACGTGTAAGGATACAGTAAGCAAAACAATAACCGTTTATCCAAGGGTGTATCCAAACTTTACGCTTTCAAATACGGTGAGTTGTCACCCATTAACTACAGACATGAATAACAGCACCGTTTCGTATAATAATTCGGCTGCTTATACATGGAATTTAGGCAACGGAACTTTCTCCAATATCAAAGATCTTACAAATCAGCTATACAAGAATAATTCTTCAACTAAGGATACTACCTATAGTATTAAGTTAATTGCTCGCTCTATACACCAGTGCGTTGACTCTACCTCAAGAACGTTAACCGTTCATCCGCGGCCAATTGCATCGTATGTGATGAATAATGAGAGCGTTAGTTGCTCGCCATTCTTAGTTACGCTAAACAATTTTTCAAGTGGACAAGAACCGCTTAGCTACTCATTCGATATGGACGATGGCACAATTTACACTCCTTTAAATAAAAGCGATATAATTAATCATACATATCATAATACAACAAGCGATAATGAGGATTATACAATAACCCTTACAACTACAACTCCATTTGGTTGTAATCATTCTACATCACAAACAGTTTATGCCTACCCCGAGGTTTTGGCAAGATTTAGCCTTGATAAAACGGATGGTTGTAGCCCGCTTATGGTTAATTTTACAGGCACTAGCGATAATGGTTATTTCTATCAGTGGAATTTTAAGGATGGTACAAACTCCAACTTAATGTCTCCAAATCATAGATTTGTTAATATTACTGAGACCGATAAGGTATTTGATGTATATCTGAAATCAATTTCTGCTTACGATTGTGAGGATGATACAATTGTTCCAGTAACAGTTTTTGCTACACCAGTTGCTAACTTTGGTATTAACCCACCGTTAAAGATTTTCCCCGATGCAACATTTAATTTCAGTAACCAATCCTCACCTGCAGCAGACGCATGGTCATATAGCTGGGACTTTGGGGATGGATTTACGTCAAACTTGAAGAATCCAGGCGATCACACTTACTTGAAATGGGGTCCGAATAGTAATGATAATATCTATAATGTTAACTTAAGAATTGATGCTCCTCATGGATGTAGTAGTACTACTAGCAACATACTAAGGCTATTGCCAGCATTACCAATTCCTTTCTTTGATGCAAACATCTATGAATCATGTTCTCCATTGGAAGTGCATTTTGTAAATGCATCTCAGTATGGAAAGAATTACTTATGGGATTTTGGAGATGGTACTACGTCTACTGAAGTAGAGCCTATTAAAACATTTACAGAACCAGGCTACTATATAGTTAAATTAAAAGTAGATGGAGATGGTGGAACATCGTTCTACTATAAAACATTTAGGGTATTCCAGAACCCTATTGCAGGATTTAAGGTATTTCCGAATAGAGTTATGTTACCAAATGCAGAAGTACATGTTTACAACTTAACCAAGTTTGCTCATAGGTATGAATGGGATTTAGGCGATGGAACATTATCAACAGATAAGGACCCTGTTCACAAATACGATGAACTTGGAGAGTTTAGAATTAGCCTAAGAGCCTATGCTCATGATACATTAGGCGGATGTCAGGATTATGTGTCCGTTTTCCCAGCAGTTTGGGTTGAGGGTGTTGGAAAGGTTGATTTCCCCAATGCATTTGTTCCTAATAAAAATGGATCAAACGGAGGTGTTTATGATGATGTTGATTATAAAAATGAAGTATTCCACCCTGTTCACGATGGTGTTGTTGAATATAAATTGATGATTTTCAATCGTTGGGGTGAACAAATGTTTGAATCGACTGATGTTAAGATTGGCTGGGATGGTTACTATAAAGGTAAACTTTGCGACCAAGGGGTTTATATCTGGAGGGCTATTGGTAAATATACTAATGGTAGATCCTTTGATAGGAAGGGTAACGTTACCTTATTAAGGTAATTTAATTATTACTATTTTTATGTATAATTTTGTTTTGACTTAATGTAGAGTTGTAGTGAAAAGATTTTTGACTTTATTCGTTTTTATTATTCTTGGCCTTTCTTCGAGAGCTCAAGATCCTAGTTTCACACAATTCTACTCAAGTCCACTTTTTCTTGGGCCATCGTTTGCTGGAGGTATTGCAGGTCATAGAACGGTTTTGAACTACCGAAATCAATGGATGGCTGTAAAAGATGCTTATCAAACCTATAGCCTTTCGTGGGATCATAATTTTATCAACTTCCATAGTGGACTTGGGTTTAATATTATTCGAGATGTTGCAGGTTCAGGGAATCTTGGTAATACCCGAGGAGGTTTACTTTACTCATATGATTTTACCCCTATTTCAGAGTGGCATGTTAGACCGGGTCTAGGATTTTATGTGCTTCAAACCTCAATCGACTTTTCTAAACTTGTTTTTGGGGATGAACTTAGTGGTCAGAATACCTCTGTAGTTCCTCCGGGAAATACATCAACTAATGACATTGATGTTGCCTCATCGCTATTAGCTTATTCTGATAATATTTGGGTCGGGTTTTCATGGGATCATATGTTGAGACCAACAACTTCGTTCTATAACGATCAATCACGTTTGCCTTTTAAGTTTTCTGTTTATGGGGGAGTTAGAAAGGTAATCAGGGGGTTTTTGCTTAGTAAGATTGAGGAGAGTATAACCGGGGCATTCTACTATAAGCAGCAGGGTGATTACAAACAACTTGATCTTGGTGTTTATGTATTTAAGGATCCAATCAACTTCGGAGTTTGGTACAGGGGTTTACCTGTATCTAGTAAATTTAAAAAATACGATGCCATCGCATTTATGGTTGGATATAAAATGCAGCAAATTAGCGTTGCTTATAGTTACGATTTTACTATTTCTCGGTTAGGTTTTAGTTCTGGAGGCTCACACGAGATCTCCGTTATCTACGAATTTAAAGTAAGAACAAAAAAACGTTACAAGGCAATACCTTGTCCTACCTTCTAGATTAGTCTTTCCGTTTTAATTAATCTCTTTTTGTATCGAATAAACTTTTGATACAAATCGTTGTTTACCTCTTAGAAAATCAAAAATAGTTTGAAATGTCCATGTAAAGTCTTACACCAAGCGCAATGATTAAAATATGGACATTCCATGTGTGCATTCTTGAACTTAAACTTAATACAAAAAATGAATGCCATTGATATTCTGAGGTATAGCAATTTTTAAACACATGAAAAATAGTATTAAAATGGGTGCAAACAGCAATAAGTATTCTAAAGAGGAAATCCTTAATGATTATCGATTGGCGGTTTTAAGCCGCGAAATAAGCCTTTTAGGACGTAAAGAGGTGCTAACAGGTAAAGCGAAGTTTGGCATTTTTGGCGACGGAAAAGAGCTTGCTCAAATTGCGTTTGCAAAAACATTTCAAAATGGCGATTGGCGGTCGGGATACTACCGCGACCAAACATTTATGATGGCTGCAGGATTGTTTTCAGCCGAAGAATTCTTTGCACAGCTTTATGGGCAAACCGATATCAAATTGAATCCAGGGAATGCAGGTAGGGTATTCAATAATCACTTTTCAACTCGGAGTTTAAACGACGATGGGACATGGAAGGATTTAACCTCCATGAAAAATAGTTCTCCCGATATGTCGCCAACAGCAGGGCAGATGCCTCGTTTGCTTGGTTTGGCATATGCATCTAAACTTTTCAGGTTAAATAAAGAATTAGCCTCATTTAATAAATTTACTAAAGGTGGAAACGAGGTTGCTTTTGGAACCATTGGCGATGCAAGTACATCCGAGGGGCATTTCTTTGAAACGCTTAACGCCGCAGGGGTTTTGCAAGTACCCATGGCTCTTGCCGTTTGGGACGATGGGTATGGAATATCCGTTTCTCGCGATTATCAAACCACAAAGGGCAATATTTCGGAACTTATTAGTGGGTTTGAGAAAAAGGAAGGCGATAAAACGGGATTGCTTATCTATAGAGCAAAAGGCTGGGATTACCCCGAAATGGTAAGAGTTTTTACCGAGGGCGTTGAACGATGCCGAAAGGAACAAGTTCCTGTTCTTTTCCATATCACAGAAGTAACGCAACCTCAAGGCCACTCTACATCTGGCTCGCATGAACGTTACAAGTCCGAAGAGCGATTGAAATGGGAGGTTGAGTTCGATTGTAACCGTCGCTTTAAGGAGTGGATTATTAAAGAAGGAATTGCTAAGGAAGATGAGCTAGTTGCCATTGAGCAAGAGTCTGCAAATAAAGCCAAAGAGGCTAGAAATAAGGCTTGGCTTGATTTTACCAATCCTATTAAAAGGGAGCGTGACGAGCTGATTAAGATTATCGATAACCGTTCATGTTACTGTAAACGTGAGCATATCGATAAGGTAGGTATTATAACTGAAGATCTTAAAAAGATAGCCAATCCAATCCGCAAGGATAACATGAGCGCTGCAAAGAAAATTCTGCGACATGTTTGTACCGATTGCTCGATGCGAATTAAGCTTCAAAGCGATCTTTCGGCTTGGTTAAAAAGGAATAATGATGACGGTAACGATAGGTATAGCTCTCATCTTTTCTGCGAAACTGAGCGTGCATCAATCAATGTAAAGGAGGTAAAGGCTATTTTTAGCGAAAACTCTCCAATGGTAAATGGGCGTGAAGTTTTACGCGATAACTGGGATATTCTGTTTAAGAAAAACCCTCTGTTAGTTGCATTTGGTGAGGATTTAGGTAAGATTGGTGGCGTAAATCAATCATATGAAGGACTTCAAGCAAAGTATGGCGAAATAAGGATTACCGATACTGGAATTCGAGAAGCAACCATTATGGGCCAAGGATTAGGGCTTGCCCTAAGAGGTTTTAGACCTGTTGCCGAAATTCAATACTTCGACTACTTGCTCTACGCGCTTCAAACCATGAGCGATGACCTTGCAACAACTCGTTGGAGAACCAAGGGTGGGCAAATGGCTCCGCTAATTGTTAGTACGCGTGGGCACCGACTTGAGGGTGTTTGGCATTCTGGCTCACCGTTAAGTATGGTTATCAACTCAATTCGCGGTGTTTATGTTTGTGTTCCTCGAAATATGACTCAAGCGGCAGGCTTCTACAATACTCTTCTCGAAGGAGATGATCCTGCTTTGGTAATTGAGCCGTTGAATGGTTATAGATTAAAGGAGCGTCGACCCGAAAATCTTGGTGAGTATAGGATTCCGCTTGGTGTACCTGAAGTGCTTGCCGAAGGCAAAGATTTGACATTGGTTACCTATGGAAGTTGTGTGCGTATTGCACAAGATGCGGTTCAGCAGCTAACCGATTTTGGAATATCAGTAGAACTGATAGATGTACAAACTTTGTTGCCATTCGACCTTCCAAATGTAGTATTGGAATCGATAAAGAAAACCAATAGAGTAGTCTTCTTTGATGAGGATGTTCCCGGAGGCGCAACATCATTCATGATGCAAAAGGTTTTAGAGGAGAGGGGAGGATTCTTCCATCTCGATTCTGCACCCAAAACCATTACTGCTAAGGAGCATCGACCCGCATTTGCATCCGATGGCGATTACTTCTCAAACCCAAATGCTGAGGATGTTTTTGATGGTATTTATTCGATGATGAACGAGGCTAACCCAAAGCGATACCCAAAACTTTATTAGGCATAATTTTCATTTAACAAAAAATAAGTCAATGGTTTGGCTTATTTTTTGTTATTTTGTTTTTGATAAAAATCAAGTCAATATGTCAGCAGAACTGAATTTTGATTTTTTCAAAGTTAACTACGATAAGATTTCTCCAGAGCAAGGGAAAATACTTATTGCAGAACCTGGCTTGATTGACTTAAACTTCAAGCGTTCGGTTATTTTAATCGTTGAGCATAACGAGAATGGAACGGTTGGATTTGTGTTAAACCGAATTCTAAATTACAAACTATCAGATCTTTTACCCGATTTTCCTGATTTTGATGCTAAAATATCTCTGGGTGGTCCCGTAAGCCCTAAAAGCATTCACTTTATTCACACCCTTGGCGATATTGTTCCAAAAACTAGTCACATATCTGATAACATTTCTTGGGGAGGCGATTTCGAGTTTATTAAATCGCTAATCGAAGCAAAAAAGATTACACCTAAGCAAATCCTTTTCTTTGTTGGCTATTCGGGCTGGTCGGTAGAGCAGCTTGATAGAGAGATTTCAGAGGGCTCATGGGTTGTAACTAAAATACATCCAGTTAAAATATTTACTGCCTCTGAGGATTTGTGGATTGATACTGTTCGTGAAATGGGCTCAAACTTTAAGCCTTGGACACTTTACCCCGAAGACCCATCCTTTAACTGATCTGGGAAAGTATTTCGATTTATTGCATCAGTTAGTAGTTTGCTAACCTTATTAAAGTATCGCTGTTGGCGAAAAGCGGCAACCCATCTTATTCCATTAATTGCATTTGTTAAAAATATTTCATCGCAATCGTTTAGCGCTTGTATTGGGATTGCTACCTGATTGCTTACTTTCAACCCCAGTTGAGGCGCCACTTTTATAACTACTTCGCGCATTATACCGGGGATACATCCCTCCGAAATTGATGGAGTATAAATATTGTCACCTTTAACTATAAACACATTCGATGAAATAGCCTCGGCAACCCTATTATGCTCGTTTACCAAAAGGCAGTCGTTGACATTGTTATTCTTCATAAAGATACCAGCGAGCACATAATGTAACGAATTACAACTTTTGATTGATGATAATGGATTTATGGGTTTCTTTATCTCATCGTAAAGTTCAATGATATATCCCTTGCTATTTAGCTGATACATATTTATATCCAAGGGCTCAACCTCCATTATAATTCCTGCACTATTGTTTTGAGGAATGTATTTTCCCCCATGGTTTCTGTAGACTGTTAATCTTACCCTTGCACTCTCAAATATCCTATTTTTATTGAGTAATCGCGTAATCTCTTTCGAAAGCATTTGCTCATCAAGAAATGGGGGGATATCCATATTCAGAATTTCCATCCCACGTTTTAACCTTGCAAGATGAAGGTTTATATGCCGACCCTGTGTGCCAAAGGCATGAATGGTCTCGAAAAGCCCATCGCCATAGGCGAATGAGCGATTTGTTACTCCAAGTATTGGAGTATCGATGCTGGGCATATCGCCATTAAACCATATGTACCTTTTGGGCTGCATCTATTGTATCGAGTCTAATACCGCCTTAAATAAAATGGGTTGTATCTCTGCATGTGTCAGTTTCTCTGGAACTGCATCGAAGAATGCAACTTCGCCAATTTCACTTTCGGGCAAAGGGCCAATCTCATCGATTGTTGCAAAATATAACCTGCTAACGCCGAATTTTTCGCCTTTCAACACAGAGTAATCGCAAAAAGGGTTGATTTTGAATTTTACAGCGCCAGTTTCCTCTATTAACTCCCTGCTTGCTGCTTCATCGGGCGTTTCGCCATCATCGATATGGCCACCGGGGATTTCCCAAGTGTCCCTTTTGCGATGCTTAACAAATACCCATTTGTTTTGATATCTGGTAACTATCACAACAAATTTGAATTGCTCAGTTTCTAGACCTAATGGAAGAATTTTAACTTCTGTCATTTTACTTTAGATAATCCCTAGTCTTCCCAAAAATACTGAAATTAATTTGGGATTGATAAGTAGCGGGTAAATTAAGCCAAACACCGACCCAACAAAGTGTGCATCGTGGTTAATGAAATCATTCCCCTTTTTGCTCATATAGTGAGAATAAGCAAGATATAGGATACCAAAAACGAATGCTGGAATTGGAATGATAAACATGAATAGCAATTTCTGCATTGGGTCGAAAAAGATGAAAGTAAACACCACTGCCGATACGGCTCCTGATGCTCCAACACTTTGATAGTAGTAATTATCCTTATGTTTTTTAAGAGTAGTAAGAGATGCTATAACTATCCCCCCAAAATAGAGAACACAATAATGAAGTACCCAACTGGAAATGTAACCAGCCTCCTGTAGCCCTTTAAATATGTACTCATCTGCTGTTCCAAAGGAATAAAGCACATACATATTGATAAACAGATGAACGTAATCGGCATGCACAAAGCCATGTGTTAAAAGCCTGTGCCATTCTTTGTTATGGATTGTTTTGTATGGACTGAATAGCAACTTATCCATTACCTGCGGATTTGAGAATGCAAGCATCGAGATTATTACGGTGGCAACTATTATAAAGAGTGTCATTTTCGAAAGCGTTTGATCTTTTACAAAAGTAATAATTCGTGGAATGATAAATATAGGTTGTTGTAATTAGATGAAAGATTTCAGACAACAGACAATATACAAAAGATTTCAGAAGTAAGAAGTCAGAATTCAGAGGGTTGTGAAGAAAAAACAGCCCCACAGCAACACATTACACAGCAACACAAAATTGTTAATGCATTATCTTAAACACAAGTTCTCTGAGCAGCTCGCCATCTTCGGTTGAGTCGTTGTTTAGCCCTTTTGCACGCATATCATATTCGCGAAGCATCGAGAATACATCAACGCATTTACGGGGATTGTAAATACGCGCAGCGTTCTTATACTCGTCTGTAAAATAAGGGTTAATACCAAGTTCAGAAGCTACATTTGAAGGTGATTTATCTTTTAAGAAATGGTAGCGGAATATCTTAACATAGTACTGATAAATTGCGGTTAAGGTTAACACCATTGGGTTGCTCGATGGATTTTTAGCAAAGTAATCGGCTATTCGATTAACCTTTAAAATATCTCGTTCGCCGAGCGATTTTGTTAACTCAAAACGGTTGAAATCCTTGCTAAGTCCAATGTTTCGTTCAATATGCTCAACGGTAATCTTCTTATTATCTAAAGGCAGAGTGATAATGAGTTTCTCGAGTTCATTGGAGATTTTGCTCAAATCGTTGCCCAAAAACTCGTTGAGCAGATTTGCAGGAACAGGAGCAATGGAGATTCCCTTTTCGGCAAGGTATTGTGTAATCCAAGCAGGAATTTGGCTATCGTAAAGTTTTTTTGATTCGAAAAGCACCCCAATCTTCTCAACAAGAGTCATCAACTTACGGCTCTTATCTGATTTACCCTTTGAGTCGCCCTGCTTTAGCTTTTGGCAGATAACTAAGATGGTGGATTTTAGCGGTGCTTTCAGGTAGATCTCAAGATCCTCAATTTTCTTAATATTTTGAGCCTCTTTCACTATGATTACCTGATAGTTGGACATCATTGGAAACCTGCGCGCAGCGTTAATAATTGCTGGCACATCGAGATCCTTACCAAAAAGAATGGATTGGTTGAACGCCTTTTCGGATTCTTCCAACACATTCTCGGTAATATAATCGGCAATCATATCGATGTAGTACGATTCGTCGCCAGTGAGAAAATATACTGGTTTGTATATCTTCTTTTTTAGATCGCTAATAACCTCGGCGTAAGCCTCAACAGATGTCCTCTTCTTAGCCATTTAACCTATTCGTTTTTAAAAACGAAGGTGTTTTACCGATTCACTATTATTTATAAGTCGTGTAAGCGATTGGATTCCTATTTGAATTTGCTCTTCAACGAACAAACTGGTAACCTTTTTATCGCTCTCAACAGTCTTTACACCTTCAGAAATCATTGGTTGATCGGTTACTAGCAACAAAGCACCTGCTGGTATCTCGTTGTAGAAACCCACTGTAAAGATAGTAGCAGTTTCCATATCAATGGCCATTGCTCTCGTTTTTCTGAGGTATTCTTTAAAGTCTTCGTCGTACTCCCAAACCCTACGGTTTGTTGTTAGCACTGTACCAGACCAGTAATCCTTATTTTTATTACGAATAGTTGATGAAACTACGCGTTGTAGGTTAAATGCTGGAAGTGCTGGTACCTCGGGAGGCATATAGTCGTTAGATGTTCCTTCGTGACGGATAGCTGCTATGGGTAGGATAAAATCACCCACTTCGTTCTTTCTTTTAAGACCACCACATTTACCAAGGAATAAAACGGCTTTTGGATTAACTGCGCTAAGTAAATCCATTATGGTTGCTGCGTTTGGACTACCCATGCCAAAGTCAATCATTGTGATTCCGTTGGCTGTTGCACAAGGCATATTTGCTGTTGGGTTGACAATTTCAGTACCACAATATTGGGCAAAGTATTCAAGGTAACCCCTGAAATTAGTCAATAGAATGTGCGAACCGAAATTTTCGAGTGTCTCTCCTGTGTAGCGTGTCAACCAATTCGCTACGATCTCTTCTTTTGTTTTCATAATCTTTCAAATTTTGGCAAAAGTACGCATTTTTCCTGACCCGTATCGAGGTTGCAATTAGACGATTCAACCTATTTCAGCTGATTTTGCAATCAATATAAGAAAAAAAAACTATTTGAGGTGAAAGGGACTAATTATTCACCACGGAGACACGGAGAACACTGAGTTTTTTCTTTAAACAAAGTGTAAATCCAGTATAGCTCATTTAACACTTACAAAACCAAATGCATTTCAAGTAATCTTATTGTCTGTAAATGTTAAACTTATTAATTCTCATTTGTTCTCTGTGCTCTCAGTGTCTCCGTGGTTATTGATCATACATTAATAGAAATCAAAGATTGTAGAAAGTATATCCAAAAAATATATCAATTTTGTATTAAAATATTTGTCGATGCAAAGGTTGAATCTTCCTGATTATCCATCTAAAACGAGGATTGTTGATGGTCAACAGCAAATTTTCGATGAGGTTCGAATGAAATACGTTGCGCTTATCCCAGAGGAGTGGGTTCGCCAGCAGTTTATTGGCTACTTATTAAACGATCGTAAATATCCCAAAAGTTTGATAGCAGTGGAGCATCCACTCACAATTAATGGAGTAAATCACCGAGCAGATATTGTTGTTTTTAAATCTGATGGAAAACCATTTGTTGTTGTTGAGTGTAAAGCGCCTGATGTATCTATTAATCAAAGCGTTCTGCAGCAAATATCGAGGTATAACATTCTGTTTAAAGCACCAATTCTAATTTTGACTAACGGCCTATTTCATTTTTGTGTGCAAATTGATTTTGAAAGTTCAACTTCACGGCAACTTACTGCAATTCCTAGCTATGAAGAGCTTAAGAAGATGTATGTTTAACAACAAATCTGATTGTTGTCATATATGGATATCTAATTTTTTATATACTTTCGGGCAAGATTTTTTAAGACCAGTTTGTTGAAATAAATATCAGTGTATGAGCGAACTAGAAAAATACTTTGAGCAGTTTCGAAAAAATATAGTTGGTATCGATGTTACCTTCGAATCGCCATATGGCAAACAGCAGATGATTTATGCCGATTGGATTGCCAGTGGTCGCCTTTATCGCCCAATTGAGGAAAAGATGCTCAACCAGTTTGGTCCGATGGTTGCCAACACTCATACTGAGAGCAGCGAGGCAGGAAAATTCATGACCGACTCTTATCATTTGGCTCAAAAAATAATAAAAAAGCATGTAAATGCTGGGCCAAGTGATGTTATCATCTCGTGTGGGTTTGGGATGACTGCTGTTATCAATAAGTTTCAGCGTATTTTAGGATTAAAGAATAAAACTGTTTATAAAAATCCTGAGGATAGACCAATTGTGTTTGTAACACATATGGAGCACCACTCAAACCAGACCTCATGGTACGAAACAACAGCCGAAGTTATAGTGGTTGAACCCGACGAGAATCTGCTTGTTTCACCCGAAAAACTTCGCGAAGTAGTTCGAAAATATAAAAATCGGCCATTAAAAATTGGCTCTTTTAGCGCATGTAGTAATGTTACAGGGATAATTAACCCTTATCATCAGCTTGCAAAGGTAATGCACGAGGAGCAAGGCCTTTGTTTTGTGGATTTTGCTGCATCAGCCCCTTACGTGGCAATGAATATGCATCCTGCTGATCCAATGGAGAAACTTGATGCCATTTTCTTCTCGCCTCACAAATTCCTTGGCGGACCCGGTTCTTCAGGTATCATGATATTTGATTCATCGTTGTACCATAACCCAGTTCCCGATCAACCCGGTGGTGGTACTGTTGATTGGACAAATCCTTGGGGAGAGTATAAGTATATCGATAATATTGAACAACGCGAGGATGGCGGTACGCCCGGTTTCCTTGAGACTATTCGTGCAGCATTATCGATTAAGCTAAAGGAGAAGATGGGAGTTGACAATATTCACAAGCGCGAGAAGGAACTTGTTGAACTTGCATTTAGCAGACTCGAAGGAATTCCTGGAGTTAATATTTTGGCAAAAGAGGCAAAGAATCGAATTGGTGCAATCTCACTTTATATTGAGAATGTACATTACAACCTTTTAACCAAAATGCTTAGCGATCGCTTTGGTGTGCAGGTGCGTGGTGGCTGCGTTTGTGCTGGTACATATGGACATTTCCTTTTGCATGTAACCAAAGAGCAGTCGGATGAGATTACTTGCTTAATCAACACTGGCGACCTATCGAAAAAGCCCGGTTGGATTCGTTGGTCGATTCACCCAACTACAACCGATAAAGAGGTTGAATACATTGCTGATGCTATTAAACAAATTGCTTTAAACCATGGTGAGTGGTCGAAAGATTATCACTATCATAGCAATACCAATGAGTTTCACCATAATAGCACAAAGACTCTTCATAACCCTGAAGTGGATAAAATATTCGAGTTTTAACAATAGGAATATTGAAAATAGAAAACACCCAAGTTTAACTTGGGTGTTTTTTTTGGTTGAAGTAATTGACTTTTAAGCAATTTGCTACTTGTTTATCCTTTAAGGCTAATCTTCTCAAGCATATCCTCTTTAAGAATTGTCAACTCCTTTTTATTCATTGCAATAATCCCTTCTTTTGAGAATTCGCTCAGCATTCGACTAACACTTTCTCTCGAAGTGCTTATAAAATCGGATAACTCATTAATATTAAGGGGTAATTCAAACTTATTTGATTTGTAGAGTTCATGAGACATGCAGAGTAATATTTCAGCTAATCGACCAGGTAGTTGCTTTTGAGACATGTTGGCATACCTCTGATAATCTGCAAGTTCATTTCGGCATAGGTCTAGAATGATTTCGTAAGCAAAGCTCCCATTTTTAAAAATAAAATCCTTGAATATATCTAGGGAGATAAAGCAAACTTGAGCATCTGTAAGTGCGGTTGCTGAGTAATGGTTTACCTTTTCACCAATTGTAGTTGGAAGTCCTAAGTATGATGGAGCTTTCATCAATCGTAGAATCTTATCGCTCGATGGGCCCTTCATATGCAATTTAACTAGCCCGGATTTAAGATAAGCAATATTTGTAGCAAGAGTCCCTTCTCGAAATACAACTTCACCCTTTTTAAACTTGATGTGTGCACAAGTATTTTCGAGTTTGTCTTTCTCGAAAGAGGTTAGAAACTCGGCAGCGTAAACATTACAAAATCCACATTCTTTTGCCATTATCGGTCATTTAACTAGACAAATATACCTTTTTGTTTTTATATGTGATAAATCTCACACACTCGAGTAAGGGATATCACGTGATAAGCATCCAATATTCTTATTAGAACCAGTTACATTTGCGTAGTGTTATTTTATTAACAGAAACTACTTTAACCTTATCAGACAAACATATGGATATTGAATTTGAGAAACAACTTGAGGCGCTAAAAAAGCAGGTTGGTAAACTTGAAAAGGGCCGTAAAGATAAAATGACTTTGGTAGTTTTTTCTGGCGAGCTCGATAAGCTAATGGCCGCTATGATTATTGCAACTGGAGCTACAGCAATGGATATGGAAGTAAAACTATTCTTCACTTTCTGGGCAACTGCTGCTTTAAGAGATCCTAAAAAGAATGTTAAAGGAAAGAATTTCATGTCCAAAATGTTTGGAATGATGCTACCCAAAGGAGCAAAGAAGGTAAAACTTTCGAAGATGCACATGGGTGGAATGGGTAAAGCAATGCTCGAAGGTTTAATGAAGAAGAAAGGCGTTAAAACGCTTCCTGAGCTATTCCAAATTGCAGGCGAACTAGGCGTTGAGATTAACGTTTGTGAGATGTCTATGGATCTTATGGGATTCAAAAAGGAGGAACTTATCGATTATCCTAAAATGAATATCTGCGGTGTTGGTACATTCCTATCTGACGCAGAGGAGAGTAAAATTCAACTATTTATCTAATACAAATACAGCAATAATATGACAACCGAAGAATTAAAAGGCCTTAAGGCAAATCAAACTGTTGATGCTCGTGGAACCGCTTGTCCAGGTCCACTTTTAGCTGCTAAAAAGGCAATTGGTGATATCGAATCAGGTGAAATTATGGAGATTCTATCATCCGATGAAGGAACAAAGCACGATATTCCAAAGTGGTGCCAAAAGATGGAGCATGAGTTCCTCGGCATTGTTGAGGAGGATAGCTACAGCAGATTATTCCTTAAAAAGGCTTAATTAAAAGAATGTGAGTCTGCCAGTTTTGGTACGACTCATATTTTTTATTTAAAGTATTGAAATATCTAGATACATCTCTTTACTCTGATAAAAATTGATATGTCTACCGAAACCTTTTCACCAAAAATATTAGTTTTCTCAACCGATAAAATCTCCGATCCGGGGATTGATCAGGCTGGGTTACGAAAGCTACACTACTCACCATCAGTATATGTAATTAGTTTGCCATGCTCATCGGGAATAAAACCCCGTTGGATAATGCGTGCGTTCAAGCAAGGGTTCGATGGTGTGTTTATCGCTGCCGATGGGCACGAGTGCTCATATAGCCCAAAATGTGCTGAGCATACAAATACCATCATTGTGGAATCGCAAAAGATGATGAAGGAGAATAACATCAACCCCAAAAGGATAAGAATGGCTGCGCTTTGCTCCGTTTGCGCCGAACCATTTGTAAGTCATATGGGGAACTTCTCGAAGATACTTTCTGAATTGGGAAGTGCTGAAAGCGATAATTATAAACCAAGTTAAATCCTTCGTGTACTTCGTGAAATCCTTCGTGCTACTTAGTGGTTGAAGATTTAACCACGAAGAACACTAAGTGCACACAAAGTTTCACAAAGTAAGAAAATGAAGATTTAGTTTAAATCTTAGCCAATGTCAGAAAATAAAAAAACATACGATGCCCTAGTAGTGGGTGGTGGAATTGCCGGTCAAGAGGCAGCACTGAGCCTTGCCGATATGGACTACAAGGTTCTTTTGGTAGAAAAAGACCTTTCCATTGGAGGCAAGATGATTCAGCTTAGTAAGGTTTTCCCAACCCTCGACTGTGCTGCGTGTATTACCACCCCAAAGATGTCTGAAACCGCACGACATCCTAATATTACCCTTATGCTGAATAGCCAGATTAGGGAAATTGAGAAAAAAGATAAGTCATTTGATATAAATATTAACCGTAAGGCTCGCTTTGTAAAGCCTGAGGTTTGTACTGGGTGTCAGGAGTGCGAATTTGCTTGCCCCGAGGTTCGTGTTGATGAGTATAATTCTAATCTTGCTGGTCGAAAGGTGGCCTATATTCCATTTAACCTTGCAAACCCAAGAATTGCATCAATCGATCGTCAGGATGCATCAGCTCCCTGTATTAATGAGTGCCCCGGTGGAGTAAAACCTTACGGTTACATTTCGCTTGTGCGAAATGGGCAGTACGAGGATGCCATGCACCTTCACCTCGAGGATATACCAATCCCCGGCAGTTTAGGTCGTGCTTGTTACGCTCCTTGCCAAAGCGAGTGTACAAGGGGTAGCCTTGAGGCTCCAGTTGATATCCGAAGGATAAAAAGATTTTTTGCTGAGGATTACTATAACAAATATCCTCAAGCACCAGAAAGAACAACTAAACCAAGCACTGGAAAACGAATAGCAGTTATAGGTTCGGGTCCTGCTGGGCTAACAGCCGCTTATCATCTAGCATTAAAAGGTCATTCAGTAAAAATATTTGAAGCAGCCCCAAAAGCTGGCGGTATGCTAATGCTAACTCTTCCTGAGTATCGTTTACCCAAAAGCGTTGTTGAAAGAGATATTCAAAATATAACATCACTTGGTGTTGAGATAGAGGTAAATCATAAAGTCGAAAGCCTTGCTAAGCTAAAGGGCATGGGCTTCGATTCCGTATTTATTTCGGTTGGAACCCATAATACTTTCAGCCTAAGTATCGAAGGCGCAAATCTAAAAGGGATTGCTTCGTGTCTTGATTTCCTTCAAAAAGCCAATATTGGCGACAGGGATGATTTAACAGGGAAGAAAGTAATGATTATTGGTGGTGGAAATACTGCCATCGATGCATCAAGAACCGCGTTACGCTTAGGCGCATCGAAGGTTACCGTTGTTTATCGTCGTAGTCGCGAGGAGATGCCTTGCTTTGCCCCTGAGATTAAGGAGGCCGAGGAGGAAGGAGTTGAGATTCTTATTCTTCGTAATCCTATTAAATTCATTGGCGAGAACGGTAAACTTACAAAGGTTCAGCTAATCAAGATGAAACTTGATAAACCTGATGCCAGTGGCCGAAGAAGTCCAGTTCCTATCGATGGTTCAGAGTACTTTGAGGATGTTGATTTTGTTGTTGAGGCAATTGGTTTACAGCCTTCAACTTCGATCTTCTCGAATGAAGTTGATTTGAATAAGAACGGCACAATAAAGGTTAATGCAAAAACTTTGCAGATTTCAAATTCGCTTGTTTTTGCAGGTGGCGATGGGGTTACTGGTGCATCAACCATTATTGAGGCGGCTGGACAAGGAAAACGCGCAGCGTTTTATATTGATAAATTCCTTAATGGATTAAATCCTGAAGATTTTGAATTTGGCGATAAGCTCCCAGCATTAGATAAATCGAAGGTTTTGCATCGCGATAATATCAAATTTGCCAACCCAGTTCACGAAACTCTTCGTGATGCAAACAAGCGTGTAAAGGATTTTGAGGATGTTGAGAAGACTTTCAGCGAAGCTGAAGTTAAGCTAAGCGCAGATCGTTGTCTCGATTGCAGCAACTGTCGTGAGTGTCATCAGTGCGTTTCTGCTTGTCCTGCCGAGGCTATCGATTTCTCTCAAAAGGATGAAGTTGTTGTTTCCGAAGCAAAATCAGTGATTGTATCAACAGGATTCAAACTCTTTAAACCTGAGAATAAGCCTCAATACGGCTATGGCAAATATCCAAACGTGATTGATGCCATGCAAATGGACCGCTTAATTGCTCCAACTCGTCCATTCAACAACGTTCTTCGCCCCGGCGATGGTAAAGTACCCGATAAGATTGCCTATGTGCTTTGCACAGGTTCAAGGGATTCAAGTATTGAACATGGTATGGGATGTACCACCGAGTGCTCGAATAACCCAATCTGCTCGCAGATTTGCTGTATGTACTCTATCAAACAAGCGCAATTGCTAATGGGTGCGCTACCAATGGCTGATATTACCATTTACTACATGGATATTAGAGCATTTGGTAAGGGTTACGAGGAGTTCTTCCATCAATCCAAAGGGATGGGCGTAAGTTTCATTAAGGGAAAGATTGCTAAAATCACCCAAAAGGACGATAACAGCGGCGATTTAATTCTTCGCTACGAGGATGTTACCACAGGAACGCTTAAGGAGGCAAAGCACGATTTGGTGGTGCTTTCGGTAGGTGTTCTTCCTAATAATGAGATTACCAAGGTATTTACAAACCAAAAACTTGAACTCGACGATCAACGCTTTATTAAGCAGATTGATGAGCTTGTAAGTCCATCGCTAACTAGCATCGAAGGGGTATTTGTTGCGGGAACAGCCGCTGGACCAAAGGATATCCCCGATTCAATTCTATCGGCAGGATCTGCAGCATCAGAGGCAGCAAGTTATGTGAATAATTTATAATCGTAGCGAAATGAAACAAAGAATAGGAGTCTATATATGCCATTGCGGCGGTAACATCTCCGATTATGTAGATGTTGAGCAGCTTGGCAAATTGATGGAAAAAGAGGACGGCGTAATTATATCAAAAGATGTAATGTTTGCCTGCTCTGATGCCAATCAAAAGGATATGATCAATGATATTAACGAGAAGCAGCTCGATGCGATTGTGGTTGCATCTTGCTCTCCCAAACTTCATACTCATACTTTCCGCGGTGTTGCTGAAAGGGCAGGGATTAATCCCTATAACTATGCTCAAGTAAACGTTCGTGAGCAGTGCTCATGGGCACACTCCGATAAGCCTATGGATGCTACGATTAAAGCTTATGGTCTTATCAGAGCCGGTATTGGTCGGGTTTCGCACTCCGAGGCGCTTGAGAGTATTGAGATTACTACTCAAAAGGCAGTTGCAGTTATTGGTGCAGGTGTTTCTGGAATGAGAGCCGCAATTGACCTAGCCCGTATGGGCAGCCATGTTTACTTAATCGAAAAGGAGAGTAAGGTTGGAGGTAAAATTGCCAACACTGGCAAACTCTTTATGACTGGCGAGAATGGGAGCGAGGTTATCGAAAGGCTTAATCAGCGCATTAAGCAGTTGAGCAATATTACCGTATTTACAAATGCTATACTTGGAAAAGTATCGGGAAGTATCGGTAACTTTTTTATGGATGTTAATGTTGGTGAGGAGTTGCTTAAGCTCAACGTTGGATCAGTGTTGGTAACAACTGGATTTGACTTTTATCAACCCCAAGAGGGCGAATACGGGTATAAACTTTCGGAGAATGTTATCACTCTTCAGGATTTTAATAAGCTTATCGAATCGAGTAATGGTAAGCTGGTTCACAACGGAAAGCCCGTTAAATCGGTTGCTTATATCTATTGCGTTGGAAATCGCCAATCGAAAGGCGATAACAAGTACTGCTCGCGCCAATGCTGCACAGCAGCAGTTCATTCATCGTTGAGGGTGCATGAGAAGTTTGAGGGTGTAAAGGCATTTCATATTCATCGCGATATTAGAACTTACGGAAAGCAGGAACTGCTTTATCTTGAATCATCGAGAAAAGGTGATATCTACATAAAATTTGAGGAGAAGGAGCCACCCGTTGTTGAGTTAAAGGATAGCAAACCTACAATTAGAGTAAAGGATTACTTAACCTCGAAGAAAGAGTTAACGCTTGATGCTGACCTGGTTGTTCTTGTAACTGGCATGGTTGCTCGTGCTGATAGCAATGAGATATCGAGCAAACTGAAAATCCCTATTGGAAGCGATAAATTCTTCAACGAGATCCATCCAAAGCTAAAGCCTGTAGAAACCGTAATCAAAGGAGTATATATTGGTGGTGCTTGTCAAGGACCAAAGAACATAACCGAATCGGTTCAATCGGCCTTATCGGGCGCATCAAAAATAAATGCGGTGCTAAGAAAGGGTTCAATTGCCCTAGAGCCAATAGTTGCAAGGGTTAATGCTGATGCTTGCGCTTGGTGCAACAAGTGCGCTGAGGTTTGCGAGTACGATGCGGTTAAACCAATCGAAAGCAACGGTAAGATGATTGCTGAGGTGAACATCTCAACCTGTACTGGTTGCGGTATCTGCGCTCCGGTTTGTCCTACCAATGCCATTGAGATTGCTCAATACACCGATAACGAGATTGAATCGATGATTGATGGATTCATGTCGAAAGGTGAAATTGAGGCACGTGAGCTCGAGCATGGCGCTAAGGTTGAGGCGGGTAAGGTTGGAATGAAAGAGTACCCTGAGATTTGGAATCATATAATTGGAGCGATTAACGGAAGTTCGCTTACAATTCCTGAGATAGCCGCCAAAACGGGTATCGAATCGAATCTGATAACTTGGCACTTGATGACCATGAACCGTTACAGCGTGGTTGAGCCTGCTGGATTGAACGATGAAGAAACTTACTACAAGTACAAACTCAAAAAGTAAACAGCTATGTCGCATATAAATCCCAATTTTGCTGAAGAAATCAAGAAATTTGGTGCTAAAGATTTTCATCTTTGCTTTAACTGTGGTAACTGCACTGCAATCTGCGCGCTATCTACTAAAGATGAATCGTTCCCACGCGAAATGGTTCGTTACAGTACGCTTGGATTAGAGGAGGATATCAAATCATCGCTAAAACCTTGGATGTGCTACTACTGTGGCGAATGTAGCACCGATTGCCCACGTCAGGCGCACCCTGGCGAGTTGATGATGTCGCTACGCCGTTGGTTAACATCAAAGTACGATTGGACTGGTCTATCGGGCTTGCTATACAAGCATCTATCAGCATATATCATTGGATTCCTTTTGGTTATTGTTGGTCTAATTGCCTTTGCTGCCAAACTCGAGTGGAATCAGGAGAAAATAATGCATTTCGGTCATCTGTTCGAGATGTTTGCCATTGCAGGAGTTTTTGCAATAATTCTTCTTCCTAACATTTTTAGGATGTGGTTATATACCATTTTTAGACCAAAGGTAAAGGCTACGGTTAAGGTTTACTACCAAGCCTTTTCGGAGCTATTGGTTCATATGTTTACCCAAAAGCGATTCCTTGAATGCGAGAAATCTCAAGAGACACAAATCAAGTGGTTTGAGCACTTTATCTTGGTAATTGGCTACCTTTCGTTGCTGTTCACCACCGTTTTTCTCGATTGGTTTGGCTCCCAGAATATGTTTGTTATAGCCCTTGGTTATGTTGAGAGCGCAATAATATTTGTGGTAACATTCCTATTCATTCTAAAGCGAGCAAAGAAAACCGAGGCGTTGCATAAATTCTCGCAGCCATCCGATTGGTTTTTTGTGATATGGTTATTCCTAATGGGTTTTACAGCATTTTTTGTACGCCTTTTTATCGATTTAAATATTTTAGAGAGTAACTTTTGGCTATTTATGGCTCATCTGGCCGTGCTGGTGCAGTGGGCAATAATCATTGTTCCTTTTGGCAAATGGACACACTTTTTGTATCGCTCGTTTGCTATGTACTTTGCAAAGGTTCAGGAGTTGACCGTTGCTCAAAAAAAGAAATAGGAAAGTTCAAAAGATCATTAAGCAATTTTAGTAAGGGTTTGCTAAGTAATATCTTAGCGAACCCTTATTTTTTTTAATAACTAGTTCAGCATTTTGGTTGTTTGGCTTTCTGTATTAAATGTTTGAAACAGTTATGTGTGGAGGATAATTAATACGTTTTGGTCTCATACCCTCATCTAAACAGGCTAATACAAAGATTCCCTCTATCACTTTCTCCCTTTTTGTTCCGTACATCTCTTCCGAAAATATCTGGACTTGAACAATTACCCTGACATTGGTCGTTTTTACTATTCGCCCAATTATCTCAACGATTGAGTTGGGATGAACGGCTTTTAGGAATTTAATATTTTCGGTATTTACAGTAACCATTTTTTGGCGTGTAAAGCGCGTAGCAGTTATATAAGCCACTTCGTCCATCCATTTCATTGCTTGACCTCCAAATAGGGTATCGTTTGCATTTAGAGTGTTAGGAAAAATTGCCTTGAACTGTCGAGTTTCGGATTGTTGAATTTTGTCTTCCATGATAAAAATAATAAAGTTGATGCAAAATTATAAATAATAATGAACATATGTTCAAAACATTTAGTAAATTTGCGCCATAGATATTTAAAATGCCACGTCCAAAACTTAAGCGATTAATTGTTAAACCTCCTGTAATGGAGGGATTTAAACCATTTGGAGTTCCAATAACTGATTTGGAACCAGTTATTCTTTTGTATGAGGAGTACGAATCAATTCGCTTAATGGATTACGAAGGGTATACACAGGAACAATCGGCTGAAATGATGAGCGTTTCGAGGCCAACCTTCACTCGTATTTACGAAAAGGCTCGTAGAGCAATTGCAAAGGCATTTGTAGAGGGGAAAGCAATTTTTATTGAGGGTGGAAATTATCATACCAACGATTGCTGGTACAAGTGCGAAAGTTGCTTAAAGTTGAACATAACTAAAACAGAAACGAAATCGTGTACCTATTGCACTTCTGATAAGCTTAGAAGGTTAAATAAAACAATTGAAAAAGATGGACTCAGCGGATAATAAGGGCTTTTGTATCTGTGTGGATTGTAATACTCGGATACCTCATCTCAAAGGGAAGCCTTGTAGAGAAATCGATTGCCCCAAGTGTGGCAAAAAAATGATGCGCGAAGGAAATTATCATCATCAATTATACTTACAAAAAAAAGGAGAACAAGACAATGAAAGTAGCAGTACCAACAAGGGGTAATATTGTAGATAGCCATTTTGGCCATTGCGAATTTTATACAATTTTTACGTCTGACGAAAATCGTCAAATAATTAACTCTGAGCTATTGCCTTCACCTCAGGGATGCGGCTGTAAGAGTAATATCGCTTCGGTATTGAAAGAAAAAGGTGTTAGCGTTATGCTTGCAGGAAATATGGGCGATGGGGCTTTGAATGTGTTAAGTCGTCATGGAATTGCTGTTTACCGTGGTTGTTCTGGCGATGTAAGGCAAGTAGCTGAAGCATTTATGAAAGATCAAATTAACGACTCAGGCGAAGGTTGCCACCATCACGACCATGAGGGTGAAGGGCACGTTTGTAACCATTAAAATTCTGAATCAAAGGTAAAAATATTGCAATTTACTTCCAATTGATTTTTGTCAGAATTGTTTGTAAACTAAATAGTTGGAATTGCTATTAACAAAGAATACTTGTAATAATTGTTTCTCATAAAATTTGAGGAGGGAATTAACATGAAAATAGCGATTCCTACAACAGGAAGTATTTTAGACGAATACTTTGAACCCTGTGAAGTTTTTACAATTTTCACGGTTGATGAATTCAATAAAATTCGTGAATCAGAAATTTTATACACTCCAGAAGGGTGCGATTGTACAAATAATATTCCCTTAACATTGCAACAGAAAGGGGTTACAATTATGGTAGCATATAAATTGCCCGAGCATGCCGATGGGGTTTGTGAGAAATATGGAATTAAAACTTACTTAGGTTTTAAGGGAAATGTTTCAGAGGTTATTGACCATTTTCTTCAACAGCTAGGTAAGTTATAGGAAGAAATACTAATTCTCCTAATCAGTAAAAATATAATTATGCCACATTTAGATGGGAAAGGACCCGATGGTATTGGTTTAAAAACAGGACGTTCACTTGGCTTTTGCAGAGAAATTTCAGATAGTGAAGCCCTTAATAAATTGGGCAAAGGGTTGGCTAAAAAGAGAAGATCAGGAGGAGGTAAGGGGATGGGCAAAAGATTTAAAAGCGGATTAAATCATTAATTGAATATGTTATGATGGAAAAAGTTAAGGTTGGCATTATTATTTGCGACAGGTACAAGACCTGCGCTGGTGGGAAATGTTTCAGGTCACTTCAAAACAAAGAAGGGGCTTTCGCAATCTATAAGGATCAAGATGTTGAAATTGCTGGCTTTACAACTTGTGGTGGCTGTCCCGGCGGAAATATCGAGTACGCCCCCGAAGAGATGAAAAAGAATGGGGTTACGCATATTCACCTTGCAACGGGTATGGTAGTTGGATATCCACCTTGCCCAAACATTGAATACTTTACCAAGTTTATTCCCGAAAAATATGGGATGAAGGTTATAATTGGAACACACCCTATTCCTCAGAAATACTACAAAACCCACATGAATTTAAAAACTTGGAACAGCGAATCATTCCAATATATAATTCAGTCAACGATAACTGATGAAGAAACACGCTTGAGATACGATTAGTATCGCGAAATAAAAAAAACCGCCTGATTTATAGGCGGTTTTCTTATAATAATAGATTTAGTTTTTCTTTAGAATCTTTTTCAAAACTGTCTCCTTGTCCAATTTCTTTGTACAGAAGAACCAGTCGTAACACTTCACGTTTTCATCCTTGCTCTCCATACGTTCCTTGGCAAGGCCGCATGAACCAGCTGGTGGAACAATAACCTCATCGCCTGGACGCCAATCGGCAGGAGTTGCAACTTTAAACTCATCGGCTGTTTGTAACGCTACAACAACTCGGTAAAGCTCGTCGAAGTTACGCCCTAAGCTTAGCGGGTAATAAATGATAGTGCGAATTATTCCTTCGGGGTCAATAACAAATACTGCACGAACCGCTTTGGTGTTGCTTTCGCCGGGCATCATCATGCCATACTTTTGAGCAACTTCCATGGTAATATCCTCAATTAGCGGGAATTTCACCTCAACATTCTTCATGCCCTTGTACTCAATTTTCTCCTTGATGGTACGCAACCATGCAATATGGCTGTAAAGTCCATCAACTGAAAGTCCAACTAATTTACAGTTAGCATCGGCAAATTGTTGCTCCATGCTAGCAAAGGTCATAAACTCCGATGTGCAAACTGGAGTGAAATCGGCCGGATGGCTGAATAGGATTACCCAGCTTCCCTTATAATCATTAGGGAAATGAATATTTCCTTGTGTTGTTACCGCCTTAAATTCAGGCGCTTTTTCACCAATGCGTGGCATTGATACTACTTTGTTCTCTTCCATTTTTATTTAGTTTTTGTTATTAATTACATTCTCATTTTTTTAAACTCTTCTTTCATTCGGTTAATGTCGTTTAACCAATCCTCAATATCATTTTCGTGCTCTAATTCTTCATTCAGAATTGTAACCGCCATTTGATGAGTTGAGTGATCTTTACCATTTGTAAAATCAGCAATCTCTTGGTAACGTTGAATTGCGCACCTTTCCCCTTTAAGGTTTTGCTCAAGAATAACCTCAATGTAGGGGTCTGACGGCTCGTCGTATGAGCAACGAGCAAGCTTTGTCCATTCAGCAGGATTAATTACAGGTGTTCCACCAAGTTGAATAATGCGGTTTACAACCAGTACAGCATGATTTAGCTCTTGCGTAGCATGTAGTAAGAGTTCGGGTTCAACCTCACTTCTCATTGGGCCTTCCATTAATCGGGCGCCAATCCAGTACTGGTAATATGCTAGCCACTCCTCCGAGAGGGCTGCGTTTAGCATATCGATGAGTTTCTTAACATCAATAGATGCAACTTTTATAGCTTCTTTTCCCATGTTCTATTATTTTTTATTTGGTTTATGATCTTTATAGCTACCAACTATCTGAAGATTTATGTCTTTAATGTTAAAATCAGGAATCTTTTTTTTGTTGAAATACTCCTGAAGCAGTTTGTCCAGCTCTTCGTCGTAATAGTTCTCAATATAATCGCACTCTTCGCAGTATAAATGATGATGCCGATGCATCTCAATATCGTACCGCATAAAATCCCTATCGGTTTTAACTTTTTTAATAATATGTTTTTCACAGAATGTTTCCAGTATGTTATAAACAGTCCCCAATGCAAGGTTTGGGTGGTTCTTTCGCACGTACTCTTTAACCGCATCCGCCGTTGGGTGATCTTTTAGCGACATTAAAGCCTCCAAAACAGCCACTCTTTGGGGCGTAACCTTCAACCTATTTTTGGTTAGGATTTCAACTAGTTCAGAATTCATACTAAATAGGAATTATTCTTATATGAGAGAAACACTAATTTACGATATATGTTCAGCGAAGTCAATAAAAAAACAACATAATCATTAAGTAATTGATATATAGATTTATAATACGATAAAGAAATTAATTGTAGGATGAAAAAAGAGGTAATGGCAATAACCAAAAAATAAAAAAGCCAAAACTATTCACAGGAGTTAATACTCCCAATGAATAATTTCAGCTTAGTTGTTATCTTAAGGTCAGTTCGATGAAGGGAACATTACGTTTGAGGATAATAAAACGTATTTCATATTTTATGATTTTGCATTAATGCAAAATCATAAAACCTCTGTGTTCTCTGTGCTTCTCAATTACTATAAACATTAATATGACTAAGTTGTATCCCATTAAAACATTTATTTCGCAAAAAGAAAACACAAAAACTCTGTGTTAAACTTATATCGAACTCACGTTATTTTATGTAAACAACCAGTAAAACTGCTCGCAGGTTAAGCTTCTAATAGTCCAAAGTGATAATACGTCCTTTTGTAAAATTGAAGAACTTATCCTTTTGTGCAACCTGAACACCTTCCATTAAATCTTCGGGTTTAAAGCCTGCGATTTTCAAACAGGTAGGGCAAGCATAAACGCCCACTTTCTTCTCGGCAAGAAGCTTGATATAGGTTTGCAGCGACTCAAAATCAGCATATTTTAAGTCTTTTGCTCCCTTTACTAGCATCTCAACGGCATGAATATCCATGTAAACGATTACATCCTTATCCATTGCCATCATATTTGCCATTTTTAAAGGCATTAAAACCCGATGAGGGTCGTTGTAATTTTCGGTAATGTGAATAAAAACGCCATCTCTTACAGAGTCGGTAGCAGCGGCAACATGCTTCTCGTGCATTGGTTCGTTGCTGCTTTTGGGGTTTTGATTACATGATATAATCGTTAACCCAACGATAAGGAAAAGTCCGATATTTTTCATCATTCAGAATATTAGGTAAATATTGAGCTAGATTTTATACTAATGTAAAGCTTTTTGCTTAAAACTGTATAACACAGCATATCAAAATTATAGTAATCGGTTAGTTTATATGTAGTTTATGTTTTCATGTTAGGCTAATTATCACAATTTAGTTGACAGTTGACGGAAACATGAATGCTTAAACCTCAACTTTGAACGTGTCAATAAAAAAGCGGTTATAAACCCCAACAATTAATACATTTGCAAAAAGAATAATTTGGAATCGCTAATCGAATACGGGTATGTTGGGCTTTTCTTGGCCAGTTTTATTGCTGCAACGGTTATCCCCTTGAGTTCCGAGGTGGTTTTTATTGGGCTTTTAGCTGCAGGCGCAAATCCATTTATTGCTACTGCAATTGCAACAGTCGGAAATACTCTTGGAGGTCTAACTGGTTACATCATTGGTAGGCTTGGTAAATGGGATTGGCTCGAAAAGTACTTTAAGGTTAAGGAGGAGCACCTGCTTCGGATGGAGGAAAAAGTAAATAAGTATGGCGCTGCAATGGCCTTTTTTGCTTGGCTACCCGGAATTGGTGATTTGATACCCATTGCATTAGGCTTTTTTCGTGCAAAGGGATGGAAGGTTATCGCTTTCATGATGCTTGGCAAAGGTTTTCGTTACACTTTATGGGCCATTATTACCACTTACGGAATTAAACTGCTATTCTAAAGGCTTTCTTGTTAATTAAGTTTACAGAAACTAGAAGTTTTAAGGCACAGTATTGAAACTGAAGAGGGAGTCTAATTATTTTAACCACAAAGGGCACGAAGGATACACAAAGAATTAAAGCAAAAGCATTGTAAATAAATACGTTGTGAACTTTGTGACGTACTTAGTGAACTTCGTGTTTACGATTTTTCACACATTTTCAAATTGAAACAATAAAAAAGATGTACTTAGACATTTCGCTAAATACATCTTTCGCTTTAAAAATCAGGTTTTTATTCCTTCGAAGAATTCACTTCATCATCACCTTTTCCGCCATTAATGGAGTACCAGTTAATCTTACGCGATAGGTACATCACCGATGAAAGGATTAGGAATAGCCCAACGCTTCCCATCAATAGCGCATAATCCTGTAGCTGTAGCAATACGAAAAGGAATCCGTAAATTAAAATCAGAATCGACGATAGGATTGTGGTTAATCGCCTATTCTTAAAGATACTGTATGCGTAGCTGGTTATCATGGTTACAATGCCAATGGTGGCAATAAGGTAAGCCATGTTAAAGCTCATCTGCTCCGAAAGCGATAGGAGTAAAAGGTAGAAAAGTAGCAGCCCAAAGCCAACCAAAACGTACTGAATTGGGTGAACTCTCATCTTGCGAAGCACTTCAACAAAGAAGAAAACCATGAAGGTAAGCGCAATAAATAGGATTGCATACTTCATCGAGCGCTCGGTAATTTGATAGGTCTCGATGGGTAGAAGCAGGCTTACACCAAAGGCTGAACTCTCCATATTCACTTTATCATCAACCCATTTTTGTGGGTAGTTACGGTTCAGCTCAAGCACCTTCCATTTGGCATCAAAACCTTTATCGGAAATGTGGCGTTCGTAGGGTAGGAAAGAGCCATCAAAACTTGGGTTTGGCCATGTCGAGGCAATTGTAACATTGGTCTCTTTACCAACAGGGATAAAGCTAATCCCCCTTGAGCCATTCAATGCAATATCAAACGAGAATTTGTAATCCGCTTCGCTTGGGATTTCGGTTAAGATATTATTTACAGTAACCCCCGATTCAACTATCTCGTTACTCTTAACTCCGGGCTCACAAACCATCGATTTATCGTTCCAGCTAAAGTTGATATTCTCTCTTATGCCTCGTAAATCGGGAATTCCAATGGTAATGTATGCCTCTTTCCAGTTGATAACAATCTTCTTATTCCCCAAATCAATAGCTGGCGCTTTAAAATTACCATCAACCTTTAGGGTTGATGAGTAAACGGCAACCTTAAAAAGCCCGCGATTACGCACTTCGGGGTTAATTTTCCCATCAACTTTAAGCGTTTCGGGAAGGAAATAGGCTGTGTGCGCGGATGTAATCTCTTCGCCTTGTTTTAGTCCGGGCTCAGTGAGAGTGTAAGGAACAGCCAAAACTGGTCCAGTTAGCTTTTGCTCAAAGCCCCACTTTGAGCTGATTTCGTTTGCAGCCTCCATTTGTCGTGCTTTACGCTCCATTACTAGCGAGTTGATCATCGACATGGGGATAATTAGCATTATAATTAAAAAGCCAATTGCTCCAACCTTAAGAACTACTGCGTTCCTTTCGAAAAATGATAAATTTTTTTCTGTCATGGTATTATATTTTAAATGTTGTTAAAAGTACTTTGATTTACAAAGTATATAATTAAAAAAAATTATTTCCCAGTATTAATCAACTTCTCAAGTCCAACGAGATGATCCTCAAAAGCCTTTCGGCCTTCGATAGTTGCACGGTAGCTTGTATTCGGTTTCTTATCGAGGAATTGCTTCTTAACCTCGACATATTTCTCGGCCTCAAGTGCTTTCATATGACTAGCCAAGTTGCCATCGGTAACGCTAAGGGTCTCTTTCATGGTATTGAAATCAACCCAATCGTTAACCATCAGCACCGACATGATGCCAAGCCGTATACGGCTTTCGAAATGCTTATTCAGATTTACTAGTAGCTCTTTCATACTTAAAGTACATGGCTGAACCGTAAACGATGTGTAAAATCCCAAACCCCAAAGCCCAGAAGAGTATGCCGTAGCCTACAAGAACCATGGCTAATAACCCCAGCACAATCTCGCAGTAACCCAGATACTTGATATCGTTTAAAGTAAATTTACTAGCATTAACAAGGGCAAGTCCATAGAATATCAATGTTGATGGGGCAATTAGGTATACAAGGTGATGGAATAGTAAGGCAATGCAGAATAATCCACCTGTTACTAATGGGATAAATAGGTTGATAAGCATTCGCTTTGCTGTGGCATCAAAGTAGGGAAGGCCCTTTTTACGTGCATTTCGAGTGGTGAAGAATACTCCAGAACCTAATGCTAGCATCAGAACGATAATTGCATCAGTAAAAAGAAAGATTATAAAATTATGCAGCTCGCTACCGCTGATTAAATCATCGCGTAGGAAAACGCCCTGATTTTGGTATCTGCTAAAAAAGAACTCGTGCTGATAAATATAAACAGCAAGCGCACCAAGTAATGCAAAAATCCCTGCAAATACTCCAGCTAGTCCGCTTAGGGAGATAAACTTCGACGATCGCTCCATTATCGATCTTATCTCCTGTAAATCCTTTAAATGTTCGTTTTGATTGCTCATATAAATATGTATCAAAAGTTCTTTGAGATGCAAAGTAAGTTTATTTCTAATTCAATTGCAAACTTTTTAACATTGTTTTATTAATGTGGTTTATTAAGAAATGTTAAAGTTATCCTATACTTTATTAAATTGCATCAACAATTCATCTATCAAAATTATGGAAGAGCAAAGGAAGAACTATCAGGAGAAAGCGCACCAAACACTTGATGATCTGTTTAAGGGAATCGATTCTTTGGAAGAAAAATTCCGCAATGCCAGTAAGGATTTTGGAACAAATATGGAGAAGAATATTGCCGACATGAAGGTGGAAGGTGAGAAGCTAAAAGGTAAACTCAAAGAGATGTACGAAGCCGACACCAAGGACTCGTGGGAGGAAATTCGAAATGGCTTTGAGAAAGCCGCAGTATCATTGAGAGAGGCATTCTCTAATGCATGGAAGAATATGCAGGGCAAATAGTTATAAATCTTTAATTTTTAGAAACTAGGTAATATTTATTAAAATCTCAAATAATAATTTTTAAAAATATTGCCTATAAAAATATCATTTTGTAATTTCGTAGCGGTATTTTGATTACACTTTATTAAAAATTCGCTCAATTATCTGAAATGCTGATATTTTGAGTTTACACTAAATCATACTGCTATGATCACTGATTTAAACGAAATTTTCTCCGATAGCGCTAAAGGGATGAAGCGCTCGGCTATCCGTGAGATTCTTAAATTAACCCAAAGACCAGAGATTATCTCGTTTGCAGGAGGATTACCTTCACCAGAGAGTTTTCCAATTGAACAGCTAAAGGAGATTTCAGTTGAGGTGCTCGAGAACGAAGGAGTTCAGGCCTTACAGTATGGAACTACCGAAGGGGATAATAAGCTAAGACAAATTCTTGTTGATAGGTATAACAAGCAGGGGATAAACGTTAATTGTAACAACCTCATTATTACAACCTCTTCGCAACAAGGACTCGATTTAATCCCAAAAATATTTATCAACCCAGGCGATAAGGTTATTTGCGGCTTACCAAGCTATCTTGGAGGTATTTCTGCTTTTTCAACCTATGGTGCAGAGATGGTTGGTATCAGGTTAGATGAACAAGGAATGAGCGCTGATTTGCTCGAGAAGGCACTGATAGATCTTAAGGCAAAAGGTGAAAAACCAAAGTTTATTTATACTATTCCCGATTTCCAGAATCCTGCTGGTATCACAATGACCGAAGCAAGACGATTGAAAATTATTGAGATCGCACATAAGTATGATGTACTTATTGTTGAGGATAGCCCTTATCGCGAGCTTCGTTATAGCGGGAAAGCACAAAGAACGCTTTATGAGCTCGATGGAACAGGTCATGTAATCATGCTTGGAACCATGTCAAAAATATTTGTTCCAGGATTTAGATTGGGTTGGGCAGTGGCTCATGAAAGTATTATCGATAAGCTTGTAACTGCAAAGCAATCAACAGACCTTTGCACATCAGCATATCTACAGAAAATCACAGCAAAGTATTTCGAAAAAGGTTACTTCGAAAAGAATTTACAATTTATAATAAGTAGCTATCGCGATAAACGAGACGGAATGATTGCTGCGCTCCATAAATACATGCCAAAAGGCGTTAAGTGGACTGAACCCGAGGGTGGTCTATTCCTTTTTGTTACACTCCCTGAATATATGGATGCCGAGGAGCTATTCAAGGTTGCAATAGAGGAGCAGCAAGTTGCATTTGTTTTAGGAAATGTTTTCCATTGCGATGGTAGCGGAAAAAATACGCTTAGAATGAACTTCTCATTCATGTCAAAAGAGATGAACGAGGAGGGCGTTAAGCGACTTGCTAACGCAATTAAGAAGTTGATGAAATAAATAGGTTTTAGGGTTTAATCATTGGGACTACTATCCAGTTTTGGGTGTAGTCCCTTTTTTTATACCTTTATTGCGTCATGAAACTATCGGTAGTAATAGTAAATTACAACGTTAAGTACTTTCTAGAGCAGTGCCTTATATCGGTTTATAAAGCGAGCAAAGGCATTGAAATGGAGGTATTTGTTGTTGATAATGCCTCAGCCGATGGTTCGTGCCAGATGTTAAAGCAACGGTTTCCGCAGGTTTATCTTATTGAAAATACAGTAAACGTTGGTTTCTCAGTTGCCAATAATCAAGCAATAAGAATTGCTAAAGGGCAATATGTACTCCTCTTAAATCCCGATACTTTAGTCGAGGAGGATACATTTTCAAAATGTATCAGTTTTATGGACTTGCACCCCAATGCAGGTGCATTAACTGTTAAGATGATTGATGGTAAAGGGCAATATCTACCTGAGTCGAAACGTGGTTTGCCATCGCCAATGGTTTCGTTTTATAAGATATTTGGATTTACTAAGCTTTTCCCTCGCTCAAAACGATTTGCTCGTTACTATTTAGGTCATCTCGACGAAAATCAAATCCATAAAATAGAGATTCTACCGGGTGCATTCATGCTAATTCCCAAAGCAGTTTTTGATAAAGTTGGTTTGCTCGATGAGAGTTTTTTTATGTATGGCGAAGACATCGACCTTTCATACCGAATACTGAAGGAGAACTACGATAATTACTACTTCCCCGATACTCGAATTATTCATTATAAGGGCGAAAGCACTAAAAAGGGAAGCATCAACTATGTTCTTGTTTTTTATAAGGCGATGGTGCTTTTTGCTCAAAAGCATTTTACTCAAAAGAATGCTCGTCTATATATGAGCGTTGTTTTTCTTGCTATCTATTTAAGGGCTTTTATATCAATTGTTAAGAGGATTGCCAACAGGTTGATGCTACCAATTTTAGATATTGCGTTGGTTCTTTTTGGCTTTTTCTTGATTGTTCCTGCTTGGGAAAAATATCGTTTTCATTCCCAAAGTTCCTATCCCGACAAACTGTTGATGATAATTATCCCTGTTTATATATTGATTTGGTTGCTGTCCAATTGGTTGTCGGGAGCATATGATAGGCCTCAGAAATTATTTGCTACGTTAAAAGGTATTTTATGGGGAACATTGGCTATTCTTACTATTTATGCTTTGCTACCTCTCGATTATCGATTTTCTCGAGCCATTATCATCTTTGGAGCAGTATGGGCTGCTATTTCAACGCAAGGGTTGAGATTATTTATTGGGGTGTTCAGTAAAAATCTTTTTCCCACTTTACAGAAGAAGAAACGCAATGCAATTGTTGGATTGCCATCTGAGGCTGATAAGGTTTTAGAGATTTTAAAATCATCAAACATCGATTTTAACTTTTCAGGACTAATTTCTCCAACGCATGAGTTAAATTATCCTACCCAGCTGGCCACCATTGAACAGCTCGAGGAGTTTGTAAGGGTAAATAATATTAATGAGGTTATTTTTTGTGGGAGTAGCATTTCGTCGCAGGAGATAATTCGTAATATGTTGAGACTTTCCGATCATGGCATCGATTACCGAATTGCACCTCCCGATAGCTTTGCTATTATTGGGAGTAACTCAATAAATACATTGGGCGAACTTTACACGCCTTCGATTAATGCTATTAATACTGCAACCAATAGGCGGAATAAAAGGATATTCGATTTTGCCTCAGCCTTTATTGTAATAATTCTACTGCCAATTTTACTTTTCATACAGAAACAAAGATTATTGTTTATCTCCAATACATTTAAGGTTCTTATTGGCCGTAAAACTTGGGTAGGCTACATTCCTGAAGACAAAAACTTAGTTGAACTACCTAAGCTAAAGTATTCAGTATATTCATTAGATGTAACAAGCTCTAGACGAGCCTCAGAGGTTAATCTTATTTATGCAAAGAGTTATAGTATCTTTAATGATCTATCTATACTCTGGAAAAACCTTATAGGAAACACCTCTATAGCTTAAGTTTTTGCAATAAATCAATCTTTCCTTTTAACTTTTTTGATTGTTGTGTGTTTTATTGTTGAATTATAATCGAATTTAACAATATATGAGCGCTTTTGAAGTATTACTTCCAGCTATGGGCGAAGGCATTGTTGATGCTACAATAACCCGTTGGTTGGTTTCTGAAGGTCAAAACGTTGATGTTGACCAATCGTTAGTTGAAGTTGCAACCGATAAGGTTGATTCCGAAATACCATCACCAGTTAGTGGGATAGTTGGCAAACTTTTATTTAAAGAGGGCGATGTTCCAAAGGTTGGGCAGGTAATCCTTACAATCCAAACCGCTGAAGCGGTTAAAGAAAAAAAGGAGCAGCCAAAAACAGAAATTAAGGAATTGCCTAAAGTAGAAATTGAAATAAAGAAACCTGTTACAGAGGAAATTACAGAAGAGGATAATAACTCTTTCGCACCATTTATATCACCTCTTGTTCGAAAAATTGCAAAGGACGAAGGTATTAGTTCTGCCGATTTAAAGGGTATTACAGGTACTGGGTTAAATAGCCGAATTACTAAAGATGATATTCTAGCATTTATTGCTAAAAGGGATAAAAATTTCCAGACTATAACTCAGCCAAAAGAAGAGATTGTATCTAGTTCGAAAACACCAACTGTTCAGAATGATGGCGTGATGTTTGAGGTTATTAAGATGGATCGCATGCGTAGGCTTATTGCTGAGCACATGGTGATGTCGAAACAAACATCTCCTCATGTTACTTCATTCATCGAAGTTGACGTAACAAATCTTGTTACATTAAGGGAGAAGTTAAAAGACAAGTTCCTCAAAAATGAAGGCGAGAAGCTTACAATAACCCCATTCTTCATCGAAGCGGCAATTCAAGGGTTAAAGCAATATCGAATTGTCAATTCATCAGTTGAAGGTGAAAATATCATTGTAAAAAAGAATATCAATTTTGGAATTGCAACCACGCTTCCAAATGGTAACCTTATTGTTCCTGTCATCAAAAATGCTGAAAGACTTAATCTTACAGGCATAACTAAATCGCTCAACGATTTAGCAAAACGGGCTCGTGAAAACCAGCTAAAACCAGAGGAGATACAAGGTGGTACATTTACAATCACCAACCTTGGCATGTTCGAAACGTTAACTGGAACACCAATAATCAATCAGCCACAAGTTGCAATCCTTGCTGTTGGTGCAATTGTTAAACGTCCTGTGGTTATTGAAACTCCAAGCGGTGATACAATTGGAATTCGCCAAATGGCAATGCTTTCACTATCATACGACCATCGAGTTGTGGATGGTGCTTTAGCGGGACAATACTTAAAGTTTGTTAGAGACTATATTCAAAAATTAAATCCTGAAACTTCGATTTTCTAGAAAGTCAAATAATAAAAAACTTTTGTCATCACCAATATTAGCCTATCTACCTTTAGTTAATTAAAATTGAAGGATTTTTTAGGCTAATATTTTTGTTACACGGTAATATTCACTATTTTGGCATGAAAATCATATTATAGGGATTTTTTGGTGCTTTGTGTAATGTTTGAAAACGCCATCGCACATAAGGATTGAAAATCTCAACTCGATGAGGAATAGGGGGTTATTAATTTTTTTAGGTATTTTTCTATCCTTAAATGTATTAGGTCAAAAGGACTCTTACTTTAAAAGAGTTTTTGTTGATGCTGAATACTATTTGCTTTACGAGGAATATCGTGATGCGCTACCTCTTTACCTCGAAATTAAAAGAGCTTTTCCCAATAATGCTAATATCGATTTTAGAATTGGACAATGCTATTTGAATATTCCCAACGAAAAAAATAAGTCTATTCTTTATTTCCAAAAAGCAATTGTAAAGGTCTCTGACAAATATAAGGAGGGTTACTTTACTGAAATATATGCTCCAAAAGAGGCCTATTTACTTTATGGTAGAGCTCTTCGTATAAACGGTGAGTTTGACAAAGCTTTCCAAGCATTTGACTCTTACAAAAAACGGCTAAATCCTGATGATAAAGGAGAGAATTTCATGGTTGACATTGAACTTCAGTCTATTGAGGTAGCACGAGGGATGTTGAAAAATCCTAAGAATGTTATTTTTAAATCGTTGGGTCGAAATGTGAACTCAAACTTTCCTGAAATCAATCCTGTTTCGAATTCATCAGGGACCATGCTGATTTATACCTCGCTTCAGCGTTTCTATAACGCAATTCTTTTTAGCGAATTTAAGGATAGCTCATGGACTATTCCGACAAATCTTAATCCTCAGCTATTTGCCGATGGGCCAATTAGTACGGTAGGTATTTCAGAGAATGGTGAATCCATAGTTTTATCGCGAAACGATAATGATGATTACAACCTTTACATCAGCAAGTTTGATAAGGATAAAAAGGTTTGGGCGTTACTCGAGAAGTTACCAAAGGAGATTAATGGTCGAAGTTGGGAGACGTTTGGCTCATTGTCTAGGGGTGGTGACACGCTTTATTTTAGCAGCAATAGGGAAGCCGGATTTGGTGGATTTGATTTATACTATTCTGTTAAAACAGCTGTTGGGGTTTGGTCAAACCCAGTAAATCTTGGTGCTGAAATAAATACGCCTCTGGATGAGACTTCGCCATTTATTACAAGCGAGGGGAAAAAGCTTTTCTTTTGTTCAAGAGGTCATTCTACAATGGGGGGCTACGATATTTTTGTATCTACTCGTAATAGTTCAAGATGGAATGTTCCTCAAAACTTGGGTTATCCGTTAAACACAACTGACGATGATATTTTCTTTTTCCCTATAGGCGATGGGAAAAAAGGATTCATTTCAAGATCTACTCCCGAAAGCCAAGGCGATACCGATATTTATCTTGTAAATATTGATATGTAACTGATAATGTTAATGATAATAGCGTATTTTTGTGTTTTGTTTTTGTAACTCATCAACTATATTAGTCTTTATACATAAAAAATTCTGATTGTATTCAGAATTTTAATAATTTTGATATTTCGCATATGCTCGAAATGTAAACATGAAACTGTTAAAGTTAAACACTCTAATATTTCTCCTTACGGCATCAATAACCCTTCAGGCTCAGCTGAATCAGAAGGAAATTGATGAATTATATAAGGATGCAAATTCATACTATTACTTCGAAGACTACGAAGAAGCCGTTGCTTTATTCCTTCAGGTATACAATAGATACCCAAATAACTATAACCTTTGTTTTAAAATAGGTGTTTGCTACTTAAACATTCCTGGCTATAAACATCAAGCAATACCATATCTCGAAAAAGCAGCATCCAATACTAAAAGGAGCTATAATGAGCAGTCAATACAGGAAACAAAAGCACCTTACGATGCAGTATTTTACCTTGGGAATGCATATTTTATTACCAACCAACTCGATAAAGCGCGAAAAGAATACAAACGATTTAAGGAGTTAATTAAGGATGAGAAAAATTGGAATCTAGCCTATTTCGACCATCAGGTCTCTACCATTAAGAACTCAGAGGTTTTACAATCTTTGCCAGTTAACTATTTTAGGAATAATTTAGGTGATCAATTCAACAGCCGTTTTGCAAACTATAACCCAGCTATTTCTGGAGACGAAAAGACAATAGCTTTCACTACAAAGCAAAGATTTTATCAGGCTGTTTATGTTGCTCGTAAGAACGGCGATAACTGGAGTACTCCAGTAAATATTACTCTCGATTTACAGGTTGATGGTAATTGCTCGACTCTTTCCCTTTCCTACGATGGAAATGAGCTATACCTCTTTAAGGATGATAGTCAGGATGGGAATATTTATGTGACTCATTTTGTTGATGGGGTTTGGTTGCCTATGAAAAAACTTAATGAGACGATTAATACAAAGTATTACGAAACTCATGCAAGTGTATCGAAGGATGGCAATAAACTTTATTTTACCAGTAACCGTAAAGAAGGTTTTGGCGATCATGATATTTACGTATCAACAAGGGTTGGTGGCGATATTTGGGGTCCAGCAGAAAACTTAGGTAGTGTAATTAACTCATCGATGAACGACAATACCCCCTTTATCACTGTTGATGAAACCACTCTTTTCTTCAGCTCTGAAGGGCATAATAATATGGGGGGATATGATATTTTCTATTCTTTGAAAAAGACTGATGGAACTTGGAGCACTCCAGTAAATATTGGTTACCCAATTAACACTCCTGATGACGATCTATTCTTCACCCCAATTGCAGATGGATCACGTGGGTTAATGGCTATTTTCGATAAGGATGGATTTGGCGAACAGGATATTTATCAGTTTGACATATTCTTGCCAAAATATCAGAAATCGATCGTTACTTCACTTGAACTGGCAAAGATTAATCCTGACAGCAAAATAAATTACATTGTAATTGATACTGTAAATAAATCAGGGCTAGCGTTAATCGATTTTGCAAAATCGGGAATTGCAGCGTTAAATGACCCCAAAAAGAATGTGAAACTTTTCTTTAATGGCAAAGAATACGAGCTGCGCGATCAGGTTGAAAAGAGAACACTTATTGCATCTCAGTTAAAAGATAATTCTATTAACGTTGATAAAATACCTATTACAACTATTACATCTCCAACCCTTATCACCGACGGCAATATTACAGAGGAGAAGGATTTTTCTACCGTTAAGAATAGGGTGAACGAACTTAAGGTTACAGGCATTGATTCGACTCGTGTGTTGAAGGATAAATCAATTATTGATGAGAACACTAAAGATTCAAAGTATGCGCAATTTTCGGATGCGACCATTCTTGGCGAAGCAAACTATTTAGCGGAAATACTGTCCATTTTGTCATCAAACCAATCAAAGGAAAATGTTGTAAATGCACTTAATAGTAATTGGCATTTCCCAGCGTCGCTGCTTAAACTCAAAATTAGCCAGTTTGCTATGGCGGTTGATTCTGTTGGAGATTCTGAGGAGATGCTTGGGACATTTACCCGGTTTCTTGATTTAATTTGCGCTTCGGATTTCATATCGCTTAAAAATCAATCACGAACAATTTCTGGAAGCAATAGCAATGAAAATTTTGTATACTTATTAAAACAGCTAATCGATAGGGCTTCGCCTGAACTTGCTAGCTTTATTGAAAGGGTTTACCAAAAATACCCTACCGTTAATACTTTTGCAAAGCTTTGGGAGTTGATGCGAAAGGAAGATCCTGAACTTTTCAGCAAACTTTTACCTGAAATTGTTAAGCTCCTTGCCGAAATTAGCGTTGAAACCTACATGGGGTTGCCAGAAGATCAGAAGTATAAACTTTATGAAAAAGCCATGGCTACTTCAGAGGCTAACAATAGCTGGTGGTTCTGGATTATCATTTTTGGATATCTGACAATCAGCACATTGGGTTACTTCTATCTTAAAAGGAGAAATGAGTAATCACCTATAGTATCACCTCCTTTGGGAGGTTTTTTTATTTTGAGTTTTATAATGATAATAAAATGAATTCACCCCTAGAGAATAGCGTAGTCCGTTTAAGAGCTCCTGAGCATTCAGATATTGATATTCTTTATGTTTGGGAGAATAATATGGAAATTTGGAAAGTGAGTAATACCATTACGCCATTCTCAAGGTTTGTACTTAAAAAATATATCGAAACTGCTCATCTTGATATTTGGGATACAAAGCAACTTCGATTAATCATCGAAGCTAAAGATCAAAATTCATTAATGTACACTCCTGTTGGGTTAATTGACCTTTTTGATTTTGATCCATACCATTTAAGGGCTGGCATTGGAATACTAATAGCAAACTCTGAGAATAGGCAAAAGGGATATGCCACAGAAGCATTAAAGCTAATGATTCGCTATTCATTTGAAGTACTTCAATTACATCAACTTTACTGTAATATCTCTATTGATAATACAATTAGCCTTAAACTTTTTCAAAGCGTTGGTTTTGAAAGAATAGGTATAAAAAAGGAATGGATAAAAACCATCAATGGGTGGCAAGATGAGTTAATGCTTCAGGTAATTAACCCAAATTCAAAATTACAACGAAACTGATGAAGAGGACTATTTATTAGTACACTCCGACATTATCATTTTGCAAGCATTGATATTGCCCAGTTTACACGATTTATGAAAATCAGCACAGGACTTAACTTTGTCTAAAGTTTTAAGATAAGCCATTCCACGGTTGTAGTAACTTGCTGCGTTATTTGGATCAAGATCAATGGCATTATTGTAATCGTCAATGGCATCAGTGTAAAAGGTTAACTTATAGTTTGCATAACCCTTATAATTATAAATACTTGGGTTGCGTGGCGATAGTTCAAGCGCTTTTTTATAGCTTTCTAAAGCCAAATCAAAAATCTCCTGCTTAAGTTGTGTTGCCCCTAGGTTAAGGTAAATTTGTACTTTTTGAGAGTTGGATGTACTAAAAGAAAGCGCTTGGTTGAAGTCGTCGATTGCTTTATCAAACTGCGATTTCTTATTGTATAGTATGCCCCGTCGAAAAATGAATTCGGGGTTATTAGGATAAGCATTTATTGCTAATTCAATGTTCTTTTGTGCTTCCTTAAGATCATCTGTAAGGAGGAAGGCTTTAATTATACCTGTAAGAGCTGCAGTATCGGATGGTTGCTCTTTGAGGGCTTTACTGAAATCACTAACTGCATCTTTATAATTACGGTTTTTTAGATTTTGATTCCCCGAATCAATATAACCCTGAAAAGTTGACTGAGCCATTAAGGCTAAACTTAGCGCTAAGGTCATTGTGATACTTAAAAATACTTTTTTCATTTTTCGATGCAGTTGTATGTTACGCTAATCAGCAATTGTTGCCTCAAATTTTACTCTATTTATTATAGCTCTACCTAGAGTTACCTCATCGGTATATTCAAGCTCATCGCCAAAGGCTACACCTCTAGCAATTGCAGAGATTGATACGGGAAACTGTTTCAACTTCTTGTAAATAAAGAAGTTTGTTGTATCGCCCTCCATTGTGGCGCTTAGCGCCATGATTATCTCTCTTACGTTGCCCGCTGATATTTTGTTTACCAGCTGATCTATTTTCAAGTCTGCTGGTCCAATCCCATCCATCGGGCTTATTACACCACCTAGTACAAAATATAGGCCATTGTACTGATGGGTATTCTCAATCGACATTACATCCTTAATGTTCTCCACCACACATATCAAAGCGCTATCACGACGTGGGTTTGAGCATATAGTACAAACATCCGTATCGGATATATTGTTGCAAATGCTGCAATGTTTTACATCATGCCTAAGTTTTGTAATGGTTTCGGAAAACCTATCAACATCTCCCTCGCTCTGCCTTAATAGATGTAATACTAACCTCAGTGCTGTTTTTCTTCCTATACCCGGAAGCTTTGCAAACTCCTCAACTGCATTCTCCAGCAGCTTCGATGGGTAAACTTGGGTGTGCATTATCAAAAATCCTTTTTCACAAATCTACAAAATATCAGTCAAAGGGATTTGGGTTGATGTTTATTTTTTCTACAATTGTATTCGAAATAAAAAACACTCAGAATGTCACCCACACTTATTGCAACAATAGTTGGTTTGTACTTTATTACCTTACTGGTAATTACCTATTTAACATCGAGGAATGCAACCAACCATACTTTTTTCCTCGGAAATAAAAAATCGCCTTGGTACGTTGTTGCTTTTGGAATGATTGGTGCATCGCTTTCGGGCGTTACATTCATGTCGGTTCCAGGTTGGGTAAAGGATACTCAGTTTACTTATATGATGGTCGTTTTCGGGTATCTTGCTGGTTATATTGTTATCGCAACTGTATTGATGCCATTGTATTATAGGTTAAACCTAACATCTATATATAGCTACTTAGAGGGTCGCTTTGGAAACTCAACATATAAAACGGGAGCCTCTTTTTTCCTTCTCTCGAGGGTTATTGGGGCATCTCTTAGAATGTTCATTGTTGTTAATGTCTTACAGATATTCGTTTTCGATGCATGGAACATCCCATTTTATGTAACGATATTCATATTTATCGTTTCAATTCTTATTTACACATTTAAAGGAGGGATAAAAACGATTATATGGACTGATACTTTACAAACAACATTTATGCTGCTTGCAGTAGTGCTATCGATCGTTTTTATTTCAAAGGAGCTAGGTTTAACTTTTGGCTCGTTAATATCAAAAGTTTTTCAAAGCGATTATGCACGAATACTTGATACTGACTGGAATAGCAAACGATTCTTTATCAAGCAATTTTTAAGTGGGGCATTCATAGCCATTACTATGACTGGGCTTGATCAGGAGATGATGCAAAAGAACTTGAGTTGCAAATCGTTAAAGGAGGCTAAATTGAATATGTTTACATTTAGTTCGGTGCTTGTTTTTGTTAATTTGATGTTTTTAGTACTAGGCGCAATTTTAGTTTTTTATGCAAGTACAAAGGGAATTACAGTTGCGAATACCGATGATTTATTTCCAACAATTGCCATTCATCATTTGGTGCCCATTGCAGGGATAATCTTTATTATTGGTTTAATTTCTGCCGCGTATCCTAGTGCCGATGGGGCATTAACATCTTTAACAACCTCGTTTTGTATTGATATTATTGGGATTAATAAGTCATCCTTTCCTGAATCGAAAAAAATTAAAGTAAGATATGCTGTTCATCTCTCTTTTGCAGTAGTTCTTTTAGTTTGCATTGTCATATTTAAGAGTTTGAACAACAAAGCGATTATTGACAATCTTTTCACAATTGCTGGCTATACCTATGGACCTCTTTTAGGACTATATTCATTTGGAATGTTTACCAAATGGCAAGTAAAGGATAAATGGATTCCAATTATTGCCATCGCATCTCCGATTGTATGCTACATTCTTAGTACTTTCTCCGTTCAGCTTCTTTGGGGATATAAGTTTGGATTCGAACTAATTATTCTAAATGGTGCGTTAACATTTTTAGGGTTATGGCTTCTTAGAACCAATAAAACTAGCTTATTGGATGTCCAAAAATCTCCTCAAGAATAGGTCTATACCTTTCGAATAAAATTTTACGACGAAGTTTAAGGGTAGGTGAGAGCTCTCCTGTTTGTGAACTCCATGGTTCTTCAACAAGCCTAAATCGCTTTATTTGCTCAAAATCACCTAATTGTTTATTAAGTGAGTTAATTTCCCTTTGAAAACGAGCAATAACTTCTGGCTTTGCAATAAGATCTTTGTTATTCACAAAGTGAACTTTATGTCTCGAGCACCAATCGTGAAGGAAGCTGAAGTTTGGTGATATCAATGCAGTAATGAACTTTTCGTTTTCTCCTACAACCATTGCCTGTTCTATAAAAAAAGATTCTTTAAGTTTATTCTCAATCACTTGTGGAGCAATATACTTACCGCTCGACATTTTAAACATCTCCTTCTTGCGATCGGTGATAAATAAGAATTTATCATCTTCCAATCTTCCAATATCGCCAGTATGAAACCACCCATCTTTATCTATGACTTCTTTAGTCAACTCATCATCCTTATAGTATCCAACCATAAGGCTTGGGCCTTTCATAAGAATTTCACCATCCTTTGCGATAACCACTTGAATATTTTCTAAGATTGGTCCAACTGAGCCAAATCGTGTTGAGTTTGGCTGTTGGAAATGGTTCACTGAAATTACGGGTGAGGTTTCGGTAAGTCCATAGCCTTCAAGCACAGGAATTCCTGCAGCCCAGAATACTCTTGCCAAACGAGGTTGAAGGGCAGCGCCACCACTTACAATCATTTTAAGATTACCTCCAAGAGCTTCTCTCCATTTAACGAAAACAAGTTTATTGGCAATTTTTAGCTGCAAGCCATAAAACCATCCATTTTTTTCGTTGAATTCAAAGCGAAGACCTAGGTTTAAAGCCCAAAAAAAGATTTGCTTTTTAATACCTGTTAAATCTTTCCCTTTGGTTATAATTTTATCATATACAGCCTCCAACACTCTAGGAACCGTAGAGAAAGCATGAACTTTCAACTCCCTAATATTATCTCCAATGGTTGCCATGCTTTCAGCATAATATATTGACATCCCTGAATATTGGTAGATATAGTTGACTATACGCTCCAGAACATGGCAGAGAGGAAGGAAACTTAGCGTTTTATCTCCTGCAACAATTGGAAGTCGAGGAGCAGTGATAACAACATTCGATAAAAAATTTTCGTGCGATAGCATCACCCCTTTCGATAACCCTGTCGTTCCAGATGTATAGATTATTGATGCGATATCACTTGGTTTCACTGAGTTTTTTAAACTGATAACTTCATCAACAAACTTATGGGCGTTAGCTTTACCGTTTTCCGCAATTTCATCCCATGAGGCTATGTCCTCCGCTTTTGCAAAGGAGAAAATTCCAATAATCCCTGGAATTTCTGAAGCGATTGGTTGGATTTTATCGTAAAGCGCTTTGTTTTCAACGAAAACTAGTTTTGACTCGGAATGGCTTAGGATATGTTTATATTCTTCGACACTTATGGTTGAGTAAATTGGAACATGAACCATTCCAGTTTGGCTTACAGCCATATCAACGAAGTTCCACTCGGGACGGTTATTGGAAACGGTAACAATTTTATCTCCCTTTTTTAGCCCAAGTGCTAGTAATCCGTAGCTCAGGTTGTTAACATTTTCGATATAAGCATGAATATTATACTCAATCCAATTACCATTAAGTTTGTATGCAAGAACTGTTCTCCCATTGTAGATTTCAATAGCTCGTTCTAGAATATCAAATGTCCTTGTTGCCTCCATATGCTTTATTATTAAAAAAACCAATAGTACAAAATATAAATTAAACGTTTGAGCAAGTTATGATGATATATATCAAGCCAAAGGGATTTGTTTAACATGGTGTGATTAATGTTCGTCAGTTTTTTGAAGTACTTTTTCCAACTTAGTAGTATCGAATCCTAACGCTTCAGCCTTCATTACTAGATTTGTATAAACTGAATCATCCATTCTTGGAGTACGACTGAGTATCCATAGGTATTTTTTTGATGAGCTGCCAATTAGAACCTGTTGATAGTTTTCATCTAAATCAAGAATCAAATATTCGCCGCCAAATGGCCAAAAAAAGTAAACCATTAATCTGCCAGGAATGGTTGGATCGGGGATTTTAGCAAAACCTTTTACTCTTTTTAGTTTACCAGTTAGGGAATCTTTAAAACCTTGATTTAATACTTCCACTTTACCATTCTTTTTAAGAGTATAAGTTGCAGTAACGCCAACTAATCCTTTTTCAAAAGAGTGAGGAAATCGAGCAATTTCGTACCAAGTGCCCATATATCTTTCAAGGTCAACATTTATAACCGTTTTCATTGTTTGTGATTGAGTGTTGGTTGTATTGCTACAACCAAATAAAACTAGAATGAATACCACAATATTAATGTAGGAAGTTTTAAGCATTTTTTAAATCATTAGCAATCAGTTGTAAAACAAATATTTTGTAAATATGTTTGATATCTTATTTCTCTTAATTTTATCAGCTTTTTATTAAACCTTTTGGTTATTCAATATCTAAAACTTGTACTTATCTTAAATGAATGACATGAGAACTCTAATAACACTAATTATCGGCGGTATTTTATTATTTTTTTATTCGTGCAACAGTACTTCGGAATCGATTAAAGAAATTTATGCAGCATCAAATACTGATACAGTTGCTTACCATAGCCTAAGGGTTCTTTGTAAGGAATATCCTAATAGGCTTGGTGGAACTGCCAATTCTATTAAAGCAATCAATTTTCTTCGGGAAATTATGGAAAAGGAGAATTTTGATACTGTCTATCTTCAAGAATGTATTGTAAAGCATTGGGACAGGGGAGAGAAGGAAATCGGTAAAGCGATTACATCAAAAGGAGATGAATTGAAATTAAATGTTTGTGCATTAGGAAATTCAATTGCCACACCTAAAGGTGGTATCAGTTCTGAAGTTGTTGAGGTCAAATCTTTTGAAGAGTTAGAAAAACTTGGTAAGGATTTTATTAAAGGAAAGATTGTGTTTTTTAGTAGGGCAATGGATTCTACAAAAGTTAACTCCTTTGAGGGTTATGGAGAAGTTGTTGGATTCAGATTTTCGGGAGCAGCTGTTGCAGCAAGGTATGGAGCAGAGGCTGTTCTTGTACGTTCAGTTACAACAAGACTCGACACATTCCCTCATACAGGTGTGATGAGATATAATGATACAATTAAACCTATACCTGCTTTTGCAATTTCGACTGTACATGCTAATTTGCTTAGTAAAGAGTTGGCAAAGGAGCCTAAACTCAAAGTTTTTATAAAATCAGATTGTAAGTTTTTAGCCGATGAAAAATCTTACAATGTTATAGGTGAAGTGAAGGGCTCTAAATTTCCTAATGAGGTTATTACGGTTGGGGGGCATCTTGATTCATGGGACAATACTGAAGGTGCACATGATGATGGAGGTGGATTGGTTCAATCCATTGATGTTTGGCGTATTTTCAAAAAGATTGGCTATAAACCTGAACACACTCTAAAGGTTGTTATGTTTATTGATGAAGAAATGAATCAAAGAGGAGGAGAGAAATACGCTGAATTAGCTAAGTTAAATGGCGAGAAACATATTTTTGCCATTGAATCAGATGCTGGTTGTGATAGACCAATAGGTTTTTCGTTTGATTTGAAAGAAAGTCACCAAAAACAAATCTATTCTTACAGAGAATACTTTGAACCATATGGAGCAACAATGTTTGCTAATGAAGGCTCGGGTGTAGATATTGAGTTTCTTAAAGAAGGGCATGATGCAGTTTTGTGTGCGTTGATAACCGATCCAACTCATTACTTTGATTATCACCATAGTGGATACGATACATTTGAGCGTATAAATATCGATTATTTAAATCAGGGAAGCGCTGCTATGGCTTCGTTGATATATTTAGTTGATAAATATGGGATTAAATAGGCTTAATCTATTACTCGTAAAAGTTCCGACCTCTAAAAGATCGGAACTTTTTCATATCAACTTGTTAACTTGTTCTCTTTTAAATATACTCGTCCCAGCTTCTGATATCTAAATCTTCGGCTTTCTTATTGCTTATTGCTATTAGGAAAGCAGCAGCCAGTCTAGCATTTGTGATAAGGGGAATGTTATAATCTATCGCCGAACGGCGGATTGAGTAGTCGTTATCTAGTTCCTTTCGTGATAGATTTTTTGGAACATTGATTACCATCTCAACCTGACGATTTTTGATAAGGTCAATACTATTGGGCGATTCAGGTTCATCAGGCCAAGCAACAGGGATGGCGTTTATACCATTCTCCTTTAAGAACTTGGCAGTTCCTTTGGTTGCGTAAACTGTAAATCCTTGCTCTTGCAAAGTTAGTAACGGTTCAACTAGCGCAATCTTTGAACGTAAAGGACCCGATGAAACAAGGATACTCTTTTGCGGAATTCTATAACCTACCGAAAGCATCGCTTTTAGGAGCGCATCATCAAAATCGTTACCTATACAGCCAACCTCACCCGTTGAGGCCATCTCGACTCCAAGTATTGGGTCGGCTTTGGATAAGCGGCTGAACGAGAATTGTGAAGCTTTAATTCCCACATGGTCAATCTCGAACATCGATGGGGGCAAGGTGTTGGGCATTCTGCCCAACATGAAGTTGGTTGCTGCTCCAATAAAGTTGTAACCAAGTACTTTTGACACGAACGGAAAGCTCCGACTTGCTCGAAGATTACATTCAATAACCTTAACATCATTGTTCTTTGCTAGGAGTTGCATATTGAATGGTCCTGTAATATTTAACTCTTTGGCAATATCACGTGCTATCTTTCTTATTCTTCGGATAGTTTCGAAATAAAGTTTCTGAGGAGGAAATACCAGTGTTGCATCTCCAGAGTGTACTCCAGCAAACTCAACGTGCTCAGAGATTGCATCAATAACCACTTCACCGTTATTGGCAACCGCATCGAACTCAATTTCCTTTGCTCCCTCAATAAATTCACTAACAACTACAGGGTGATTCTTCGAAACATTTGCTGCAAGTTGAAGATAATCTCTTAGCTCATCTTGGTTTGAAACTACGTTCATTGCTGAGCCCGAAAGCACGTACGACGGACGAATTAGTACTGGGTAACCAACCTCATCAACAAACTTTTCAACCTCTTCAAAGGTTGATAGCTGTTTCCAACGAGGCTGATCGATCTCCAACCTATCAAGCATCTCTGAGAATTTCTGACGATCCTCAGCTCTATCAATATTTTCAGGTGTGGTTCCAAGGATTTTTACGCCTGCTTTATGCAACCTCATGGCAAGGTTGTTCGGGATTTGACCTCCAACCGAAACAATCACTCCAATGGGTTTCTCCATTTCAATGATATCCATTACTCGCTCAAAGGTTAACTCATCGAAGTAGAGCCTATCGCAAATATCGTAATCGGTGCTAACCGTTTCGGGGTTATAGTTAATCATTACCGAACGGTAACCCAACTTTCGAATTTCGCTTACTGCGCTAACTGTACACCAATCGAACTCAACCGAACTCCCAATTCGATAAGCTCCTGAGCCAAGAACGATAACCGATTTATCCTTCTTATCGTTTATGATGTCGCTTTCATCACCGCTGTACGTGGCATACATGTAAGCAGTTGTTGATGGGTATTCGGCCGCAAGAGTATCGATTTGTTTAACCACGGGCAGAATCCCTAATTTTATTCGATGTTGTCTTACAATATTTTGGCAGTTTTCAATTTCATTGGGTGATGGATTCAAGATTAATCTGGCTAACTGAAAATCGGAGAAGCCCATTCGCTTTGCGTGTAAAAGAGTTTCACGATCTAGCATTTCAACTGTTTTAATGCTCTCAAGTGTATGTTTGAAAGATGTGATATTTGCCAGTTTTTCTAAGAACCAGACATCAATTGCAGTTAGCTGATGTATCTTTTCGATTGTCCAACCTTTTTCTAACGCCTCTGCAACTGCAAAGATTCGCTGATCGGTAGGGTGGGAGAGCGACTCCTCAAGGTTTGGGTATGATAACTTTGGATTGCCCACCAACCCGTGCATTCCTTGTCCAACCATTCTCAACCCCTTTTGAATTGCTTCTTCGAAGGTTCGGCCAATGGCCATCACCTCGCCAACGCTCTTCATTGAGGAGCCAATTTCGCGGGTTACACCTTGGAACTTATTTAAATCCCAGCGAGGAATTTTTACAACGATGTAATCGAGCGCAGGCTCGAAACATGCGGTTGTTGTTTGGGTTACTGCGTTTTTTAGTTGATGTAATCCATATCCTAACCCAAGTTTAGCAGCAATAAATGCAAGTGGATAACCTGTGGCTTTAGATGCTAGGGCTGATGAGCGCGATAAACGAGCATTTACTTCAATCACCCTGTAATCCTCGCTATTGGGGTCGAGAGCATACTGGACGTTACATTCACCAACTACTCCGAGGTGACGAATAATCTTAATTGCAAGAGATCTTAATTTATGATACTCAGAATTCGATAAAGTCTGAGATGGAGCAACTACAATACTTTCGCCAGTATGAATTCCAAGTGGGTCAAAGTTCTCCATATTACAAACCGTGATACAGTTGTCGAACCTATCTCGAACCACTTCGTATTCAACCTCTTTCCAACCTTTGAGAGATTCTTCAACAAGAATTTGAGACGAATAGGAGAAAGCATTTGTTGCAAGGGTTCTTAACTCCTCATCGTTTGCGCAAAAACCGCTGCCTTGTCCTCCTAAGGTAAAGGCTGCTCTTATAATTAGAGGGAAACCTATGGTGTGAGCAGCTTTAATCGCATCTTCGATGTTATTAACGGCAATGCTTTTGGGCGTTTTAACATCAATCTCCCTGAGTTTTCCAGCAAATAGTTCGCGATCCTCTGTATTGATAATCGTTTCAACAGGTGTGCCAAGCACATCAATATTGTGTTTTGAAAGGATGCCTGTGTTGTAAAGATTTGTTCCGCAATTTAGCGCAGTTTGTCCTCCGAATGAAAGGAATATTCCATCGGGCTTTTCAATCTCGATTACTCTTTCAACAAAGTATGGCGTTACAGGAAGAAAGTAGACCTTATCGGCAATGCCTTTGCTGGTTTGAACTGTAGCAATATTGGGGTTAATTAGGACTGTCTTTATACCTTCCTCTTTTAATGCCTTTAATGCTTGCGATCCGCTATAATCGAACTCCCCAGCCTCTCCAATTTTAAGTGCTCCAGAGCCAAGTACTAGTATCTTTTTATATTGTTTTTTCATTTTTTCAATTTTTTGAGAAGTGATTTTCTACTTACTATTTTCAACTAACTTCAAGAATTCATCAAACAAGAATTCGGTATCAGTTGGTCCTCCTGATGCTTCGGGGTGAAACTGTGCAGCAAAGAATGGCTTTGTTTTATGCTTAATCCCTTCGCAGGTTCCATCGTTAGCATTTTCGAAAAGAACCTCCCATTCACTTGGTAAGGTTGTTATATCGATTGCAAAACCATGATTTTGTGAGGTGATAAAGCATCTATCTGTTCCTTTCATTATCACTGGTTGGTTATGACTTCGATGACCGTAAGGCAGTTTGTAAGTATCAGCACCAGCAGCAAGAGCCATAAGTTGATTTCCTAGGCAGATTCCCATGATTGGTTTATCGCCTTCCAAAGTTTTTCGGAGGTTTTGAATGGTTATTTCGTTCATTTTAGGATTTCCTGGGCCATTGGAAAGGAATAGTCCATCCCAATCATCGTTGTTAAAGTTGTAATCGTATGGTACCCTTGTAACAATGGTATCGCGGTTTATCAAGCATCGAATGATGTTGTTTTTTATGCCACAATCCACTAGCGTAATCCGATACTTACCATTTCCGTAAACCTTTTTCTCTTTAACCGATACCTGACCAACTAAATCCTGTTGATTTGGGTCGATAAAAGCAATCTCACTATCAAATTCAATTTTAGCTAGAGTTGTTCCTTTTTCGCGTAGTTTCTTGGTTAAAGCACGAGTATCTATCCCTGATATTGCTGGTATTTTATGCTCGATTAGCCATTGCGAAAGGCTCATCTGTGCATTCCAGTGGCTATAACATTCGCTATACTCGGAAACAACTAATCCTGACACCTGAATCTTGTCCGATTCCCAAAATTGAAAGATATCGTTCTCTGTTGCTTTTCCCGGAACGCCATAGTTGCCTATTAACGGATAGGTTGCTACCAAAATTTGCCCTCGGTACGAGGCATCGGTTAGGCTTTCGGGATAGCCGGTCATTGCTGTGTTGAAGACAAGTTCGCCTGCTGAACCTCCTTGGTATCCAAAGGAGGTTCCGATTAGGACTGTGCCATCCTCAAGAATCAGTTTTGCTTTTGTACTATTCATCTTATGTTGGGATTATGGCATAAAAAAGGCCGGTGACAAACCGGCCTTGAATTGAGAAAATATATTAGTGAAGAAAGATCATTGGTTTCAGCAACAGGAGTAAGATGTACATTGATAAAAAAAAAGTCTGCCGATAGTGGCAGACTTGAAATATTAATAAAAGTAGATAAATCTTCGAAACCAGTGTGCTTTTGCGATAATAACTTATCCTTAGTTTGATTCATGTCGTTTTAATAATCGAGCAAATGTAAAGCGAAAAGTTTATTATTACCAATTTCACAAATATTTTTTAATCAAAAAAATGCTAAAATACTCTCTTAGCGATTTTTACAATATTATCCGATTTACCCATTGTGTAAAAATGGATGGATGGAACACCTTTAACCTTTAGCTCATTTGCTTGTGCAATTGCCCATTCAACGCCCAGTTCCTTTGCTGATTTATTGTCGGGGCATTTCTCCAATCCATTTACCAAATCTTGTGGAAGATGTACGTTGAATACTCTTGGTAAAATGCTTAAATGCTCCTTTAAAGAAATTGGTTTAAGCCCTGGAATTATAGGTACTTTAATACCAGCCTCGCGGCAACGTTTTTCAAATTCGAAGAATTTGGAGTTATCAAAAAACATTTGAGTAACAATATAATCGGCTCCAGCATCAACCTTTTCTTTTAAACGTTGAAGGTCGGATGTTACATTTGGTGCTTCGGCATGTTTCTCTGGATATCCAGCAACACCAACGCAAAAATTAGTTGGGTTCGGTTTTTCGAGACATTCATCCAAATAAGCACCTTTATTCATAGCAATTGCCTGCTTAACAAGCTGAACAGCATATCGATGTCCACCAGCCTTGGCCTCAAACTTTCCAACAATTTTATCTGCATCGCCACGAACAACTAAGATATTATGAATACCCAAAAAATCGAGGTCGATTAGCGCATCTTCAGTCTCCTGCTGAGTAAAGCCGCCACAGATAATATGTGGCACAACATCAACCTTGTATTTATGCTGGATTGCAGCAGTAATCCCAACAGTTCCCGGACGACGACGAAGGACTGTTGGAATCAAATTCCCATTTGCTCCTGGACGATAAACCAGCTCCTCACGATGGTATGTAACATTGATATATGCTGGGTTAAACTCCATCAAAGGGTCAATTGTATCGAAAATGGTTTGAAGCGTACTTCCTTTTAGCGGAGGCAAAAGTTCGAATGAAAACAGTGTAGATTTTGCGTTATTTATATGTTCAATTACTTTCATATTTATCCTTATTTGTCTAGCGTCTGATATCTGACATCTGGGGTCTATTTATAATTCAAATTGCTTGGAATAAACTTCTCGGTTTCGTCGATACTTCTTTCAAGCCTTTTTGCATAGTCTCGAACTTGATCGATACCAACTCTTCCGATGTTGAAATATCTCGATTTTGGATGAGAAAAGTAATACCCTGCTACCGATGCTCCGGGGAACATAGCAAGATTCTCGGTTAGCCACAATCCAGATTCCTTGTTAACATTGAGTAACGAGAAGATGTACTCTTTACCACGATGATCGGGACAAGCAGGATAACCCGGAGCAGGACGAATTCCCACATACTTTTCGTGGAAAATCTCATCGGTAAAGAAGTTCTCATCTGGACTATAGCCCCAAATTTGCATCCTTACTTTTTTGTGAAGCAACTCAGCAAATGCCTCGGCAAGCCTATCGGCAAGTACCTTAACCATTAACGAGCTATAATCATCTCCTTTATCTTGATATCCTTTCGATAGTTCGTCAGAATTAAGACCTGCTGTTACTGCAAATAGGCCAATCCAATCGTTCTTCTTCGATTCGGTTGGGGCAAGATAATCGGCTAATGATAAATTTAGACCATCAACCTCTTTTTGCTCTTGATTTCGCAACTGTGGAATTACAGTCAGCACCGAACTTCGTGATTCATCGTTATAAAGGATTATATCATCGCCTTGCGATGAAGCGGGGAAAATCCCAGTAAAACCGTTGGCTTTGAGCAACTTTTCGTTTACAATTTTATCGAGCAAAAGATTTGCATCATCGTAAAGTTTGCGAGCCTCCTTGCCTTTAACAGGATCTGTAAAGATTACAGGAAACTTACCATTGATATCCCACGATAGGAAAAAGAAAGTCCAATCGATATACTCCCTTATCTCACTTAAAGAGTAGTTGTTAAAATTAATAACGCCCGTTTTAATTGGTTTTGGAGGGTTGTAAGATGTCCAATCCAACTTAAGAGCATTCTTCCGAGCCTCTTCAATTGATTTATATGGAATTGAATTTCCTCTGTAATTACCCCTAAGAACCTTATACTCCTTCTTAATTGATGAAATATAATTGCTTCGAGTATTTTCGTTTAGCAATTCAGCCACTACTCCACCAGCCTGCGATGCATCCTTAACATGAATAACTGCACCAGAATAGTTTGGATCGATCTTTAGGGCTGTATGCAATTTTGATGTTGTAGCACCACCAAGAATTAACGGGATATTAAGCCCTCTACGTTCCATTTCGGTTGCAACATGCGCCATCTCTTCGAGCGAAGGGGTAATAAGTCCGCTCAAACCGATGATATCAACCTTTTCGGCAATTGCAGTTCCAATTATCTTCTCGCTAGGAACCATCACCCCTAAATCGATGATTCGGTAACCGTTACACGATAGTATAATGCTTACAATATTCTTTCCAATATCGTGAACATCGCCTTTTACGGTTGCAAGGAGTATTGTTCCTCGCGATTTAACTACATTTCCCTCTAGTTTCTCTTTTTCAAGGTAAGGTTGAAGATAAGCAACGGCTGCTTTCATAACCCTTGCACTCTTTACAACTTGAGGTAAAAACATTCTTCCTGAACCAAAAAGGTCGCCTACAACCTTCATCCCATCCATCAATGGGCCCTCAATTACAGCCAACCCCGATTTTAGATTTGCATAAACTTCCTCGGTATCAACATTGATATATTCTGTAATCCCTTTAACAAGCGAGTGAGATAGGCGCTGCTCAACCGGTTCGTTACGCCAAGCGGCACTTGCAACAGTTCCTTTTTCCTCTTCCTGCGTGTTCTGTGCGTAAGCCAAAAGCCTTTCGGTTGAATCCTTTCTGCGATTAAGCACCAAATCCTCCGATAGTTTGAGCAAATCGGGGTTAATCTCAGAGTAAACCTGAAGCAGACTGGGGTTTACAATTCCCATATCCATGCCAGCGTTAATCGCATGGTAAAGGAAAACCGAGTGTATTGACTCGCGAACAGTATTATTTCCTCGGAAAGCGAACGATAGGTTACTTACACCTCCGCTAACCTTTACATATGGAAGGTTTTTTTTAATCCATTTACATGTTTCGATGAAACTAAGCGCATAATCAGCGTGCTCTACCATTCCTGTTCCAATAGCAAGCACATTTGGATCGATAATAATATCCTGAGGTAATACACCAGCCTTTTCGGTTAAAAGTTTGTAGCATCGCTGAGCGACCTCAATTCTACGTTGTGTTGTATCGGCCTGCCCTTTTTCATCGAAAAGCATTACAGCGATTGATGCGCCATATCTATTAATGCGTTTGGCATGATAGATAAATGCTTCCTCGCCTTCCTTTAAACTGATTGAGTTGACAATGGCTTTGCCTTGAATGCACTTCAATCCCGCTTCGATAATCGAAAAACGAGATGAGTCAACCATAAATGGAACTCGAGCAATATCGGGCTCAGCAGCTAAATAGTTAAGGAAGGTCGACATGGCTTTTTCGCCCTCAATAAGGGCATCATCCATACAGATATCGATAACCTGTGCGCCATTTTCAACCTGCTCGCGAGCAATGGAAAGCGCCTCTTCAAATTTGCCTTCGGCAATTAGCTTTGCGAACTTCTTAGAGCCAGCAACATTTGTTTTTTCGCCAATATTTACAAAGTTTGTATCGGGTCGAATTTCGAGTAATTCTAATCCACTTAACCTTGTATAAACAGGTATTTCGGGTTTTTTACGAGGTTTATACTTGCTTGCAACTTTTGCAATTTGCTCAATGTGCAATGGCGTTGTGCCACAACATCCACCAATAATATTGAGAGTTCCAAGTTTAAGCATCTCTTCAATTACAGCAGCCATCTCTGATGCCGATTGGTCGTACTCTCCAAGTTGATTAGGCAACCCAGCATTTGGGTGAGCACTAACGTAGAAATTTGTTGAATTGGAGAGCTCCTCGATATATGGCAAGAGCTGTTTTGCGCCTAAAGCGCAATTAAATCCAACGCTAAGCAATGGAAAATGCGAGACTGAGCATAGGAATGCTGATAAAGTTTGTCCTGATAAGGTTCTTCCGCTGGCATCGGTAATTGTTCCTGATACCATTACTGGAATTCGATAACCTTTTCTTTCAAAGACCTCACCAATAGCGAAAAGCGCAGCTTTTGCATTAAGCGTATCGAAAATAGTTTCCACAAGAAGAATATCTGCGCCACCTTCCATTAACCCTTCAACCTGCTCGATATAAGCCGATACAAAATCATCAAAAGTAGCAGCCCTAAAAGCAGGGTTTGATACATTTGGAGATATTGATGCGGTGCGATTTGTCGGGCCAATTGAACCGGCTACAAACCTTGGCTTACTTGGATTTTGTGCAGTAAACTCATTGGCTATTTTCTTAGCCAAACTTGCAGCCGCAGTATTCAGCTCCTTAACAATTCCCTCTGTGCCATAATCGGATTGGGAGATTGATGTTGAATTAAAGGTATTTGTCTCTACAATATCCGCCCCAGCCTCAAAGTAAGCACGATGTACCCCAGCAACAACATCTGGCTTTGTTAAAACAAGAATGTCGTTGTTACCCTTTAAAGGTTTTGGGTGATTTTTAAATCGCTCACCCCGAAAATCTTCCTCAGTCAATCTATGACGCTGAAGCATTGTTCCCATTGCCCCATCGAGTACAAGAATGCGCTCTTGAAGGATTTTATCTATTATTTGATTGATGTCTTGCATCTTTATAGTATTAAAATATTTAAACGCAAACCTGCCTGCCAGTAGGCAGGGAGTGCTATGAATTCGCAAAGCACGCAAAAATCATAGTGTTCTGCATGTCACTTTCAACTTGTCACTACTCTTACCAAGATACTCCAACTTGCCTGTAAAGGCAAGGAAAAGGTTAAGTTTCGGGATTAAATCCTTCACTTTTAGCAACGACGATAGTTTAACCTTTGCAATCACCCATCGATGGTCGCGGCCATTGTACTTCTCAACTATCTCCTCAATGCCAAAAACGCTAAGGTCAACTATATCGTGGTAGCGGATGAAAAGTTCAACTACGACATCATCGGTATATTCGGGGCAAGTAAAATACTTGCGTTTTTTGTACTCGTAACGGTAATCATGGAAACGAGCAGTGATATCGCTAAGTACAGCAGAACCAGTAGGATGCCCACCAGCACCTTTACCAAACATAAACTGCTTCTCATAGAATGCACCCTCAATTACAACGCCATTATATTCATCTTCAACGTTATAAATATAATCATCAGAAGTTACAAAGGTTGGCATTACAAAAACAGTAATCTTATCGCTACTTACCTTTGTTAAGGTTGCAACAAGTTTGATTTTCAACCCTTTTTCTTTTGCATAGCGGATATCGTGAACCGAAAGGTTATGAATTCCATAGTTGAATGCACTCTTTGGATCGATATAGGTTCCAAAGCCATGAACGGTAAGAATTATCAACTTAAATAGAGCATCATGACCCATAACATCAAACGAAGGATCGCTCTCGGCAAAGCCTAAATCTTGCGCTTTTTTAAGCGCAATGTTGTAGTTCTCGCCATGTTGGAACACTCTGGAAAGAATAAAGTTCGATGAACCATTCAGAATCCCACGAATAGAAAGAAGCAGATCGTTATCGTAGTATTCCTCTAGGTTACGAATAATTGGTATACTTCCACATGCCGAAGCATCGTAAAGTAAGGCTGTGCCTGTGTTTTTCTGAATCTCTATTAGCTCATTCAGGTGTTTCGAAAGCATCGTTTTATTGCCTGATACCACACTTTTTCCTTGTAAAAGTGCTGCTTTTACAATTCTATAAGCATCTTCAGCATTATCAATAAGCTCTACAACTAAGTTAATCTCTGGATCATCAAGAATATCATCGGGATTGGTTGAGAATATCTTGCTATTAATTGAACGCTCTTTGAAAGCATTTTTGATAACAACCTTTTTAATTCGAGCTTTTGTGGTTGGTGAGTTCTCAAGAACATGGTAAAGGCCTGCTCCAACAGTACCAAAACCAAAAAGTCCAATTACTTGTGTTGTCTCGTTGTATGATGCTTTAGTTCTATCTTCTAATTTATTTGAGATTTGAATAGTTTCCATTTTGTTTAGTAGTTACTGATTTAGAAATTGCGTAATAATTTGCGTAAGCTGCTCGTGTTCAATCAAAAATCCATCGTGACAGAATTTCGAGTGAATTTCAGCATATGTTGCGTTTGGCATATTCTCAGCCAGATGTTTTTGCTCCTCAATTGGGAATAGAATATCTGAATCGATTCCAACAACAAGGGTTTTAGCCTTAATCTGGCTTAATGCCTTTTCAACACCACCTCTTTTACGACCCATATTATGCGAATCGAGCGCATTTAATAGAGTGAAGTATGTATAGGCATCAAATCGTTTTACAAGTTTTTCGCCCTGATAATCCTGATATGTCTTAGCTCTGTAGCCATCAAGCAGATCGTCTGAACTATCTTGTTGAGTGATATTGTAGCTGCTACGTCCGCGATAGCTCAATAAAGCAATGCTCCGAGCAGCTTTTAACCCCTCGTTCCCACCACCAATAATTTCCTGCTTAAATGTTTGATCAGCTTGAAGAGCCAAGCGTTGCGATTGGCTAAATGCAATCACCCAAGGAGATGATTTTGCTGTGGTCACAATAAGGATTAAATTTTCAGATGTTCCTGGGTACATGTATTCCCACTCCATGCTCTGAAAGCCACCAATTGAGCCGCCTGTTAAAACCCATATTTTCTTGATTCCCAAGTGCTCTTTAACTCGTTGGTTTACCTCAGCGATATCACGAAAAGTAATCAGAGGGAATGATAGAAAATATGGTTTACCTGTTTCAGGGTTTATCGACATTGGTCCTGTGGTTCCATAGCACGAACCAAGTATATTAACGCATACAACAGGCGTTTTATCGGGATCGAATATAAAACCCTTTCCAACTATACCAGGCCACCAATCAACAGGATCGCTGTTAGCGGTAAATGCGTGGCATACCCAAACAATCTTATCGGGGTTTTTCTCGATATCGCCAAAGATATGATAGCGCACATTCACCTCTTTTAGTGTTTCGCCACACTCTAACTGCAAATCTTTAATCTTGATGTCTGATATTTTCATAGTTGTCATTTTCTTATATCCGATCCCAAAAATCTGATTTCGATTAATACCAATCTAAATTTTCGCTAATGCTTGCTCAAAATCAGCAATGATATCATCGATATGCTCAATACCTACCGAAACTCTTAGAAGTGTAGGCTGAACACCTGCGGCTAATTGCTCCTCGTCGGTCAGCTGCTGATGGGTTGTAGCCGAAGGCTGAATAATCAACGTTTTGGCATCACCAACATTAGCCAGATGGCTCACCAGTTGAAGATTATCAACAACTTTTGTTGCATTTTCCTTTGGGCCTTTTACGATTATCGAAAGCATTCCTCCAAAGCCATTCTTTAAATACTTTTTAGCTAGATTATGGTATTGGCTGCTAGGTAATCCGGGATAGTTAACCTTTTCAACTTTAGGGTGATTCTCAAACCACCTTGCAAGAGCCAAAGCGTTATCGCAATGGCGTTGAACACGCAACGATAGGGTTTCGAGGCCAAGAATGAATTGGAACGAGTTAAATGGGCTAACAGCAGGGCCAAAATCCCTTAATCCCTCAACACGCGCTCTAATTATAAAAGCAATGTTGCCAAATGGGCTATGTGAACCAAAAACATCCCAAAAAACAAGCCCGTGATAACCTTCAGATGGCTCAGTGAATTGAGGAAACTTGCCATTTCCCCAGTTGAAGTTGCCACCATCGATAATTACCCCTCCAATGCTTGTACCATGGCCGCCAATCCACTTTGTGGCAGACTCAACCACTATGTTTGCGCCATGCTGTAGAGGTTTAAATAGATATCCTCCGCCAGCAAATGTATTATCAACGATTAGTGGGATATCATACTTTTTTGCGAGTTTGCCAAACTGCTCAAAATCAGGGATGCTAAAACCAGGATTACCAATGGTTTCAAGGTAGATTGCCTTTGTTTTCTCATCGATTAACTTTTCATAATCCTCAACGGTTTCGCCCTTTGCAAAACGAACTTCAACGCCAAGGCGTTTGAACGATACCTTAAACTGGTTGTATGAACCGCCGTAAAGGTGTGAGGTTGAAACAAAGTTATCGCCTAAACTTAGAATGTTATTCAATGCGATAAATTGTGCCGCATGTCCCGATGCAACAGCCAAAGAACCGACACCGCCCTCTAGCGCTGCAATACGCTTCTCGAAAACATCGGTAGTTGGATTCATTAATCGGGTATAGATGTTACCGAATTCTTTTAGTGCAAAAAGATTTGCTCCGTGCTCGGAGCTTTTAAACAGGTATGATGTAGTTTGATACAGAGGTACAGCCCTCGATAATGTTGTTGGATCGACCTCTTGACCTGCATGAACTTGTAAAGTTTCGAATTTATGTTGTGTGCTCATTTTTAAATTTTTGAGTGGTCGTTACTTGTTGACCAAAATTTTATTTGATTGATTTATTTAATGAATGTAAACCTTAATCCTAAGATTTACTGCGCATTGCTAACAATGCATACCATGCTCCTTGAGCAATATGTACTAAAGATTTTCTACCGCATTCGTCCGAAGCGGCGCATTCGAGAGGTTAAATGAGAGGGATTTATCCTTTGGATAAAAGATAATTGCAGATAACTGCTCGCTACCTGATTATACAATGCCTCTAAAGCAAATAAAATTGTTTTCATGTTCAAGTTTTAGAGTTATAAGTCCCCTTTCGGGGTCAGGTTTTAGCACCTTGCTTTTGGCAGCAGGTTGCTAGAGGTTCATTGAGCCTGTTCTCTCCGCTCTTCTCTATAATTCTAACCCTTCCTTTTACAGAATGGTCGAAATAAGCAGTGCAAATATATATAGTTTTTTAAAAATTGATACATTCGTTTAAAAATTTTACAAAATGAAGTATCGTGCAGTCATATTCGATATGGACGGAGTTATCATAGATAGCGAGCCTTTGCACATCGAACTGGAAACCAAAATGATAACAGAGCTGAATATTCCATTAAGCAAAGAGATGTACTCTCGTTTTGCTGAAACAACGAGTTTAAGCATGTGGGAAATTCTAGTTAATGAGTTTAATCTAGATAAAAATCCTAAAATGCTATCACTTGAAAGTGATAGACGTTTTATCGAAGCTCTTTTAAGTACCGATAAGGTTAAACTTTTCGATGGAGTTAAGGATGTCCTCAAGAAATTAAAAGGACTTGAAATACCTCTTGCTTTGGCCTCTTCATCGAGTAAAGATGTGGTAAATGCAGTTTTAAAAAAGTTTGAATTAGAAGAGATTTTCACAGTTGTTGTTACAGGAAGCGACGTGCAAAACTCAAAGCCTCACCCAGAGATATTCCTGAAAGCATCGCAGATGCTCAATGTTCCGCCATCCTATTGTGTGGTAGTGGAAGATTCGCCAAATGGTGTAAAGGCAGCGAAACTCGCAGGAATAAATTGTATTGGCTTTGCCACTCAAAGCAATAAACATGTGATAACCGATGCTACCTATATCATCAAATCGTTTGGGGAGTTTGATTATGGGTTGTTTTAAAAATATTTTAAAAAACTTTGTGTTACTTCGTGTGTACCTACCTGCCGGGAGGCAGGCTTTGTGCACTTCGTGTTTAAATTTAACCACTAAGAACACAAAGGATTTCACAAAGTTGCACTAAGAATAAAACTTATGACAACGTATCAAAAGATTATCGATTCTCTAAATGAACTCTCTGATACCAAAAAAGACATCAAATCCCTCGAGAAGTTCTTTCAGGTTTATCCAGGTGGATATGGCGAAGGCGATAAGTTTATTGCCGTTAGCGTTCCCAATCAGCGATTGATTTCTAAGAAGTACTATAAAGAGGCAACAGTTGTCGAACTTGAAAAACTGCTTAAAAGCCCAATTCATGAGCATCGGCTAACGGCTCTATTTATGCTGGTTCTTAAATATCAAAAGGCAAAGGACTTTGCTCTGCAAGAGCAAATTGCAAATCTTTACCTCAATAATATAGATCATGTAAATGGTTGGGATTTGGTGGATTCTTCTGCCCACCTAATCCTTGGGGCTCACCTTGAAAAGACCGAAAGGTTTGAAATTCTTGATGAATTTGCCACAAGCAATCATCTTTGGAAGCAAAGAGTATCTGTAATTGCTACGTTCCATCAGATTCGATTGGATAATTATGAGCACTGCTTAAGAATTGCTGAAAAATTGGTTTACCACAAGCACGATTTAATTCACAAAGCCGTAGGCTGGATGTTGCGTGAGGTAGGTAATAGAAGTTTAAAAGATGAACTACCATTTCTCGATAAAAACGCTTCAACCATGCCTCGCACCATGCTTCGGTATGCAATCGAAAAGTTTGACCCTGAGCTGAAATCAAAATATATGGCGATGAAAAGCAAATAGAATAGATAGAAATCCTTTTTTGCTAGCTTTGCATATATTTTTTAATGATGGATTATCAACAAACGCTCGATTATCTTTTCTCGCAGTTACCCGTATTTCAGCGAATTGGAAAGGCAGCCTACAAGGCAGATCTTAATAATACACTCGCCTTGGATGACTATTTTAACCATCCGCATAAATCTTTTAAAACAATCCATGTTGCTGGGACCAATGGTAAGGGAAGCACATCGCATATGCTGGCATCTATTCTTGCTAAAGCAGGTTACAAAGTGGGTTTATATACATCGCCCCATTTAAAAGATTTTCGTGAGAGGATTAGAATTAATGGTGAAGTAATTTCGGAACAGGAAGTTGTTGATTTTGTTGAAAAGCATCGAAAAATATTCGAAGAGGTAAAACCTTCATTTTTTGAAATGACCGTTGCTCTGGCATTCGATTACTTTGCAAGACAAAAGGTTGATGTGGCTGTTGTTGAGGTTGGCTTGGGTGGTAGGCTCGATTCTACAAATATTATTATACCTGAACTTTCAGTAATTACAAACATCAGCTTTGATCATACCGATTTACTTGGTGATACCTTAGAAAAGATAGCCTTTGAGAAGGCAGGTATCATTAAACCAAACATTCCTGTGGTTATATCTCAAACTCAACCTGAAATAAAGCACGTTTTTATCGAAAAGGCAAGGGAGGGCAATTCACCAATATTCTTTGCTGATAATTTATTCGAGGTTATAAAGTTAGAGAATGAGAGTTCGACTCATCAAGCATTTAATGTAAAATGCCATAATGGAAAAGTGATTTCCAATATCGAACTCGATTTGCAGGGTTCGTACCAAAGAAAGAATATTGCAGGGGTAATAAACGCTGTGGAAATATTAAATCAAAAAGGCTTCTCCATTAGCGAGAGCCAAATGCGCGATGGTTTAGCCTGTACTTCCACA
>CAYMII010000011.1:0-87957 GCA_964390565.1 uncultured Rikenellaceae bacterium
AAGTATAACCAGGAGTACCTCCCGTAACAGTAATATCTATTGAACCTAAACTATATGAGCATTGAAGGAAAGGTGACGGAACTGCCGAAATATTTATTTCGGGATTCTCAGTTAATGAATTTGTCAATGGAACATCAGAAGATGCAATACAACCATTATTATCAATTACCGATACTGTATAACTGCCAGCAGGAAGAGAACTAAAACTACCAGTATTATTCATATCGTTTGGAGGGCCTGTTAATGTGTACGTTAATGTACCAGTACCTCCTGCTGCAATTACTGAAATACTTCCACTTGTAACGCCAAAACAGGTATTATTCCATTGAATACTAGTAATGTTAAGTCTGACAGGATCAACCAATGTAATATTAGGAATAGTAACACTTCCACAAGCGCCTGCATCAGTAATAGTAAAACTATATGTGCCAGGAGCAACATTTGTTGCAATAAATGGAGCCACGTTAACCACTTCCGTCCTAGAAGTTGAACCCTCTGTCCAAACTATAGTATAAGGCACCGTTCCACCAACAATATCAAATGTAACCGAACCATTGGCATCGCCAAAACATGGCTTATCCTGTGTACTCAACCAAGTTGCATTAAACACAGCGGGTTCATTAATTGTAATCGATGCAGTACCAGTTACTCCAATAGCATCTGTAACACTTACAGTATACAAACCATCGATTAAGCCAGTTATTGTCAACATATCGTTAAATGCAGGAAGTGCTCCACTAGGACCTGTCCAAGTTATTGTATAAGGGGGAGTACCACTATTAATAGTAAGAACGATTTGCCCATTGCTAAGGCCGTTACATGTAATGTCGGTTGGAGTCAAAGTTAAATCGAGTAAACCAATACGAAGATTACCAACAGAAGCTGTACAGCCATTTACGTCAGTAACATCAATTGTATAAGTACCTGCAGCTAAACCGGAGAACTCAACATCAACCCCCGATGCTGCGGTTAATACAACACCTCCTGGATTTAATGTAAATGTTAGTAACCCTGTTCCGCCTGTAGCATTCAACCTTATTTTTCCATCATTTGCTGCTGGAGCTGTCATTTGAGTTATAACAGGTGTGCTAATTACAATAGGATCTGGTTGGCTAATCACCAAACTGCCTGTAAAGGTATTACAGCTATTCGCGTCGGTAATTGAGTAATTGTAAGTACCTGCAGGAATATTGTTAAATATCCCCGTTGAATTTGTTTCGGTAAACGCTCCACCATCGTTAATGGAATAGCTCCTAGGATCTGTTCCGCCATTAGCAACAAGAGTAATCGTAGAATTATCGCCATTACAATCTAGCGATGTAAAAGTAGCTGAACCAAATGTAAATAATGCTGGTTCGTTAATTGTAAAGTTAGATGTTGTGTTAGAGCATCCTTTTGTATCAGTTGCAATAACGCTATATGTACCCATCGATAATCCTGTAAAATCGCCAGTAGCATTAGTAACAACTCCCCCTGGAAGTAAAGTATAAGTCAAAGCTCCAGTTCCACCGGTTGCTGCAGCATGAATTTCACCATTAGCTAATCCAAAACAGGTTATGTCAGTACTAGTTGGGGCTGTAAAAACAATTGCTGGAGGCTCATTAACTGCAATAGATTGATTAAATATACAATTATTTGCATCCTTCACATCAAGAGAATGATTACCAGCGGTTAATCCTGTGAAATCGCCTGTAGCTTGGAATGGTCCACCATCAAGACTATAAGTAAGAACACCTGTTCCGCCTGTTGCAGATACATGTATTTCTCCATCAGCAGGAATAACTCCATTACAAGTCAAATCCACAACGGTTGGGGGAGCAATTAAAGTAATAGGTGTTGGCCCAGTAATTGAAACGTTTTGAGTTACAATACAATTATTCGCATCGCGAACATAAACAGTGTAATTATTAATACCTAAACCCGTAAAAGTATAAGGTATGTTGTACCAAGTAATTTGATCTAGTGAAGCACGCTTCGTACCTGTTCCTCCTCCTGCACTGTTAATACGGATACTCCCATTGGTATTATACCAGCATCCCGTAACATTAACAACTGGTCCAAGTACAATCGAAATTGCGCTAGGTTGATTTATAAAAATTGGGTTTCCATTATTTGCTGTCTCAATACAACCCTCTGAATCCCTAACCCTTACAAGATATGGGTGTGTTACTCCTCCAGGTAAATTATCAAAAATTGGGTTTGTACCCCATACAGGTGGTTCAAGAATTGAATACTCATATCCACTTCCTGAGCCTCCAGATACGCTACTTATTTCTATTTTCCCTGTATTGTCTCCATTACAAGTTGTAATTTGAGATACTAAATAGTTAAAATTAATCTTTGCAGGATTTGTAAATTGTATCTGAATTGGCCATGTTGCTTCACACAAGTTGGCATCAATAACATAAATATCGTACCCTCCTTCACCAACATTAAATGTGTTACTTGCTTGTAATGGACCTCCAGATCCATTAATTGAGTATTGGTAAGGGGCTGTGCCACCAGTTGCGGTAATTGTAATAACACCATCATTATAACCATTACATGTTATTTCAGTTGTTTGAACATCTGTAATCGTTAATTGAACTGGTTGAGTGATGGTTAACAATCCAGATAAAACTGGACCGCAATTATTTGCATCTGTTACCCTTACCTCGTACTGTGTGCTAGCTCCTAATGGAGAGAATGTAACTGCACCTGCATCAGTTTGGCTAGATACAAATGCCCCATTGTTGTATAGATCATATTTATATGGAGCCGAACCACCCGCGGCTTGAATCTGAATCGACCCGTTTGTGCCACCAAAGCAACCTGTAACATCAGTAATTGTAGGAGCACCAAGTGTTAAAGGAGTAGGATCGATTACGGTAACATTTCCTGTAATAATACACCCAATATTATCTGTTACGGTAACTATATAGCTGCCGGCTAATAGTCCTGTTGCTGTTTGATTTGTTTGTACAGGTGTTGTATTCCAACTATAAGTGTACCCAGGGGTACCTCCAACAGGGTTTGCTGTGGCGGTTCCATCGGGTGAGCCAACACATTTAGGTGTAGTAAACGTTGTGGTTACAGTAAAAACAGGTCCTACAGTAATTTTTATAACATTACTTAAATTGTCCGTACAAGGTCCCGACGAAACAACCCGTCTATACCATGTATCCTGGGTAATTGCTATGCTAGGTAAATAATCTTTGCTCGTCTCGCCAATAATATCAGTAAATGGACCAGCCGCCCCAACTGTGCTGTTTTGCCACTTATAACTATACGTTCCGGTTCCACCAGTAGGCGTTGCTCCAGTAAACTGAACCGGAATAGAATTATAGCAAATAGATGTTTGGGTTGATGATATGGTATTATTCCCAATGGTTGGGTTAACCGTAATATTATTAGAAGCAGAATTAGAACAAGTGCCATCGCTATAGGTATAGGTAATGGTATGCGTACCTACTCCAGCAACTGAAGCATTAAAGTTTGTGCCTATTACAGCACCTATAATGGTTGAACTATAAGTTCCGCCCGGAGGTGTACCACCTGTTAATAAATATGTTGTGGCATCAGCGCACTGATCTGCTAAAGTACCTCCGAAGCTTACAGTAGGTAATGAATTAACTATAATAGACCCAACTGCTGACGCTTGGACGCATGGTCCTGTTGTTGTAACAGTATAATTAAATGTCCCACTGGCTGTTGGTGTTCCACTTATAGTGAAAGTTCCTCCGGAAAAAGAACCTGTTACACCTGCGGGTAGCCCTGATACGGTTGCTCCAGTTCCACTACCACCAACGGCATAAGTTATATTTGTAATAGGGTTGTTTAAACATTTCGTTTGCGCATCTGTCCCAACAGCCGATGTTAGTAATATAGTCGAATTTGCTCTAACAGTAATTCTTCCTATAGCAGTTGCTTGAGTACATGTTCCAGTAGTAGTTACAGTATAGTTAAAGACTCCACTTACAGTTGGGGTTCCACTTATTGTAAATACTCCAGCAGCAAATAAGCCAGTTACTCCAGCCGGAAGACCTACAACACCCGCACCTGTACCTCCACCTCCAATTGAGTAAGTAATATTAGTTATAGGATTGTTTATACAAACCGTTTGATTTGTTGTTGCAGCGGCGGATGTTCTAGTAATCGTTGCATTGGGGTTAACTGTGATTACACCTGTGGCCGTTGCTTGAGTACATGGTCCTGTTGTTGTAACAGTATAATTAAATGTCCCACTTGCAGTTGGGGTTCCACTTATAGTGAATGTTCCTCCGGAAAAAGAACCTATAACACCAGCTGGTAATCCTGAAACAGTTGCACCTGTACCACTTCCTCCAACAGCATAGGTAATATTAGTAAGAAGGGTGTTGACGCAAAGCGATTGAGCATCTGTACCAACTGCAGAAGTCCTTGATATTGTCGAGTTAGGATTAACAGTAATTGTCCCATTTGCACTTGTTTGAACACACGAACCCGTAGTGTTCACAGTATAGTTGAAAGTCCCACTGGCTGTTGGTGTTCCACTTATTGTAAAAATACCCCCAGCATATGATCCAGTCACACCCGCTGGAAGTCCAGAAACATTAGCACCTGTGGCACCTCCTGCAAGAGAGTAAGTAATATCAATGATTGGAGCATTTATACAAACAGTCTGAGCGTTAGTTCCCGCAGCTGAGGAAAGAGTAATTGTTGCGTTTGAAGTTACATTTATACTTCCACTTGCTGTTGCTTGTGCACATGGGCCTGTTGTTGTGATTGTATAGTTAAAAGTTCCACTTACAGATGGGGTTCCTGTGATAGTAAATGTTCCACCGGCAAAAGAACCGCTAACACCAGTAGGTAAACCAACGACTGAAGCTCCTGTTCCACTTCCTCCTACGGCATACGTAATATTTACAATAGGAGTATTAATACATACAATCTGTGCATCAGTTCCAGCGACGGAGGTTCTGTTGATTGTAGCATCAGGAGTCACAGTAATTGTACCTACAGCAGATGCCTGAACACACGGGCCTGTTGTAGTTACAGTATAGTTAAATGTCCCACTTGCAGTGGGCGAGCCGCTTATTGTGAATACTCCTCCAGCATAAGAACCATTAACACCTGCAGGAAGTCCTGAAACTGTAGCTCCAGTTCCTCCAACACCAATTGAATAAGTTATATTTGTCAAAGCTGTATTAATGCATAAAGTTTGAGCATCAGTCCCAGCTGCAGAGGTTCTACTTATGGTAGCATTTGGAGTAACAGTTATAGTTCCTGTTGCAGTTGCTTGGACACAAGGTCCTGTGGTAGTTAGAGTATAGTTAAAAGTACCACTTACTGTCGGTGTTCCGCTAATAGTATAAACGCCAGCGGCAAATGAGCCGCTTACACCGGCAGGTAAACCAGATACAGTTGCGCCTGTGCCACTTCCTCCTACGGCATAGGTAATATTTACAATTGGCGTATTGACACATATAACTTGTGTATCGGTTCCTGCAGCAGAAGTTAATGCTATTGTTGAGTTTGAGTTTACGTTTATGGTCCCTGTTGCAACTGCTGGAGCACATGGACCTGTTGCTGTAACAGTATAGTTGAATAATCCGCTAACAGTAGGCGTTCCGCTAATAGTAAACACCCCTGCTGCAAAAACACCATTTACACCGGCAGGCAAGCCCAATACTGTTGCGGTTGTGCCACTTCCTCCGACAGAGTATGTAATATTGGTAATTGGAGTATTAATACATTTTACCTGAGCATCTGTTCCAACTGCAGATGTACGTGTAATTGTAGCATTAGGGGTTACAATAATCGTTCCTGTTGCTGTTGCTTGAACACATGGCCCAGTAGTTGTTACAGTGTAGTTAAATGTTCCGCTTGCAGTAGGAGTTCCACTGATTGTATAAACGCCTCCAGCAAAAGATCCGGTTACACCAGCGGGTAACCCTGTAACCGAAGCACCTGTACCACTACCACCAACTGCATAGGTTATATTATCAATTAGGGTATTTATACATTTGGTTTGATTATCGGTTCCTACGGCAGATGTAAGACTAATTGTAGAATTTGGATTAACGGTTATTGTGCCAAGGGCAGTAGCCTGAACGCAGGGTCCTGTAGTAGTGACAGTATAATTAAAAGTTCCGCTAACGGTTGGTGTTCCGCTAATTGTATAAATACCAGCAGCAAATGAACCGCTAACGCCAGCGGGTAACCCAATTACATTAGCCCCTGTTCCGCTGCCTCCTATTGTATATGTAATATTATCAATCGCTGTATTTATACACTTTGTTTGATTCGTAGTACCAACAGCAGAGGTTAATGTAAGTGTAGCATCAGGAGTAACGGTTATTGAACCATTGGCACTGGTTTGAGTACATGTTCCAGAAGTTGTTACGGTATAATTAAATGTGCCGCTTGCAGTTGGTGTTCCGCTAATAGTAAATGTCCCACCAGCAAAGGAACCGCTAACCCCGGCAGGTAAACCTGTTACCGAAGCACCAGTGCCTCCTCCTCCTATTGCATAAGTAATATCATCAATGGCATTATTAATACATTTCGTTTGAGCATCGGTACCTGCGGCAGAAGTTAAATTTATTGTTGCATTAGGGTTAACAGTAACAGATACTGGATTAGAGTTCCTAAAACAACCTGAAGAGTTAAAAATAACTTTGGCAATGTAAAAGCCAGTCGATATGGCAGAATATTTATTGTTTATTGCCCCTGAAATTTCAATTCCTCCTTTTAGCCATTTATAGCTGACATCTGCCTGGCCATTTGTTTCTTCAAGTTCAACAGATCCTCCTTGGCAAAAAGTCGTTGGCCCATTTGCAACAATGTTAGATAATGGTCGAGGGTTAATAATGACAGTTATACTTTTTGACCCTGTAAAGCCTGAAATATTATCCAAAACATTTAGCGAAACTATAAATGTTCCTGAAGCAGATGAAGCAAGAAAGAAAGCTGCATCATCAGATGGAACAAAGAAAGGGTTTGCAGGTAAACAATCCCACGTATAAGCATAATCACCAGAGCCACCTGTTACTTCAGTATTAATGAATGTAGTAACGCCTTGACATCCATTTACAGGATCAACTTCTTCAGTATTATACAATATCTTAACCGTAAGCTGTCCAAATACATTGCTTGAATTAGCAATAACTAAAAAGACCATTATAGTAAATACCTGAATGATGAACCTTATATACTTTTTCATCGGAAATATTTTTTTTAATATCAAACTATTCAACCGTTATAATCTGAGACGAATTCCTACATCCATTGTTATCAATTACGAAAACTTGAAATGTCCCCTTATTAGGGTTTCTCAAAATACTATCTTTTTCATCAACTATTAACTTCCCATTGTATTTCCACATAAAGCCAGATAAAATTAACCCTTTATCATTTTTAAGGCTCAGTGTTTTACCAAAACTTTTAAGCAAGATGTCTGGCTTTGCAAGTACTTTCACTGTAAAAATCGTGTCATATTTTAAATTCTGATCAATCACCAATGAAAACTTAAGCCTTTTCTCACCGGGCTCTGAAGTATTAACGATAACTACCTCATTTTTTGATTCCTGAATATCTTTAGGATCTCCCAACCATTTATAACTAATGTAATTTTCAATTTGTGAATTTATTGTTGCGATTACTCCTATAGTTTTTCCTTGACATACTTCATTCTTTTTTGTTGTTGTTTCAAAGAAAACAAAAGGCTTTTGAGCCTGACAACAAAAACTATAAAACATAAAAACTAATAATATTAACTTTAATTTCATCTCTCTATTCCATTTAGCCTCAACGATCTGTTGATAACTCTTCGATTAAATGTTAGAAATTTTCAGTACTACCCATGAAAAATCTAAATTATTTTACTATTAACTGCCGAAAATATAGATTTTTCGTGTACTTCCCAAATATTATCCTTAAAATTAGCCACTTACAAGCATTTTTTACATCAAACAAATCAGTATCTACATCACAACAACTTGTATACCTGCTATTTATATTGTCATGTATTTTACTGCTAATCTTTTTTACGAAATACTCCTCTCAAAGGTTTTGGACATAAATACAAATACTATTCCATTTACTATGCTGTCTAAGCGCTTTCCAAAAGCGAAAAGTTGCTGTAAGTTAAAAAAATCAAGGTGATGGCTTATGAGAACAACAATGTTGCCAATTCAACTATTACATTGGCGTACAAATTATTACCATTCGTCAAATAATTTAATTGACCGAAAGTGGACGGAATGTTTTCTTTTAGAAAACAAGCATTACCAATAACATCAGCAAAAACCCAAGTGTAAATCCAAGATAAACTTGTATTGGCTTGTGCGATTTGGCTTGCAGCCTAGCAGATGCCAACAAACTAGCAATAAGTATTGATAACAAAAGGTATGGAAGTACATCCGTAAACATCCGAATTGAAAAGGCAATGATGAAACCAACTAATCCACCTATTCCAACCATATGGATGCTGATTTTCCACCAATAGGAAATTATTAGGCAAGAAGCAATAACCAGTGATGCTCCCAACATAAACACCGGAATTACAACCGGAATTGGCAACTTTGCTAAAAAGTAAACCGAAAGGATATAAGGAATTAACGTGAAGGCAAGTGGAAGCAAGCGCTCCCTATTGCTTTCCATGGCAAGGCTTTTTACAACACCAAATTGCATAAAAAGGGGCATCATCATCAATGGTAAAGCAAGCGTGTTGGCTCCAATAACTAAAATGATTATACGCTTTACATTGCCTGGCAAGAAAGAGATGTAGGAACCCGAATAGAAAATAAAAATTATGCCTAAAAGAGGCATAAGCATTGGGTGGAATAAAATCGAAATAAGTTTTGCTAACTTCCTATTCATCTGTTAAAGTTCCTTTCGTAAACGAGCAACAGGAATTCCAAGCTGTTCGCGATATTTAGCAACTGTACGACGGGCAATTGGGTAGCCTTTTTGTTGCAAAACTTCCATCAACTTCTCGTCAGTAATAGGCTTACGCTTATTCTCAACCTCAATACATTCCTGAAGTATCTTCTTAATTTCCTTGGTCGATACCTCTTCGCCCGCTTCGTTTTGCATTCCCTCGCTAAAGAAGAACTTGAGCGGGAATATCCCAAAATGGGTTTGTATATATTTACTATTTGCAACACGTGAAATGGTGGAAATGTCGAGCCCCGTTTTTTCGGCAATATCCTTTAATATCATGGGGCGAAGCTTTGTCTCATCGCCATCCTTAAAGAACTCGCGCTGATACTCAATTAATGCTTGCATGGTAGACATCAACGTATTCTGCCTTTGTTTTATTGCATCGATAAACCAACGAGCCGAGTCGATCTTTTGCTTTACAAATGTTAGTGCATCCTTATCCTGCTTCGATGCATTGCCTCTGTTATGCGAATAGGTTTCGATCATCTCTGAATATTCGCGGCTGATACGAAGTTCAGGAACATTTCGTGAGTTGAGACTTAGCTGAAAATCGCCATCGACTAAATCGAGGATAAAATCGGGAATGATATGCTGAATGGATAGATTTGTTGGATCTTGAAAAGATCCGCCAGGTTTTGGGTTCAGCTTTAATATTTCATCAACAGCCTCCTTAAGCTGCTCATCCTCCAAATCGAGTTTCGAGGCTATTTTATCGTAATGCTTACGAGTAAACTCATCGAAATGGTATTTCAATATTTTTCGAGCCAGAGCTACCTCAGGTACAGTTTGATCTTTTGCATTTATCTGAAGCAGTAAGCACTCTTGTAAATCACGTGCACCAACTCCTGCCGGATCAAAATCATGAATGATGTAAAGAAGCCGCTCTAGCTCGTCCTCATTCGTTTCGATACCCATTGAGAAAGCAATATCATCGGCAATGGCAGATAATTTGCGGCGCAAGTAGCCATCCTCATCGATGTTTCCTATGATATATTTTGCCAACTCTTGCTGTTTTTCAGTTAAAACCCGAAGGCCAAGCTGGCTCTCGAGATGCTCGTGAAACGAAACTCCAACTGAAAATGGGATATCCTCATGCTTATCATCTTTTGATGAATTATTAGCATTCAGACGATAGGATGGAATATCCTCGTCATTAAGGTAATCGTCGATGGTGAACTCATCATCATTTTTAGAGATGTCATCCTCAGTAACCTCCTCTTCTTGCTGATCGTTGAGATCGTCGATCTCCTCTCCCTCCTCAAGGATAGGATTTTCCTCAAGCTCTTTTTTGATCCTCTGCTCAAGTAGCATGGTAGGTATCTCCAACAGCTTAATTACTTGAATTTGCTGTGGAGATAACTTTTGTAATAGCTTTTGTTGAAGCCTTTGCTTGAGCATGAATTATATTATTCTAAAATTCACAGTTCTTAGGAGTACGTGGGAATGGAATCACATCACGGATGTTGCTCATTCCAGTAACGAAAAGCAATAAACGTTCGAAGCCTAGACCAAATCCGCTATGCGGAGCCGTTCCAAAGCGACGAGTATCTAAATACCACCACATATCCTTTTCGGGGATATGCATTTCATTAATACGAGCAGTTAATTTCTCGAGGTTTTCCTCCCTTTGTGAACCACCAATGATTTCACCAATTTTTGGGAAAAGCACATCCATTGCGCGAACGGTTTTACCATCCTCGTTCTGCTTCATATAAAAAGCCTTAATGGCTTTTGGATAATCGGTAAGGATTACCGGCTTTTTGAAATGCTTCTCAACAAGGAAACGCTCGTGCTCTGCCTGTAAATCAGCGCCCCAGAATACAGGAAATTCCCATTTTTGATCAACTTTTTCAAGAATCTCAATGGCTTTTGTGTATGGTAGTCGCTCGAAACTATTATCAACAACAAATTTTAGCCTATCGATAAGCTCGTTATCATACATTTTGCAAAGGAAATCCAAATCGTCAGCGCAATTATCGAGCGCATAGCGAATAAGGTATTTAAGGAAATCCTCGGCCAAATCCATGTTGTCTTTGATATCATAAAATGCCATCTCGGGTTCAATCATCCAGAACTCGGCAAGGTGACGAGGAGTGTTTGAGTTCTCGGCACGGAAGGTTGGTCCAAAGGTGTAAATCTCTGAAAGGGCCATCGCTGCTAACTCGCCCTCAAGTTGACCCGAAACGGTAAGGTTTGATTCTTTGCCAAAGAAATCCTCTGCCCAATCTATCTTTCCATCCTCGGTACGTGGAAGGTTATTTACATCAAGAGTTGTTACCTTAAACATGGCTCCTGCTCCCTCAGCATCAGATGCGGTGATAATTGGTGTATGGATATAGAAAAAGCCTTTATCATTATAGTACTTATGAATGGCATAAGCCATTGCATGGCGAATACGAAGCACTGCGCCAAAAGTATTGGTGCGTGGGCGAAGGTGGGCTATCTCACGTAAAAACTCCATGCTATGCCCCTTCTTCTGAAGAGGGTAAGTTGTTGCATCAGCAGCGCCATAAAGTTCAACGCTTGACGCCTGTATCTCAACCCTTTGACCAGAGCCCGGCGATTCAACCAATTTTCCAGTAACAGAAATACATGCTCCTGTATTTATTTCCTTTAAAAGATTTTCGTCGAAATTTAAAACATCAATTACAACCTGAATATTATTAATTGTTGAGCCATCGTTAAGTGCAATAAATGCAACATTCTTATTTCCCCTGCGGGTACGAACCCAACCCTTTGCCACCACTTCGGAGCCAGCCTGCCCGTTTAAGAGCAACTCCTTGATCTTAACTCTTTTTTTGCTTTCCATCGTAAACGGTTTAAATTGATGTAATTTCCAGCTATTTAATTTGCTTTACTGCTTGCAAAAATAACATTTTTAAGGTCATTTTAACATGATGAAAATATTTTTGGCAAAGATTTTGATTGAAGAACAATAACCTTTGTATTCATTGTTTTCTACAAAAAAGAGTTCCGACCTAAATGGAGGGGTCGGAACTCTTTTTTATTTTTGATAATAACTCTGTAGCCGTTTTTTAAAGACTCGCTCATTTGCCTCGTTCACAGCCTTTACCATCTTCTCAATCTTTTGATGTCGAATATCTGATTCTTCCTTCGTAATTGAGCCCTGATCACGAAAAACGATATAGCCAATCTTATACCCTGAATTATCGAGCGTCATGGATACAGCTGCATTGTAATCATCAAAGATTATAACCGAAGGAAGGGTGTTAATATTATAACGAAGAATAGCCGTCTGAACCTTGCTCTGAATATACTGGATTTGATCCTTCCCAAGATATTTTGCACCTAGCATCAAACGTACAATATCTATTTGCGAAACAACCTGCTTCTTTTGCTCAACCCTATATTGCTCATATTGGTTTTGGTTGGTTTTATAGAATAAATCGATAAAAGATGCTGGGACTCCAGCTAAATCTTTTAAATCGTTATCGGCTTTTCGTTTTTGATACTCTTTCTTTGCAGCCTTTTGATCGTAAGGGATATATAAAGCCCATTTTCTTGTCCGCTTAAACGATTCGGTCATTGGTTTTGGCTTCCAATCCGAAACAGGACGTTTCATGATAGGATCGGTTAAGTAAAGCTGGTTCGATTCGAGGGTATAGATTAAGCAGTTTACAAAGTGAACATATCCTCCACCAAGAGCCTTGTGAAGGGCTGACCATAGCGTTTTGGGATCGCTTTTTTGAGCTGAATCAACTTTGTTTTCGTCGCCTCCACTTAACTTTTGATTTTTTAAATATTGGATAAACTCTCCATCTAATTTTACAGGATAGTAAGTGGTTGAATGATCGGTGGTATCAATAAAAAGGTTTTTACCAGTATGGTATAAGCCCCGAACATCAATCACATAGTTAGTATCATTGGCCAGCTTGACGTGAAGGTTGTAATCGAGTCCCCATTTCATTTCCGAAATCTTTGGCTGTCCCGCATTTTGCGCGCTTGTTGTTGCAAGAGCAAACATGCATAACATTGATATACAGACTCTTTTCATCGACTTAAAGATTTTGGTTTAAGCGTAAAATTAGGGAAAAAAGATGGCTCTTTAAAGTTATTCTAGATATTAATCCCGGTGGACTGTATTTGGCGAAAATGCTGGAAGGCAAACGGCGATATACTCTGCTCCACCCTCGTATGGCGAGCTGTATTGTACCCACTCGTTTTTAGGTACAAGTATTCCTTGCCCTTCAATAACATCAAAAGATTTGTTCCTTGTTCTTACATTAAGGGTTCCTTTTAGCACAACCGTGTACTCATTAAACTCGGGGCATTGACCGGGTTCGACCCAGCCTGCGGGGCTTTTCATCTTTGCAATACTTACCTCAGAAGTTTCACTATTTACTCTTCCAAAATATTCCTCAATAATTTTTGGCTTATTACCTGCAGCCTCAATTATCTGTGCCTTTTCAATAAGTTTTGCCATAAATTTTATTGTTTTTATCTCTCGCTAAATTAGCGATTGGTTTTATAAATGCGAAACAATTTGCAAAAACGAATGTTTCTCAATTGCCCATTAATTCGCATATATTTGCAAAAAGGATTTATCATGCCACGAAAAATAGTTGTAGCAGTTACAGGTGCAAGCGGTTCGATATACGCAAAACATCTTCTTCATAAGCTGGCATCTCTAAAAAAAGAGATTGTTGAAGTATCGCTTATTTTCTCAGATAGCGGCAAAAAGGTTTGGGAATATGAGATTGGTAATTTAGATATACACTCAAATGTACAACTTTACTCTAATAATAATTACTTTGCCCCTGTTGCATCGGGTTCTGCTGGTTTCGAAAGTATGGTTATTATCCCATGTACAATGGGTACACTTGGTCGAATTGCTTCAGGTACAAGCGAAGATCTCATTTCGCGGGCAGCAGATGTAATGCTTAAGGAAAGAAGAAAACTGATTCTTGTAACTCGCGAAGCACCATTAAATTTAATTCATATCGAGAATATGAAGATGATTACCCTTGCTGGAGGAATTATTTATCCTGCAAGCCCATCGTTCTATAGCAAGCCCAAAAGCAAGGAGGAGCTTGAACTTACCCTGGTGAATAGAGTTTTAGATATTCTTGGGTTTGAAAGCGAGATGTTTCGTTGGGGAGAAAAAGGTTAGAGCGATGTATAGGCTAGGGTCACAATGCTGACCTTTGCATCTTCGGCCTCAAGAACTGTGCTTGCGCATACCTCGAGCGTTGCTCCTGTGGTTACAATATCATCAACAATTAGCAGATGTTTTCCTTTGAACTGATCGGGGTTTTCTAAAGTAAAGGCCTTCGAAACATTCTCTACCCTTTGGGTTCGAGTTTTTCGGGTTTGGGTTTCGGTATAACCACTACGAATAAGATTATCAGTAGAGATTGGAATTCCCATGCTATCGTTTAGCCCCTTTGCAATCTCCTCGGCTTGATTATATCCGCGTTGTTTAAATCGTTTTGGGTGAAGAGGCACAGGTACAATAAAATCGATGTTTTGATAGTCACTAACCTTTTTGAGTTCAAGTCCAAACTCCCTGCCAAGCGCAAAGCCCACTTCTTTTTTGCCGTTGTACTTGAGCTGATGTAACAACTTTCTATAACCACTTCCCTTAGCAAAAAAGAAAAAGGAGCAAGCATTTTGAACATATGCTCGCCCCCAAAATATTTTTGCAACTGGATTATCGGGTTTATGCCAGTACTTTGTACGAGGAAGATGGTAAAGGCATTTAATACAAATTACCGATTCACCCTCTGCAAGGTCGTCATGACAAACCATACAAAGGTTTGGATAAAATAGCCGGATAAAATCGGTAAGTACCCGGATGTGCATAAAATTTAAATTTCTTTAGTCCAAACGACTTCTTTCCCGATCATCGAAAAACCAATATAACCCTTAACATGCAGTTTATTGATATCCTCTTCAAACCAAAGTAGGCATTTGTATGTTTTGCCCTCTTTAGGATCATAGATTCTACCATCCACCCACTCTTTATCCTCTTTGTTGTAAACAAAACCGGTAAGTATTGCTAATCCTAATGTTGGTCGAGATTGAAGCTTTACGTCAGGGTTTTTGTAATCAACCTTAGGCTTTCCATCGCGATTAGGTTCTTTAAGCCAAGTAATCTCACCGATGTATTTTCCATCATTACCTTTCCTAATAGTAACCTTTGAGTCGCCATACTGAGTTAGCCAAGTGCCAACAACTTTATTCTCATCCTGAGCCGATGCCGACAACCAAAAGAAAAAGCAAATTGAAATAAAAAGTACTCTTCTCATAATTTGAAATGTTAGGTTGGCAAGATATGTTTTTTTGATAAATTAAACTACTGTTTAACTTAAATTTATAACTTCGATTTATATCAAAATTTGATGTAACCTACTTTAATTCAACGATAAAACAATCGGGGTAAATTTTTGATGCCTTCTCTTTAAATGCCTCAGCGTCCTTTCGGGTTTCGAAAATACCAACAAATAAGCGATAAATCTTCTCATCATTTAAGGTGCTCACTTGAACCCGAATATCTTTCTTAAGCGAATTTTTTAAATCGTTAGCAATGCGAAGCATATTAACCAACTCCTTGTAACTTCCTATCTGAATAGTAAATCCTTTGGGTTGAATTTGGTTAACCTTTAGCTCGTATAACTCATTTTCTATTGCTTGCGATTGGGTCGCCTGACTGACTTTGCTATTATCAGGCTGATTGACTGTTTGGTTATTGGGTTGAGTGGTTGATTGTGCTACGCTTGTTGTTGGATTAACATTTAACTTCGAAGGACCCTCAACGACTTCTAACTTCACTTTTGCTGTTCCTGTAAACCCAAGCTTTTCGGCTGCTGAACGGCTTAAGTCAATAATTCGATCAGGGACAAAAGGCCCTCGATCGTTTACCCTTACCACAACGCTTTGCTTGTTGCTAAGGTTTGTAACCTTAACTAATGTACCAAAAGGAAGATTTAAATGTGCGCAAGTAGCTTTACGAAAACTATAACTCTCTCCCGATGCGGTTGTTCTCCCCTCAAATTTTTCGGCATAAATAGATGCTATTCCCTCTTGGGTATAACCAACTTGCGAATACCCTTTTGAAAACAAAATACCGCAAATTAACACTACGAAGATAACTCGCATATTATTAATCATTTATTGATTTATTTCTTGCTTCCGCTTTTTATATAAATTACTCAAATTATACAAATAGCTTATACTTACATTTTGCACTACTGCCTTTGATTGGTCTGGCATATCTTCATATGTATGCTTATATAAATCGCCATAGCCATACAAAATTCTAATATCGATCTGAATTACACCCCATTTAAACTCTTTACTTATACCCCCACCACCAACCAAACCATAATCGAAGCGATTATCGCGAAGCATATCTAAACTATAGGATTTTAAAACCATTGTACCCGTGGTGTCAACACCCTGCTTTGCATTAAGCAAATATGCAACATAGATACCCGCCTGACCATGTAGGTAAACCCCTGCTATATTGAAGCGTACTTGTGTAAGAAATGGCAGTTCGATGTAGTTGCTAATTTGCCTTAACTTATAATCTTCTTGATATGGTTTATTATACCCGCGCTGGGTAAAGTTAATCTCAGCCTGTAACCCAAACCACTTTTGGTCGAAGTATTTTACAATTAATCCAAAATCGGGAGCGTTACCATAGAATGGTGTTGCCTTTATATTCGGCTTAAAAGAAACCGTTGATAACGGTGAATAGCCTGCCTTTACGCCAATAAAGAGCTGAGCCCAGCTAAAAGCAGGAATAAAAACAAGTAAGATTATGAGACTGCGTTTTATCATACATTTTTTGACTTTAATCTTTCCCCTCAAGTTTATCTTCAATTGATTTCACTTTTGAAGCCATTCTTCCGATTTTACCTTTTCTGATATCGAGATTCACTGAAACATAAACCCGCTCACAATCCTCCGCTAGAATTTCATAAGCCTCATTGATTAATGCTAGCGCCTCTGGCAATGTCTCCGTTTCAATGAGAGTACCCATTGATGTAAGCTGATTTGCATAGCCGGATCGGCGAATGTGTTTAATAATCTTCGATACATAAGGGCTTACGCTATCACCCTTATCGGTTGGAAACATGGCAAAGTTTAATATTACGGACATTTTACAATGGTTTAGATTCCTTGGTTAAGTCAAATGTAATCTCATTCTCCCAATTTGCACGAATATTTAGTATTCCCTTGGTTTTGCTATCGTAATAGTATTGTACCTTTTCGGGCTGAATTCCTTTAATATACCAACCTGTATCCCATTTTCCGTTACCATTAGTGTCCTCTATAAAACGTAATGTGTATTTCCCAGGGGTTATATAATCAAACACAACCTTTTCCCCTTTTTTAGAAACCTTGGTGTCTAAAACACGATCCTTTTTTTCGCTTAAAAGTTCTACAACTAACTGCTTTGATGTATTTGACAGCGATAAGATAATTTGACCATACTTTTCGGGATTAGCACCATTAAACCCAACGTCAAGCGTGTCGTTGCCTAAACCACTTAACGAAATGAATGCATTGGGCATAACCGTAAGTTTGTATTTATTATCAGCAACCCAGGTATTGAAAATTCTATAGATTCTAGGGTTTAGAGTGTCAATTACCAATTTAATGTTAGTAATATCAACTGAGTCTTTAAGATTTGTTATTTTAATTAATTGATTATTTATTGATAGCAATGGTTCTGGGAAAGAAAGTTCAATGGGTGTATTGGGTATAATGACCTGTTCATTCCGAATACTACTATTTACCTTTAATACTTTCCTATTAGGAGCCTCATTCCCCTTTTTACCTTTTTGCTTTTTAGGCTCCTCGGGATCGGTATAAACATATTTTAGAGTATCGAGCTTGGGTTGAAGACGTTGCAGGGAGTCCGTTTTAAAATACGATAGTTGTATTTTAAGCGTGTCCATTGAGCTAATAGTATCGTTGTTAATCCAATAAATTAAAGAATCCATTTTTGTGTTTTGCTCTACTATGTACCAAGAACTATCAGTCTTAAAGTTTAATGGATTAAGCTTAACATCCCTTTCAATTTTTTTAGAAAATGATACGGATAGTTTCCTTCGTAACTTTCTGTCAAAACCAGTAACTGCTTGAATTCTGCTTTCTTCTTTAAAGAGATTTAATTTCACTGCTCTTACGGCATTTCGGCTAGTATCGATCTGGGAAGGACTCTTCAACTTATCCTTAAGAACAAGACTATCCAAAAAAGCGATTTCCTCAGTAACCTGATCGAATTTATAGTTGGAGTTATTGTCGAGCAATGCAAATATTTTATAATCGTTCGATTGTAGATTCTGAAAAGTAAAATTGCCGTTTTTGTCGGTTCGAGTAAGATAGCGAGGTAGCGATTTAATAGGAAGTGAGTCAATATTCTGATCGTAAAGCATTACAAATGCGTTATCTGCAGGAAGTAAAGTAAATGCATTACTTAGTTTACCTGACAAGGTAAGTGAATCGATGATGCTGCCCGTTGAAAAAGCAAACATGAAATTTTTGATGGGATTACTCTCGTTGTTATCTACAACTGCGTCGGCAAAATATATTGTATAGGTAGTATTCCTTTTAAGTGAATCTTTAAATTTTATCTCGATGCTTTTCCCTCTCTGCAAAACTTCAGGATTTTTAGCCATTGGCGGAGAAATTGCCAATTTCTTCTGATAATCTTTTAATACAATAAACTCATCAAAGGTGAGCGTTAATTTCTCACCATTAAAATTTATAGCGTTCATTTCGGGAACGCTCCGAACCATTATCGGAGCTAAAGTATCCTTTGGCCCACCTGTTGGTGAAACAATTTTAGCACAATGAGTGAAAATGCTAATAATCAAAGTGATAATAAATGCAAAAATGAATATCTTTTTCAATGAAATGCAATTTTAAATGTTTTATTAAACAGCAAAGTTATAAATCTTTACAACCCAATAAGCGAAGTTGTGCAAAAAGGCAAATTTGGTCTATAAAAAATAAGCGATAATTTTGCTCCCTCAATAAACCAAAACAATGTCAGAAGAATTTAATTCGAATAAAAGTTTAATCACCCATTGGACAACTAACCTTGTAGGCTCAAGTACTGTTTTCTCCATCAACCTTATAATATCATTGATTGGAGGCATTCTTTACAGCTTTAAAGTAACCCAATCGGAGTTTGTTCTAGCCTTTTTTGGTGTTGTACTTCCTTCTCTATTCACCTTCTGCCTTTACGGTTTTATAAGAGATCATGCTGAATCGGTTTTGGTTAATGATGTGCCAAAAGCATTTGTATTAAGGGCTAGCAATCGCCTGCTTATGCTTCTCGACATTTGCCTAATTACTGGGTTTGCGCTACTTATCTATTTTGGTCCTCTCAACTATTTTCTTTTTCGCTTTCTACAAACCATTTTCTTCCCTTGCTTGCTTCTTATCTTTTTAAGAGTTCTTTTTTTGAGCAGGGTGCTCGGTAAATTCCTCGACGAGGATGACGAATAAACTTTCCTTTGTTTTAAATGTTTGCTTTTGTTTAACCTTTTTGGGTTAAAGTAGTTGCATTTTGACTTAACTTTGGGTTTCTAAAACGTATTAATATGAAAAAGGTCATAAAACGTACAATTCAGGTTCTTGCTATCCTAATTGTTCTAATAATTGCTGCTTTAATTATTGTGCCAATGGTTTTCAAGCCTCAACTAATGGAGTTGGCCAAGAAAGAGATTAACAATAGCGTTAACGCAAAGGTTGAATTCAGCGATTTTCAAGTATCGTTGCTTAAGGGATTTCCGAACCTTTATGTAGGTTTAAAAGGGCTAACCGTTGTTGGCATCAACGATTTTGCTAACGATACACTTGTAGCCTTCGACGCGTTTAGCGTAAAAGTTGACCTGATGAGCGTTTTTGGGATGAAGAACATTAAAGTTAAATCGGTTTTACTCGATAATCCAAGGCTTACAGCCCGAATTACACGCGAAGGTAAAGTAAACTGGGATATAGCCAAGCCATCAACCGATACTATTACTGCTGAAGAAACATCCTCAACAGAGGAATCATCGAATATCAAGGTTGCTCTGAAAAAGTTCGAAATTCGTAATGCTATTATAAAGTACATCGACGATTCGTCGAATATGTCGGCAACCATCAACAACCTAAACTTCTTGCTATCGGGCAACATGGGCATGGATGTAACCAACCTTAACATCATGTCATCAATTGATGCGTTTACCTTTAGCATGGATGGGTTAAAGTATGTGAACAAAGCAAAGATGGGTTTTAACGGCGATATCAGTGCCGATATGGTTAACAGCGTTTATACATTTAAGGATAATGAATACTACATAAACGCTATCTCTCTATTCTTTGCCGGTTCGGTTAAAATGCCAAAAGATGATATTGATGTTGATATGACATTCAACACCAATAAGGCTGATTTTAAATCGATTCTATCGCTTATTCCTGCAATATACATGAAGGATTTTGAGGGATTACAAGCATCGGGGAAGGTTAAACTGCAAGGCTTTGCAAAGGGTACTTACAACGATAAGGTAATGCCTAGCGCAGGCTTGGAACTGATGGTGGAAAACGCGATGTTCAAATATCCTGCGTTACCAAAATCAGCCGATAATATCAATATTGATACAAAAGTAAACTTTGATGGTGTTGATATGGATAAAACTACCGTTGATGTTAATCGTTTCCATGTTGAACTGGCTGGCAACCCATTTGATGCGAAAATTCACGTTAGCACTCCAATGAGCGATATGCAGATCGCTGGGTCAATCAAAGGGAAAGTCGACTTTACCAGCCTTGCCGATGTTGTTCCTCTTGATAGCATGACTTTAAAGGGATTACTCGAAAGCAATATTGATTTTGGAGGTAGAATGTCTTACATTGATAAAGGGGAGTACGAGAAGTTTAAGGCTGATGGAATGATTAAGCTAACCAACTTTGAGTTTATAAGTCCCGATCTTCCACAAGGATTTAAGATTGTTGAATCAACCATGAGGTTCAGTCCTAAGTTTGTTGACTTAGCATCTTTCGATTCAAGAATTGGCAAGAGCGACCTTCAGATGACAGGCCGTTTAGAGAATTTCATCCCTTACGTTTTCGACAATAAGACAATCAAGGGGAGTTTGAACATTACCTCAAACGTACTCGATGCCAACGAGTTTATGTCAGGTGGCGAAACTGTCGATACTGCAGCAGTTGATACAACTGCTATGTCAGTTATTGAAATTCCAAAAAATATTGACTTCCTAATGACCACAAGGGTTAATCATATCTACTACGATAAAATGGATATCTCTAACCTGAATGGCAAACTTGCTGTTAAAGATGGTAAGGTTAATATGGACAACCTGAACATGAATATGCTTGATGGTTCGCTTATTGTAAGTGGCGAGTACAATACCCAAAATATCAAAAAGCCAACAGTTGCTTTTGATATGAATGTAAAGGATTTCGATATCCCAACAACAATCAAATCGTTCTCGATGCTCAGCAAAATAGCATCATCGGCAAAAGAAGTTAAGGGTAAGGTTTCGACACAGTTTACCATGACTTCAATACTCGATTCAACCATGAGCCCTGTGCTCAACTCAATCGATGCAAAAGGTAAACTTCAATCCCAAAGCATCGGCTTTACTAACTCAAAAGTATTTGGGAAAATTGCGGACTTACTCAAAAAGGATGCTTTGCGTAACCCAGAGATGAAAGACGTTAACCTCAGCTTTAGGGTTAAGGACGGCAGAGTTTATATCGATCCTTTCGATACTAAAATATCAGATTTTAAAATGAAACTAGGCGGTGATATGGGTCTTGATCAATCGTTAAACTTCAAGGCAAAAATGTCAATCCCTCGTGCTCAACTTGGCGGGTTAAACAATTTGGCTGATGATTTACTATCCAAAGCGGCATCAAAAGGCCTTAACGTTAAGGTTAGCGATGTCATTAACCTAAATGTGAAAATTGGAGGAACGACAACCAGTCCTGAGGTTCGCCCCGATTGGGGAGGTGGCGAGAGCGATGATTCTCAAACATCGGCAAAGGAGACCGTTAAAGAAACCGTTAAGGCCAAAACTAAGGAAGAGGCGTTAAAACTAATTGCTGATGCTGAAAAAGAGGCTGCAAGGTTACATGATGAAGCGGTTGCTGCTGGTGATAAACTTCGTACTGAGGCAAAAGATAAGGCGGATAAACTTGTTGCCGAGGGCAACAAAAAAGGAGGATTAGCTGCAATTGCAGCTAAAAAAGCTGCCGATGAGCTGAAGAAGGATGCCGATAAAGCAGCTAAAAAACTTGTTAAAGAGGCAGATGCAAAGGGTCAGGCCCTTATTGACAAAGCAAAACAAGAAGCCGCAAAATAAATAACATCAAATAATCTGGAAGAAACCCGTCTGTTTCAATAACAGTCGGGTTTTATTTTTGTTATACAATTAATAATGCAACATTAACAATCTCAAAATGAAAAAAATCATCACTTTCTTCTTACTCCTTTTGACTTTATCTCCTTTTACATACGGACAAACCTCTACAGAAAAAAAGATTACACACGGAATACTTTTTATGTCTGGAGGACGATACGATAATCTTAGACGATGTGCAGCTACCTCTCAAGGCACTAAAGGAGGCCCAATTGCCGATATTATGTTTGTATCGAAGTATAAAATAGATAACAGCCATTCTATTACTTTCAACCTCCCTGTTTTTAGACCAATCCTATTTGGCTTATCGTTTAAGATGCTACAGTTCGAACCAGAGTTTACATACGAGTATAGCAAACCTATTAATGAAAGAGTTGATTTTATAACGGGTCCCGGTTTAGGTATTAGCTTTCATTATGGCCCCGATTATAAATCGAAACTTAAAGATTCAGATGCCTCTTTTTTTGCCATTGGCCCTTATTTCAGCTGGCAAAACGGCTTTGCTTTTAAGCGCGAAGGCGTTGTAAAAAGTTTTGCAGGAATTAGCGCATTTTATGTGCCCCTTTTTGCAAAAGATAGAAATCCTGGAACAGTTTTGGGTGGCGCTTTGCTCTATACAATCTATTTTTAATACTAATTTTGCTTCACATAATATGCTTTTTGTGAAAGCAGCCTCACTAAGTGAACTAAAGCATGAACTAACCTCGCTGAAGCCAGCAGAGTTAACCGCTCTATGCATGCGTTTGTCAAAATACAAGAAGGAGAACAAGGAGTTGCTAACCTATCTGCTTTTTGAGGCCAATGATGAAGAATCTTATGTTGAAGGGATAAAAGAAGAAATTGATTTGGCTTTTGAAGGTATGAATAAAAGCAACATTTATCTTGCTAAAAAGAGCATTCGTAAAGCCCTTCGAATTGCTAATAAATACATTAAATACTCAACATCTAAGCAAACAGAGGTAGAAGTTTTGATTCATTTTTGTAAAACACTAAAAAATACAGGTATATCTTATAAAAACAGCATTGTGCTGAACAACCTTCATCAGCGCCAGATACAAAGAATCAGAAAAGCATTATCTTATCTGCACGAAGACTTACAATTCGATTATAAAGAAGAAATTTCCTCAATCAATTAAAAGCACATAAAGTCTAATAGTTGTGTTATAAAACACATCGGGTTCTCTGGTTTTATATCATATATCGGTTTAAATTTATTCCCTATAACTAAAATTCTAAAAAAATGGAAACTTCAAACACATGCCCAAAATTTGCTAAATGCCCTATTTATCTAAAAAGTGTATTTAAGAATGAGACCTCTGGAGAATCTTATAAAAATCTATATTGTAATGCTGGAGAATCAAGATTTAAAGCATGTAAAAGATATCAAGTATCTGAGAAAGCAGGTATGCCTGCTCCTGAAAACATTATGCCAAACTCCTCATTAACTGTAGACGACATAATTTCAAAGATGAACGTTAAATGCTAATTAATTAGAAATTCCTCCATCCATGGATATTTAACACGAACTCATTGTGCGTCTATTTTTATTGGAAAAAGTTAAAACCTATAATACTCATTTGGTTTGCTTTGCAATTTATGCAACTAAATGTGTAAATTTGCATTTCATCATTCTAAATAAAAATGTTCCTAGGTATTTTAATCACTATAGCGCTTGTTCTTCTTAACGCTTTCTTTGTTGCCGCAGAGTTTTCAATCGTTAAGGTTCGCTATTCGCAAATTCAACTAAAAGCTGAGAAGGGCAATAAACTTGCGAAACGCTCTCAGCATATAATTAAACATCTCGACACTTACCTTTCGGCAACACAGTTGGGAATCACACTTGCCAGTCTAGGGTTGGGATGGGTTGGAGAACCCATCGTAGCAAGCATTATTAAAAGCACCCTTTTTGCTTTCAATGTATCGTTAAGCCCCGAAACGCTTCATGCTATATCACTTCCTACTGCGTTTGTGCTTATCACTATGCTTCATATAATCTTTGGTGAGCTTGCACCAAAATCAATTGCTATTCGCAAACCTGAATCAACAACACTCCTTATTGCTTATCCTTTACTGTTTTTCTATAAGATTTTTCAACCGTTTATTTGGTTGATGAATGCCATATCAAATGCATTCCTTAAAATGATTGGGATAAACCCTGTTGGCGATCACGAAATTCATAGCACGGATGAATTACAACTTCTTGTTAAGCAAAGCAAGGAGGGTGGTGCTTTGGAGGATGAGAATTACGAGATTATCAAAAACGCTTTCGATTTTACCGATCATACTGTAAAACAGATTATGGTTCCAAGACAGCAGATATTTGCCCTTGATATTGATTTGCCTAAAAGCGAGATGATAGAAAAGATTCTCGAATACGGATATTCCCGAATACCAATCTTTCAAGACTCAATTGACAATATCATAGGGATTGCTTATGCTAAGGATGTTCTAAAGGGTCACTACCGCAATCCCGATTTCAATCTTAAGGATTTACTCCATCAAACCTTCTTTATTATTGAAACTAAACGAATAAGCGATATCCTTGCCGAGTTCCAGAAACGCCACTTACACATTGCTATCGTTATCGATGAATTTGGTGGAACCGAAGGGCTTATCACTTTAGAGGATATACTTGAGGAGCTTGTAGGCGAAATTCAAGACGAAGACGATGACGAACGCCCAATCGTAGAGAAAAAGGATGAAAAAACATTCATCATCCAATCAACAGCTCCGCTTGATGATATCAACGATCATCTACCTCACCCATTTACTATAAGCGAAAACTATACAACCCTTTCGGGATTAATGCTTTATAATTTCAACCGTATCCCGAAAATGAACGATAAAATAACCCTTGAGGGATATGAGCTAACGGTTACCCGCATACAGCATCGAACAATTCAGGTGGTTCAGGCTGTAGTTGCAAACGCACAACCTTTATTAGACTAAGAATCCATTTTTAACACAGTAGAATTAGCATGTTAAAAACTGATTACTCGAAAGTAATTATTCCCATTACTATAATAATACTAAACCTTATTGTTAAAGGGATTTTTATTGCAAGCTATTCGATTGGTGGGGATGAGCCTTTTAGCATTTACCATGCTCAAATGGATGTTGTCTCAATTATTAATCAACTATCAACAGGTAATAACCCTCCATTATACGAGATTTTGTTGCATTTCTGGGTCAAATTGTTTGGAATCTCCGAAATGGCTGTAAGAATTCCCTCTTTAATCTTTAGCTCTATTACAGTATTGTTTTTATATAAAATAGGAGTACGCTTTTTTAGTTTAAAAGTTGCAATCTATTCGAGCCTGATTTTTATTTTTTCTAATTATCAAATATTTTATGCTCACGAAGCAAGAGTTTATAGCCTGATGGGCATGTTTACTGCCATCTCAATGTATTTCTATTTAAAAATTATTACACATAAAATTGATAAAAAGACACTTATTCTTCTTTTTGCATCCAATATTCTTTTAATTTATTCGCACTATTTCGGTTTTTTTGTCCTTTTTATTCAACTCATATTCATATTCTTCAATAAAAATCTTATTAAAGAATACTGGCGATTTATACTGCTATTTTTGGGATTGACCCTTTTGTTCTATTTACCAAATATTCTCACATTAATTAATCGATTTGTTTCCTCCGTTGGAGGCACTTGGGTAAAACCACCTAATGGAATATCCAGTATCTATAATATTTTAAAAGGATTTACTAATGCACCAGTACTAGCCTCAGTCGTCATTTTGTTGCTGGTTATATCAATAGTAAAACACTTTGTAATTAAACCCAATAAGATTAGTATTCAGACCAAATTTGTACTTGCTTGGTTTATATTCCCCTTCTTCTTTATGTTCTTTGTTTCGTATTGGATACCCATGTTTTTGGATAGATATTTAATATTCGTTTCTATTGCATTCATCTTATTAATAGCCATTTCAGCTGACTCTATTTTAGAGAAAAATTATTACAAATACATTGTCCCATTTGTTATCTGCATTTTATTTGTTGTAACAAGTAAACCGAACATAACGAATAAACGAAATGTTAGAGAAACAGTACAAAAAATAAAGACTCTGGAAAACGATAGCACCGTTGTAATAATTTGTCCCTATCAGTTTATATTAAATTTTGCATACTATTATGATAGTAAAATATTTAAAAACACAAACAATAAAAATATATATGAAAATATAGATACAGATTTACAGAAAAGAAACATTTATGGCATTTATAATATCAAAGATTTTAATTATAAAAAGTGGGATAATGTTGTGTATCTAGATGCGGCCGCAGATTTCTCATACCCCGATAACGACATTTTAAAAACATTAGAAGCGAATTACAACTTAGAGGAAAAATCTGAATTTTATAAGATTTTTAAGGTGTACAAATTCAGCATTAAAAAATAACAGATTGGAAACATATTTTCTCATAGAAATTTGCTGTTTTTGAACTCATTGCTGTTTTTGAATTCAATATAACACGTTGAACGATAATGAATATTAAAAATAGTTCAATAGCCCTTTTTGTTAAGGATATTGAAAACTCTAAGACATTCTATCATGGACTTCTTGGTCTCGAAATTGAATTCGACTTTGGTAAAAACATCATCTTTAAAGGCGGTATAGCTATTTGGGAGATTAACCCAACCCATATTATTTCATCAACGCTAGGTGAAAATAGTCTAAACGGAAAGTCAAACAGATTCGAACTTTACTTTGAGACAGAAAACCTCGAAAAGGTTTTTCTAACACTCAAAGAAGCCAATATCCACTTCCTCCACGAAATTCATGAGGAGAGTTGGGGTCAGCGAACTATACGTTTTTTTGACCCCGATAATCACCTAATAGAAATTGGCGAATCGCTACTTTGTTTTATAAAGCGCATGCTTGATAGCGGTATGACTAAAGAGCAAGTATCCGCAAAAACGGGTGTTGCGCTTGCTGATTTTGAGAAGATTCTTAACGGTAATTAAACCAAACTAAAGTATTTCTGACACTCCATTTTTTATCAATAACCCCGGTAGGTTTAAAAACCCTGACGGGGTTATCAACATTTTACTCATCTCTCAACGCCTCAACAGGATTTCTCGAAGCTGTTCGCCAGCTGTGCCAAATAACCGTTGTAAAAGCAATAAATAGAATTACAAATCCTGCTAAAGCAAATATCCACCAACTTAACGTGGTTTTATAGGCAAAGTTTTGAAGCCACCGGGTCATGGCATAATAAGCAATAGGTACAGCAACTACAAAAGCAATAGAAACCCAAATTACTACTTTAGTATTTAACATGTATATAATATCGGTTACTTCAGCGCCATGTACTTTTCGTATGCCTATTTCCTTCACCTTGTCTCGGGTTACAAAAATGATTAACCCTAATAACCCCGTTAGCGCCAATATAATGCACCAAATTGCAACAAATTCAATAAATCGAGCCATTTTGGTTTCTTTGTCGTATAGCTTGCTTAACGAATCATCCAAAAACTTAGCTTCTCGCTTATTTTCAGGATCAAACTTGCTGGCAGTTGTTGTTATGTGCTTCAGAAGTTTAGAATAATTCGTTGCATTGACTCGCAATAAAAGAATGTCTTTTCTCTCGTTGGTTAACCAAAATGTCATTGGAATAATTTCGTCTTTTAGCGAGGAGAAATTAAAATTTTTTGCAACCCCAATAACATTTCCTGTAAAATCAAAGCCGGGTATTCTCTTTTCAAGCGGCTTTTCCCATCCAAAAACCTGAACGGCTTTTTCATTCAAGATAAAATTGTTGATATCGCCTTCTCCACTCAAAAATTTACGTCCTTGGGCTATTTTGATTCCAAAAAAATCAAAAAATCTATCATCAATTGGCCAGCATTTTAAGTTTACACGCTGTCCTTCGATTTCGCGACCCCATCCCATACCAACACCTCCTGGAAGAAATTGTGTATATGAATAATCTACAATTTCATTGTTTTTCATTAATTCATCAGCAAAAGCCTTATAGTGATCGCGAATTTTGGAAGTTGTATTCAAATACAAAACATTTTCCTTATTAAATCCCGTATCAAAATTATTCCAAAAACTCAACTGCTTCTCAATGGTGAATGCAGCAATTATCAAAGCAATTGTAAATATGAATTGAACAATAATTAGAGAGGTTCTTACCCTCTTTCCTTTACCCGAAAAAAACATTTTACCTTTTACTGCTTGTGCTATGGGAGGTGATGTAATATAACGCGCAGGGTAAAATCCTGCAACTAAGCCAAATACAATGGCAAACAACGCAAACAATGTAAGCATGGTATATCTATCAGAAAAAGATAACCCTTTAATTCCAAAAAAATCTTGAATATATGAATATGTTATCCAATGTAGGTCATATGCTATTATAAGAGCAACAAGTGAAAGTAAAACTGATTCACCAATTATCTGTAAACGTGCCCGCCACCGTTTTTCTCCAAGTATTTGTTGTATCGCTAAGGATCTTGACCGAAGTGGCGCTTGTGATGTGGCAAAATTGATAAAATTTACCGCACCCATAATTACAAGCATGATAGCAAGAAGCTCTAGGACATTAAGGACTTTCTCATTTACATAAGGAAAAAAACCATCGCCAGAATAATGAAGATCCTTTAGCGGTTGAAGTAAAAGTTCTCCTCCATTGGGGTTTCCCCGTTTCATACTAGTTTGTACTTCAACAACCTCTTCGATTTTGCTCATTTTAATTGCTACACTATCTTTATTTGATCCTGATTTTAATTGATAAAATATATTAAAACTCCATTCGCTCCAACTTTGAGCACCACGTGAGTCTTCAGGATCTTTCAGATAAGTTTCGAAAGAGATGATGGCTTCAGAATAGAAAGAAGTATTTTTAGGCATATCCTTCATAATGCCAGTTACCCGATATGGTTTATCCCAAAAAATAATTGACTCGCCAACTACATTCCCGTTTCCAAATATCCGTTTTGCAAGCGTTTGCGATACCACAACTGTTTTAGGCTCCCTAAGAGCATTTTCGGGATTACCCTGCAATAACGGAAAGTTGAACATTTTAAAAAAACTTGAACTTGCAGCAAGACATTCGGTACTTATTCCATCTTTCTTTTTACCTCCCTCTTTGTAAGCAAGATTGTCCCAGAACTGAGAGAATACAACGGCATCTTCTACCTCGGGAACTTTACTTACGATAAGATCTTTAAGTGGGGTAGCCACAAAACAGCCATATTCTTTGAAGGTTAGGCGATATGTATTCTTACCATTAGGATGAAAATTATCAAAACTACGTTCGTAGGAAATGTAAAGTGTAAGAATCATAATTCCCAGAAAAGCCACAACAAGGCTAACCAATGCCAAAGCAGAAGACAACCTGTACCTTAACATAACTTTTACTATAAGTTTTAATCGATACATAATTTTTTATTTTTTTATTTTCTTCTACCAAGCCATATTCCAAAATAAGTAAGTATTTATTATTGTGTAACTTAGCAAATACTACGCAATAGCTTTAGCGTCAACCTGAATCATTATCATCCATTGATTGTACCAAAACGAGACAGATGATTTGGTACGTATAATCAATCTCAATATATTTGAAATAATATAGCTAACCCAATGAATGAATAATAAAGGAACTATTTTAATTGTCGACGATAATAAGAGCGTGCTAAACTCCCTCAACCTTTTCCTCAAACACAAGGTTGATAAGGTAATCACCTGTAGTAACCCAAACCAAATACTATCGTTGCTTAAAAGTGAAGATATTGATTTGGTGCTATTGGATATGAATTTTAGCGCTGGGGTAAACTCTGGAAACGAAGGAATTTTCTGGCTTAGAGAAATTCATAAGGCTGCTCCACAAATGGTCGTTATACTTATTACAGCTTACGGCGATATTGAGCTTGCCGTAAATGCCATGAAAGAGGGGGCAAACGATTTTATTCTTAAACCATGGGATAACCAAAAACTGCTAGCGACTATTCTCAATGGTATTGAGCTAAGCCAATCGCGCAAAGAGGTAAGCGACCTAAAGCAGAAAACCAAACAGCTTATTGAGGATACCAATACCAATTATCAAGATTTTATTGGAAAATCACCGGCTATGCTTGAGATGTTTAAGACCATTGAGAAAGTAGCCCGAACCGATGCTAACATCCTGATTCTTGGCGAAAATGGTACAGGTAAGGAGATGGTTGCTCGTCATATTCACATGCTTTCTAAGCGTTCCGATAAGATATTCCTTGGAGTTGATCTTGGTTCGTTGAGTGAATCGCTTTTCGAAAGCGAGCTGTTTGGTCATACAAAAGGAGCATTTACAGATGCCAGGGATGACAGACAAGGTCGATTCCAAACCGCATCTGAAGGGACTTTGTTCCTTGATGAAATTGGAAATATTTCGCCTGCCATGCAGTCGAAAATGCTCTCGGTGATTCAAAACAAAACCATAACTCCAATTGGCTCGAATAAATCAATTCCAGTAGATGTTAGGCTAATATGTGCTACTAATCAAAATCTACAGGAAATGGTTAAGCAAGGCGGATTCAGAGAGGATTTACTATATCGAATTAACACAATACAAATCAATATCCCTCCGCTTAGGGAACGTGGAAACGATATAGCCGAGTTAGCCAATTTCTTCATAAAGAAATATACCGATAAATACGATAAGCCTCGATTATCAATAAATGATAAGGCTCTTGGAAAGCTGAGCGATTATCCTTGGCCAGGGAATGTTCGAGAGCTAAGCCATTGTATCGAAAGGGCTGTGATATTAAGCGATAAAGATGTGCTAACTCCTTCGGAATTCTTTTTAAATGATGATTTATCATTTAACGACTTAAGCAATAACCCAATGACCTTGGATGAAGCGGAAAAGATTCTTATTGGCAATTCAATAAAAAGGAACAAGGGAAACCTATCGAATGTGGCACGAGAGCTGAAAATTGGAAGGCAAACGCTTTATAGAAAAATGGAGAAGTACGGTTTATAATGAGGTTGACAGTTGTTAGTTGACAGTTCACAGAAGATAGTAGTTTTTAAAATCTGATGTCTAGTGTCTGAAATCTAAAGTCTTATAATAGAAGATGCTACTAAAAAATTTCTACATAAATATAGTTATCCGAATCCTAGCCATTCTTGCTACCTGCTTGGCCATTGCTGCTTGCGTAATTTGGAAGCCCGATTGGTTAATTATTTTAAATTTAGCGCTTCTAATCGCACTTCAGGTTGTTTTGCTGGTTTTAAAGATTAATAGGCTGAATAAAGATCTCGAATCATTTTTTGCTACAATGGAAAGCAACGATTCGAGCGTGGTTTTTACATCAACAAAGAAAAACTCTCCTTATGTTAACTTATATAACCAGCTTGAGAAGATAAATAAAAACTTTCAGAACCTTAAAATCCAGAATCATAGGCAGAATGAGTACTTCAAAATACTGGTTGAACACATTAATATTGGTCTAATTTCATTTAACGAGAACAATGAACAAACCCTTTACAACCGTGCTGCAAAGGAAATATTAGGTAGACAGCATATTCACAATTTGAATGATTTAGAAACACTACAGATGGGTTTATCAACCATTGTAAAAGAGATAGAGCCTACCGATCAAAAACTTGTAACCCTTTACATAAACAATAGCATTCAACAGCTCTCGCTGCGAGCAGCCTTAATAAAATTTGAGGATAGCTCTATCAAATTGGTATCGTTTCAAAACATCCGTAACGAACTCGACGAGAAGGAACTCGAAAGTTGGCAAAAGCTAATTCGTGTGCTTACACACGAATTGATGAACTCTGCCGGGCCAATCAACTCAACAATTGCAACTATAAAAGAATTCCTAACGCTACCTAATGGCAATGCAAAATCACTTAATTTATTAACCGATAATACCATTAACGATACCGTTGAAGGGCTCAAAATAATAGAGGAGAGAAGCCAAGGAATGGTTGACTTTGTGTCAAAGTTCCGAAGTTTAACCCTTTTACCCAAGCCAACGCTTACCACTTTTTCGGTTGAAGAGCTTTTTAAGTCGATTGAAAGGCTTATGGCCGATAAAATAAGCGAAAATGATATCTCGCTTACAATTAAAGTTCCCTCACAAATTTTGGCAATTACAGCGGATAAAGGAATGATGGAGCAAGTTCTAATTAACTTGGTAAGCAATGCTATTTATGCTCTTGAAACATCAACAGATAAAAAGATCAGTTTACATGCAAGCATTGATAGTAACTCACGAACAACTATTGAAATAAGTGATAACGGTAAGGGCATACCAATTGAAATTCAGGATAAAATATTTGTACCATTCTTTACAACTCGCAATGAGGGTTCCGGCATTGGGCTAAGCCTATCGCGACAGCTGGTCCGTTTGCTTGGAGGAACCTTGACATTTATTTCAAAAGAAGGTGAGGGAACGGTTTTTTTGATAAAACTCTAATTATAATAAAAATGGAACGCTGATTAAACGGACTGTGGACTGATTCGCACAGATCAACTTCTGCGATAATCTGCTTTATCCATGTTCTGAAAAAAAACTGAATAGTAATCACTGTTTTAAAATCATATTTTGTAATTTACACAAGGGTTTATTAACCTTTCGTATTCAACTTTTTTGAACTCTACTTGTTCTAAATGCACATTAACCCTAAAAGATCATGGTATTAGGAATATTAAAAGAATCGAACGATGAACGCCGAGTGGCTATGCTCCCCGAAAGCGTTGCCGCTTTGGTTAAAATGAATGTATCGGTAATCGTCGAAAAGGATGCTGGCCTTAGCGCATTTGCCTCCGATGCCGATTATGTAGCTGCTGGAGCAAAAATGGACTCTAAGTCAAATGTTATCAGCCAATCGGATGTTCTGGTAAAGATTAACCCTCCTACAACCGAGGAAACAGGGATGCTTACTGAGGGCAAGGTTTTTCTTGCCGTTCTGAATCCTTTTTTTAATGTTGATTTGATTAAGGAACTTGCCGCTAAAAACATCACCAGCTTTAGCCTCGATGTTATCCCACGTACTTCACGTGCTCAGGCAATGGATATCCTTTCGTCGATGGCAACTGTTGCGGGTTACAAAGCGGTATTAACCGCTGCAAATAGCCTTCCAAAATTCTTCCCAATGTTTATGACTGCTGCAGGAACAATAACCCCTGCAAAGGTTCTAATACTTGGAGCAGGTGTTGCTGGACTACAAGCAATTGCAACATCTCGTAAACTAGGCGCAGTAGTTGAGGTATTTGATGTTCGTGCTGCTGTAAAAGAAGAGGTTACTGGAATTGGAGGAAAATTTATTGAGGTTGAAGGTGCTTCCGATGATAAATCGGCTGGCGGATATGCTGTTGAGCAATCCGAAGAGTTTAAGCAACGTCAGGCTCAAGCAATTCACGACCATGCCATAAAATCTGATGTGGTTATTTGTACTGCACAAATTCCGGGCAAAAAGGCTCCTTTGCTTTTGAGAAAAGCAACCGTTGAAGCCATGAAGCGCGGCTCAGTTATTATCGATATTGCCGCATCAACAGGCGGTAACTGCGAAGTAACCAAAAACAATGAAACCATCGTTCATAATGGTGTTACGGTTATCGGGAATTCATTCCTAGCCGTTGATATGCCCTCGGATGCCAGCAAGATGTTTGGCAAAAACGTTATCAATTTCCTAAAACTAATCATCACTAAAGAGGGCGATTTAAACCTCAACTGGAACGATGATATTGTTAAAGGCACCGCGGTTACACACAATAAGGAGATTGTTCACGAACGAGTTAAATCAGTTATCACTAATTAATAGCTAGTTGCCATGGAAGAAGTACTAAAGTTTTTCATCGAATATAAGGAGATGATTTTTATTATCATCCTCTCCATTTTTCTTGGTATCGAGGTAATATCGCACGTTCCGGCGGTGTTGCACACCCCGCTTATGTCGGGGAGCAATGCAATCCACGGGGTTGTAATTATCGGAGCAATAATAGTGATGGGGCATGCACACGATACCCTTTCCCTAATCCTTGGATTTTTTGCCGTAATACTCGGAACGCTCAACGTAGTTGGGGGATTTGTGGTTACCGACCGTATGCTAGAGATGTTTAAGAAAAAGAAAAAATAGGAGGACTAGATAATGGAACAGATTACGAAAATATTAGAATTTACCAACGAGATTTCCATTCTGGAGATTTCCTATTTAGCTGCATCAATCCTATTTATTCTGGGCTTAAAGAAGCTAAGTCATCCAGATACCGCTCGTAGCGGTAACCTCTGGGCTGCGGCGGGTATGACAGTTGCAATCCTATTCACCATACTCTTTCACAAGAAAGAGGGAGAATCAATAGGAAATATCCCTTGGATTATTGCTGCACTAGCAATTGGAACATTTGTTGGCTGGTACGCTTCAAAAAAAGTGAAGATGACCGCCATGCCACAGATGGTTTCTATCTTCAACGGGATGGGTGGCGCTTGTGCTGCATTAATCTCGATGATGGAGTTCCCAAAGATGCAGAACATGCTTGCTGCAGAAGGGGCTGCTCATATGCTAAATGGCGAAGCCATTGCTATTCTACTTGGGCTTATGATTGGAGGCGTTTCGTTTGCTGGTAGTATGATTGCCTTTGGCAAGCTCGATGGCCGAATTGGAGACTTTAAGCACCCTATTCTACGTTTTATCAACCTTTCATTTTTAGTTGGTTTGCTCGTTGCTGTCGTGCTTATCATGCTGATGAAACCCGAGGCTGATAGCAATTTAGCAATATATCTATTTGCTATTGCTGCTCTTATCTATGGGGTAACATTTGTAATGCCAATTGGTGGGGCAGATATGCCTGTTGTTATATCGTTGCTAAACTCGTTTACAGGTGTGGCTGCAGCAATGGGAGGTTTCCTTTATAATAACCAAGCAATGCTAACTGGAGGTATCCTTGTTGGCTCATCGGGTACAATTCTTACCATTTTAATGTGTAAAGCGATGAATCGTTCGTTGCTAAACGTTATTATTGGGGCATTTGGAGGCAGTGCTGCTGGTGCAGCATCAACCGGCGACAAAACAGTAAAAGAGATTTCGCTTAGCGATGCAGCCATTCTGCTTAGCTACTCACAAAAAGTTTACATCATCCCAGGTTATGGACTTGCTGTTGCTCAAGCGCAACATCTTTGCCATGAGTTAGATGTTCTGCTTGCTAGTAAAGGCGTTGAAGTTAAATATGGCATTCACCCTGTTGCGGGTCGTATGCCGGGTCATATGAACGTTCTACTTGCAGAAGCAGATGTTCCTTATGAAAAACTAGTTGAGATGGAGGATGCCAATAACGAAATGGCCAACACCGATGTAGTAATCGTAATTGGTGCCAACGATGTGGTTAACCCTGCTGCCGAAACAGATCCTGCTAGTCCAATTTACGGAATGCCTGTTATAAAGGCATGGGATGCAAAAAACATAATTGTGATGAAGCGTTCAATGGCTCAAGGATACGCAGCCATTGATAACGATCTATTCTATCACCCTAAAAACCGCATGCTCTTTGGCGATGCCAAGGCTACGATGCAAAAATTAATAGCTGAGATTAAAGCGTTATAGTTTAGAATTAATACGCAAGATAAAAAAGCCACTCATTGAGTGGCTTTTTCTATATAAAGTAACGGTTAAACGGTTAGTTTGATGCCCCAAAAACCATTCCTGATATCATTGGGACAAGCCATATAATCCAAACTATGATGCTGAATCGATGAAAGTTAACTATCATCTTTTCGTTCTTTTTCACCAAAACAACAATTGCCCATATAGCGTGGAACAGCATCAGAAGGATTGCTACATTACCAGTAATTCCATGAAATGTTAACTTGAAAAGTGACCCAGAAAGAAGGCTCATGGCAGTTGTACCAATTGTATCGCAGATTAAGCCTGAAACAAAAAAATAGGTGTGCCACCATTTTAGCCTTCGCTGAATTCTTTCAGCCCAAACTCCTATTGTATACAAAATACAGGCTAAATTGATAAATACAATAGCATAAACTAACGTTGTTGAGTACATAATCTGAGTGTAATAAAAATTAAATAAGAACGCGAAATGTAGTAAAAAGTAAAACTACTTTATGGCCGGGATAGAAAAATATTGAAGCATTCCTTTATACCTTCAAACAAAAAAAGCCACTAAAATAAGTGGCTTTTCCCTTGTTTATTAAGTCAGTTTATGAATTAAACTCTTTTGAAAAAAATGAATGCAAAAAAATTGAGAATTCCTTATTTCTTTAAAATAACTTTTCTAATGATTAACTTATCCTTTATGTTTGCTTTTATTATATAAACACCATCATTCAGGTTCTTTAGGTTGATCTTATTCCTATTAATAGTATAATCACTCATGACCCTTCCGTCCATATCTAATATTTCAATTTTACCTATTATTAAATCTTGATTAATTAATATAAAATCCTTTGTTGGATTTGGGAAAAAAACTATTCCAGAATTTTTTTCTATTGTTTCAATATCATTTGCAGCAGTTACAGTAAGAGTAATTGAGTTGCTAGTTTTTATATTTCCTGCAGGACATGTAACATCACCAGTCAGTTCGCAAGAAATAATATCGCCATTATTTAAACCATTATCTGAATAAGTTGAACTATTAGTACCTATATTATTCCCGTTCTTTTTCCATTGGTAAATTGGATTACTTCCACCAGCATCAATTACAGAAGAAAAGTTAACCAAGGTTCCCGGGTCTATTGCTCCCGAGGGATTTGCACTAATTATTATTGCAGGTACATGTTGGCCTTGTGGGTTTGAATTTGTTGGTTCACAATCGCAAACATTTCCGATTCCATCACCATCGGTATCTTCTTGCGCAGGGTTGTAAGTATATCTACAATTATCTGAATTATCTGGAACTCCATCTAAGTCTACGTCTTGAGCATTAGCGTTAAAACTAATGGCTAAACAAAAGAAAACACAAGTTGCAAAAATCTTACTTAAATTCATATTGTTTGAGTTTAGTGAATAGTATTATGATTTTCAGATCTTTATTTGATTAAAAACCTAAGTTAAAGGTAAACAAAAATACCTGTTCATTCGCCTTAATTCAATAGTTTTTTAAAAAGGAGTGGTTCGTGAAGGAGTTATCGGATAGGATTCTGAAATCCTAAAAAACATCAACCTGATAATAAAATACTATTATAAGTATTACTGGACTATTCGCAACGCTCGGTTACTCCCTCCGGTCGTGAGCTCTCCGGCATTTGCTGGATCGTTTCGAACCAGTGAACCCTTTAATAAAAAAAGACCATCGGCTGGGATGATCTTTCTTCTTTGTGTGCCTTACTGGATTCGAACCAGTGACCCCTACCCTGTCAAGGTAATGCTCTAAACCAACTGAGCTAAAGGCACCTTTAGATAAAACTGTTAATATGTGAATTCAAGTAAAAATAAAACCTTTTTTAAAAAACAAGTGCTTTACTGGGTTACTCCCTTCGGTCGTGAACTCTCCGGATTAAGCCGGATTCAGTTCGAACCAGTGACCCATACTCCGGCAGTTGCCGGACTTGTCCGGTTTCGACGGATAATGCTCTAAACCCTGCCTACCGGCAGGCAGGCAGCTGAGCTAAAGGCACTTTTGTAAAATAAGCCACCTACGTGCGCTGTAAGTGGCTTATCGTTGTGGGCCCAGTTGGTATCGAACCAACGACCCTCTGATTATGAGTCAGATGCTCTAACCGACTGAGCTATGGGCCCTAAAAAAACCGCAAAGGGCTTTTTAATTGGACTGCAATATTACATATTTGTACCCGAAATTTCAACAGCTGATATCGTTTTTATGAAAAAAATCATATTTAAGCCTTATAGGCACTTGAATATAAAGAATATTATTTTCGATTTGGGTGGTGTAATAATCAATATTGACTACCATCTTACTATCGATGCGTTCAAAAAAATTGGTTTCGACGACTTTGATAGTGTTTTCTCACAAGCGCAACAATTAGGGGTATTCGATCTGCTCGATAAAGGATTAGTTTCGCACGAAGATTTTCGCAGTTATATAAGAAATATTTCAGGTAAACCGTTAACGAACAATCAAATAGATGGAGCATGGAATGCCATGCTACTTGATTTTCCTATTAAAAGATTAAAACTTTTAGAAAGCATCAAACAGCAGTATCGAACATTCCTGCTTAGCAATACAAATCAGATACATTGCGATGTTTACACTAAAGATTTGCAAAACACCTACGGTGTTAAAGACCTCTCTCACTTTTTCGAAAAGGTTTACCTATCGCACGAGATACACATGCGAAAACCCGATAGCGAAGCGTTTATGCTAATCCTTAACGAGAACAATCTAAAGCCAGAAGAGACCCTTTTCATCGACGATACCGAACAGCATATAGAGGGAGCCAAAAAAGTTGGAATTATTACACATTATCTAAGACTTAAAGATGGAGAGGCAATAGAGAATCTTTTTGAGGTTGAATAGTGGTTTTAGCATCTCTCAATAAGTGCCAAGCACTCCACATGTATGGTTTGAGGGAAGAAATCGTATGGAGTTAATCTTTTGACAGCATATCCATTTTGGGCTAACACGGCTAGGTTTTTTGATAGCGTCCCAGCGCTACATGAAAGGTAAGCAATCTTATTTGGTTTGCCTTCGTTAACTATCCAATCTAATACTTCTTGCTCAATCCCTGTACGTGGAGGATTAACGTAAAGGAAAACATCTTTCCCTATTGCTCTTTGCTCGTTTGTCCATTTTCGAATTTGAGGAACTCTTTGCCTGCATGCCCCTCTAAAAATTGTTGCATTTGGAACATTCAGTTTTGCGCATTCAACCGCTTCACCACCAACCTCAACACCCAAAACACTTGCGCCTTGAGTATCCCAACGACACATTGATGTTCCTGTTCCGCAGTAAAGGTCAACAACAGCATCATTGTGGGTTAAGTTGAAAAAGTTGCATGTCTCGTCGAGCGATTGGTTATATAGCGATGGAATTAACTGCTGAAAAGCACCCGGGCCATAGAGCAATCCGTTTGAATCGAAGGAGCGTTTTTCGCCAAAAAGTAAATCCCAATGCGTTTTTTCATAAAGCCTTCGCCCTGCCGATGGGTTGTAGTGAACCCAGAATCCCTTAACACCTAAAGCGTCTAAATTTTGCTTAATCTCATCCGTTAGCCAAGCACAACTCTGTGGCTTATTAGATTTTACAACCAGCGTAACCTGCGCCGATGCTTGAACATAGAAGGCAAGAGAAAATACCGAAAATGGTGGTAGAACTCTTCTTAAAATATTAAGAATTTCATTAACCTTAGGTTTATGAAGAGGACATCCAGGTATATCAATAAGTTCATCACGAACCATCATCCCAAAATGCCATCCATTCATATCCCACTCTGCATTAAGAGAAGTCTTATGACGATAGCCCCATCGTTGGGAATCAGAAATTGAAACAACAGTAGAGAGCACATCAATCCAAGGAGAGAGTTGACTTGCCAAAAAGTTATACTTCTGAGCCAAACTCTCTTCAATGTTCCACTCCCTGTGCTTGCATCCAGGGCATCTCACTATGCATCCATTTGGAATCATCTAATTTCGTTTATCAAAAAAAACATTACAAAAATATCATTTAAAGCAAACTACATAATCAATTAAGAGATTGTTCGTTAAATTTGTGTCGCTAAACCATTAATTATTCCAAATTTTCATGAAATCGTTTATATCAATTGCCGTATTTCTCTCTTTTTCTTTAATAGTTTTCGCTCAACCAACCATCGATGCTTATCTGGCAAATAGTAAATTCATTTCAAAAGGAGGCGCCATTGAGAGTACTGAGGACACCTTTGAGCTCGTTTTAAAAGATATCCCCCCTAAGCCATTTAAGGTAATTATCAAATACGATAACGAAGGATATTTAGCCTCCGAAACTCGCTTCAACAACTTGAATGCAAAGCAAAGTGAAACTACCTGGACATACAATGCGAACAAAAAGTTAACCAGAAAAACTCAAACCTATTTTGTGAACATGATTGGTTGGAAGTCTGATGAAGTTATCCTAAAATACAATGATACTACAGGATATCTCTCTGAAATTCAATACTTCAAAAACAAAGTTGTTCAGTCTATTAGTAAAGTCTTTTGCGATAAGTTCGGTCTTCCTTATGAGGCGAGGGTATTAGATGAGAAAGGTGCTTATGAAGGAATTGAGCGCATAAGTTATTCGCCTAATGCAAATATTATTAGGGTAATGATACTACAAGCATCTGGCAAGTATGCAGGTTTAAACATTTATCCAATTGATTATTCAAAACCATTTCAATCTGGAACAATCCAAAAACAATACTATCCCAACGGTGATGTTATGCTCGAATCGCTCGATTATCAAACTAAAACCGATCAGGGTTACTTTTACGAATATCAATATGATGGGAATGGGAATTGGGTAGAGAAAGATACATATCAGGTGACCATTGGCAAGAACGATAAAATAAAGGATAAAAAGCTCGAGCATAAGATTCTACGAAAAATCAAGTACTACTAGTAGAAATAATGGATAATTTAACACTGCGTCCATTTCAACTTTCAGATTATAAATCGATAGCTGCACATGCAAACAATCGACTTATATGGGAAAACCTAAGGGATAGATTTCCTTATCCATACTCCGAGGAAGATGCTAAGCAGTTTATTCATCTAGTTACTACCTACTCGCCCTCCACTGAGTTTGCAATTGATTTTAATGGCGAAGCCATTGGAGCTGCAGGAATCATTCTAAAAGCTGATGTTTACGAGGGCAATGGTGAAATCGGGTATTGGATAGGTCAAGATTACTGGGGAAAAGGCATAGGGACAAACGTTGTTGCTGAACTTCTACGAATTGCTTTCGAAGAGTTGAAATTATATAGGGTTTATGCCGAAGTATTCGATAAAAACCCTGCCTCGGCTCGCGTGCTTGAGAAGAATAGTTTAATTAAAGAAGCAACACTGAAAAGTGCAATCATTAAGGATGGGTTTCGCCAAAACCTTAACATTTATTCCATTATAAATCCAAAACTATAATTGTGATGCTGTGACACAATTAAGGAGATTTATCTTACTCCTCCTTTAGTCCATGAATTGAGCGATTGAGAAAATCAACCAAAGGCTTCATGGTTTTATAAACCTCCAAAGTATTCTTTAGCAAATCTTTATCAGCAATATCTTTATTGCTAAGACTGTGGAAAGGGGTAATATGTTTGAATTTTAGGAACTCTGCTGCAGGTGAATCCTTGTCGAAACCATTGGGAACGCGTTTTAACTTTTCATCCTCAAAGAACTGAAATGTTTTAGCAAACTTTTTCTCGTTTACGATGGCCAAAAAATCATCGGAGTAAATATCAATATCCTCGCGAATGCGCTTCATTACATCCGAAGGAGCCATGTAAATCCCCCCTGATGCAAACGAAGCCCCATCCTCTAGATGAAAGTAGTAACCTGCAAAGGGACTTTTCCTTCCGCCTTTAGCAATATAGGCTCCAAAATTACTCTTGAATGGCGCTTTATCGTGCGAAAATCGTACATCGCGGTAAATTCTAAAGATGCAATCTTTTGGCTCTACCGAGCCAATTGAATCATCAAACTCTTTAATTCCTGCAATGAGTAAACCGACATAAGATTTGAAATCGTCAGAAGATTTCTGATACCAAGCCTTATTGGCGTTAAACCAGTCGCGATCGTTATTAGATTTTAGCGCTGTTAGGAATTCTAATGCCTCTTTCATCTCGTTTTTCTTCAAAATTAATCTATAAATACATTTCAAAAACGGTTTTGGTTAATAATAGTTTTAGTGATCCAAATCATTTCAATAAAAAGTTACGTCAAATCTAAGTTCTACCTATCTTTGTATCTATTTTCATTTTAATTGATTATTGCGAGTAAACTATTCAATGCTGCAAGTATCAAATCAAAACTTTATCAAATCAATTCAAACTATGCGCCGATTAATATATATCCTATTACTTGCCTCTGTAGGCATTACAATCTTTTCGTGTGGAAAAAAGCAAGAGGCTGATCAGGGGAAAGGTCAACGAACAAGGAATCAACTAGCCGTTGATGCTGTAATTGCAAAGCCATCCGTATTGGAGAACCAAATAAGCGTATCGGGTGCAATTCTTGCTTTCGAGGAGGTTGCTTTGATGAGTGAAATGTCAGGAAGAGTTGTTCAAATTAATCTTCCAGAAGGTAGTTTTGTGAAAAAAGGGACGCTTCTTGTTCAGATTTACAACGATGATCTACAGGCCAACCTTAAGAAAACTCAAGCACAATTAGAGAATCAGCAAAAAATACTCGAAAGACAAACAGAACTCCTAAAGGTTAACGGCGTTAGCCAAAATGATTTCGATCAAACAAATCTTTTGGTAAATACGCTAAAAGCAGATATTGAAGCGCAGCAGAGTATTATAAGAAAAACACAAGTTTTAGCACCTTTTGATGGTGTGATTGGACTAAAAAATATTAGCGTTGGAGCAATGGTAAATACATCAACATTGCTTACAACAATCAGAATGGAGGATAAGCTAAAGCTCGATTTCAGCGTTCCAGAGAAATATAGCAGCCAAATTAAGCCGGGTCTTAAAGTTTTATTCTCGACTTACGGCAAGGACACGCTTTACAATGCAACTGTAATTGCGACCGAAGGCGGTATTGAAGCCAGCACAAGAAACATTAGAGTTAGGGCTATAATTAATAGCAAATCCGACGATTTAGTTCCTGGTGGGTTCACAAATGTTAAACTTACCCTTGGCGATAATAAAAATGCTATCCTTATTCCAACTCAAGCAATAATCCCTCAAGAACGAAATAAAAGCGTGATCGTGGCAAAAAAAGGCAAGGTTCATTTTGTTCAGGTAACTACAGGTGTTAGAAAAGAATCTATGGTTGAAATTACTTCAGGAATTAGTATTGGTGATACTGTTGTTACAAACGGAATACTTTTCCTTAAAGAGGGTGCTAAACTTTCGTATTCAAATATTAAAAAATAAGAACCTATGCTCATTTCTGATATTGCTTTAAAGCGCCCTGTAGGTTCTATTGTGTTGAGCCTTTTAATCATTCTGTTGGGTGTTGTTGGGTTATCTTTTTTGGGTGTTCGTTTATATCCAGCAATCGACCCGCCAATTATCACCGTTTCAACGTCATACACTGGCGCTAACTCCGAAATCATTGAATCACAAATAACTGAGCCCCTTGAGAAGTCGATAAATGGTATCGAGGGAGTTAAATCCATCTCATCTTCCTCATCTGCCGGTTCAAGTAATATAACCGTTGAGTTTAAGCTTGATGCAGATCTCGAAAAAGCAGCAAACGACGTACGCGATAAAGTTTCGCAAGCAGCACGAAGCCTTCCTCAAGATTTAGATGCACTACCTACGGTTACTAAATCAGATGCCAACAGCGACCCGATTATCTTCCTTATCGTTCGAAGCACCTCGATGAATGCGCTTGAGCTGAGCGATTATGCCGAAAATGTACTCCTTGAGAAATTTCAAACAATTCCCGGAATTAGCTCTGTGGGTATTTATGGTCAGCAGCGCCCAGCCATGAGGCTTTGGTTCGACCCTTTAAAAATGGCATCAAGAGGAATTACGGCCTCGGATGTTAGTCAGGCTCTTGCAAAGGAGAATATTGAAATGCCCGGGGGGAAAATTCGTGGATACGGAACAGAACTTATTGTTAAAACTTATGGTAGATTGACTACCGAAGAAGATTTTAACAACCTAATAGTTAGGCAAGTCAATAATCAGGTAATCCGCTTTAGGGATATTGGAGAGGCTGTACTTGGTCCACAGAGCGAGGAATCAATGGCCAGTATTAATGGTGCAACGGGTCTTTCAATGGTACTAATACCGCTTCCTGGAGCCAATAGCATTGAAATTTCCGATGAATTTTATAAGCGGCTTGAGCAGGTAAAAAAATTCCTCCCCGAAGGGATGAGGCTTGATGTTGGTCGTGACAGATCTGTCTTTGTTCGGCAGTCGGTAAAAGATGTAATTGAAACTCTTGCCATCGCAATATCTCTTGTAGTGCTAATTATATTCCTGTTCTTCAGAAACTGGGTAATTGCTCTTCGACCGCTCATTGATATTCCCGTATCACTGATTGGGACATTCTTTGTTATGTACTTGCTGGATTATTCGGTCAACGTGCTCACACTCCTTGGAATTGTGCTAGCAACAGGCCTCGTTGTGGACGATGGGATTGTGGTAACCGAGAACATTTTCAAACGCATCGAAAAGGGTATGGACAAGATGCAAGCAGCCATAGAAGGGACTCGCGAAATATTCTTTGCTGTAATCTCAACCTCTATAACGCTAGCAATCGTTTTTATCCCAGTGGTATTTCTTCAAGGCTTTACAGGTAGGTTGTTCCGCGAATTTGGAATTGTTGTAGCCATGGCAGTGTTAATATCTGCGCTGGTTTCGCTCACATTAACTCCGGTACTTAACGTTAAACTTGGAGGATCAGCATCGCATCACTCAAGATTTTATCTTGCAACTGAGGATTTTTATGTCAACTTAGAAAGAAAATATCGCCGTTTACTCAGCTTCTTCATTGCTCGAAAGTGGATTTCATTTGTGATCGTAATTGCATGTGTTGCTTCAATATTCTTAATTTCTAAACAGCTAAAATCAGAACTTGCTCCACTCGAAGATCATAGTTTTATTAGAACATCTCTTACCGCACCAGAGGGAACTGAGTATAATGCAATGCAAAAGGTTATTGATAAGGTTGCTAAAAGGCAAATCGACTCTATTCCGGAGGCAAACTTCATCTTGGCTCGTTATGGTGGAGGCATGGGTAGCTCCGGAGCAAATGGCGGAAACGTTATGACTTTCCTTTTACAACCCGAGGAACGTAAGGCTTCTCAGCAAGAAATATATGATAGGGTAACCCGTATGTTCCGCTCAATCCCCGATGCAAGAGTTATGGCAAGTCAAGAACCAACCATAACAACCTCTTCTGGAGGTGGTTTACCTGTTCAGTTTGTACTTCAAAATCTCAACTTCAATAAAATTCGCGAGATACTTCCAAAGTTCTTAGAAGAAGCTCAAAGCAGTCCTGTTTTCAGTGGAGTTGACGTTAACCTTAAGTTTAACAAGCCCGAAATCAATATTACTATTGATAGGCTTAAAGCGACAAGCCTTGGTGTTAGCGTAAAAGATGTTTCAGATGCTCTTAATTTAGCCTTTAGCGGTAGCCGTTATGGATACTTCTTAAAAAATAACAAACAGTACTTTGTTATTGGACAAGTTGATAGAGAGAATAGAAGCAAACCAGCAGATATAGCATCTCTATACGTTCGAAATAGTGCTGGTGCAATGATTCAACTCGATAACCTTGTAAGAATTGAAGAGAACAGTAACCCGCCAACCATATATCACTTTAACCGCTATAAATCGGCTAACGTTTCGGCAAACCTTGCTCCCGGCAGAACTGTTGGAGAAGGAATTGAGGAGATGCAGCGCATTGCTTCAAAACTTTTAGATGAGTCGTTCAGTACCGACTTGGCAGGACAATCGAGAGATTTTGCAGAAAGTAGTTCAAATATATCTTTTGCGTTAATTCTTGCCTTATTGCTAATTTACCTTATTCTTGCTGCGCAATTTGAAAGTTTCCGCGATCCGTTTATTATCATGCTAACCGTTCCAATGGCTATTACAGGAGCGATGCTATCACTCTGGATTTTTGGGCAAACACTTAATATTTTCTCTGAAATTGGGATGATCCTCCTAATTGGTATAGTTACCAAAAACGGTATCCTTATAGTGGAGTTTGCCAATAAGAAATATAGAAGTGGGATGACCAAGCGCGTTGCAGCTTTCGAAGCCGCATCGGCTCGTTTCCGCCCAATCGTAATGACATCGTTAGCTACAATATTTGGTGCATTACCAATTGCGTTGGCCATTGGTGCTGGTGCATCAAGCAGAGTTTCGTTGGGTATTGTCGTTGTTGGAGGCTTACTATTCGCATTAATACTAACTCTATTTGTAATCCCAGTAATGTATATTCTTTTCTCAAGTAAAAAGATTGAGAACGTTTGATTTAGAAACATCAATTATGAATAAGATGAAACCTTTTCTTGTTATAATATTTCTCTCAATATTCGGTTTAGCTGAAGCACAATCAGTTTTAACTGTTGAAGACGCTCTTAAAATAGCGTTAAAGAATAATTATGGGATATTAGTTGCAGGTAATGCTGCCGAAATTTCCAAAACGAATAATTCATGGGGAAATTCTGGGGCCTTACCGAGTGTTTCATTGGTTGGAAATGGGAGTCTATCAATACAGGATGGTAAAGACAAATCACCTTCTGGCGTAACTAACTATACAGGTGAAACATCAAAATCAATGAGTACTGGCGTTCAACTTAGCTGGACGCTATTCGATGGCGGGAAAATGTTCGTTTCAAAGAATAAACTCAACGAAATTGCTGCTTTAGGAGAAATCCAATTTAAAGACAAAGTGCTTCAAACCCAATATGCTGTTATTGCTGCATACTTTGAAGTTGTGAGACAAAAACAACAGCTTAGAAATATTGAAGAGATAATCAACTATAACCAGAACCTTGTTAAAATTCTTCAAACATCATTTCAGGCTGGCTCTGCACAGAAAAGTAGTTTTCTGCAAGCAAAAATCGATTTGAATGTATATAGAGAAAACTCTATCAACCAGCAATATGTAATTGATGCTGCAAAAAAATCTTTATCTACCTTGCTTTGTATTGCCGTTGATTCTACTTACGATGTGTCTGATACCATTCAGATAAACTTTACATTTAATAAAGACGAGCTGATTCAAAAACTTGAGTCTTCCAATACATCAATACTAACCTACCAAAAGCAAGTTGGTATTGCGAATTTATCCCTGAAAGAATTTCAGCGTTCGCGTTTCCCTCAAATAAGTTTTACCGCTGGGTATATGTATTCCCAATCAGCCAAATCCTTAACTGATTATAGTGGAAATAGCCTAGGCCCTCAATTTGGTGGTACAATTTCCATTCCCATTTTTAAAGGAGGAGAGATTAATCGTAAAGTGACAATTGCAAAGCTCGACCTAAAATCGGCAGAGTATAACTTTGAAAACATAAAACTACAAGCAAAGACAGAGCTTTTGAATGCAATTATGCAGTTCGAGAATCAACAAAAACTTTTGGAGATTGAAAGGGAGAATAACTTGCTTACAAAAGAAAATCTTGATATTAGCGCTCAAAGGCTAAAGTTAGGACAAACTACTTCAATTGAATTGCACCTTGCGCAGGAGAATTATGTACAATCATGTACCCGTTTAATAAACTTCGAGTATAACCTTAAAATTGCCGAAACAAAACTTAAGCAACTATTAGCTTTAATGTAAAAGAAGAGGAACTAGTTCAAATCAAACTTCATCTTTACAACCTGACTTGCTCCACAGTTAGGGCATTTTTTAGTTGTCACCTCTGTAACGCCTTTCATTACAGTAATTGATGATTCAGACTCATCAGTATTTCCACATTTATCACACTTAAGTTTAAAGGTTACTGTTGTCCCTCTGTGGCTCAATACTTCACCTCCTGCTATAGTTACCATTGTAATTTCTTTTAGATATAATTGTTATATACTTAAAATTCAAAACAAAAATATATCGTTTTTAAGCAACACGAAGTATAAAAAGGTTAGCAATAGGTAAGCATTTGAAAATTAAAAAAGCCTTCGAGATCTCGAAGGCTTTTGTCGGCTCGGAGAGGATCGAACTCTCGACCCCATGATTAAGAGTCACGTGCTCTACCAGCTGAGCTACGAGCCGATTTTCATTGTTGAGGGTGCGAAGTTAAAATAATTACCTTAATTTTGGAACTTCTTAAACTGTTTTAAATGAAAAAAACAATACTTATTACAGGTGGTGCTGGATTTATCGGTTCGCACGTAGTTCGCCGATTTGTAAAAAGCTACCCCAACTATAATATAATTAACCTCGATGTTCTGACCTATGCAGGAAATTTAGAGAACCTGACTGATATTGAAAAGTTTGCCAATTATTCCTTTATAAAAGGAGATATAACGGACGAACAAACCGTTGAGAATATTTTTAGCAATAATCAGATTGACGGGGTAATACATTTAGCTGCAGAATCGCATGTAGATAGATCGATAACTGACCCAATGGCTTTTATCAATACCAATATTCTTGGAACCGTCGTACTCCTTAATGCTGCAAAAAAAAGTTGGAAGGATAATTTCAATGGAAAACTATTTTACCACATCTCAACCGATGAGGTATATGGTAGCCTTGGGGATGAAGGCCTATTTACTGAAGAGACATCTTACGATCCTCGTAGTCCATACTCAGCATCTAAGGCATCTTCCGACCATCTTGTTCGTGCATATCATCATACATATGGCTTGCCAACCGTAATATCAAACTGCTCGAATAACTATGGCCCAAACCAATTCCCAGAGAAATTAATCCCTTTGGCAATTAACAATATCAAGAATAATAAACCAATTCCAATTTATGGTAAAGGTGAGAATGTTCGTGACTGGTTATACGTTCATGATCATGCTGCAGCAATAGATCTTATATTCCACAAAGCAAAAATTGGTGAAACTTATAATATCGGCGGAAATAATGAATGGAAAAACATCGATCTCATCAAAGTATTATGCCGAATAATGGATGCTAAGCTAAATAGAAATATTGGGGACTCCGAGAAGCTTATCACTTATGTTAAAGATAGAGCAGGTCACGATCTTCGGTATGCAATTGACTCATCAAAACTTCAAAGGGAATTAGGATGGGCTCCTTCATTACAGTTTGAGGAGGGGTTAACAAAAACTGTTGAATGGTATCTTGCAAACCAGAAATGGCTTGATGATATTGTTACAGGAAACTATCAGCACTACTATAACGAGCAATATAAAAGTAGATAAAAAAGAAAGGGAGCTTTTCGCTCCCTTTTATATTATTCAACAGTTACTGATTTTGCCAAGTTTCTCGGTTGATCTACGTTACATCCTCGCATTAAAGCTATATGATAAGCCAAAAGTTGTAATGGTATAACCGCAAGTAATGACTCTACAATCTCATGAGCCTTAGGGATTTCAAGAACATAGTCAGCCATTTCCTTGATTAAAGTATCTCCTTCGGTAACAATTGCAATTACAACTCCCTTACGTGCCTTTACCTCCTGAACGTTGCTTACAACCTTTTCGTAACTACTATCCTTTGCTGCAATAACAACGACAGGCATTTTATCGTCGATCAATGCAATTGGACCATGCTTCATCTCTGCTGCAGGGTAACCCTCGGCATGTATGTATGAAATCTCCTTGAGTTTAAGTGCTCCTTCAAGCGCAACAGGGAAGAAGTAACCTCTTCCGAGATAAAGGAAATTTGTTGATTTATGGAATATCTCGGCAATCTTGATAACTTCATTGTTTGAACCAAGAATCTTCTCTATTTTGTCGGGAACAAGAGTTATTTCCTTTATGAGTTCTTTGTACTTTTCTTGACTTAAATAACCCTTCCTCCAGCCAAGAAGAATTGAAATCATTGTAAGGATAGTTACCTGAGCAGTAAAAGCCTTGGTTGATGCAACTCCAATCTCTGGGCCAGCATGTGTGTATACACCTGCATCCGTTTCACGAGGAATACTTGAGCCAACCACATTGCAAATACCAAGAACTAGTGCTCCAGCACCTCTTGCCAAACGAATAGCAGCAAGAGTATCGGCTGTTTCTCCGCTTTGGCTAATGGCTATTACAACATCATCTTTATAAATAATTGGATTTCGGTATCTAAACTCAGATGCATATTCTACTTCCACTGGAACCCTCGCCAACTCTTCCATCAAATATTCTCCAACTAATGCTGCATGCCAAGATGTTCCACAACCGATAAGGATGATTCGTTTTGCCTCAACAAGTCGTGGCAATACATGGTATAGTCCACCAAGATGGATCTCGTTTAAATCTTGAGATATTCTTCCTCTAAAAGTATCATGAATGCTACGGGGTTGTTCAAATATCTCTTTAAGCATAAAATGCTCGAAACCACCCTTTTCAATCTCCTCAATATCAAGATCGAGTGTTTGAATATTAGGTTGTAACGACTCGTTAAAGATGGTTTTAAGGGTTAATTCACCTCTTTTAATAATAGCAACATCATTATCATTAAGATATATAACGCTATTAGTAAACTCTACGATAGGTGTTGCGTCTGATGCCACAAAATATTCATCATCTCCCACACCAATAACCAATGGGCTTCCTTTTCGAGCAGCGATAAGCATATTTGGCTCATCGCGACAAATTACCACCAAACCGTACGCACCAACAACTTTGGTTAAAGCTAATCGCACGGCGATTTCAGCTGTAACATTTCCTTTTAGATAAATGTACTCTATTAAGTTAGCAAGAACCTCAGTGTCCGTTTCGGATTTAAATTTATAAGAACGTTTTTCAAGCCTTGTTTTTAATGGACTATAGTTTTCGATAATGCCATTATGGATAATGGTAAACAACCCATTCATCGAAACATGTGGGTGAGCATTTATATCATTTGGCACACCATGCGTAGCCCAACGCGTATGTCCCATACCTACAGTACCGGATACATCGTTTGAACCAACATGTTTTTCAAGATCAGAAACTTTTCCTTTGCATTTGAAAAGTCGTGGTTCCCCATTCATTATACAAACGCCTGCTGAATCGTAGCCTCTATACTCTAACCTTTTTAAACCATTTATTATAACAGGATAAGCTTGTCTGTGTCCAATATAGCCAACAATACCACACATAATACTAGAGCTTTGAGTAGGTTATAATCAATTTCATTGGTTTGCTATTATTCCCTGTTCTGAATATTCCTTGCCTATAATTGTATTTGTAATCACTAGGTTCTAAGTAAAAATAATCTTCGGAAATTTTATTTTTCAAGAGATTTTGAAGTTGAAGCGTAATGTCAATCGCATAATATTTGCTTGCTTTATTGTAATTAACACTATACGACTCGGTAAGTAAAAAGTCAAGTATTTTTGTTACATCATCCGATGACATTATATTATATTTACTGTATACTCTATCCTGATAGTAATAAAGTCGTGGTATAATAGAGTCCTCAGGAAATTCTGGATGAGATTGAAGAGATTGAACGTCAAACTTTAATACCGCTTTATGAATTGCCACTGGCATGAGTTTTTTCCATGATTCAATTCCTTTTAATTTTATAAGACCACGAGTTCCGCCTAACCCATCAATATAGAAAACAGAATCCTCAACATTAACAGCGGTTGAAGTTGTATCGTAAAAATGATTTATTTTTAGACCAGCTTCAGCCTTGGTATAATCATGTTCATAGTGATTGTATTTTGCAGCAGGGTAACTGTCAAAATTGAAAACAGTATCAAGCATAAAAGTTACACCATTTCTTGTAACTTGACGTTTATGATTTATAACTAAACGAATGTTTTCTTTTAAATTGTAATCAGTATCTTCTTGTTGGTTTTGGAAAAAATAGAGAACTCCATCATTGTTGGCATAGTCATCGCTGGTAACATACAATCCCTTAAAATATCTTTGCAAAACCGTATTGCTAAAAAATGCTGAATCAGGGAGGTTTTTAAAAAAGTTTTCAAAATCGTCATTTAACCTTATTCTTATTTTATTCCCTCCGCTATAAACGGTTGGTTCACTAACAACTGTAGGAAAATATTTATCAGGCGTAATTGGGTTAAGTCCATTTATAAACAATTTATTACTATCGTTTCTGACAAAAATATCATAGTTCGCCCTGTAGATTTTGATGTTGATAGGTTGGTTTTTTTTGCCCCAAGTTCTTTTTAAATATAACTCTAGAAAAACAGAATCGATAGGCCTTTCGGGAGTTTTAATTCTATGGAAAGTATCTGCCACGTTATCAATCGTAAACTCAGTCATGAAATCTGCTTTAATTTTTCCAAATATATCTGAGTTATCACACCCTAATACAGCATAACTAAAAAAACTGGTTGATAATGAATCCTTTATGTTGGCCGTATAAGCCGATACTTTAAATGTATCTGAAACAAAAATTTCAGATTTATCTTCTGAGGGTATCAAATCCCCACCAACCATATTGGGTTCATTGTAACAGGCGTTTAATCCAAATATTAAAGCAAAAATTGCAACGAACTGAAATGAGATGTTTTTTCTAAAAAAAGAATTCAAATCCCTATTAAATCTATTTCTTGTCATTTATTGAGTTGTTTAAAATCTGATCGTAAAAATTATTGAATGATTCTACATAACTATCCTTGTCCTGAAATGGTAAAACGGGTTTACCTAAACTATTGATATATTCGTTAACATCTTTATTTATCTCTTCGCTACCAAGAATTATGCCATCTGAAAAGTTCACAGCAAGTTTGGATAGGTTTACGAAATCTGGGGTTTTTAAAATCTCAACATCCTTTTTTGTTATCCCTTCAATTAAAATCTTATTACGAACATTTGGTCTAAATGAATTGTCAAATCCATCGTTGTAAACTGAGTAAACCACCTTTGATTTGGCAAACAATGGGTCGTCGTAGTAAGCCTTTTTAACAAGAATAGGTACAAATGCCGAAATCCAACCATGACAGTGAATTAAGTCGGGTGCCCAGCGAAGTTTTTTAACGGTTTCGAGAACTCCACGAGCAAAGAAAATTGAGCGCTCATCGTTATCCTCAAAAAAAGCGTTGTTCTCGTCGCTAAGGGTAAACTTTCGGTGAAAGTAGTCCTCATTGTCGATGAAGTAAACCTGCATCCTAGCGCTTTGGATAGAGGCAACTTTAATAATTAGTGGATGGTCAGTGTCATCGATAACCAGATTCATACCCGATAAGCGAATCACCTCGTGGAGCTGATTACGCCTTTCGTTTATACATCCATAACGTGGCATGAATGTTCGAATCTCTTTCCCTCTTTCCTGTATCCCTTGTGGAAGGTTACGCCCAATTAGTGCCATTTCGCTTTCTGGCAGATAAGGGGTAATTTCCTGTGAGATAAATAGAACCTTTGTGTTCTTCATTACTATTTCAGGTTTCTGATTAAAACATCAGAGGTGCAAAACCCGGATTCGGTTTTAGTTTTAACAGTCCGCATCCGGGCAAATATTTATTTTACAAAAGTATAAAAAAATATTTACATTTATCATAGGCTTATTCTCTGATTTTTAAGGATATCTTAAGTAATAGAATTATTTGATGTTCATTTTTATTGATGGATGGTATTAGTTTTTAATTTTTTACGAACTTTGCACCGCTATTTTGATTGCTTATACTTCTATATTTTAAGCTTTATTTAACTTTGAACTTATTTCACATTTGCCATCAATGAATGTTTTGAATAATATACCTGAGGTTAAGAATATTTTAAAGGATTTTCGCGATAAGAATCTTTCCGTTGGATTTGTTCCAACTATGGGAGCCTTGCATCATGGACATATCTCGCTTGTTGAGAAAGCCGTAAGAGAGAATGATGTGGTTGTGGTAAGTATTTTTGTTAACCCAACCCAGTTTAACGATAAAACCGATCTTAAAAACTATCCTCGAACTCCTGAAAAGGATATAAAACTTCTTGAGGATTCTGGAGTTCATTATATATTCATGCCATCTGAGCAAGAAATGTACCCTGAACCTGATGTTCGCGTTTTTGAGTTTGGGCAACTAGATAAAGTGATGGAAGGAGCACATCGCCCCGGACACTTTAACGGTGTTGCCCAAGTTGTAAGCAAACTGTTTGATATCGTTGAACCTCATCGGGCATATTTCGGACAAAAAGATTTTCAGCAGTTGGCTATCATCCGTCAAATGGTTAAGCAGTTGAAACTTTGCGTTGAGATAATCCCCTGTCCAATTGTTCGCGAAAAGGATGGCTTGGCCATGAGCTCAAGAAACCTTCTGCTTGAACCTCAGGTAAGAAAAAGTGCCCCTCTAATTTATAAAACCCTTTCGGATGCTCAGAAAAAGGTTCGTACGCTAACTGTTAATGATTTAATTGGGTGGGTCGAACAAAATATCAACAAAGATCCTAACTTGTCTGTTGAATATTTTTCGCTTGCCGATAGCCTAACATTACAACCTGTAAATAGCTGGGATGATACTGATTCAATTATTGGCTGTATTGCAGTTAGAGCAGGAAAGATTAGATTGATTGATAATGTCTATTTTAAATAATATCTACACAAAATGTTTATTGAAGTTGTAAAATCAAAGATTCATCAGGTTTCGGTTACTGAGGCAAACCTCCATTACGTTGGAAGCGTTACTATTGATGAGGATTTAATGGATGCGGCCAATCTTATTGCCAATGAAAAAGTTCAAGTAGTGAACATCAATAATGGCGAGCGCCTCGAAACCTATGTAATAAAAGGAGAACGTGGATCGGGCAAGATTTGCCTTAACGGTCCGGCTGCTCGCAAATGTGCTGTTGGAGATGTAGTAATCATCATGTCGTATGCAATGATGGACTTTGAGGAAGCAAAATGCTTTAAGCCATCAATTATTTTCCCCGACACTCAAACAAATAAACTAGTTTAACTTATACAAACCCCTTTTACATTGAGTGATAGATTAAAACAGATTATAAACTATTTAATCTTTACTGGGCTAGCAATTACCCTTCTATACTTTGCTTTTCGCAAGGTTGATCTTAATGTTATTGTAAAAGGTTTTAAAGAGGCAAACTATTTCTGGGTTACCTTATCGCTTATTGTAGCAATTTTGGGTAATGTTGTAAGAGCCTTACGTTGGCGTTTACTAATGGAACCTCTTGGCCCAATGCCATCGGTGCGAAACGTATTTGGTGCTGTAATGATTGGCTATTTGGCTAACCTTGCATTCCCTCGTCTCGGGGAGATTACAAAGTGCGGTACGCTTAAAAAGACAGATAATGTTTCGTTCGAATCGCTACTTGGAACAGTTCTGGTTGAAAGAGCTGCCGATATGGCTGTTCTCTTCCTATGTGTAGTTTCTGTTTTTTTAATCAAAATTGATTTTTTCGGGAGATTTATTATAGATCAAATATTTAAACCCCTTTTCTTTAAAGCCTCTGGGTTTTCATATATCTCCATTGTCGTTATTGTTGCATTTTTAGTTTTTTCCTATTTAGTTCTTCACCTTATTCGCAAAAATGTTTTTGGTCATAAAGTTAAATCACGCGTAAAAAGCATGGTTTATGGAATTATTGATGGCTTAAAATCAGTTACAAGAATGAAAAAGAGAGGGCAATTTGTATTCTACTCTTTCTTACTTTGGGGGCTTTACCTTTTAATGACTTTTCTTTTAGTGCTATCAACTAAGGCAACTAGCAATTTAACCATTGTAGATAGCCTATTCATCCTAGTCGTAGGATCTTTTGGAATGGTAGTGCCAGTTCAAGGAGGATTTGGAGCCTTTCACATCATTACAGCAATGGGTTTAGGCCTATTCGGCATTACACGTGAGGATGGGCTCGTGTTTGCAACTATAGGGCACGAATCGCAAACACTTATGATTATTGCTCTTGGAGCAATTTCAATGGCAGTACTTTTCATCAAGAAAAAACCAAAAATATCAGTGCCAAATTTATAACCCACTTTTTATGGCTAAAACCCGGAGTATGTACGTTTGCCAAAATTGTGGCGCCGAATCGGTAAAATGGTTGGGCAGATGTCCATCTTGCAGCGAATGGAACACTTACGTTGAGGAACGAATAAGCAAAGATACCTCTCGCCCTGGTTTGGTTGACGTTACACGAAATGCAACACCAACAGCCATTAAAGATATTGAATCGAACAACGAGAAAAGGCTAGATACGGGCATTGGTGAGGTAAATCGAATCCTTGGTGGCGGCATAGTAACTGGTTCTCTTATTCTTATAGGAGGCGAACCCGGAATTGGCAAATCAACCCTTGCGCTTCAACTTGCTCTTGGACTTAAACACCTAAAAATTCTTTATATATCAGGCGAGGAAAGCGCAAAGCAAGTAAAATTACGAGCAGATAGGATTAACCCAAATAATCAGGAGTGCCTAATTCTTAATGAAACCCTCCTTGAAAATATTCTCACTCAAGCAGAAAATGTAAAGCCCGATTTAATTGTAATTGACTCTATACAAACCCTTTATTCCGATACTATTGAATCTTCTCCCGGGAGCGTATCGCAGGTAAGGGAGTGTACTGCTGCTTTACTAAGATACTCAAAAACAACAGGTATTCCAGCTATTCTAATTGGCCATATTACTAAAGATGGTAGCATTGCTGGTCCAAAAATATTAGAGCATATTGTTGATGTTGTTCTTCAGTTCGAAGGCGATAGCAACTTTATATATCGTATTCTTCGTTCGGCGAAGAACCGTTATGGATCCACTTCTGAATTAGGAATTTTCGAGATGCAAAATGGTGGCTTGATAGAGGTAACAAACCCATCGGAAATATTGCTATCGCATCGCGATGAAGCATTAAGCGGGATAGCCATTTCAGCCGCAGTTGATGGCGTTCGTCCCTTCCTTATTGAGATACAAGCACTGGTAAGTTCCGCAGCATACGGCACACCACAACGCTCAACTACAGGTTTTGATACCCGTAGATTGAATATGCTTTTGGCTGTGCTTGAACGTAGGGCTGGCTTTAAACTTGCAACAAAAGATGTTTTCTTAAATATCGCAGGAGGATTAAAAATTACTGATCCTGCAACAGATCTTGCCGTAATCGCATCAATACTTTCATCGGCATTCGACTCTCCGATTTCCAATGATACTTGCTTTGCAGCAGAGGTTGGTCTCTCGGGCGAGATACGGCCTGTCAGTAGGCTCGACCAGAGAATCTCTGAGGCAAAAAAGTTAGGAATGCAACGCATCTTCGTATCAAAATACAATAAAGGGATTGATGTAAAAAATGAAGGAATTGCAGTAGTTCAGATAGCGAAAGTTGAAGAACTTGTAAGGCATCTCTTTGGAAGACAAGATTCTTAAATGCTACCTCAATGCTTAAGGTCGAAAATCTAAGTGTACAGTTTGGTAATATAACCGTTCTTAAGGGTGTATCCTTTACTTTAGCAAAAGGCGAAATCCTTGGAGTAGTTGGAGAATCGGGATCGGGCAAGTCGATAACCTCGCTTACCTTAATGGGTTTACTTCCTCCACAAGCAAACATCGAGAATGGTTCGGCTCAAATCGCTTTCAGCGATGGATTTTCACAAGACCTATTAACGCTTGATGAAAAAGGTTTTCAGAAAATTCGCGGACGACGCATTGCCATGATATTTCAAGAACCGCTTACCTGTCTTAATCCCTCAATGAAATGTGGGAAACAGCTGCTCGAAGCCGTTCAACTTACATCTAGCTTAGGAAAAACTGGAGCAAAAAAGCGTTCTATCGATCTATTAGAAGAGATGCAACTTCCCAACCCTCAAAAGGTTTACAATAGCTACCCACATCAGCTAAGCGGAGGACAAAAACAACGGGTGATGATAGCCATGGCTCTCTCGGGTAAACCAGAATTGCTAATTGCCGATGAGCCAACAACAGCCTTGGATGTAACCGTTCAAAAAGGGCTGATAGAACTCTTGAAATCCCTTCGCGAGAAATATCAGATGGGAATGATCTTTATAAGTCACGACCTTGGCTTAATCAAAGAAATTGCCGATAGGGTATTGATCCTTCAACATGGGAATATCGTTGAGCAAGGCTTGGTTAATCAAATCTTTGAATCGCCTCAAAAACCATATACAAAAGGTCTTTTAGCCTGTCGACCGCCCATTTCATACAAACCTCATCGATTACTTACCGTTGAAGATTTCTTGAATGGTGATTTTGAAAAAAAGATTGGCAAAAAGGATATTGCAAAATCATTGGTAAATAGCCCCTTGATCTATTCAGCCAAAAACATCGTAACGAGTTTTATTACAAAAAGAAATTTTTTAGGTAACCCACTAAATCAATTCAAAGCGGTTAACGATGTTAGCTTAGAGCTATTTGAAGGTGAAACGCTTGGAATTGTAGGGGAATCGGGTTCTGGTAAAACTACCCTTGGGAGAACTTTGCTCAATCTCATTAAAAATCAATCGGGATCAATATCCTACAAAGGGGTTTACCTTTCTCAAATGGATAGACAGTTTAGTAAAGATTTCAGAAAAGAGGTCCAACTAATCTTTCAAGATCCTTACTCATCACTTAACCCCCGAAAAACAATTGGGCAAGCTATCTCCGAGCCGTTGAAAGTTCATGGGTTATGTAAGACAAAAGATGAACGAAAAGCAAGAGTGCTTGAATTGCTCAATAAAGTTGCCCTCCCCGCCGATAGCTACTATAGATATCCTCATGAGTTCTCGGGTGGTCAACGCCAGCGCATTGTTATTGCTCGTGCATTGGCATTAAACCCAAAGGTTATTATTTGTGATGAGATTGTTTCGGCCTTAGATGTTTCGGTTCAAGCTCAGGTGCTTAATCTACTTAAAGACTTAAAAGAACAGCTAAATCTTACGCTACTATTCATATCGCACGATTTAGCCGTTGTAAAATATATTAGTGATAGGATTATCGTCCTAAAAAATGGAGAACTAATGGAAACAGGAACCTCAGATGAGATTTTTCATCATCCTAAAACCGATTACACAAAGAATCTTATTGAATCTATTCCTGGTTTATAATCAAACTGTTAGATTAAAAGAAATCGTCCTCATTAACCTCCTCCACTTTAATCTTCTTTTTCCCTTTAACATTCTCACAATCTAAGTCGTAATACTTCTCAATCAGCGGCTTCTCCCACTGATCGTTGGGTGAAACACCCAAATGGGGATCTTTGTATACTTTTTCCATGAACAAAGCAAAAATTGGTAGTGCCATTCTAGCACCCTGACCAAAGTAAAGTTCCTGAAAATGAACCGAACGATCCTCTGCCCCAGCCCAAGTACCCGTTACAAGATTTGGAACCATTCCCATAAACCATCCATCAGCGTGACCCTGAGTTGTTCCCGTTTTACCAGCAATTTGACCTGGAAGTTCATAAGTAGCCCTTAGGCTATATGCTGTTCCAAAATTTATTACTCCTTCGAGCAGGTTGGTCATTAAATAGGCCGTTTGTTCGCTAATGGCCTCATTTTTTTGAGGACTAAACGATTCCAAAACGTTCCCGTTTTTATCCTCAATTTTGGTCACCATTAAAGGTTCAATGTGAACCCCTTTATTAGCGATGGTCCCATATGCGCCAACCATTTCATAAACAGACACCTCTGAGGTGCCAAGAAATACTGAATTTACAGCCTGAATTTTACTTGAAATACCCATCTTTTTGATAATATCGGCAAGCGCTTGTGGTGTAAACTGCTTAATAAGCCATGCCGAAATGTTATTAACTGAGTTTGCAAGACCCCATTTCAATGTAACCATCTTCCCATCGTACTTTGTGCTGCCAGAATTCTTTGGTGTCCATGTTGAGTCCTGCATTTCTCCATCCTTATTTCTCATCCTTTCAATAAAAGTTTGAGAAACATTAGGGATTTTATAGCAAGGTGAATACCCCTCTTGCATTGCAAGAGTATATAAAAACGGTTTTATAGTAGATCCTACTTGTCGCTTCCCCTGATAAACATGATCGTACTTAAAATGACGATAGTTTGGACCACCAACATATGCTCTAATATGTCCATTATGCGGATTCATAGCCATAAAGCCAGCACGGAAGTATCGTTTGTAATGTTTTATTGAATCCAAAGGTGACATAATCGTATCCCTATCACCCTTCCAGGTAAAAATTGTCATCCTTGTTTTTTTATTGAAGTTAGCATAAATGCTATCCATCGGAACTCCTCTGTTTCTTAGCACTCGATAACGCTCGGTTTGCTTCATTGCATGAAGAAGAATGCCCCTAATTTGCTCGTTAGTTAACTTTGGATCGAAAAGTCTATTGCCAACCGTTTTCTGCTCATAGTCGAAATGAAACTGTAAGTACTTTGCTAAATGCTCTTCAACAGCTTCCTCGGCATATTGCTGCATTCTGGAATTAACAGTGGTATAAATCTTCAACCCATCACGATAAATATCATAAGGTCTTCCATCGGGTTTAAGGTTTTTGTTACACCAACCATATAGTGGGTTGTTTGCCCATTGAACCGAGTCCTCAACGAATTGCTCGTGGGTAAAGTAATGGCGAGGTTCAGGTTGGCGAGCAATAAGTATTTGTCTTAGCGTTTCACGGAAATAGGTTGCAAGTCCAACGTTATGATCTTGAACCTTATAATTTAACTTGATAGGTATCTTTACTAACGAATCGTATACATGTTTTGTAATAAACTCATATTTGTTTAGCTGGGAAAGGACAAAGTTTCGCCGAGCCAATGAGCGCTCGGGGTTACGAACAGGACTATACCTTGTAGGGGCATTTACCAAACCAACAAGTACTGCTGCTTGCTCAAGTTTAAGCGAATCGGGCGATGTATTAAAAAAAGTTTTTGCTGCTGATTTAATTCCATAAGCATTCCCCCCAAACTCAACTACGTTGAGGTACATTGCAAGGATTTCATTTTTGGTATAGTTCTTCTCGAGCTTTACTGATGTAATCCACTCCTTTAGCTTTGCAATCCCTAAATGCGCAAACTTTGATATGAAAAATCTACGATATACTGTATCGCGAGGGAATAAATTCTTTGCAAGCTGCTGTGTGATGGTACTTCCTCCTCCTGCTTCTTTATTTCCAAGAAGTAATGTTTTAAAAAAAACACGCGCTAAACCACGAGCATCTATGCCGCTATGTCTTCTAAAGCGAATGTCCTCAGTAGCGATAAGCGCCTTTATAACATTTGGCGATATTTTATCATAACTAACAAATGTTCTGTTTTGAATAAAGTATGTTCCAAGTACCTTGTGATCCTCAGAAATAACCTCAGATGCCAGATTGCTTTTAGGGTTTTCGAGCTCTTCGAATGTTGGCATCGGACCAAATGCCTCGGCTGAAATTAAGATGAAAAGCAATATTAAGGTAAAAAACAATATCGAAGCTGAACCCCAAATCCATAATCTAAGCTTGATCTTAGAATCAATTTTTTTAAGTGCCATAGTCCAAATTTTAAAAAATCGCTTACAAAGTTAGCAATAATTTATAAGGTTATATTAAAGGATTCGAGTGTTCTGTAAATCCTTTGTTAATTAGTGTTTAATAGGTGTTTCTACTTTAAATAATCAATGCTAAAGGAATGAAATTAATCTATTTTAATATATTTTTTTGTTGTTACTTCGTTAATTGTTTTACTTTGTGCCAAATTTTCTTCAAACTTATTTAATAAGGTATGATCAAGAATCTTGTTATAGTTGAGTCCCCTGCCAAAGCCAAAACAATTGAGAAGTTTTTGGGTAGCGATTTTGTTGTAAAGTCTAGTTTTGGCCATATTCGAGACCTTTCCAAGAAGAACCTTGGAATAGATATTAAAAAGGGTTATGAGCCCGAATATGTTATCAGCGAGGAGAAGAAAAAGGTGGTTGACGATCTTCGTAAAAGTACAGCTCAAGCACAAACTGTTTGGTTAGCTTCCGATGAAGACCGCGAGGGAGAGGCCATTGCTTGGCACCTAAGCGAGGTACTGAAACTAGATCCCAAAAAAACTAAGCGAATTGTATTCCACGAAATTACCAAAGATGCCATTCAAAAGGCAATAAAAAACCCTCGTGGCATCGATTATAACCTTGTTAATGCGCAGCAAGCACGCAGAATACTTGACAGACTAGTAGGATTTGAACTCTCTCCTATTCTTTGGAAAAAAGTTAAGCCAGCCCTTTCAGCCGGGAGGGTACAATCGGTAGCTGTAAGATTACTTGTTGAGCGCGAAAGGGAAGTTTTTGCCTTTAAATCATCATCCTTTTTTAAAGTTAACGCCCTTTTTAAAGGTGATGCTGAAATTAAAGCAGAACTCTCAGATAGGATCAGTACACTTAAGGAAACCCTCGACCTACTTGAGAATTGCAAAAATGCAACATTTACAATTTCCGATGTAAGCAAGAAGCCATCGAAAAAAACCCCTGCTCCCCCTTTTACTACATCAACATTACAACAAGAGGCAAGCAGAAAGCTAAACTTCTCTGTTTCTCAAACCATGACCATTGCACAAAAACTTTACGAAGCGGGTCATATCACTTACATGAGAACGGACTCTGTAAATCTTTCGGATACGGCAATTGATGCAGCAAAGAAAACCATTTGCGAAGAGTTTGGAGAAAAATATCACAACCCACGCCAGTTTAAAACCAAATCAAAGGGTGCACAAGAAGCTCACGAGGCTATTCGCCCTACCTATATCGATAAGTTTAAGATAACAGGAAGCACGGGCGAACAACGTCTTTACGAGCTGATTTGGAAAAGAACAATCGCCTCGCAGATGAGCGATGCCCAACTTGAGAAAACGGTTGTAACCATCAACATCTCTACATCAAAATACAATTTTATCGCAGCTGGTGAGGTTATCCTTTTTGACGGATTCTTAAAGGTTTACTTAGAATCATCGGACGAGGATTCTGAAGAAACAGGAAAGGATTTGCTCCCTCCAATGAAGGCAGGACAGATTCTCACAACAAAAGAAATATTCGCAAACGAACGGTTTACTCAGCGTCCCGCTAGATACACCGAGGCAAGCCTCGTTAAAAAGCTCGAAGAACTTGGTATTGGACGACCATCAACCTATGCTCCAACAATATCTACAATTGTTACCCGTGGTTATGCCCTAAAAGAGGATCGTGAGGGCGTTGAACGAAGATATATTTCAATTTTACTTAAAAACGGGAAAATCACTCAACAGGAGAAAGTTGAGAATACGGGCAGCGAAAAAGCCAAACTTTTCCCTAGCGATATTGGTATTGTTGTAAACGATTTCTTAATCGAATATTTCAAAAATATCCTCAGCTTTAACTTCACCGCTACCGTTGAAAAAGAGTTTGATGATATTGCGGAGGGTAAAATAGAATGGACAAAAATGATCGATCAGTTCTATCGTCCATTCCATAAAGATGTTGAAAAAACCCTTGTAGAATCTGATTATAGCAAAGGCGAACGAGTTCTTGGCAATGATCCCAAAACAGGGAAACCTGTATCCGTAAGAATTGGGCGTTTTGGACCTATTGCCCAAATTGGCGAAAACAACCCCGAAGCAAATATTAAAGCACAATATGCCAGCCTGTTAAAGGGTCAACTCATTGAAACAATCACGCTTGAGGAGGCTCTAAAACTTTTCGATTTACCTCGTAACCTTGGTTTGTATGAGGATAATGAGGTTGTTATTGGCGTAGGTCGTTTTGGCCCTTACGTTCGTCATGCCTCAAAATTTGTTTCACTTAAAAAGGAAGATAACCCCATTACAATTAATATTGAACGTGCAATAGAACTTATTGAAGAGGGTCGTAAGAAGGAACGCGAAAAGGTAATTAAGATTTTTGAAGAGGATTCTACTCTTCAGCTATTAAATGGTCGTTGGGGTGCATACATTTATTATAAAGGAGATAATTACAAACTCCCAAAAGGCACTGATGTTCAAAAACTGGCATACGCCGATTGCATTAAAATTGTTGGTGATCAAAAGCCAACCAATAAAAAGAAAAAACCTCAAGGCAAAGCAAAGAAATGAGCCCAGCCGATTATCTTGATCCAACGGATGCTCTTCCAAAAATTGGAGGAGTTACTAAAGGTGCATCAACCCTTTTAAATACTTCTTTCTTTAAGCATGGTAAAAGTTTTCCATCGATAGTGGAGGGTGATTTGGTTATACTCGGTATACCTGAAAGCAGAAACTCGTCAAATAAAGGTGCGTCAAAATCACCCGATTTGATTCGTGAATATTTCTACAGCCTTTCTTCTTTCCCAACAAAAATTAAAATTGTTGATGTAGGTAACCTCAAATCCACAAAATCACCAAAAGATTCATACTCTGCTATTAAAGATCTCTGTGATTTCTTCTTGTCAAAGAAAGCTACCATACTAATACTTGGAGGTACTCAAGAAATATCTTATCCAGTTTATCAAGCCATTAAACTTCATCGAAAAAGTGTTAGCGCTTCGTTTATCGATTCTCGAATTGATATGGACGATAGCAATGGTGAATTTTGTTCAACGGGATATATCAAGCACTTTATAGATGAACCCCTTGAAAATTTATTCAACATCAGTATAATTGGGTATCAAGGCTATTTATGCGATCCGAATAGCATCGAAACCCTTAACAAAAAAAATCACGAATTACTTAGATTGGGTTTTGTAAGGGGTAATTATCGAGAAACTGAGCCAACTTTTAGGGATTCTGATTTGGTCAGCTTCGATCTCGGTGCAATAAGAAATTCCGATTGTCAAGGCAATATCTTTCCATCTCCTAATGGGTTATATGCCGAGGAGGCTTGCCAATTATCAAGATATGCTGGACTTAGCGACAGCACGTGTTGTTTTGGCCTTTTTGAACTAACTGCGGAGGATTACCCCCAAAGCGCCCATTTATCAGCTCAACTAATTTGGCATTTTATCGAAGCTTTTTCACAACGCAAATCTGAAAAGCCTAATGCCAATGGCGAGTTCAAAAAATTCATAGTAGAAAGTCCTACTCCAGGAATAGAAATGATTTTCTACAAAAGTTTAACCTCTGATAACTGGTGGATGGAAATTCCTTTATCAAATGTGGAGCAATCGCTCAAAAAAAACATTATTATTTCTTGCTCTTATAACGATTATGTAGCTGCTAGCAAACACGAACTCCCCGAAAGATGGCTAAGAGTCTATAACAAAGTTGTTTAGCTTTACACAATTCTTGTTTAAAGAAAATATTTTTAAAAAGAGACATAAATTTTAGGGTCAATCCCTAACTTTTTTTTTTAAATAAATGTATAAGCTTATACTTTTTAGTTCTTTTATCAACATATTATTGTTAATAAAATTTGTAAGGAATTAATATTTTTATTTACTTTACCTTTCGGTTGAACCATATTTAGTGAGGTATATTAACATGCGATTAAAAAAACCTATTTTATTGCTTGTTTCATTAGTTTTATTGTCTTCTGCCTTTGCGCAGCAAGATCCTCAATTCTCGCAAGTTATGTTTAACCAAAACACCATCAATCCCGGTGCCGCAGGTAGTAGCGATATGATTTCTTCAAGTTTAATAAATAGGATTCAATGGGTCGGTTTTGATGGAGCTCCTCGTACAAGTGCGCTCAATATTAACTCAGCCATTGCTCCTTTTGGGTTTAAGAGCGGTGTAGGACTGAATATTTGCACAGATAACTACGGTTTTAATAAAGATCTTGGGATGAATATCTCCTATGCTGCGCGCCTTAAAACCGGAAAAGGAATGCTAGGATTAGGTATTAACGGAGGATTTATAAGTAAAAATATCAATCCTACTTGGAATCCAGCGGGAGGCGATGATGCGATTCCAGCAAAAAAAGAAAGTAGTTTAAATCTTGATTTAGGCGCAGGCCTTTATTTTAACAATGAAGAAATGTATTTTGGATTTTCTGTAGCACACTTAAATGGTACAAAAATGAATAACGCTACAAATCCTGCTCACTATAAACGTCAATTTTACTTAACTGGTGGATATATATTAAATATGCCAAATCCGTCATGGCAGCTTAATCCCTCGGTTTATGCTGTTTCTGATTTATTTTTGTCACAAATTTCATTATCTGCCAATGTTAAATACAATAAAAAATTCTGGGGAGGCGTTTCTTATCGTATGGGTCGTTTAGGTGATGCCATAACTGGAATGTTTGGAATTGAGCTCTTTAATGGGCTAAAAATTGGTTACGCATACGAATTTTCGATGCGCGAAATCAGTGCTTATAATGATGGTTCACACGAGTTTATGCTTGGTTATACCTTTTCATTAAAAAAGGAACGACCACCTCAACAATATAAAAGCATAAGATTTTTGTAGGCCATTTAAAACTGAATTCAAAAAAAATTACGTTATTTGCTAAATAAATGGAGTGTTATGAAAAAGCTTCTTATTTTTAGTTTTGTAATCGCCCTGCTGAATAGCTGCAGTGGGCCAGGTGCTGTTGGTCAAGGGGGTGAGCTTATGAGCGTACCCAGGAAAAGTTACGCTGAACCAAATCCACTTGGAATGGTTTTCGTCCCTATGGGTTCGTTTAACATGGGGGGCAACGATCAGGATGTATCTTGGGCAGTAAACGCTCCAACCAAGACCATCTCTGTTGATGCTTTCTGGATCGACCAAACAGAGATTACAAACAATCAGTATCGCCAATTCGTTTACTATGTCCGCGATTCTATTGCACGAAGAAAACTTGCAGAGCAAAACGACGAGTTTGCTATAGCCGAGGATCAATTTGGAAATCCCATCGATCCCCCAACCCTAAACTGGGAGGTTCCAATCGATGCAACTGATGAAGGACAAGCTGAAATCCTAAAGGAAATGTATTATACCAAGGAGGAAAGTTTTTATAACCGTAAGGAAGTAGATACCCGAAAACTTGACTATGAATACTTCTGGATTGATTTAAAGCAAGCTGCTGCAAAGCGCAACCGCTATAATTTCGAAACCCAAAGTTACGATCAAGGCGAAGTTATTAATAATATGGGAGTACCGGTTAAGGTTACTGATCGTTCATCGTTTATCATTCGCGATAAGGTTAACGTATACCCTGATACCCTTTGCTGGATTAGCGATTTTACCTACGCATTTAATGAGCCTTATGCAACTACCTATTTCTGGCATCCTTCATACGATAGTTACCCTGTGGTGGGTGTTTCATGGAAACAAGCGTCAGCATTCTGTATATGGAGAACCCAAATGTTTACCAAATATATGAACGCTCAAGGATTACCTGGTTCTCATGACTATCGATTACCTACTGAGGCTGAATGGGAATATGCTGCAAGAGGTGGTCTCGATCATAGCATGTATCCATGGGGAGGTCCTTATACTCGTAATGCCGAAGGTTGTTTCCTTGCAAACTTTAAACCTCTTCGTGGTAATTTAGTCGATGATGGTGGATTTATCACTCTCCCTGTTGGCTCATTTGATCCTAACGATTATGGTATTTATGATATGGCTGGTAACGTAGCAGAGTGGACTGCAAATGCTTTTGATGAGAGTGCATATGCTTTTACTCATGATATGAATCCTGACTATAAATATAATGCTAAACCAAACGATCCTCCTGCTCTAAAACGAAAAGTTATTCGTGGAGGTTCATGGAAAGATATTGGATATTTCCTACAGGTAGGAACACGTACCTTTGAATATCAAGATACAACTAAATCATACGTTGGATTTAGATGTGTAAAAACATACTTAGGCGGTAAATAGGTAATGTGCACAACTTGTGCAATAATAACTTAATATTTAAACACCATGGGATTTAATATTTCTGAAATAGTCCAAGGATCAGGTTGGAAAAACTTTATGAAGTATCTTTATGGTTGGGGTGCTTCTATCGTAATTCTTGGTGCTCTATTCAAAATCCTTCACCTGAAAGGTGCTACTATCATGCTTATGTTCGGTATGGGTATCGAAGCAATTATTTTCTTTTTCTCTGCTTTTGAACCTATACATGAAGAGGTTGACTGGACTTTAGTTTACCCTGAGCTTGCTGGCATGTCAGATGAAGAGGAACTTCGTAAATACAGAAGTGACAGCAAACATGGTGGTCCACTTGATGCTGACTCAATAAAGGAAATAATTTCAAGCGTTGTTGCATCAAGCGGAGTTGTTGCACAAGGAGGTTCTCAATCTTCAGGATCAGGTCAACAGGTTGCAACATCAAACGTTAATATGGGTGGAGCACTTGTTTTTACTGAGAAGTTCAACAAAATGCTTGATAGTGCTGAAATTGGACCTGAACTTTTCGAAAAAGTTGGTCGTGGTTTGAATAAACTTGGTGAAACATCCGCAAAACTTGCAGATATTTCAAATGCTGCTGCTGCAACAAATGAGTATACCGAGAAGATGAAGAAAGCATCTGAATCTGTTGGGTCATTTACCGAAAGTTATTCAAAATCAGGTCAAGTCCTTACAGAGTCGATTAATATACTTTCGGAAAACTACCAAAAAACCGCAGGTATTGTTTCTGAAAGCGGACAAGATTTTATGAGTGGTGTTAGTAAATCTGTTACAAATTTACAAGAACAACTTACAAAAGCGGGTGAAAACGTAAGCAGCAGGATTACAGAATCTGGTAATAAAGTAGCATCAGATATTAGTACTGCAGCGAGCGGTTTAACAACAACATACCAGCAACTTTCTGATGCAATGAAAGTAAATGGTAGCTTAATAAGCGAAGGAAGTGGCGGTTACAAAGAGCAACTAGAGCGCTTAAATAAAAACATGTCTGCACTCAATGCTGCACATGAACTTCATTTACAAGAAACTAATCAGCGTTTAAAAGAAGCTGAAAAAGTATACTCTGGCGTTGATGGTATGATGAAGCAGATTAACTCTACAGTATCTGAGACTGAAAAGTTTGCACAAGCTATAGAGCTGCTAAATAAAAATATATCAGCATTGAATTCTGTTTATGGCAATATGCTTTCGGCTATGAACGTTATGTCGAATGGCAAATAATATACTTTAGACTAAAAAGTCTATGGCTCACGGCAAAGAAACCCCCAGGCAAAAAATGATCGGCATGATGTACCTCGTGCTGACTGCAATGCTTGCATTAAACGTATCGACCGAGGTATTGGACGCCTTTGTTCTTGTTGATAATGGTTTATCTAGGACAACCAGTAACTATCAAATAAAGAACGAGAAGTTATATACCCAGTTTGGTAATGCCTACGAACTAAACAAGGTAAAAGTTGGTCCTTGGAAAAATAAATCCGACGAAATAAAGAAACAAGCTCAAGAAATCCTCACTTACGTTCAGGATCTAAAGAAAGAGATTGTTATTGGCGCTGAAGGTCCTGAAACACCAGCAATTAAAGGAGATGAAGTAGATTGTGAGTTTGTATTAAATAAAAGTGATACTGAAATTCCAGCGAATATACTAATTGGTCTTGAAGGTAATGGCAAGGGAACAGAACTTAAAAAGAAACTAGAGACGTTCCGTGAATACCTAATTAGCATTATTGATAATCAAAAAGCACCTCAATTAGTTGAGTCAGTTAGAAACATATTAAATACCGACTCGCCAAAACCGAAAGAGGATGGTACTGTTCAAACTTGGCAAAGTTCTCGTTTTGAGCATATCCCTCTTATTGCTGTTATTCCTCAGCTCACAAAGGTTCAGGTGGACGTTCTAAACTGCGAAGCAGAAGTTGTTAACTACCTATTACAGCAGGTTGGTGCAAACGATTTTAAATTCAATGTTCTACAGGCAACTGTAATTCCATCCTCTACTTATGTAATACAGGGTAACGATTTTAAAGCTCAAGTATTCTTAGCAGCTTCTGATACAACGCAACAACCTGAAATACTTATTTGTAGTTATGACTCAACTTTTAATAAAGAAACTGGGGAGTATGATTACAAAATAGCAGGTGGCTCTACATCAATACCAGTATCAAAATCAGGAAAAGGATTATACACAGCAAAAGGAACACGATTGGGGAAGAATTTCTGGTCTGGTCTTATACAAATGACTGCTCCAGATGGCTCAGTAACTCGTAAACCCTTTAAGCATACCTACGAAGTTGCTTCGCCAAATGTGGTTATTTCACCATCAAAAATGAACGTTTTCTATTATGGTGTAGATAATCCTGTAGAAATATCGATTCCTGGAATATCAAATATAACCCCAACAATAAACCGGGGAACCATTAAGCCTTCAGGAACAGGTTCAGGTTATATTGTTCAACCTGAAGCAGGAACAGCAAACTGTGATATCACTGTTTTTGCAATGGTAGATGGTCAAAAACGTAATATGGGTAGCAGGCCATTCCGTATCAAGCAGGTACCAGCGCCTATTCCAAGAGTTGGTGGTATTACAGGTAAAACCGTTGCAAAAAATGAACTTGCTGCAGCTCTTGGGGTTGTTGCAGAGATGCCAAAGGATTTTGATTTTGATATGAAGTTCACCGTTAAAGAGTTTACATTAGCGGCAACTATTCGTGGATTCAATCAAGAGGAAACTTCAAAGAATCAGATGTTTACTGATGGTCAAAAAAGAATTCTTACTAACCTACAATCGGGTAGTGTTGTTAGTATAATCAATATCAAAGCAGTTGGCCCAAAGGGCGATGTGAGAGATCTTAACGATTTAGTAATCAAGATTAAATAATTGATACAACATATGAGACGAGTATTGATTTTCTTAGCCAGTGCAGTTTTAATACTACAATCATTTAGCATTGCTGCACAAGATCAAAAGAAAGAGTCTTTGGTTTTGGATGGTATTTATGTTCGTGAGGCAGTTCCTCAACGAGTTCCTGTTCCCTATCCTTACCTAAGAGAGGCAGATATGATGTATACTAAAAGGGTATGGCGTGTAATTGATTTAAGGGAGAAAATTAATCATCCTTTATACTACCCAACGCAAAGAATACAAGATCGCGTTAGCTTTGTTCAACGGTTAGTTGATGCTATTAAATATAATGAGATTAGCGCTTACGATCCAGTTCCTGACGATGAGTTTACAACTCTTTTATCGTACAATCAAGTCCTCGAAAACATGGATGCCCTCGATAAAACTAAGACTCAGCAAAGTTTAACTACTGGTTTGGATACAACCGTAACCGTTAAAGGAGACATTCGCTGGAATGAAATTAAAGAATTACTTGTTAAAGAGGAATGGTTCTTCAACAAGCAGTATTCAACAATGCAGGTTAGAATTATAGGGATTTGCCCAATCCGTCATTTCTATAGAACACTGCAAACTGGTGGAGAAGAAGAAGTAGGAGGAGAACTACAACGCCAGCCTTTGTTCTGGATTGATTTCAGAGAGGCAAGAAAGATTTTAGCAAATACTGCCGTTTTTAACGATTTTAACGATGCACAAAGAATAACTTTTGACGACCTTTTCTTTAAACGTAGATTTAGTTCATACATTACACAAGAATCAAACGTTTACAACAATCGTCAAATTAGGGATTATACATATGGGGGTGTACCTAATATGCAGGAATCCGATAGAATTAAATATGATTTATTCACCATCGAGCACGATCTTTGGGAATACTAGAATACAAACATAAAACAAAAGGGCTGCAAAATTTTTGCAGCCCTTTTGTTTTAACGAAATCGTATTATGTGTATTTTTCTCCCTTTTCCATTAACACATCATTTACAAAATTCTTAATTTCCTGCTCATCCTTTTTCCGACAAACTAGAAGTATATCATCTGACTCAACCACTATATAATCCTCAAGTCCTTGAAGTATTACAAGTTTGCTATCGGGTACATTTACAATAGTATTAGAGGAGTTATAGAGCATTACATTTTTACCAATTATTGCATTTTGATTAGCGTCTTTATTCAAATGCGTGTAGAGTGAACCCCAAGTACCTAGATCTGACCAACCAAACTCAGAACAGATAACATAAACATTATCGGCCTTTTCCATAACACCATAATCAATAGAAACATTTCTACACTCGGAGTAAGCCTGTTCAACTGATTTTTTCTCATTTGGAGTGCCAAAATGCGTTGCAACATCCCTGAAAAGTCCATCCACTTCGGGTAAATGCTTTTCAAAAGCGGTAGAAATGGATTTTAGAGACCAGATAAAAATCCCAGAATTCCAGAAAAACTCACCACTTTCCATAAAAACTTTGGCCAACTCAAAGTTGGGCTTTTCAGTAAACGTTTTAACCTTTTTAAGATTAGGGTTATGGTTTTCGGCTGAGGCTCCAACCTGTATGTAACCATAGCCCGTTTCAGGTCTGCTAGGTTTTATGCCAAGCGTTAAAAGGGCATCATGCTTTGATGTAAAGCTAATTGCTTCGTTAATGTTTTCAATAAACTTGTCCTCATTCAAAATCAAATGATCGCTGGGAGCAACTACAACAATTGCATTTGGATTCTTTTGCTTAATCTTGTAATTAGCAAATGAAATACAAGGAGCTGTGTTCCTTCTCATGGGTTCGAGTAAAACCTGATCATCAGATATTTCAGGTAACTGCTCTAATACAATATCTTTATAAATTTGACTTGTTACGATTAAAATATTCTCGGCAGGACAAATTTTATTCATACGAATGAATGTTTGCTGTAGAAGCGTTTTACCTGTTCCGAGGATATCGATAAACTGTTTTGGTTTTGAGGTGCGACTTAATGGCCAAAAGCGGCTACCAATTCCGCCCGCCATTATTACACAATGAATATCTTTAATCTCCATTTTATATCCCCTTTTTTGTTTTTGCAAATGTAATAAACATAATCGGGTTCTAAGACTTTCCCCATAAATCCTGTTACCTTGTTAACCTTTAATAATGATTAACACTAGGATATAGCGATAATTTGATCCCTAACATTTCTACATTATAAAAAACTAGACTACCTTTGAGGCTATTATGAGATTATTTACTCTTGTCGGTTCGTATATTCTGCTTTTAGGAAAGGTGTTTGCCAAACCTGAAAAGAAGATGATTTACTATAAACTTACAATCAAGGAGATTGATAAGTTAGGCCTTAATTCAATAGGCATTGTTGCAGTTATTTCAGCTTTTATGGGGGCTGTTATCACTATTCAAACAGCATATAATACTGAAAATCCTTTCCTCCCCTCCTATCTTATTGGTTTAGCGGCTCGCGATAGTATTCTATTAGAATTTTCATCAACCATTGTAGGATTGATACTTGCTGGTAAAGTTGGATCAAATATCGCTTCAGAGATTGGAACAATGAGAACAACCCAGCAAATTGATGCCCTTGAAGTAATGGGCGTAAATTCTGCCAGCTATTTGATTCTACCCAAGATTATTGCAACGATACTCTTCAACCCTTTCCTTACCATGTTAAGCATTGTAATTGGAATAATTGGAGGCTGGTCGGTTGGGGTGTTTACTGGTGTAGTTACTACACAAGAGTATATTAATGGTATTCAGTATGCTTTTATTCCATACTATATAACCTACGCTTTAATTAAAACCGTTGTTTTTGCCTTTTTGATAACAACGATATCGGCATTTCAGGGATATTATGTTGATGGTGGTTCGCTTGAGGTTGGTAAAGCTAGTACAAGAGCTGTAGTAGCTAGCAGCGTAGCTATTCTTCTCTTCAACTTAATCCTAACCCAACTTCTACTATCATGATTCGAGTAAACAATGTATCAAAATCGTTTGGCGATCATGATGTTTTAAAAAACATCAGCGCGACCTTTGAGAAGGGGAAAACCAACCTAATCATTGGGCAAAGCGGATCAGGTAAAACGGTTCTTTTAAAATGCCTTGTTGGGCTATATGAGGTTGATAAAGGCGAAATCTATTACGATGATGCACTTTTTAACCAACTAAATTTTAAGGAAAAAAAGGAGGTTCGCAAACAGATTGGAATGCTTTTCCAAGCTGGTGCGCTTTTCGATTCATCCACTGTTGAAGAGAACGTAATGTTTCCTTTGGACATGTTTACCGATTGGTCGCTGGAGGAGAAACTTGAAAGAGTTAACTTTTGCCTTAAACGAGTAAACATTATCAACTTTAATCACCTTTACCCCGCCGAAATTAGCGGCGGTATGCAAAAGAGAGTTGCCATTGCTCGGGCTATAGCGCTAAACCCAAGATTCCTTTTTTGTGATGAACCGAACTCAGGACTTGATCCTAAAACATCGATTCTGATTGATGAACTGATTAAGGAGATTACCGAGGAGTTTGATATTACCACCGTTGTTAATACGCATGATATGAACTCGGTGATGGGAATTGGCGATAAGATTATCTATATATATCAAGGTGAAAAATGGTGGGAAGGTACAAAAGATGATGTGCTTCAGAGCGATAATAAGGAGTTTAACGATTTTGTGTTTGCATCAGCCTTAACCCGAAAAATAAAAGCTTACTTATAAAAAACGCAGAGACTTTCATCTCTGCGTTTTTCTTTTTTTCATATTACTCTTTTGTAATCTTCAACTTGCTTGTGGTGGTTTTGTTGTTTAGCTGAGCCTGAATAAAATAAACTCCTGAATTCAAATCCTTAATCTCGATATCTTTTTCAAACTTACCTTTAGAGTAGTCAAACTCCTCTGTTTTAATTGTTTTACCCTTATCATCGGTTAAAACAACTTTAGCCTTGCCAGATTCATCTGCTTTAAAGGTAATTTTATACTTACCCTTCTCTTCCTGAGGAACTAAAAGAAGCGATTCGGCAGGCAGAAGTTTCGATTCATCAACCTTTGCTAATCCAGCCTTTTCCAACATTTTGATTTCATCAATAGTAGGATTAGTAAATGAAAATTTTGTAACCCCATTGTCGTTAGCAATTACAATCATTCTTTTCTGCTTGCTACTGCTTTCGTCGAAATCATAATTAAAATTGCCATGTTTACCATTTGATCTGATAATTACAACATGCTCGTTATCTGGATCATTATCATCTGATGATTGGATTGAAAAGGATTGAACCTTATCGCCTTTTAGCGAATCGGTATTAAAATAAATCCTGTTTCCTCGTCCCATATGCCTTACCTTTCCAACTTGCCTTTCAAATTCTTTCCCCGATTGGTTGAAGTGAGGAATGACAACTTTATGATCGCCTAGAATGATAACGTTTCCTTTTCCGCTTGTTTTAAAATCTCGGATTTTATCCTTTTCAACCTCTTTCATATTATACTTAGCAGGATCGAATGTTCCGTTTTCTAAATCCTGAAGCATTTTATCAAGATCTCCGCTTTTATCTAAACTCTTTTCGCTATAGAAAACCTTGGGACTTTGTGGCTCAAAATCTGGCAAGATAAAATCAAAGTCGAAATCACAGTCACCTTCAAAGAAATTACCAGTATGGTCATCAAACCCTAAATCGAAAAATGGTGGTTCTGGAACATCAGGAATTGGAGGGAATTCAATTGTATGAGGCATGTTGTGAGCAATAATTTCTCTCAAAGAGTCCATCTTAATGCGCTCAATTTGCATTTTCTTACGCACATCGCGAGTTATGCTATCAAACTTTTGCCTATTATTTGTGATATCATACTCCTTAACAACCTTTTCTCCTTTACCATCATCCTCAATCACCCTAACAATCTTCTTTTTAACCTGCTGCGCATATGCCTTGCCTGTACTAAATCCAACTAACCCGATAACGGCTAGTATTAATATTGCTTTATTGAATAATCGATTTGTTTCCATAACTATTTTATTTTTGATTACGAAACAAAGCTATAGCCTTTTGAGGCTAGTTTAAGCTAACGTGTAGCTAAAACCAGCTAATGAAACGTTAAAGTTATCCCTTTGAGAGTTTGCTTTTTGTATTTTTGAATCATGAATCGCAAGAAGATATTTCTGATCATAGTCCTAATGGGTTTATCAATAACAGGAATAACTCTAATGCAGGTGCATTGGATGCTTAAAACCATTAGGCTAAATGAGGAAAATTTTGATAGGGCAGTGAATGAAACCCTAACGTCGGTTGTTGACAAACTGGAGAAAGAAAAGAATATCAAGTTCTCGATCCCTACTCAGCACCAATTTTGGTATCCAACTAATAATAGAAGATCCTTCAGTTTTGATTCAACTACATTACTACAAGAACATCGAACAAATAGAGAGTATACCAGAACTGAAAATCATGAAGAAGTGGTGAGTTTTGATGAGTTTTTTCAAGATGATGACAAGCAATTTGAGCCAATAGACACAATTAACGACGATTATTTTGACTTTGGGTATGAGACTTACTCTTGGGAAGTTGAAGATGAAAAGGAACTTAAGCTAAAATACCTCGATTCGATAGAAAAGAATACATTGAACAGGTATAAAAACATAAGCAAAGAGTTTCAAAATATTAAAATTACTCGCGCCTTTCCAAAGATTTCTGTTTCACATAGTTTTGCTGATACAATTGAAAGAACAATAAAAGTATTTCAAAACGGAACGGAATCAAAAATCATTATTATTACGGGGGGAGAGCCTGATACAGTCGATTTTAATAATTTCCCATCAAATTTAATACCTCCACCACCCCCTCCTCCAACTGAAGATGTTGTGCCTGAGAATATTTATCCTCGATATAATCCTTACTTCGAAAGGAAAAGAAACTTGCGAAATAATACCTTTCGCCATCGTACAGATTCAATAAAACATATCCGAACAAATGAAAGAGCTATTGCAATAAACGCAAAGCGCATAGCGCAACAACAGAAAAAACAGGAGCAAGCTCTTAAGCAGTTTGCTTATGAGATGGGTGCGCGTAAAATGGAACTTAAGGATAGGGTAAACTTTAAAGAGTTGAAGAACCTTTTAGACATTGAGTTAAGAAATAAAGGAGTAATCAACCCTTTTGAATTTGCTTTGGTAAATCTCGATTCTACACGTAAAGTAGTATACTCTAGCCAAAACTACAGCACAGGGGCTGAAAATTCGGTATATGCAACACGACTTTTCCCAAACAATATTATCCCTTTAAACGATTACATAGAGGTTAAATTCCCCGATAAAGATTTTACAATCTACAAATCAGCGATACTTCCAATATCGGCTTCGCTATTCTTCACGCTAATTGTCTTTTTGACATTTGCCATAACGCTTGGTATCATTATTAAGCAAAAAAAGTTGGCAGAGATGAAAGCGGACTTTATCAATAACATGACTCACGAGCTAAAAACACCAATAGCTACCATAAGCCTTGCATCAGATTCAATTGACAATCCGAAAGTTATTGAAAAGCCCGAAACGGTTAAATATTTCACTTCAATTATCCGAGAGGAGAATTCGCGAATGAATAAACTTGTGGAAAGCGTTTTGCAAACAGCGCGACTTGAACGAAAGACGCTTAAACTTAACCTAAAAGAAATTAACCTTTCCCAAATAACCACAAAAGTTGCCGAGCAGATGGCCATACAAGCAGAGGCAAAAGGTGGAACAATTCATCAGGATATACTTTCAAATATTACCATGATTGCTGACGAAAACCTGATGGAGAATGTAATTTTCAACCTAATTGATAATGCAATAAAATACTCATCGGAGGCACCAAGGGTTAATATTAGGTTAAAAAAACTCCCTGGAGGAATATCTCTTTCGGTTGAAGACAATGGAATTGGCATGAGCAGAAGCGAGCAACAACGGGTTTTTGAAAAATTCTACAGAGTATCACAGGGTGATGTTCATAATATCAAAGGATTTGGTTTGGGTTTGAGCAATGTAAAAGAGATAACTGAACTTCATGGAGGCATGGTGCAACTTCGAAGCGAATTGGGTAAAGGGAGTACTTTCACGCTATTCTTTCCATTTAAAATGAACAGCAATGAGTAAAGAGGGGAAAATATTTTTGGTTGAAGACGATCTAAACTTTGGGGCGGTGCTTAAAGCATACCTAGAGCTAAACGACTTTGAGGTGGTGCTAGTTAGCGACGGCGCGAGAGCTCGTTCCGTTTTTAAACCTAAAGAATACAATCTTTGCGTGTTAGATATTATGCTACCCAACCTCGATGGGTATGAGCTGGCATCGTTCATAAGGGCAACCGATTCGCAAGTTCCCTTTGTGTTTCTTACAGCAAAGTCTCTAAAGGAAGATGTTGTTAAGGGATTCGACTTAGGTGCTGATGATTATATCACAAAACCATTCGATTCCGAAGTTCTTCTCCTTAAAATTAAGGCGATTCTTCGTCGTAACGACCGAAATGCAACATCAATTCTTACAGAAACAAAGATTAATATTGCCAGCTATACCTTCGATACAAGTGCGAGAACTCTTTCAAAAGGAGATTTACAATACAAACTATCTCCCAAAGAGGCAGAACTCCTCGAACTCCTTTGGAAAAATAATAACCGGGTGCTCAGTAAAGATAAAGCCCTAGAAAAAATTTGGGGCGATAGCAACTACTTTACGGCACGCAGTATGGATGTATACATATCAAAACTTCGTAAATACTTTGCCGACGATACAAGAGTTGAAATAATTACAGTACATAGTAGCGGTTTTATACTTAGGGTTCAATGATTTAGTTCGAAATTATTTATTTTATTCGCTTTTTTTCGGCAATAAAAGAAAATCCATCGATATTAGCTCTGGGGAAAACAACATCACTTATTCATTTTTTGAGCCATGAGATTGAGAATTATAACTTTTCTAGTTATACTCCTACCTGTTTTATGGAGTTGCAAAAAAGAGAATCCATCAGATCTTTTAACAGTAAAAGAGCGCAATTTTCTCGATTCGCTTAAACGCGAGTTGACATATGCCCCTGATCCTGAGTTTCCACCAACAGGGTATTTCGATGAAAAAGGTAATTATTCAGGTATTGTATCTGAATATATTTCTCTAATTGAAGAAAGATTAAATGTTAAATTTAAAATCATTCGATATAACTCTTGGAACGAACTTTTAGAAAATGGCTCTAACTTGAAGTACGATTTTACAACCTGTGCCCAAAAAACTGCCTATAGAGAAACATTTTGGGATTTTACTTCTCCATACCTTAACGTAAATAACGTTATAATAAAGACAAAAAGCAGCAAAAACAATATAACCATAGAAGATCTTAAAAGAAAAAAGGTTGCAATTGTTAAGGATTATGCTGTAGAAAGTTTTATAAAGGAAAAGTATCCAGAGATTATTATTATTCCCGTTTTAAATGCTAAGGATGGTATTAATGCGTTGTCGTTTGGAACTGTTGACGCGCTAATCTCTGAAATGCCTACAGCACTTTACTATATCAACAAAGAGGGTATCTCAAACTTAAGGGTTGCAGGAGATGTTGGCTATACTTACAGCTTTTCAATGGCTTCGAGAAAAGATATGCCTATTTTGAAACAGATACTTCAAAAGGGATTAAACAGCATTACAACAAAAGAGAAGGAAACTATTTATAATAAATATATTGGCTTAGATTATAAGAATTTTTGGGAACTAAAGATATTTTGGGTAATTGCTTTTGGAGTTATCGTTTTTGTTGCAGTATTGGTTCTTCTTATATACACATGGCGTAAACGCGCCAAAGAACTTAAAATTGCAAAAGATTTAGCAGATTCTGCCAATCGGGCAAAAAGCGAATTTTTGGCCAATATGAGTCATGAAATTAGAACTCCAATGAACGCAATAATTGGTTTTGCAGAATTACTTGAAGAACGGTTAGAAGAGCCGTCTGAAAGAGAATACGCTACAATTATTGCCGACAATGGAAAAACATTGCTCAAGATTATTAATGATGTACTTGATTTATCAAAAATTGAAGCAGGAAAAATTGGTTTTAAAAAGAAACCAACCAAGATTAGGCAGGTTGTAAAGGAAATTGAGGATATGTTTTTCCTTTCTTTAGAGCAAAAAAAGTTAAATTTTAAAATTGATATTTCATCGCTAGTTGCAGAATACTACCTAATTGATGAAACAAGGTTTAGGCAAATTCTAATAAATTTAATTAGCAACTCGATAAAATTCACTCCAAAAGGCTCTGTTTCCTTAATGATAGATTTAGTAGAATCAAAAAATGGCTTTCACAGTTTAAGCCTAATTGTTTCCGACACAGGGATAGGGATACCTAAAGACTTACAAAAAAAAGTGTTTGCACCATTTGTTCAAATTGAAACTGGAAGTCAGAAGGAAAACACGGGTACAGGTTTAGGCCTCACAATAACCAAGAGGCTTGTTGAACTTATGAATGGCGAAATTGCACTTCAAAGTGAGGTAGGCAAAGGCTCGACTTTTAGGATTGTTTTCCACGATGTTGAAATTAGCAAAAAAGAAGATATTATAGATAATTTAGCCAAAGAGCGACTTGATAAGATTCAGTTCTATGGCAACGAAATACTTGTTGTTGACGATAACTTCTCGAACCTGATTCTACTAACCGAAATCCTTAAAACTCACAATTTAAAGGTGGTCAATTCGTCGAATGGTAGCAAAGCATTAGAACGATTAAAGAAAAGAACACCTGAACTAATAATTACTGATATAAAGATGCCACAAATGGATGGCTATTCGCTTCTGAATAGTATTAAAGCACTAGATATCAAGTATCAGCCTATTGTGTTGGCTATGTCAGCTTCTGTAATGAAAGAGGATGAGCAAAATATTCAAAAAGCAGGCTTTTCGGGTTTTATCCCAAAACCAATTGATAAGTATAATTTGCTAAATGAACTAAGTAACCATCTTCCTCACAATTTTTACTAACTTATTTCATCATTTCATCCCTTTTAGCTTTGTAAACAACACCTTCGTACCAATTAGGATATTTGTTTGATTGAGTAAGGATATAGCCCAACTCAAAATAAACGTTTAAATCGTCGACCATTCCATCGAACACCCAAATGGTTGGATCGTAATTATCCGAGGGTTTATGGTAGGTTCCATATACCTTTCTTTGGTTTTCTTTTATTACTTCGAGTTTACTTGTATCGATAAAGTTGCCTCCAGAAGTTAAATTGATAGTAGGAACGCCAACCTTAGAGAAGCTGAAATGATCGGAACGATAGTAGCCGCCTCCTGTTGAGGTTCTTTCGAACTTAACAAACCTATTATGATTCTTAACCGCTTCAATTGCATAACCATCCAACTCCGATAAACCATATCCTGAGATGTTCATATCCTTTGTCTTTCCAAATACATTGAGCACATCCATGTTAATTACGGCAACAGTTTTATTTAGCGGATATAAAGGATTCTCTGTATAGTATTGACTTCCAAGTAAGCCTTGCTCCTCGCATGTTGTAGCCATTAGCAGAATCGAACGTTTTGGTCGTTCCTTTTGGTTTGAAAACGCTTTTGCAATAGCAATTAAACCTGCTGTTCCAGTTGCGTTATCGAGCGCTCCATTTAGGATAGAATCACCCTTGAAATTTGGGTTTATTCCAAAGTGATCCCAATGCGCTGTATAAATAATTACCTCCTCGGGATGCTCCGAACCGGGGATTAGAGCCACTATATTCTTGGAGTTGACTTTCTTAACCTCATTTATAAAGCTAATATCGGTTTTAAGTTTTAATGGAATTGCCGTAAATCCTCGCTTGGATGCATTTACAATAGCAGCATCATAGGACAATTCTGTAAAACCTAAAAGTTTATGCGCAGCCTCATTTTCAATCCAACTCTGAAACTGCAATCCCGAATTGGTAACAACATTGTTAGCCAAGTAGAACCTCGAAAGCGCCCAACTATTCTGAATTACATTCCATGGATATGATGCCGCCTCGGTTTCGTGAATAAGTATAATCCCTGCTGCCCCTTGCCTTGCGGCCTCTTCGTATTTATATATCCAACGACCATAATAGGTCATATTTCTGCCCTTAAAGAGGGTGCTATCGTAAAACCCAGGATCGTTCACCAATGCCAAAACCATCTTTCCCTTAACATCAGCCCCAGCATAATCGTTCCAGCCAAATTCTGGTGCATTTATTCCAAAGCCTACAAACACCATTTCTAAATTCGAGAGGTTTATTTTCTCAACTGGTTGTGGAGTTCCTCCAATAATATCCTTCAAATATTCGAAGTCTATCTCACCTTTATCTCCTTTAACTTTTAGCTTGATTTTTTGATCGTTTGCAATCTTAATCAGCGGCACTTCCTGAAAATAACTATCCCCATTCCCGGGTTTTGCGCCAACCTTAGCAAATTGCTCAGCAAGATAGTTTGCTGTTTTTTCCTCTCCTTCAGTCCCCGGAAAACGTCCCTGAAATTCATCCGAAGCAATTTTAGAAATCCACTCTTTCATATCATTTTCGGTAATCCCTGATATGAGCTCGCTTTTAAAAACAAAACTACACGAAACTGAAACTGCAATAAATATCAGAATACTAATAAGATAAATCAGATTTTTTTTCATTGGTTTACTGTGTTGGCGTTGTATGCTTTTTAGAGTAAACAAAGATGAATTGGTTTAGCTTTGTAAAACCAAAATATGAAATGTAAAACCCATAAATTTCTATCTTTGCATCACTTAAAAAGATAACAATGACTGATCGTAGAGTTCGTGTTCGTTTTGCTCCTAGTCCAACAGGACCATTGCATATTGGTGGTGTACGTACTGCCCTATTCAACTACTTTTTTGCAAAAAAGCATGGTGGTGATTTTTTGCTTCGCATTGAGGATACCGATTCGCAACGATTCGTTCCCGGTGCCGAGGAGTATATCAACGAATCGCTTGGATGGTGTGGTATTAAGATAGATGAAGGAGTTGTTGAAGGTGGAAAACATGCGCCATATCGCCAAAGCGAGCGCAAAGCGATTTATAAGCAATATGCCGATCAGCTACTTGCATCAGGTAATGCTTACTATGCTTTTGATACTCCCGAATCGTTGGATGAGCTAAGAAAAACCGCTGAAGCCAAGGGCGAAGTTTTTACCTATAACTATCAGATTAGAAATAATATGCAAACCTCTTTGGCTCTATCTGAGGCAGAGGTTAAAGCGCGAATAGCAAAAGGCGACCAGTGGGTTATCCGTTTTAAGATGCCCGAGAATGAAGAGGTAAAGATGCACGACCTTATTCGCGGCGATGTTGTGGTTAACACCTCAACGCTTGATGATAAGGTGCTATTCAAAAGTGCCGATATGCTCCCAACCTACCATTTGGCAAACGTTACCGACGATTACCTTATGGAGATATCGCACGTAATCCGTGGCGAAGAGTGGTTACCATCTCTTCCTCTACACGTTTTGCTTTACAGAGCCTTTGGTTGGACTGATAAGATGCCACAATTCGCACATCTTCCGTTGCTATTAAAACCAACAGGCAACGGCAAGCTAAGCAAGCGCGATGGCGATAAGATGGGGTTCCCTGTGTTTCCTCTTCTTTGGAAACCTGCTGAAGGTGAAACCTCTCGCGGTTACCGCGAGGATGGCTACTTCCCCGAGGCTTTTGTAAACCTACTTGCCCTTTTGGGATGGAATTCGGGTACCGAGCAAGAGCTATTCAGCATGGATGAACTAATCAACCTATTCTCGCTCGAAAGGGTTAACAAATCAGGTGCTCGTTTCGATCCTGAAAAAACCAAGTGGTTCAACCATCAATATCTTGTAAAAAAGAGTAATGCTGAATTGGCTGGGCTTTTCATGGCAACTCTAAAGGAAAAGGGCATAACCGCTGATTCATCAAAAGTTGAAAAAATCGTTGGCCTTGTAAAAGAGCGTGTAAACTTTGTTCATGAGATTTGGGATCAAGCATCCTTCTTCTTTACAGCACCAGAAACATACGATGAAGCAACCGTTAAAAAGGCTTGGAGCGCTGAAACTCCAGAGCTGATGAAAAAGGTTGTTGAGTTTATCGCATCGATTGATGCATTTAACGCGCAAAACGTTGAGCTTCTTCTAAAAGATTATATCAATACAAATAACCTTGGGATGGGTAAAGTGATGAACGCCTTAAGGCTTAGCCTTGTTGGCGCATCAAAAGGTCCAGGAGTTGCTGATATTTTTGAGATCATTGGTAAAGAGGAAACCATTAAAAGAATAAATAAAGCTATTACAACTTTATAGTATAGCAGCCAAAAAGAAAGAGGTCTGAGCAAATAGTTCAGACCTCTTTTCATTTAATAAAGAATTACTCCTTTTTATCCGTTATACAGCATCTGCTCTTCCACACTGCTCTCATCTTCTCACGCTCCTCGGGGCTCATGTGCCAGCGATGCATCCTATCGTGAATGTGTCCTCGATAGGAACTTTTAAATCCTCCAAATAGAATTCGAGTTAGTATTAACAGCCCTATTCCCTGCCAGAATGTGATAGTATGCCATCCGAATAGATCGGTAAGAATACCATTCCACAACGACATAATTACAAACCCAAGTAATAAAACCAAAGCAGCAATTCCAATAGGGATTAATATGGCTCTAATAATCCAAAATCCCATACCTCGTTCTTTTCCACAACACATCATAATTTTAAAATTTTAATTATTATTCGTTATATAATGCTTTTAACCTTTCACGTAAGTATGCAACTGCATAGCGTTTTCGTGATATGAGGGTTTTAATATTTTCGCCAGTGATATCAGAAATCTCCTGAAAGGTCAAATCGTCAAGCTCGTTCCAAACAAATACCATCCGTTGGGCTTCGGGAAGCTCATCGAGAGCAGTGAAAATGGCTTCTCGAAGTGCTGTTTGCTCCAATTCGCTTTCGGGATTGATTAGCTCAGCCAGAAGGGATTCGGGATAAATAGTTTCTCCGTCTTCATCCTCAAAGGCAAAGTCCTCAAGAGATTGTGTTTGTTTCTTGCGCTGCTTATCCACAATCCTATTTCGGCTAACCCGAAAAAGCCAAGCGCTTAGCTGTTCGATGGGTTCGATATCGATAACCTTACCCAGCTGGTACCATACATCCTGAATAATATCCTCGGCATCGGCATCGCTTTTAACGCGCCCACGGATAAATTTGAATAACCCTCTTCCGTATTCCTGCACAGCATCTTTAACCTTCTGCTGTTGTGCCATTGGCAATGCAATTGTATCCTCCATATAGTATGGAAGACGATTGATTTGTAAAATTACTTTAAAGGTAAGGTGATTTTTTATAACCCCTTTAAATTAAGAGGTTATAGAACCACCATCAAAGTAATTTTATAGGCCATGTTATCCTTGAAATCGCTAAAATTATAGCTATCGTATCGGTAAAAAGCCCCAAAACCTAATCCAAAGTAGCCATTTGATAGGATCTTGTTAGCGTAAATACCTGCCTCGTAGTAGCCTTTCGTAGGTACCTTTGCTTTGAAGTTTTTTGGAAGCACATGTAGCATATTTGGCGACATATCACCAAAGCTGATGTTATTTACGATAGCAAACTCGGGCTGAAACCTTTTAGAACCTGTGACCCAAAGCAACTTTCCAAAATCGTGCTTGAAGAAGAAGTTCACAAACCTATCGGAGATAAACTCGTTCATGCGCATTGCTGCAAAGCTGTGGGCTGCATCGGGGGTGACAAACCCTAGAAAGTTTGCTCGCCCAAAGTACATTAATGTCATGGGAACCTTTCCAAAAACTTGTCCAGCATCAATGCTAATCTTTGTTTTACCTAATATCCTCCACTTAATGGTTTTATCTAATCTAACCTCAAGTTTATCGAAATTATAACCCCCGTTATAGGCATCGAGCCCTTTCATATATTTTACCCAGAAAACTGGAAAATCAACGTTTAATGGAAGAATAGTTCTTGATGTTTGCATGAATCGCTCACCTGGCGCAATTCTTATGGCCGCAGTAAGAAGAGCTTGATTAAACCCGCTAAGCGTATCGCTGCTTATAGCATCTTTGTAACTTATGCCAGAAAGGTACTTGTACTTTTGATCTGCAGCAGAGATATAAAGTTTTAACGCTTTAAGAAACCTAAACGAAAAGTCAACTCTATGCTCCTCAATACCATCCATCTTTGCGATTGATATCATGCGCCCATTATCGCCTCCAAAAAGGAAGTTGTTATCGCTGACAAATGAGTAAGTTCCTATTTCCTGAACATCGTTCATGTAAGAGTATTTAAACCTTACCTCTTGCTTTTTGCTAAATGTTAGCTCGGTAAATCCTCCGTATTTTTGCGTTTTATCCACGAAACCAAAAGCAGTATAACCTCCAACGGTAAAAAACTTCGATAACTTTTGGCTGGTTTCGAGCCCAATGCCCAATCGCGTACCTTCAAACTGGTTATAGTTGAAAATCTGTCCGATATTCAGATTTAGGTATCCAAGAGGAACACGCCCAGTAACCAACGACTCCATGATTCGCATTGTCCTATCAAGATTCATCTTTCGACCAACGCTATCAATAATTCGATAGGTGCGCATCTCAAGAGCCGTAAGGCTATCTTTACGGAATAGCTGCCAATAAGCGCTATTTCGTTCACCAGCCTGAGGATCGAAAACAGTTTCGATATGACTAAAATTCTTGGGGCTCATTTTGGGATTAATCTCAATATCCTTTAGATAAGATTTACCGATACCAAGCATTTGCATCGAGAACTTTGTGCCTGTTTTCTTGTCGATAAAATCGGGAGGGGTTAAAATTAAATCGGTATTGAGCTCAACCGGAAACCAAGTGCTATCCTTAATACGCTCGTAGCGCTGTTGGATTTTAACCGACAATATCCCAACGTTAATCGATGGTTCTGCAATAACACTTTGTATGGCATAACCTCTTGAGTTTATGGTTAGCTGTCCAACTAATCCCTCGAAATTCCTATCCTTGTGCGGGCGATACGAGATAACAAAAAGCGTATCATTATCTTGTGTAAACAGGGTGTCCTCTAGAATAAATAGATACTTTTTTGTGCTTCCCCCGCTAATTGGATTTAAATAGATTTTATCGGCAATGGTTATCTTCTCGTTATAAAACGAGAAGGATTGCATCTGCGTTGCAATGAAAGATATTACAGGATCTTTTAAACCTGATACCTTTGATGCAATAACCTTTTCAAAATTATTATTGGGCGCTTGGTAATCCTTTTGCGTTACCGTTTCGATAAGCATTATTCCATGCTTCTTTTTAATACTGTCGAGTTTTGAAACTAACTTATTCCCTACAATTACTGAATCCCCTCCGGATTCGCGAATCTTTTTGGCTATCAAGTTATCGAAAGTATAGTACATCTTGTTGTAGCTGGTGTAACGGTACGATACCAGCTTTTCAGGGTTATTCCTGTCGCGATTATTATACGCAGCAATTATGATACGGTGCGCAGGGTTGACCCCCGGTTTCACAACAACCTCTTTAATCTGATAGCTGGTTTTAGTTAACCCAATTTTAAATGGCTTGTTGTAGTTGCTCTCGTTAATCTCTATGTTTTGAGGAAGATAACCAAGATACGACACCTTTAGCCAACGAACCGGATCGTTAGTGGTGATTTTAAAGTCGCCATCGAGCCCTGAGGTAAAGCCATTCCCCCGCTCGTTAAAAACAACGTTAACAAAGGGTAGCGGCTCGCCAGTTTCGATATCGAAGATCTTACCTTTTAATGTTATCTGGGCTATTGTAATGTTTGAAAATAAAGCGAATAGCAGAATTAGTAGATTCTTTTTAAATACCATTTTAGATAATTTTTTATTCCCTCGTTCACAAAAAGAGTACCAAAGTACAATTTTTAAATATCATCACGATGTTTAATAATGGTGTCAAAAAAAGAGTTCCGATATCTTAACGATATCGGAACTCTTATCAACATAAAATATTATTACGCCTCCTGCGTTTGCTCTTTCTTACTACCCTTTTTCATCGGATAAGTTCCAGGTAGAATAACATCAATTAGCTTCTTACCCCACAAACCCAACTGAACTCCTGCCGCAAGGCAAAGGATGCTCAGAATAAAGGTCCATAAACCATAGTCCTCCTTTGGAGCAACTATCAACATTGTAGTTGATAGGAGTAGTATGATTATACTAAAGATAATTTTAACCCTTAGCAGTGGCGTTTTTAGCGTTTTAAAACGCGTTAGCCCATCAACAATACCTGTTAGTATTGCCATAGCTAGGGTAAATGGAAAAACAAAAACGGAAAATATTATAACGCTTTTAATGATAACCGTTTGGAATTCAGGTAAAAAATAATTCAAAATAATTAAAAGGGGTATAGCAATTACAAATGCCTGCGAAAGGTGAATAACGATTGGGTGTAAATCGAGATTAAGCAATCGTAAGCGATTTAACGAAACCCTTTCGCGGTATGGTTCAAAAACCTTTCGGGG
>CAYMII010000012.1:0-87464 GCA_964390565.1 uncultured Rikenellaceae bacterium
ATGATGGCTATAAAGTAGAGGGCGAACTCCGATCATCTGTACAGCTGAACATCAAAAGGTTGATGGATATTGGATGTTATCGCGGAATTCGACATCGTCTTGGCTTACCTGTAAGAGGTCAAAGTACCAAGAACAATGCGCGTACTCGTAAGGGTCGCAAGAAAACCGTTGCCAATAAGAAAAAAGCTACTAAATAGGAAATAACTATGGCAAAGAAGACAGGAACAGTAAAGAAGAAAGTAGTTAAAGTAGATCCAGTGGGCCAAGCTCACATCCACTCTTCCTTCAACAATATTATTATTTCGTTAACCAATAGCACTGGTCAAGTAATATCTTGGTCGTCATCAGGTAAGATGGGCTTCAGAGGTTCTAAAAAGAACACTCCATATGCTGCCCAAACTGCTGCTGCTGATTGTTCAAAGGTTGCTTACGACTTAGGCTTACGCAAGGTTAAGTGTTTTGTTAAAGGACCTGGATCAGGACGTGAATCTGCAATGCGTACTATAAACGCTACTGGAATTGAGGTAACCGAAATCGTTGACGTTACTCCACTTCCACATAATGGTTGCCGTCCACCCAAGCGTCGTAGGGTTTAACGGTTAATAATTATCTAGTAATAAATAAACTTTTTTAAGTAATGGCAAGATATATTGGACCACGTACTAGAATCGCCCGTAAGTTTGGTGAGCCCATTTTTGGACCAGACAAATATTACGAGAAGAAGAATTACCCTCCCGGAATGCACGGAGTGGCAAAGAAACGTAAGAAACTTTCGGAGTATGGTGTACAGCTTCAAGAGAAGCAGAAAGCCAAACATATTTATGGCGTTCTAGAGAAACAGTTTGAGAACCTATTCCACAAAGCTTCTCAGAGCAAAGGTATCACTGGTGAAATTTTAATACAACTGCTCGAAGCAAGACTTGATAACGTTGTATTCCGTTTAGGTATTGCTCCAACCAGAGCAGCTGCACGTCAGTTGGTAAGCCACAGACATATAACTGTTAACAGCCATGTCGTAAATATCGCTTCGTACACCCTAAAGAAAGGTGATGTTGTTGGTGTTCGCGAGAGATCTAAATCGTTAGAGGTTATTGCTGATGCTGTATCGACTAACCGTCATACTAAATACTCTTGGTTAGAATGGGATAAAGAATCATATACTGGAAAATTCATAAATATTCCAGAAAGATCTGAGATTCCAGAGAATATCAAAGAGCAATTAATTGTTGAACTTTACTCTAAGTAATAATACTTATACCATATGGCAATACTGGCATTCCAAAAACCCGATAAGGTTATTATGCTTGAATCGACCGAACAGTACGGTAAATTCGAGTTTCGTCCTCTTGAGCCAGGCTATGGTATCACGGTGGGCAACGCTTTGAGGAGAATCCTTCTTTCATCACTTGAGGGATATGCCATAACCTGGATAAAGATTTCCGGTGTAGATCACGAATTCACTACTATCCCCGGTGTTATGGAGGATGTTACCGAAATCGTGCTCAACCTTAAACAAATTCGCTTCAAGAAAATCGTTGAAGGGGAAGATTATGAAAAGGTTACCGTAAGTATTTCCGGTCAGAGCGAGCTTAAAGCAGGATACCTCTCAAATTTCTCAAGCAAGTTCAAGGTGTTAAACCCTGATCATGTAATTTGTAGATTAGATCCTGACGTGAAGTTCGAAATGGAGTTCTTTATTAATAAGGGCCGCGGTTATATCCCTTCAGAGGAGAATAAGCCTGAGGATGGCGAATTTGGAATTATTCCAATTGATGCAATCCATACCCCTATTAAAAACGTAAAGTACTCGATTGAGAACTACCGTGTAGAGCAAAAAACTGACTACGAAAAGCTTATCATTGAAATAGCTACTGATGGATCAATTCATCCTAAAGATGCGTTGAAAGAGGCTGCAAAAATCCTTATCTATCACTTCATGCTATTCTCTGATGAGAAAATTACGCTTGATGCAGACGATAAATACTCAAACGAGGAATTCGATGAGGAAGTATTACACATGCGTCAGCTATTGAAGAATAAGTTGGTTGATCTTGACCTTTCAGTTCGTGCATTGAACTGCTTAAAAGCAGCAGATGTTGAGACTCTTGGTCAGCTTGTTTCTTTCAACAAGAACGACCTACTCAAATTCAGAAATTTTGGTAAGAAATCACTTACCGAACTAGAGGACCTATTGGAGGCAATGAATTTATCCTTCGGTATGGACATTACAAAGTATAAACTTGACAAGGATTAACTGCGATGAGACATAATAAAAAGATTAATCATTTAAGCAGAACAAGTTCTCACCGTAAGGCAATGCTAGCGAACATGGCTACGTCGCTAATTCTTAAAAAGAGAATTACGACTACCATCGCAAAAGCAAAAGCTTTAAGAACTTTCGTTGAGCCTTTAATTACAAAAGGTAAAAACGATACAACACATTCACGTCGTACCGTATTCAGCTATTTAAAAGATAAATATGCTGTTGCAGAACTTTTCCGCGACGTTGCTGTAAAAGTAGCTGATCGTCCAGGTGGTTATACCAGAATTTTAAAGACTGGTAGCCGTTTTGGTGATAACGCTGATATGTGTATCATTGAACTTGTTGATTACAACACAACTTACGTTAAAGAGTCAGCTAAACCAGTAGCTAAGAAAACCCGTCGTGGTGCGAAAGCTAAGAAGGAAGAAGCTGCAGCTGAAACAAAAGTAGTTGAAAAGAAAGAAGACATTCAACCAGAATCAACTGAAGAAAAATCAGAGTAGTTGAATCACTTTTTTGGATAAAAAACCGGAGGGATATGTTTAAATACATATCCCTTTTTTGTTAATTTTACATCTGCTTTTCAAATCTAAAATAATAAAAATAATATGGGACAAATTGTAAGCGTACATGCCCGCCAAATACTTGATTCTAGAGGGAATCCTACTGTAGAGGTTGATGTATTTACTGAGAGCGGTTTTTCTGGTCGTGCTGCCGTGCCAAGTGGTGCTTCGACAGGTGTTCATGAGGCTGTTGAACTTCGCGATGGTGATGCTGGTCGTTATCTAGGTAAAGGCGTTTTAAAAGCTGTAGAAAATGTTAATACAACTATCGCTGAGGAGATTGTTGGTATGCATGTTCACGAGCAGCAACAAATAGATGAGGCACTTATCAAACTTGATGGTTCAGATAATAAAGCAAATCTAGGTGCAAATGCTATTCTTGGCGTTTCATTAGCTGTTGCTCATGCTGCAGCGCAATCAACTAGTCAGCCATTGTTCCGTTATGTTGGTGGTGTAAATGCTTGCACTCTACCTATTCCTATGATGAATATTATCAATGGTGGTTCGCACGCTGATAATAGCATCGATTTTCAGGAGTTCATGATTATGCCGGTTGGTGCTGAGAATTTCACTGAGGCTATCAGAATGGGTGCAGAGGTGTTCCATCATCTAAAATCAGTATTGAAGAAATTGGGTTACTCAACTAACGTTGGTGATGAGGGTGGATTTGCTCCAAACTTAAAATCTAACGAAGAGGCCGTTCAAGTTATCCTTCAGGCTATTGAGAAGGCTGGTTACAAACCAGGTGTTGATATTTTCCTTGCACTTGACCCAGCATCTTCTGAGTATTATCTTCCAGAGGAAAAAGTATACCATCTACATAAATCAACTGGCGATAAGCTAACCTCTGCTCAAATGGTTGATTACTGGAAATCATGGACAGATAAATATCCAATTATCTCTATCGAAGACGGTATGGCTGAGGACGATTGGGATGGTTGGAAACTAATCACCAAAACTTTAGGTGAAAAGGTTCAACTTGTAGGCGACGATCTATTCGTAACCAACGTTAATCGTTTACAACGCGGCATCGACGAGAAAGCTGGTAATAGCATTCTTATCAAGGTAAACCAAATTGGTACTTTGACCGAGACTATTAATGCTGTTCGTTTAGCCGATATCCATTCAATGACTTCAATTATGAGCCATAGATCAGGTGAAACTGAGGATACTACTATTGCTCACCTTGCAGTGGCTTTAAATACTGGTTTAATTAAAACTGGTTCAGCTTCACGTTCTGATAGGATTGCTAAGTACAACCAATTAATCAGAATCGAAGAAATGCTTGGTTCTACAGCTCGTTATCTTGGTCGCGATTTTAAATACGCAAGAAGGTAAGCAATATCATCTCAAATAAGAGAAGGTTCCAGTTCAACTGGAACCTTTTTTTTATAAATTCACGGCATATCTATTGAAAAGCGATGGCATATAAAAGTTTATGGGAGTTTATTGATGTTTTAGAACGTCATAATGAGCTTATTCGAGTAAAAGAATACGTAAATCCTGAGTTAGAGATTACCGAAATTGCAGATAGAATCTCTAAACAGCCAAATGGTGGTAAAGCAATCCTGTTCGAAAACACAGGAACTGAATTTCCATTGCTCATAAACCTTTTTGGTTCAACAAAAAGGATGTGCCTTTCATTGGGTGTTGATGATTTAGATGAGGTTGGAGATAGGATAGAACAACTTTTTAAAGAGCTTGCCAGTCCCAAGGAATCCTTTTTAGATAAAGTGAAGATGCTCCCGCAGCTTAAAAAACTATCGGACTGGATGCCTACAGTTATATCAGGAAAAGGGGCTTGTCAGGAGGTTATTAAACTTTCGCCCGATTTATCTAAACTCCCAATTCTTAAGTGCTGGCCATTTGATGGTGGACCATTTGTTACTTTCCCCATGGTTAATACAAAAGATCCTATTTCTGGTATAAGGAATATCGGGATGTACCGTTTGCAAGTCTTTGGTCCCAACGAAACGGGCATGCACTGGCATCGACATAAGGTTGGAGCAAGGCATTACGAGGAGTATAAGAAGAAAAATGAATTGATGCCTATCGCTGTGGCTTTAGGAGGCGATCCCGTTTATACATATGCCGCAACAGCCCCAATGCCCGATAATTTGGATGAGTATATTTTAGCCGGCTTTTTAAGAAAGAAGAAGGTCAAACTGGTTAAATGCATTACCGTTGATTTGGAGGTTCCTGAGGATGTTGATTTTGTCATTGAAGGTTATGTTGACCCAAAGGAAGAACTAGCTTGGGAAGGACCATTTGGCGATCATACTGGATTCTACTCGCTTGCCGATTGGTATCCTCGTTTCCATGTTACTTGTATAACTCATCGTTCAAAGGCAGTTTATCCTGCCACAATTGTTGGCGTTCCTCCAATGGAGGATGCTTACATCGCAAAGGCAACCGAGCGAATCTTTTTAGCCCCAATCCGTTTATCGATGCTACCCGAGTTGGAAGATATGAGTCTTCCTATGGAAGGAGTTGCTCATAACATCTCTGTTGTTAAAATCAAAAATGCATTTCCAGGACATGCTTACAAAGTGATGAATGCGTTATGGGGAGCGGGTCAGATGATGTTTAATAAGATTATGGTTGCAGTTGATGGAACTGTCGATATACAGGATTCACTCCAGTTTGCTAAAGTGCTCTCAAAAAACGTTGATTTAACCAAGGATATTTTCTTTAGCAAAGGCCCATTGGATGTGCTCGATCATGCCTCCGATCAGCCATGCTTTGGAAGCAAGATTTTTATTGATGCTACATCAAAAAGTGGAGGTGAACAAAATGTAGATTTTGATGTGGAAAGGGTGCTGGAAGAACTATCATCTTTGCCATCTGATGTTCTGTCTGTAAATGTTTCTTTATTATCAAAAGGAATTTCTGCCTTAATTGTTTCTGTTGATAAAACAGAAGGCTTGAATATAAACGAGTTTTCAGCGAGGTTATTTAGGATTAGCGCATTGCAAAATATTAAGGGATTAATTATTGTTGATAAGGAACTTGACATTAAAAATATCTCAATGGTTATATGGTATTTAGCAGGAAATATTGAGCCATCAAGAGATACATCATTTGTAAAGGGTACGGATGGGAAAATAGCCCATATTGTTTTCGATGGTACCCGCAAAGTTTACAAGCAGGATAATCAAACAAGGGAATGGCCAAATGTTGTGATGATGGATAAGTTTACCATATCGAAGATTGATGAAAAGTGGATTAGCCTTGGTTTAGGTGAGTTTATTCCTTCTCCTTCAGCATCTTTACAACCGCTTCAGTTTGGAGATGGTGCTGTAATTAAAATATAGAATTATTATTAGTGGCGATTGTTTCTTCTTTTTAGGCTTAAAATTGTAAATTAACAACGATTTCATCAAGGTATAACCTATGGTAAGGTTATTTTATTTTAGAGCGATTTTTCTTGGTTTATTAGTTGCAAGTTTCTGTTTATCGAGCAGCTATGCTACGCGTGTGGTGCTTTTTAATGTTGATAAAGGCCTAACTCAATCGGCAGTTACTGATGTTATTCAAGATTCGCATGGCTTTTTGTGGATTGCAACACAAGACGGCCTAAACCGCTACGATGGCTATACCTTTAAACCCTATAGAAATAACCCTCTTGATTCAAGTAGCTTATCTTATAATAACATTAATTCTCTTTGTGAGGATAGATATGGTAATATTTGGCTTGGAACAAACTTGGGGTTAAGCATGCTTAATCGAAAAACCGGAAAGTTCATTAATTACTATTCAAAGCCAAACGATCCTAGAACCATAAGTGATAATAGGATTTACAGTGTATACGAAGATAAAGAAGGAGTAATTTGGGTTAAAACTTTATTATCAGTTGATAGGTTGAATGAGGATAGGCAATCTTTCACGCGTTTCCCACATTATAACGATTTGTTTACTTTTTCCAACGATCAGTCCGATTTTGATTTGCTTGAAGATTCTCAAGGTGTTTTATGGGTTGGAACAAAAGATGGGCTATGTTTTTTAGATCGTAAATTAAATATCTATAAGCGATTTTCACATGATTCTAAAAACCCTAAATCGATAAGTGGTGATAAAGTAAAGTGTATTTTTGAAGATTCAAAGGGTAATATATGGATTGGTACCGATAATGGCTTAAACCTCTATAATAGAGATAGAAAAGCGTTTTCGAGTTTTTTTAGCCGAAGCAGTAAGGATAATAAACTTCGAAGTACCGTTATTAATTCAGTTTATGAAGATAAAAAGGGGCTTATCTGGATTGGTACCGATATTGGGTTTTCAAGTTTTGATCCAGCCACTCATTCGGTAACAACTTACAACGATATAACCTCAAATGGCGAGAAGCTTTTAAATCCTACAGTAACCTCATTTTTTGAAGATATGTCGGGGGTTTTGTGGATTGGAACGTATCAGGGGTTAATTAAATGGGATAGAAAACCCTCAAAATTTAAACTATATTCAAAGAATAGCGGAGGCGTACCTCTATTTGACAATAATTTTGTTGGCTCAATTTGTCAAGATAAAGCTGGGAGTTTATGGATAGGAACATGGGGCTCAGGTCTGTTTCAGTTCGATCCAAAGACTAATGAAAAGATACATTTCTCTTCACTAAAGGAGAGATGGATTGTTAGTGATTTTGTTTATAGTATTTATTTAAACGCAAATGATGAGTTAATTATAGGCACCAGAGACGGTGTTCAGATCTATTTACCTAACCAAAAACAGTTTGTTGATTTTTTTAAGTATAAAAAATTAAACTCACTTGGCTTGTTCAATAATAATAGGGTTTATTCATTTGCTGAGGATCGAAGAGGGAGTCTTTGGATTGCAACTAAGATTGGTTTATTTCAGGTAAAGGAGAAGGAGCTATTAGGATATTATAATAATCCGAATGATACAAACTCAATAACATCTGGCGAAGTTTATGATGTAATTGTTGATAACAATGGGTTTGTATGGGCAGGTTCTTTAAACGGCTTGAATAGGATAGATCCTGAAACAAAGAAGATAAAGCGATTTGTTCGCAACGCTAATTTTACAGGCGAACAGCTCGTGTCAAATGAGATTTTAAGTCTTTTAGAGGATAGAAATGGCAACTTATGGGTGGGCACAAATAGTGGTTTGCATCGATTTGATGCTAAAACAGGGAAGGTTAAACTCTTTACAGAAGATAATGGTTTGCCCAATAACATAATATATTCATTAGAGGAGGATAATAAGGGTAAGATTTGGATGAGTACAAACTGGGGATTAGCTGTATTGAATCCACAAACCGAGCTTGTAAAATCATATGATGTCGCAGATGGTCTTCAGAGTCAAGAGTTTAATGTTGGGGCAAGTTTTAAATCACGTTCAGGAAAACTCTTCTTTGGAGGTATTGCTGGGTTTAACTCTTTCTATCCCGATTCAATAGTTCCCAATAAAAATATTCCCAACATAGCCATTACATCTTTTGAGCTTTTAGGAGAAAAAGAGAAGAAAACAATCAGTGTTGATGGGCTCTCGGAAGTAGAAATTCCGCAAAATTTTAACGTTTTCACAATTGATTTTGCATCACTCGATTTTACTCGTCCTGAGAATAACCTTTATGAGTACCAAATGCTTGGTTTATCTGATCAGTGGATTGACCTTGGTCCAAAGCATTCAGCTACATTTTCAAACTTAAATGCAGGTACCTATACTTTCACCGTAAGAGGATCGAATAGCGATTTAACATGGAACGACAAAGGGGTGTCACTAAGAATTATAGTCCGAATTCCGTTCTGGCGAACGAATATTGCTTATATAATTTATTTGATCCTTGGGATACTAGGCGGAGTCCTGTATTTAAGGAATAGAACTCGCCATTTTAGAAAGACTCACAAACTGCTTACCGAACGCGAGTTTGCAATGACTGAGGTTGAAAAGCAGAAGGAAGAGTTAATCCTAAAAAATAAGAACATTACGGATAGTATCAACTATGCAAAGCGACTTCAAGAGGCTATAATGCCATCTGCATCTCAATTTAAGAAGTTATTACCCGATTCATTTTTGCTTTACCTGCCTAAGGATATTGTTAGTGGTGACTTCTACTGGGTAAACGAGACCAAAAATAAGATCTTTGTGGCTGTCGTTGACTGTACTGGGCATGGTGTACCAGGGGCATTTATGTCGATTATTGGCATTGAACTTTTAAGGAATATAACAAACCTGCAAGGTGTTAATGATTCTGCAGAAATTCTTAATAGGCTGAATACTGGCGTAATACAGACCTTTAGCAAGGAGGTTATTGAGGATGGTGCTTTGGTTAAGGATGGAATGGATGTTGCTTTCTGTGTTATTGATAAAGAAAATAACATTCTTCAATATTCAGGGGCCTTTAGCAACTTATATTTAGTGCGCGATAGTAAGATTATTGAGGTGAAAGGCGATAGGTACTCGGTTGGTATGGGTAATAAGGCTGAGCAGCAGCTGTTTAGTAGCCATTACATTCCAATTTTTCCCGATGATATGATATATATATTTACCGATGGCTATGTTGACCAGTTTGGTGGTCCCGAGAATAAGAAGTACAAATTTAGACGTTTTAGGCACCTATTGTTGAATATCCATAAATATCCAATCGAAACACAGCGGCAGTACGTTAAGGATAGTATAATGGAGTGGAAAGGCGATAATGAACAGGTTGATGATATCCTGATTATTGGTATTAAACCCGATTTGAGCTGCTTGTTTTAGATTTTAGCCTGTAGGCTGAACTGTTAATGCTTTGTTAGGTTGTTAAAAGCTTTTTTTCCCTTCTGTAAAAAAAAAATTAGCCTAGTAGATTTTTCATCTTTTGAATAAGCACCTCAATCTGGAATGGTTTGCTGATATAATCGTCCATACCCGCCTCAATACATTCCTCCTTGTCGCCAAGAAGAGCGTTAGCTGTGATTGCAATTATAGGTGTGTGCGAAGTCGTACTTGCTTCAATCTCTCTAATTTTCTTTGTTGATACAATGCCATTCATAATAGGCATTTGAATATCCATTAAAATTATGTCGTATTTGCTCGTTCCAAACTTGTCGAGGGCCTCTTTCCCATTGCTGGCAATATCAATCGATTTTACCATCTTTTTAAGGCTTAAAACGACTATCTTTTGGTTGATAAGATTATCCTCCACTAATAGTACGTTAGCATTCTCAAGTTGAACGGGTGCTTGTAAAGATGATTTTTTATCCTTTTGTTCCTCGCTCTGTTCAATTACCGTTTTTTCTTCTACTTCGTTGGTAACCTTAATAAGGGTGTATGGGAAGTTAAATACAGCATTGTCAGATGACAGAGAGATGCTTAATTTGCCTCCTTTGCTCTCTATTAACTTTTGAGTAACGTTAAGTCCAAGAAGTTCGATGTAAATTTGCGTGCTTGCTGATGTAAAAGTTGTTTCATTAACGATAAATTGGCTGTGATTCTCGTTGATTGGGAGCATCAAAGGCTTATTGCTTTTAATCTCAAAGAAAAGTTCAGTAGAGTCCTGTGAATCCTTACTTTTACCAACTTTTATGTCGATAATGAGCTTATTGCTGCTCTTGTTTTTGATAATATTTTCGATGATATTAAGGAAAATCTGCTTAATCCTCACTGGGTCTCCAAAAAAATCCTTGGGCAAATTTTCATCAATCTTCAGGTTGAAGTTAATGTTGTTAAAACTTTGAGAAGTAAATAGCTTTAGCGTGTTGTTAATGGTGTTTTGAAGGTTGAAGTTGATGTTGAATTCGCTATTGTCGCGCGTGTCAACATTTGAATTTTCAACCATGCTATTTAAAACATTCACAAGGTTGTTGGTTGAAGCCAAAATGGTATCCATCATATCCTTCTGTTTCTCATCAAGAGATGTGCTTGATAGGATATTGGATATAACCATGATGTTATTCAACGGAGTACGTATCTGGTGCGAAAGTTTAGCAATGAACTCTTCGTTTAGCTTGTTGGAGTTTTTCTCATCTAGCACCTCTTTCTCAGAATCCCTTACAGTCCTGTTTTTAACAACCTCAAAAATATAGGCAATAGTTAGTGCTGTAAAATACGAGAAAACAAAGAATAACTTCCCTGAAATAGGCTCTTGTGCTGAAGGATTTAATGATGCTGGTAGAAAGAAACTCGCAATGAATAAAATGCCAAATGCAATTGAGTAATATCCCCCTTTTGAATAGCCAAGCATTGATATGGCAAAGAAAGGGAAAAGTCCAAGGATAAGAGTGCCAACAATACTTATGTTACCTGTGCCTGCAACATAGAGAAGAGCCAAGCCGCTTACAATGGCGGTTATGTTCGAAAGACCATTTGTATGCTTTTGCTTAACAATTATGCTAAGGTTAATGGCAAGAACGGCCGCCGCTGCAATAGAAACAAGCATTAATGTTAGGTTTTTCATTAATGCAATGGCGAATATCGATTGTACTACAAAGTAAGAAATCAAAACAAAGCTCGATACTCCAAACTGGGTCAACCTAACGAATGTCTCCTTGTCGCACTTCCCTTCAAGGTTGAAAGAGGATATTTGAAGCAATTTATTTGCAAGTTTCATTCTGGGAATAATTTATTAGTAATCGGTATTGTGTTGATTTATTGCAATATCAGCATTAAGAAATGTATGTTAAAGCCAAAAATACAATTACTTAAATATACGTAACTATTCAAAAGATGCAAAAAATGAAAGTAAGATAATAAAGAAGATTGCTATTCTTATAACAAAGTTAAAGGCGAAAAAGTTTTCTAGTTATTGAATATTAATACTCTAGCAACATTTATAAGTGCTAGAACACCAAGCAAAAAAATAACAGCTCCTGATATTTTGTTTATCCACCAAAGTTGCTTTAAGCGAAACTTCTTTCGAAACAAATTTACTAATGAGCTTAATGTGAACCACCATAAAGTACCCCCTAGGAAAACACCTGCAAGGGTTATTACAGACAGCCCCATATTTTCGCCATTATATGCTAAGCCCATCGTAGCAAACATGCCGACGAATAGAAAAATTGCAAATGGATTGGTAATTGTAAGCAAGAGAACAGATATGAAGTCTTCGATAAGCTTGTTAGGCTTTTTTTTGTGGCGTTTTAGCTGAGTAACAGGGTTAGTGTAAAAAGTTTTGATACCAAGAAGGATTACTATAACACCCCCAATAACCTCGAGAATACGCTGTTTTTCTTCAATAAAGTTAATTACAAATGTTAAGCTGAAACCTGCAATTGCTGCAAAAATAGTATCGGCAGTTGCGGCTCCAACACCTGAAAAGAATCCGCTCAATCGACTTTTGTTGATTGTACGCTGTATGCAAATTACACCTATTGGCCCAAGTGGAATTGAAGCCAGTAAGCCGATCATTAAACCTTTTATAAAAAAAGTAAAAGCCATTAACTAGAAAAAGCTGCAAAAGTGAAATGCAAATATAACAATTGAACCAAAGCATTCCATTTGCCATATTCGATTTTTTCAATATTTAACGGTAGAATATCCATATAGGCTGACTTCTTGAGCCTTACATATTTTGTTTTTTTATTGAGTATTTCTTACTAAAAGTCTTGGTTCGAGCATGTCTAACATTGCATATTTAACGCCTTCGCGGCCAAACCCAGAGTTTTTGATGCCCCCATAGGGCATGTGGTCGACTCGGAATGTTGGTACATCATTAATGATTACGTCCCCCACCTTTAGCTCGTTAAATGCAAAATTCTGCTCATCAAGTTTGTTGGTGAATACACCTGCTTGCAATCCAAACTCAGAAGAGTTGATCTCTGCAATTGCTGCTTTAAAATCTGTATAGGATTCAACAATAACAACAGGTCCAAAAACCTCTTGGGAGCAAACCTTCATCTCCGTTTTAGTGTTTGTTATTATTGTTGGGGGATAGAATGTTCCGTTTCGTTTCCCACCATGAAGTATCCTTGCACCTCCTTCGAGGGCTTCGTTAACCCATTGCTCAATCCGAATAGCATTCTCCTCATCAATCATCGATGATATATCGGTTGTGCCATCAAGGGGGTTGCCAAAAATTAACTTCCCTGTTTGTTCTGCAAATCGGGCAATAAAATTATCCTTAATCGATTCGTGAACGTAAATGCGCTGGGTATGTATGCAGACTTGCCCTGAATATGCAAACGCTCCGCTTACACATTTGGGTATAGCAATATCAAGGTTTGCAGTATCTGTTACAATAACGCCAGCGTTTCCTCCTAACTCTAGGACAACTCTCTTTTTTCCTACCTGATTTTTCATTTGCCACCCAACTTGGGGTGAGCCAGTGAAGGTCAGAAGGGAAAAACGCTCGTCGGTTACTAACTGATTTCCCGATTCACGATCCATTGGTAATATTGATAGTGCCCCTTTGGGCAATTCTGTTGAGTCAATAATTTTTGCTAAAAGCAATGCCGATAATGGAGTTGAACGAGCAGGTTTAAGTATTATTGGGCAACCTGATGCAATTGCTGGGGCAAGTTTATGAACCGTTAGGTTCAACGGGAAGTTAAAGGGTGAAATGCCAGCAACCAAGCCAATGGGGAAATATTTTATTAACCCTTCTTTCCCTTCACCTGCTGGAGTCCAGTCAATTTGAATGTACTCAGAGGGTAGCCGTTTACACTCTTCAGCAGCAACAATAAAAGTTTGAATTGCTCTATCGACCTCGCCAAGAGCATATTTTATGGGTTTTGCTGCCTCAAGACAAAGCGTTTTTGCAAGCAATTCGCGCTGATCTTTCATCTTGCTGGCAATATCCATTAAGATAGAATACTTTTTGTGCGAGGGGAGATATCTTAGCTCATCCTCGACTTTCTGTGCAAGCGCAATTGCTTCTTCAAGTTCATTTTTGCCGGCAAGGGAAACCTCAGCAATGATTTCGTTATTGAATGGGCTTTTTACAAGGAAAGTATTGTTAGTAGGAACAAATTTACCACCAACGTAAACTTTATACTTCTCCATTTTTGTTGAGTTTGATTGTATGTGCGAATATAAAAATCTTTCGTCGAATAATTGGATCTATTGTTACTCAGCCCATGTTTAATCATCCAAATAGATAAACAACTATATTTACCAAATAATTGAGTAGACTATGATATCAAAATGGAATGTTGGAAGGGTGTTTTTAGTCCTAGCCTTTTTAGGGTTTTCGTTAAGTGTGAATGCAAAAAATGGTATAAAGCTAACCGATAGCTCAAGGGTAAGCCTTATTACCTGTTCGGCTGGAAATGAATTATATTCAACCTTTGGTCATAGTGCCATTCGCGTTTCGGACCCACAGTTAAGATTAGATATAGTGTTTAACTATGGGACATTCAATTTTCAGGATCCGAACTTTTACCCAAACTTTGTTCAAGGTAAATTGAAATATATCCTTTCGTGCTACCCTTACCGTCTTTTTTACAAAGAGTATGTAAGTGAAAAGCGCAGTGTTTGGGAGCAGAAACTGAATATTACCCTTAGTGAAAGGCAGTATTTGCTCGATTCTCTTTTTATCAATTTAACGGAAGAACATCGGTATTATCAATACGACTTTTTGAACGATAACTGTGCAACACGCATCAGGGATGTGTTTGTTCAGGCAATCCCGCGAAAAATTGAATTCGACTACAGTTCGTTTGATAAGGAGAAAAGTTATCGTCAGCTGCTCAAACCCAATTTGGTAAACAAGCCTTGGGCAGAACTAGGGATTGATCTTTTGATGGGCATTCCAGCCGACAGGGTTGCTACACCATGGGATTACATGTTTTTGCCCGATCATCTCGAAAAAGCATTTGAGAATGCATCGTTTGTGACCGATTCATCAAAGATGCTTTTCTCAGGAAAAGCAAAACTTATTTTACAAGGTGACGAAGATAAACCAAGATTTATTTGGGGCTCACCATTTCAAGTTTTTACCATATTATTAGTTTTGATTGCTTTTGCATCTTATCGCGAAATCAAGCGCGGTGTTAGGTATTTATGGATTGATAGAACCCTGTTGGTTTTTGCTGGCTTACTTGGTGTTTTATTTACATTCCTTTGGGTGGGAACTGCTCATAAATCGATGGTTTGGAACATGAATCTACTTTGGGCAAACCCATTACACCTTCTTGTTGTGTTTATTCTATCGGCAAAGAGGTTTCAAAAATTGGTTAAAGTTTACCTGAATATCAATTTTGTTATTGCTTTAGTTTTGCTAGTTTGCTGGTCTTTCTTGCCACAATCATTGCCTAAAGCAATCTTCCCCATTGTAGTTGCGCTAGCGATAAGATATTATTTGTTCAATCGAACTCACAGGTTAAAAGTATAAATGAAAAGAAAGAGCCTGATATTTCTGTCAGGCTCTTTGCTTTCTGGAAATTGGGCTATGTATTATTTTAAACTATTTCTTTTCTTGTATTCAGCAACCCCATTATCGAGGAACTTGATAAATGCTTCTACATCTAAATCGTAGCCTCTTGGCTCAACGAGAGTTGTTTCATCGCCGTTAAGCTGAACGTAAAATGGTTGACCGTTGATGTTGAATCGGCTAATTTGCAAATCAGCATTCTGCTTGCCTACGGTCTTTTTTACCTTACCATCAACCTTTGATGTGTACCACTCACTCTCAGGAAGTTCTTTACGCTCGTCAATATAAAGGGCAACAATAATGTAGTTGTTCCTTAACCTTTCCAATACACGTGGGTCGCTCCAAACTTTGGCTTCCATCTCTTTACAATTTGAGCATGAGTGACCAACAAAGTCGATGAACAAAGGCTTTTTTTGCTGCTTTGCGCAAGCGAGTGCCTGGTTGTAATCGAAGTAACCCTCTAAACCATGAGGAAGATGAAGAATGTCGCCATACTTTGGAGAATCGCAAAGAGCTGATTTCTCAACTGTTTGGTTAGATGATACGCTCTTCGATTTGTTGATTGCGGTCATAAGATCGAAGCTGTGGCTCGATTGTGGGGGAAGTAATCCTGATATTGATTTTAAAGGAGCACCAATCATGCCAGGGATTAGGTAGATAACAAAAGCAAATGATGCGATTGCCAACATCAACCTGAAAACGCCTACGTGCTTAAGATCCGAATCGTGTTTGAATTTGATTTTACCCAAAAGGTATAATCCCATTAGGGTAAATATTGATATCCAAATTGCTAGGTAAACCTCTCTTCCTAAAATGCCCCAATGGTAGGTTTGGTCTACAATCATTAAGAATTTTAACGAGAATGCCAATACAATGAAGCCAAGCACAACCTTAACTGAGTTCATCCAGCCACCTGAACGTGGAAGACTATTTAACCACGATGGGAAAATTGCAAAAAGTGTAAATGGAATTGCGAATGCAAGTGAGAAACCGAACATACCAATAATTGGTTTTGCTCCTAATCCCGATGCTGCTTCAACAAGTAATGCACCAACGATTGGACCAACGCACGATAAGCTAACAATAACGGTTGTTAACGCCATAAAGAAAGAGCCAATAAAGCCACCCTTATCGGCTTTGCTATCGGTTTTGTTAGCAAGGCTACCTGGTAGAACAATCTCAAATAGACCGAAGAATGATGCTGCAAAGGCAATGAACAGAACGAAGAAAATTGTATTTGTAATCCAGTGCGAAGTTAGTTGACTTGCAAAGTTTGCTCCAAGGTTTGTAAGTGAAACGAGCAATCCAATAGATGTATAAATGGCAATAATAGAAATCCCAAAAACTAACGCATTCATAAAGGCGTTAAACTTATTCGCCTGCTTATTCATAAAAAATGAAACGGTCATCGGAATCATCGGGAAAACGCATGGCGTAAGCAATCCCGCAAGACCAGCAGCAAATGAGATGAGGAAGAAAACGAGTAGAGATGAGTTATCCTCTTTTTTAGGTGTTTCTTCGTTATCGACCTTACGTTCCTCGATCGATACAAGTGGTTTAATCACCTCTTCCTTTTTAACCTCTTCGGTTTTGGTTTCGGCAACATTGCCCTCGCCAACTTTTACCGAAAAATCTTTCTCGAGGTAAATGCACTTGTCGGCATAGCAAGCCTGGTATTCAGCGTTAATTTTAATTTCGGTTGCAGCACTTGTCAATTCAACTTCTTGGCTAAACGATGCGCTATTTGCAAAGTACGATAGGTCTAAGTTGAAAATCTCGTCGTGCTCCTTTGTAGCTTTGGTTAACTCTTTAACCTTACCAATAAGTTTAAAATCGGGTGTTTGATTAAAGGTGAACGTTGTTGCAATAGGGCCACCTTCGGGAAGTGTTATTGAGTATAAATGCCAACCCTCTTCGATTGATGCATTAATTATTAGCTCGTATTTATTGCCACTTATTGCTTTGGCTTTTACGTTCCAGCTAATAGGATCGTCTACCTGTGCTTTGCCAATTGATGCAACTGCAATGAGCGCTACAATGGCAAATAGTTTGAAAATTTTTTCCCTCATTTTTTGAGTAATTATATGATTTATAATTAATTGTTATTTGTCTTTTGGTTTATTAACGATACAAAGATATGCATATTGATTTATATAGATATTGATATAAATCAATGTTTGATGGGAAAAATTGATTTGTTAAAAAAATGGAAAAAAAACGCTTTTTTTATAGAACTTTCACTCAACTCGCTTGGGTTTCGATCCAAACGTATTAAACCAACTTTCTTAACTTAAAGTTTACTTTAATAAGTTCACCATTTCTCATAATGGTAATCTTAATTTTCTTGCCTTCTTTGCTTTTAAGCATCGAGGTTATTTCGCAAAGCGAAAGGTTCGAAACTTGCTGTCCGTTGATGCTGTTTAGTAAGTCGTTTTCCATTAAGCCACACTCGGAGGCGGGGGTGTTATTTCCAACCGTAACTATACGATAATATGGAAGCCCTGGAATTATTGTGCCAACCTCAATGCCCGACATATCGTACGAGAATGGCTCCTTGTAAGAGCTGTTTTTGCTAAGGATTATTCTTTTGTTCTGATAGTCGATGGTTACGTTAAATCTTCTAAAGATATCGGCTCCAACGCTTCCGTTTCGGTCGGAATTTGCTGTGGCATCGCCAATACTGTTTGAATCGGGGAAAGCAGTAATAACGTTATTGAACTCAAATTTTCCAATTTGAAATTTTTCCACCCTCGATACTTCGCCCATAACGGCTCCGTTTAACCCACTTCCAAATGCATCGTGCCTTCTAATTGCCGAAGGCTTAATGTTGGCATTTGTGGCAGGATCGAACCATAAAGCGAAGCTCATTCCCGTATCGAAAAGCAGTTTTACTGGAAATTGTTTGCCATTAATGGTTACCTGAGCAGTAATATATGGTCGTCCATCAATCAGTTCAATTGGAATTACCTCTTCGTTCTTTCGGATTTTGCGACTAAGACTGTTGTTGAAAAACTTAACGGTTTTATGGGTGTAGCTTATTTCAACTACAAATCTTTCGAAAATGGAGCGTCCAATTAACCCATGAATATGGTGCCCCATACCCGATGATAAATCGATTGCTTTGTTTGGAACATAAAGGACTTCCTGACAATCACCAGAAATCTCACCCATCGAAAGAGCATTATTTCTCGAAAGTATTCCATCAACCGATTCTTTTGTTCCTAACCCCATAACCTTAACCTTTCGGCCTTTAAGCGGCATAGCATTGGGGTTTGACAGGTCGGTTATTATTGTACGGCCAACTCCTGTATCAAAAACAAGGTTTAGCGAGTCGGATTTGTTAATGCTGAACGGTAAAACGATAAGGTTTGAAGCTAGAATAAACTTGGTTGCATAGTAACGATTACGACTGCTCATGTAAAACATCGTGCTCTCGGGTGCATCTGCCATTGTTGTTATGGTTGCAAGAAGAATTTCGAGAGCTGCAGTGAATATATTTTTTATTGTTTTCATGGCGGTGTGTTTTATGGGTTATTGTATTTACACCTTCTACCTATATGATCCCATGAAGCAATTTAGTCCCTATATAATTGAGATACTTTGTGCACAACTATCAAAAACTACTGTTTGGCAGCGCTGTTTTTTTAAAATCAGCACGAGTGATTGGTGGAATTCTGTTTGCTTTGGTTAAGTATAAAAAAAAACGCGCGTCTGGAGACGCGCGCTAACAAAGCGACTGTGCTTGGAAAGACTTATTGTTTGATATTGTTTATGGATTCGTAGCGCTTAACTTTAAATTTCCCTTTCACGTGAAATGGTGCTTGCTTTTCTCCTGATAAATAAAAATCGCTCTCGTATGTACCCTCGATATAGCCACCTACTTCACCAATTTTTGTAATATTTACATTTACCTCATCGTTAGAGATAAAGAGGCTTGTGCTTTTATTAATAGCAGAATTAATTCTGAAATTACAGTACATCTGAGCAGGACCAACTTCTGCCGAATTAATTTCCATATAATACATTAAGGAATTATCATTACCCAAATCGAATGCTTGAGCAGGAATGATTGTAATTCCATTATAAGTATTTTTAGAAATAACAGTGTTCAGCTGTGCTTCATGATCTTCGGGATTGCCCAGGTCGAATGTTGGGCTGATATATTCTTTTTCGCCAATTGTAAAAGTACCCTCAATTTTTACATAGTTTGTGGCAACTTCTTCGCTGTCCTTTTTACATGAAACAAAACCAATGCATAAAAGCCCAATTAAAGAAAAAAGAGTAATTATCTTTTTCATAGTTATCGTTTTAAATTATTGTTTTACGAAAATAATAATTTTAATCACATAAAATTGAGGTTATTAAAAAGATGCATCTTTTATGCTTGTTAATATAACTTGCCAACTTACTCAATTAACTCCCGTATTGGTGTTCCCGTTGCTCCATTTGGCCATGTTATTCCAAGCATGGTCGATAGGGTGGGCGATACATCGGTCATATCGATTGGCGAAAGGATTGAGCGGCGCTTTACCTTCCATCCGTACCAAATTAGCGGTACATGCACATCGTAGCTGTAGGCCGAGTTGCCTGAGGTAACGGTGCCATTACTCTCAACCCAACCGGGCTCAAGGTTTATAATGATATCGCCGGAACGGCGAGGGTTATAGCTGTTCTGGAATTTCTCGAATATGCCCGAGGTGAAGTTCGAACTTTGAAGCGTGCTGCTAGTAATGGCATTGGCCACGCCAGAGAATTCGAGCATAAAGTCAGCAATCTTCTGCTGCACATCGGCTAGTTTAAGGTTCGAGTCCTCAATTATTCTTCGGTTTAGGTAAATCTGCTTCTCGTTATAGCTAACTACCCAGTTTCCCTGCCCGTAAACTGCTTTAAGGTAGCTGCCAAGCAGTGCCATCGCTTTATTGGGGTCAAAATATCCACCGGGAATTTTCGATTTTTCGAGATACGCTGGGGTCGATGCAATTCCTTGGTCGGATGTGAGCACAACTAGAACATTCTCGCGCCCGATGGTCTCGTTGATGAACTTAAGGAAATGAGCTAGCTCTTTATCTAGCTTGATATAGGTATCCTCAACCTCGATGGATTGTGGCCCGTATTTTAATCCAATATTTCGATTTACTGCAAAGGTTAGCGTTAGCAAATCGGTATGTTCATCGGAGCCAAGATTTTCGCCAACAATCGATGCTATGGCAAAATCCTTTGCAAGTAAATTGCCGTATGGCGATTTGAACATGGGGGTGAAACTAAGCGTTGGGCTCTTTTTCTGTATAACGCCATCAATCATTCCTTTCAACTTATCCTTAAGCTTTTTCTTCACCTCAGGGGCTTTAACCTTATTAGTGTCGGCCTCGTCGTATGAACTAATTGGTTTCGATGCGCTCCACTCGCGTTCAGCATATAGTTTTGCAAATTTCTTGGTGTTAAAGGTATCGGCCCAAGCGGGTAGCTCCGACATGAAGAACGAACTTGATACAAAATTCCCTTTTTCAGCATCGAACCAATATGAACCAGTTGGGTTATGTCCGGTTGAGAGAATTGCAGAGCCAGCATCGAGCGAAATTCCAACCACTTTAGAAAGGGGATCGTAAAGACCCAGTTCATCGCCAAAGGTGCTAGTTGTAATCTGCTTGGGCGAGAATTTTCCGCTAAAGAAGCTGCCACCAATGGTGTTCATCTTCTCATCGGCTACGGCATCAATCTCCGAGTTATTTAATTTGTTATACCATTTGTTGGCAATAATGCCATGAACCATAGGGTTTGCACCCGTTGCAATGGTTGCAATGCCGGGGTACGATTGAGTTAAAAGATAGTTGTACTTAGCATTTTTGCAAAATGCCCCCTCGTTTACTAGCATTTTAAAGCCATCCTCGCCAAATTTATTCCAGTAGCGATGGACGTAATCGTAGCGCATTTGGCTTACAATTATTTCAATAATAAGTTTTGGCTTCTCCGATGGGATTGCCATGCGTTGCTGCGAAAGCATTGTGTTTGCGAAAACTGAAACGAGTATTAACGAGAGGAACAGCTTCTTCATGATTCAAAAAATTTAAGGGTGCCAACCTATTAGCACCCTCACAAAAATATCAAAAAAATGATTGATTATCGGATATGCTGAATAATCTGCGAGTAAGATTTATTATCAACCCTAAGAACAATGATATACGAACCGTCGTTAATGCCATTTAAATCAGCGCAATTGATGCTATTTAACCCTTCATTGCCAAGCTTGTTAGCAATGGTTTTAACCAATCGCCCGTCGATAGTGTAAACGGTAACGTTAATAGGTGTGGGACGAGTTAGGTTAAAGCTGATGTTTAGGTTGCTTGCAAATGGATTTGGCCAAACGTTAAGTATATTATTTTCAGTTACTGGAGATGTAACTCCAACGCTAGTTAATTCAATATTGATATTCTTATTGTCAACAGCATCAACTACTCCAGAAGCATTGTTGTAGTTAGAACGACTTACTGTATAAGGGTAACTGTTTCCATAAAGAACATTGCTAAAAGTTGCTATTCCGCTTGAATTTGTGGGTAAAACGCGACTATTGAATAAGATTTTAGCATTAGCCAATGGGAGTCCCTGATTCGACACGTTAAAGGTTATGTCAAAGATTGGAATCAATTCAACTTCAAGGGTATTATTGCTTATTACATTTATCTTGCCTGTTACTGTCTTGTACCCTGCTTTTGTTATAGAATAGCTATAGCCATTGCCATACAAAACATTGCTAAAAGATGCTGTCCCATTTGATATTGTTTGATTTTCAATCCCGTTGAATGTAACACTTGCATTAGGTATTGCAACTCCAAGGTGTTTAACATTAATATCTAATGAATATAAGTAGGGGATAAGTTCAATGCTTAAGGTTTTATCTCCAGTAACATCTGTTTGACCTGATATGGTTTGATAACCCAATTTGCTAACCGAATAACTGTAATTTGCGTTTTGTAATGTGTTTGTAAAAGTCACAGAGCCGGTAGTTGAAGTTTCTTGTTCAACTCCATTGAATTGTATTGTAGCGTCTTCAACTGGGGTAGATTGATTTGTAATGTCAAACGAAACTGTATAAACGGTGCTCGCATCGGGAATTAAGTTGATGCTTATTGTTCTATCTCCAATAATGTTTACTTGACCAGTTGCCGTGTGATAACCACTCATGCTAACGGTGTAGCTATAAGCATCACCTTCAGGGATGCTACTGTAAAGAGCTTGCCCGTTGGATGAGGTTTGCTTGTTTATACTATTAAAACTGATATTTACATTCTCTAATGGAGTCTCAGATTCTTTAACATCAAAGATTAAATTAAATAAAGGCTTTAGTTCGATGTTTTTTTCAACTGTTGAATTCCAATTTGCAATTTTAATAGAATGTGTTTGTGACTGGTATCCAAGTGCCGAATATGTTACACTCCACGTTCCCGGCTCAATGGGCCGAGCATAGAATCCTGTTGTTGAACTTGAATAAACATGCGAACTATCTGCATCGTGCCCGTCAATAAAAACTTTGGCCTTAATTGGTTCTCCTTCGCTATTTGTTATAACACCTTTAAAACCTTGTGTTGCCGATTCAAGATAGCCTAATAACGCCTCTTTGTTGTAATTCCAAAAGTTTGGTAAACTCTCAGAGGAAACGAGTTTTGTTGATGAGATTTCAATGGTTATTTCGCGGCAGTGATGCCACCAGTTCATATAATCCTGCCTACCGCCTTCAACCACATACCAGTCTCCGCCATGAGTTATCCCATTATTCATGTCAGTAAAATAGCCTTCAGGGCTATTGGCTTGGGCAGAGTCGGCATATTGACGAGAGAAATTGACAAACCAATTATGATCTGGGTGTTTTTTTGTCGAGCTTAACCACGTATCCCAAGGATAGTTTACCAATTCAACGCCACCATGGAAATTTGCTGATAGTGTAAAGTGCCTTGCTGAGGCAAAATCCATCATAATTTGAGTTTCAGGCTGGGTTGAGTAGCCATCGGGATGTGCTCCTCCCTTTGGGTCAGGGAAATTTCTGTTGATATCAACATAACCCGTGCTGTTTTCGCGAATAGCACCTGCAACTGTATTGTTACCACTATTGTAAGTGCCATCAGGGTTTGCATTTGGGTTGATATATATTGCCATATTGTCGAGCATCGCAGCAATTCGTGGACTGGTAGCATAGCTCGATAGAAGCGAATCGATGAGCCTAAGCATTAACGGGTATCCTGTAATTTCATCGCCATGCATTGAACTTGTGTAGAATGTTTCAACCTCAGGTTCATCAATGGTAACGTTATTTGAGAGTTTTACAACGTAGATTTGGTGTCCATTAGGGGTTATTCCAATCGAATCGAGCTTACAAAGTGCTGGGTAATCCTGTTCAAATTTTTTCATCAATCCTCGGTAAACCGAGTAGGTTGGGTATTTATCCCAGTTGGCCATTTGGGCAACGGTAGTTGCCATTGTAATTGACTTTGTGTTGATTGTCGTTTTTGGGATGATAGTATACTTGTAGCCCAACTTTCTAAAGGCAATCATCTGATCGGAATTGGCGTAAGCAAAAACGGTGTCGCCCTTAACATTATCGATGGAGATAGTTCGAGTTAAAGTTGTATTGATTATCTCCTTGCTAGATTCAATGAATTTGAAATTGAATGACTCCTTTTGCTGGCTAAATGCAAAAAAACGAAGTAGAATTAATATTGATATAAATGCGATTTTTCTCATCAAATAAAATATTTAATCATCAAATATATGGAGCTTTTCACCACGGAGGCACAGACCTGCCTGCCGCTAGGCAGGGTTCACAGAGGTTTACTTCGTTGATTACAGATAATAACCTTAATTAGTTCTTTAATAGGAACCAAAACAAACTTATTTTAATGAGCAATCTTCTCCATCGAAAAAAGTTAGCTTCTTCCTCTTGTTCTCTGTGTTCTCAGTGTCTCCGTGGTTCTTCTTTATTTCGATTACTGTTGAATAGTTACAAAGATATTAATATTTAAACGAACTGTAAATGCAAATGTTCATGCAGTGCTGCAATATTAACAAATTTGAGGGTATCTAAAATAAAAAAGACCTGATTGTTCATCAGGTCTTTGAAGTATTGAATTGTAAAACTATACGTTAAATCTGATGTGTAAGATATCGCCATCCTCTACGATATAGGTTTTACCCTCAACGTGAAGTTTGCCTTTCTCCTTACAAGCGTGCTCCGAGCCAAGCGTGATGAAATCGTTGTACTTGATTACCTCTGCACGGATGAAGCCACGCTCCAAATCACTGTGGATAACTCCTGCAGCCTGTGGTGCAGTCATCCCTTTTTTGATTGTCCAAGCACGATTCTCTTTTTGACCAATGGTGAAAAAAGTTTCAAGGTCGAGCAAAGTATACGCTGCGCGTATAAGCTTGTTAACGCCAGGTTCTGTTAGCCCAACATCCTTTAGGAATGCTGTTCTATCCTCTTCGCTATCCAATTCTGCGATATCAGCCTCTACTTTACCTGCAATGATTAATATCTCGGTATCCTCGTTTTTAAAGAATTCCTTTACCTTCTCAACATACTTGTTGCCTTTTACAGCCGATGACTCATCAACATTACAAACGTAAATAACAGGTTTTGTCGAAAGTAGGAAAAGGTCGGCAATAAAGCGTTTATCATGCTCTTCAACAGGAGCAGTTCTTGCGCTTTGGAACGATTCCAAATGATCTTTATATACTTTTAGAACTTCAGTGCCATGCTTCGCATCCTTGTCGCCAGTTTTAATGAGCTTTTCAAGGCGTTGAATCTTTTTCTCAATCGATTCAAGATCCTTAACCTGAAGTTCGAAATTCACGGTTTCGATATCGCGAACTGGGTCAACCGAACCATCAACGTGGGGTAGGTTTTCGTCGTCGAAGCAACGAAGTACATGGATTAGCGCATCGCAATTACGGATATCTCCTAAAAAACTATTACCCATCCCTTCGCCCTTGTTGGCACCCTTTGCTAAACCGGGGATATCAACAATTTCAACAGTTGTATGAACCGTTCTGTCGGTAGGTTGAAATTTCTCCAAAACGTAAAGCCTATCGTCAGGTACGTTTATTATGCTGATATTCGATTTGTTAGAACTGAAGGCGAAATTGCTTGCCTGTGCCTTGGTGCTCGACATGCAGTTGAAAATGGTTGTCTTTCCAACATTAGTTATTCCTATGATACCACACTGTAAACCCATTGTTGTATTTGTTAATTTGGACTGCAAATTTAGACCTTTTTTCCATTAAATTTTTCTGTTTTTTTCTTTTTGCTGTTGAAAAATGCCTTAAAATCATTGCATTTTTATTCGCAACTCACGTCATGCGTGTGGATTTTACAATTACATTTGCAAATTGGGTTTTTGTTGATTTTTTTAATCTATAAATAGATATAAATGGCTGATATTCAAAATTTAAAAACAATTGCAGCGCAAGTTCGTCGTGATGTAATCCGTATGATTCATAAACCAGCAAGCGGTCACCCAGGGGGTTCGCTAGGCTGTGCCGACTTTTTTACTGCATTGTATTTCGATACGTTGAGCATCGATCCTAAAAACTTCACCATGGATGGAAAAGGTGAAGATCTTTTTTTCCTTTCAAACGGTCACCTTTCGGCAGTTTGGTATAGCGTAATGGCTCGTCGAGGTTTCTTCGATGTTAGCGAGCTAAGCACCTTCCGAATTATTGGTACTCGTTTACAAGGTCACCCAACCACAGCCGAGCATCTAGAGGGTATTCGAATTGCATCAGGTTCGCTTGGTCAAGGCCTTTCAGTTGCTTGTGGTGCAGCTTTAGCTAAGAAGTTGAATGGCGATAAGCATCTAGTTTACACCCTTCATGGCGATGGCGAATTGCAAGAGGGTCAAATTTGGGAAGCAGTAATGTATGCTGCGGCCAATAAGGTTGATAATTTAATTTCAACAGTCGATTATAACGGACAGCAGATTGATGGTCCGGTTGATAAAGTTCTTTCACTTGGCGATCTTAAAGCAAAATGGGTTGCTTTCGGATGGGATGTTGTTGAAATGAACGGCAACGTAATGGAAGAGGTTGTTAAAGGTTTTGCCGAGGCAAAATCGAGAAATGGAAAAGGTAAACCTGTAGTTATCATCATGAAAACGGAGATGGGTATGGGCGTTGATTTTATGATGGGAACTCACAAATGGCATGGTAAGTCACCAAACGACGACGAGTTTGCTCGTGCAATGGCGCAGCTACCAGCAACCATTGGTGATTTTTAATGTTTTATATAAGAACTATTTAATTTATAAGAGATGAAAAATATAGCAGTTATTGCACACGATGCAAAAAAGCCTGAGTTAGTTCGATTTTTAAAAGATCATGCCGATTGGTTACCAGGTGTTAACCTTCTTGCCACAGGCCGAACTGCCGAATTTATCGAATCGCAAGGGTTGAATTGTAAGCATCTTAGCCCTGGCGTTTCTGGTGGATATAATCAAATTACCGAGATGATTGGTCGTAAAGAGATTGATATCGTTATCTTCCTTCGCGATCATAAGGTGGTTCAGCAGCATCACGAGGATATTCGTTACTTGCTTGAGGCTTGCAACATGAACAATATTCCACTTGCAACTAATTACGCTAGCGCCGAGCTAATCATTCTTGGTTTGATTAAGAAAGAGGCAACCGAAAGGGTTCAGCGTAATAAATAGTTCTAGTCAGTTTTTAAAGCCTTTAAGCTTAAATAAGAGGGATGCAATCTCTCTCAAAAAAGACAATTAGATGAAGAAAATAGTATCAACAGGAAATAAAGATACCCGCTCTGGTTTTGGAGCAGGCTTACACGAACTTGGGAAAAAGAATCCTAACGTTGTTGCCCTTTGTGCCGACCTTATTGGCTCGCTCAAAATGGACGATTTTGTAAAAGATTTTCCCGAAAGATTTTTTCAAACAGGTATTGCTGAGGCAAACATGATTGGCTTGGCTGCAGGGTTAACCATTGGTGGTAAAATTCCATTCACTGGTACTTTTGCCGGATTCTCTACCGGTCGTGTTTACGACCAAATTCGCCAAAGCGTAGCCTATTCAAACAAGAATGTGAAAATTTGCGCTTCGCATGCAGGTATTACCCTTGGCGAGGATGGTGCTACGCACCAAATTATGGAGGATATTGGGTTGATGAAAATGCTACCAAACATGGTCGTTATTAACCCAGCCGACTATAATCAAACTAAAGCAGCAACTTTAGCAATTGCTGAGTATGTAGGTCCTGTTTACCTTCGTTTTGGACGCCCAGTTGTTCCAAACTTTACACCTGAAAACGAGCCTCTCATCATTGGTAAAGCCGTTACAATGATTGAGGGCAAGGATGTAAGTATCTTTGCAACTGGCCATATGCTTTGGAAAGCCATTGAGGCTGCCGAGGCTCTTGAGGCTCAAGGAATCAGCGCAGAGGTTATCAATATTCATACCATCAAACCTTTAGATGAGGAGGCAATTCTTAAATCGGTTACCAAAACTGGTTGTGCTGTATCAGCCGAGGAGCATTTGATGAATGGTGGTTTAGGCGATAGCATCGCTCAACTACTTGCCCGCAAGTTACCTCGTCCACTCGAGATGGTTGCTGTTAACGATAAGTTTGGCGAAAGCGGTAAACCCGAAGAGTTGATGAAAAAGTATGGCCTCGATTCAACAAACGTTGTTGATGCAGCTAAAAAAGCAATCGCTCGTAAGTAGTCTTGCCAAAGAATGAATAATTACAGCGATAAGGAGCTGCTCGAGATGTATCGCAATAGCGATACTCAGAACTATGCATTTAACCTTATCGTTCGTAAGTATCAGGAGCGAATTTACTGGCATGTTCGCAAAATCGTAATCAATCACGACGATGCCGATGATGTTGTACAGAACACCTTTCTAAAGGTTTGGGGAGGTCTTCAGCACTTTCGCGAGGACTCCCAGTTGTACACATGGCTTTACCGAATTGCCACTAATGAGGCGTTGACTTTTTTAAAAAGAAAACGCACAAAGTACTTTTTGCCATTAATCGATGTAGAGCAGCAGCTATCTAATAGCCTCGAAACCGATCCGTACTTCGATGGGAATGAACTACAGCTGAAACTTCAAAAGGCCATTGTTAGACTGCCTGAGAAGCAACGATTGGTATTTAATATGAAGTATTTTGAGGAGATGAAATACGAGGATATGTCGGAAGTTCTTGGCACATCTGTTGGTGCGTTAAAGGCATCGTTTCATCATGCGATGAAAAAAATTGAAAAATTTTTAGAAGAAGATTAAACCCTTTTAAAGGGTAAATGTCATACTTTCAGAAGAATTATATAAAGAGATGAGTGATTTAGAAACATTTGGACCAAAATTGACCGAGGCCGGGAAAAGGAACCCATATAAGGTTCCTGAGGGTTATTTTGATGGTTTGCCATCGAGGGTTCAAGAATTTTGTAAGAAACAAGAGACCGACGAGGTTTCAACTAGCTGGGCTGTTACATTAAGGACACAGCTTGCGCTTGCTGCAGGAATTTGCCTTTTTGCAATGCTTGCTTTAACTGGCTATTACTATTCAAAGCAAGTTGGACTTAACAGCCCATTTACAAAGGATTATATTAAAATAGTTGAGGAGAGCGGAACTGAGTTTGAAGAGTTTCAGCTTTATGAGGCTGTAAATAAAGGTGTTAGAAAGGATTCTGTTAAAAATCAAAAGAACGATGAGCTAATGGATTACCTTTTAAACGACTATATCGAAAATGGTACTCTACTTGAACCAACAAGAACAATTAAGCCGTAATGAATAGGAAGACAATTATATTATTACTCGTTTCGTTAATTCTTTTCTCTTGTAAATCAAAAGTGGAGAAGGGCGAGGCGGAGCTTAAAGCCGAAAAGGTAGCTTTTTTCAATAAAAAGTTGAACCTTACTAAGGAAGAGGCTGAACTCTTTTGGCCTGTTTATGATGAGTATTGGGTTAAGAAAAATCAGATATACGATAATAGACGCTCAGCAATGAAGTACTGTGGTAAGAATATCGAGAAGCTTTCTAGCAAAGAGATTGCTGAATATGCTGATATGTACGTCAATTTCAAAAAGCAGGAAGCGGATTTGCTTGTAGAATTCAATGATAAGTTTAAGCAAGTACTTCCCCCAACAAAGGTTTTTCTGCTTTATCAAACCGATTACGAGTTTAAAAACTATCTTCTAAAACAAATTCAGAATTCTGGAAACAATTAGGGTTTTGGCGAACTCTTTGTTTTTATTGATGAACTTGCAGTTTGTTTTGATAGAAATTATCTTTAAAATCAACTTGACACTTTTTTAGCAAATATCATATACTTCGATTGCTATATTTGTTGAGTTACTAACTCATGCAAAAGGTATGGCAGGTGTTGAAATTAGCAGCGGAATGGCTGAAGATGTAATGGTTTTAGAGAGTTTGTTCATCCCAGGAACAAAGCAAACCCCCGAAATTTCTTGCAATAAAACCTCTGGTGAAGTTTCGTTTAAAGGGAATTTCATTTCGAGCAACCCCAGTGAATTGATTGAGCCTATACAGAAATGGCTTTACGAATTCATTAAAATGAAAAAAACAGCAGGGATAACCCTTGCTTTTCGGTTAACCTATTTGAATTGCACATCTGGTAAATCGCTCTGTAAACTTTTCCAACAGGCGGAGATGATTCAGGAGATGGGAGCGAACATAAGCGTTGACCTCTACTACGAGGAAGATGATACCGATATGCTCGATTGGTGCAAGGAGATGAAAAGCAGCTATAGCTTGCCGTTTAGCCTGTCGAAAGTCAATTAATCTTATTTGCCATAAATAGTTGATTCCCCTTAGCTCTAAGGAGAAAAGTAACTTATTTGCTGATTACTTTCCTTGCCATGCTTTGAGCAATAATACTTGCAGCCATTAGCTGTAGCGCATGGTATATCATCAAAGGCAATAGGATTATTCCGGTTGCCGCTGCATTTGGAAACAATACCTTCGACATTACAGTTCCGTGAACCAATGACTTTTTCGATCCGCAGAAAACAGCCGTTATATTATCTTCGCGATTAAATCCCATGATCTTACTAACCAAAGAGATAATGGCATAAGCAAGAAAGAATAGGGCAATCATCGATATGCCAAGTATAATGATGTCTACCGCTCCGTGTCCGCTGAAAAGGTGCTTTGAGAACGATTCGCAAAAGGCGGTATAGATAATTAGCAGAATTACACCCTGATCGAAATAGCGCATGGTTTTACGATGCTTCTCGGCAAAAGCCCCAAACTTAAAGTGAAGTAATATACCTAATGTTACTGGGACTAAAACTTGAATTATTAGCTTGATAATTACGTCTGTTAAATCAAACCCCTGAGCACTTGTTGTTAGCACAATACCCATCCATAATGGGGTTATGAAAACACCAATCAAACTCGAAATACTTGCGTTGAAAATGGCCGCGGGGATATTCCCTCCTGCTATGGAAACCATCACAACAGAAGAAGATACAGTTGATGGCAACGCAGCAACATAAAAAGCACCCAACCAGAATAGATCATTCCCGTTATTGCCAAAAAATCTTTTAAGTAGAAGCAGAATTACTGGGAAAAGCACAAATGTTGATAGCTGAACAACCGCATGCAATCGCCAATTGCTTAGCCCTTCGCGAAGTTTCTGTGGACTTAAGCGCAAACCATAAAAAAAGAAAATTAGCGAAACGCCATATCCAGCAATGCTTTTGAGCGAGAACAACCCTTTTTGTATCCCGGGTGCTGACCAGAAGTAGGCCAGTACAATCATGCCAATAAGAGCAAGAATAAACCAATCGAGCCCAAATCGTAGGACTGTGGTTTTTGCTTTTTTAAGGAATTTGATAATGTCAGAGATATTCATAAATGATTGCCGCTCTCAAAATTAAACAAAAGAAAAACTAACCAACGTTTTTACTTTCATAAAAAACATTGGTTAGCCTAAAATAAAAAAGTTTAGTATTTAATTACGCTTACCCGAAACACCCCCGATGCTGGATTAATTCCAGCGGCGCTGTAATTGTTGAAACGTACAGTTACCTTATTGACCGCACTAACCCATGCCGTGTAGCAGGAGTTATTGTTTACAGCACTACTTGGAACACCAAGCATTACAACATCACCAATTGCAGCACCATTTACCGTAATTGTTAAATCTCTACTTGAATTCGTATTTGTATTTCCGAAATTAAGTGTGGCCGTTGCGGTTAAGGTTTTTGCTAAAGTATATCGAGTTGTACCAGTTGAGACATAGTAGTTTGAGCCATCAAATTCAACAGCTCCCGATTCTGGCGTTGCTAAGTTTGTTCCTGCTGTAAATTTAAGTGGTGCCCCATTGTTTGCAGTAGCATAGCCGACTCCTAGATGGAGTTGTGCTGTGGGTGTGGTTTGGTTTATGCCAGTTTTAGTACCAGATGTTGTGTTTCCAATCCTAATTGAGTTAGCGACTGAACCAGTTCCAATATTAATAGTTTTTATTCCTGTTCCTCCTGTACCAAAATTAAGTGTTTGTAAACCAGTGCCTGTTCCAATGCCAATTGTACCTGATTGTGTGTTTCCTCCAATAGAAATAGTTCCAGTTGTGGTTGATGAACCTATTGTGTAGTTTGAGGCTCCAACGCCATCAAGTGAAAAATTACTTGTTCCAGTTCTAAGGTTTAAACTTGTCGCTCCGATGACATTTCCAATGTTAATTGCATTGCCACCTAATGTCCCATTGGCAATATTGACTGTGCCATTTGAAGTCCCTGAGTTAATGTTTGTAGTGGAGTTTGAATCGTTGTTAAGGTTTATTGTACCGCCAGAGGCATTTAAGCCGGAATTAAATGTAGCATTCCCATTCCAAATCTTATTGCCATTAACAGTTTGATTTGTTGTGAGATCAACATAATTTACTGTAGAGGAAGTTGCTTCAATACCAATCTTTTGCCATTTTTGTCCATTGTAATAGAAAAACCCTTGTGGCGAATTGGTTCTGTAAATTAGCAATCCAACAGCAGGCGATAAAACGGAAGTTGTGTCGGCAACTCTTGGAATAAGTAGCCCTTTGTCAGTACTAACAATATCAAGCATAGCTGATGAATTTGCCGCTGCTCCGGAGTTATTAATAGCAACCTGAGCCCTTGTAGCCAGTCCGGTCAAAAGAAGACAGGTAAGAAGAAATGAAGAAAGAGTTTTCATTTGGTGAAAAATATTGCTAATTATCTAATAAACAGGGTAAATAATAGTTTTGTTTTGATGTTACGTATTTGTATGATAAAGGTTTTAAATGTTTTGACTAACTAACTCGAAGTGGTGAGCAATTCTTTTTTATTTGTTAGTTATTTAATATTCTTTAATTAAATTAAAAACTATTCAATTAAGTTTAAGATTATATTGGCTTTTGTAATGTTGATGTAACCACGCTAAACTTAGGCGGGTTGGCAATCGTTTTTTTAACCTTGCAAAGGTCTGCAACTTTAATCACCGCTTCCTTGTACATTTCTGGGAAATCAGCAGGAAGTTGTATGTCAATCTTGATATCCGATGGCAAACCGGTTGCTCTATCATAATCCATGGTTTGGATAATTTTAATGTTATCGGCCGGAATTCCTCGCTGATCGCAGAAGCCTTTCACGTAAATGCCTGCACATGTTCCAATGGATGCTAAGAACAATTCAAAAGGCGAAGGGGCTGTGTTTGTTCCTCCTCCGTTAATTGGTTGATCGGTGCTTATTTTATGTCCGTTAAGGTGGGCGGTAATTACTTTTCCGCCATCAAATGTAACTTCCATCATGATTAGTTATCGTTAATGTTAAACTTTATTTGCTGTAAGCAGAAAGATAGGGAATTGTTTTATACTTCCATCGGGTAATGGTCTGTTTATAACAAAGCATTGCTTGTGATTGATGTTTTCGAACCCATTGTCCGCAAGCAATTTTGATAGATGCTCAACCTCAAACCCCTTATGTCCTTCAAATCCAGCATCATGGAATGTGCCATCTTCGGTGTAAAGATCCGATATTGCAATATAACCTCTTGGGTTCAGTAATCCGTTGAAACGCGATATAATCCCATTAACATCTTCAACATGGTGGAGTACCATTTGGGTAAAAATAAAATCAAATTTATCACCTATGTGATCCCTTTGTTCAAGTTCAAAATGTATGGTTTTGAGGTTCGATGCCTTCGATTTCATAATTTTGGCATCTGTCATCTTGAGCATCTCAATGGAGTTATCCATTAATGTGATTTCTTTCAGATGATCCTTCAGCATAAAGCTGAGAATACCTGTTCCTGCCCCAAATTCTAGGGCGTTCATTGAGGTTTTTAAAGGGATTGTTCTTATAATCTCTTCTGCAATTGCCTTTGAGCGATCCCAATGCATTGGGTTTTCATCCCAACTGGCTGCCCTTTGATCGAATTCGTTCATTGAAATTTATTTAATGGAGAAAGAACAAGCGCAATTGCTAAAGGTTCAAGTCTAGAACTCTTAAGTATTAAATAAACCGGTTACGATACTTGTCGCCAATGGCATGAAGCTCATCAATTCTATCGGTGATTGTATCTGCAACAAATTGCTTTACCTGCTCCTTACCCTCACTATCGCAAGCATTTGGTGCATCTGGCGATTCTAGAACTTTTTTAATGTACTCTTTCGAGTCGATAACCTCGCCAAAGTTGAAAATGATAACATCGTCGCAAATAGTCTCTTTGGTCATATCCTCATGCTCCTCTGGCGCCATAGTGTTTCCGCTCACAGATACGCAGCAGATATAATCGAACGAGTTTAAATATCCATAAATGGCTGAGATTGCACGCTTTGTTTCGGGTAGCCAAGGGCGATATCTTGTTCCGCTTGCATAAAGAAAGAACATGTACCCTTGATTTCTTAGCTCTCCAATTTTACGTGTTGATTTTAGATTGATTCTATTTGCTAGTTCAACCTCTTCGCGTCGTTCCTCATCGTTCTTCATCTCATTCAGCGAGCGAATAGCGTAAACAACAACTCGGGTAAACATCTCGGTAAAGAGTTTAACCATTGGCTCGGCGTTAAGCTTTGTACCAGCAATAAAGATAAACTTCTCGAATATCTCTTTTAACGATTCATTTTCGTGATTGTAAAATTGAGCGAAAAGGTTGGGTACATCAAGGTTCGAGGTGTGCTCTGATAGAATTAGGCATGATTTACCCTGCTGAGCCAGCTCGTTTAATTTCAAGATGTTTTCAACCCCTAAGATGTTGCTTCCGGGCAAGTGGCATTTTGTGACTATTTCAAGCAGTAATTCGCGATTCTCCTTATGTGCTTCCTGATAAACGTTATCGGGGGTAATTTCGGTGTCCTCGTGCATTTTAGAACCATCTACCATCCGGCGGTAATACTCAAAAAATTCTTTGGTTCTGTTGTAGGTAATAATCTCGCTCATTTCGAATCCACATTATATTAATGATGAAACTATGCAAATCATTATGCAATGATTTGCAGTATGTTAAATCACAAATTAAATCCACACATCCCTAATGAAGTTGCAAAGATAAGATTTTATTTAATAGCAGGGTTTTCATAATTCCGAAGAATTACAACACCCAAAATGCATGCAGAATTTACTCGTAATATTCGAAGGCATCAATGATATCAAGATAAACCCCATCAAATCCGGCATCTAATATCTTTTTTAGGTACGAGTTGTCGTTCCCATAAATGATATCTTTCCAACTCTGTTCCCAATATCTAACTTTATAGTTGCTAGGCCAATTGGGATTTTCGCCATCCATCCAGCTAGGTTTTTTTATAACCCATGACGATTGCCAATAATACCGATAATCCTCTGCTTCCCCTATGGACATATACGAAATAACCAAACGCTTTCCGCCATTCGCTTTGTTTTTTAGCTGATTAATTTCTGCTTGGGTGAATTCAGTTCCATCGTTAAAAAATAGATCCATTATTAGCAAATCGTAGTTTGTAGCAGTTACTGCACTTATGTATGCTGTTTTTGTTGAGAAATTTTCAGGGTTTATTAGGTATAGAAAGTTCTTTACCCCTACAAATGTTGTTACTGTTGTATTACTCTCTTCGTGGATTGGATTGGGATAAGTTGGAATTTGGTTGAGGTTTCGTTGATCGGCAGCAAATGAAACATATTCCGCATTGTGATTTTGGCTGTACGAATCATCCATTTTGCTGTGAGTTGAGCAATAATCAGTTGCCAAAATCTTATTCCCGTCGGCTTTTGAGATATCTAAAAAGGCCTTTAAATAGCTGCTAACGCTAGTCGGAGTTGCTTGATCATCGTTATCGTAGCCATAAAACAAGTCTTCCTGTCCGTTTCCATCAATTGCTGTTAAGTAAGCTGTGTTTGGCAGTCCTGTTTGGGTGCCATCATTAGTAACTAGTTCAATGCCATTTTGAGGGATTATCAGAAAATCAGATTTGGTTGATTTTGCATATTGGCTAATGCCTATCACAAAATCTCGCATCTCCTGCTTAAAGTCAAGATTTGGAATTCCATCTCCATCCTTTTTGCACGAAAATATTGTAATTGTCAGAATGAAAAGGAAATAGAAACGTATTCTCCAACCCATTTGCGTATGATTTAGTGACTTAAAACGAGTAAATATAAAACATAAAGGCACAATAGTAAAGTTCTATTGTGCCTTTTTAAATGTTAGAATAAGTTATTAGTAGTTCTTTATTGGGTATTTTGATTCTCGTTCTTGCGCTTCAGCTTTCCATTTTGGAAGAATCTGTTTTACAAACTCCTTCTTCTCTGCGGTTAGCTTATCCATATCAAGCCCAATGTATTTTTGAGCCTTTGCTTTTGTTGAGATATCGGGCATTGGCACTTCGTCGTTATAGCCAAGTTTTGCTAAAACTTTTGCTATTTCAAGGCGAGCCTCCAAGGCTTTTTGGATACCTGCGCCAACAATTCGGCTTACCTCAAGCGGAGCGTGGAATGATGAACCATGTCCTGCTGCGGCAAAATCCCAACGCCATTGTGCTGCGCGAATAAGTTTAAGAGGAGCAACCATTTGTTTTTCAGATGCTCCTTTATCCCACGCAAATTTTGCTTCGATATGGGCCTTAGCAAGAAGTTTCTCAAGTTGACTGCGATTCTCAAAAACCTTATCCTGACGATCGTAAACATTTTTAATCAACTTTTCGGTATCCTCTCTGTGGCAAACCATACAGGTGTTGGCAACGTTATTCAAAGGGCTTTGGATATGATGGTCGGTGAATTTTACACCACCTTCGCTTTTGTAAGGCATGTGGCAATCGGCACACGAGACACCTCTGTCGTAATGAACACCCATGCGGAATAATTCATAATCTGGATGTTGTGCTTTAATCATTGGGGTTTGACTTAGAGCATGTTTCCAATCAGAGAATTCATACGAATCGTAGTATTCTTCAATATTTTCTGCTGAGAAACCTTTATCCCAAGGGAATGTTAAGTATTTGCCATCACCCTTAAAGTAATATTCAACGTGGCACTGAGCGCAAACCAGCGAACGCATCTCCTGATGTGATGCTTTTGTAACATCAATTCCTTGTCTTTGAAAAGCCTCAATTAACGCTGGGCGAGATATTTGAAGGTTCATTGTTTTTGCATTGTGGCAATCGGCACATCCAATAGAGTTGGTAATCTCGGGGCCTAGTTGGCTCCATTTTGTTTTATAGAAACTTTCAATGCCCATTTTTTCCATCATTCTAGGAACATCAGGACTTTTGCAAGCCCAGCAAGTTCCGGGCATCGATGGGTCTTCCGCTTTCATCGGTGCGCCCGTTCTAAGGATATTCTGAACATCCGAAACGGCATAATAGTGACCTCTAGCCTGATTATACTCCTTGGAGAAAGGATAACCTGCCCACATTACAACCATTTCAGGAGCAATTTCTAGCATGTCAATTTTATGAGCCCCATTATACTTGCTCTTAAAAGTTGTATCGCTTGTTTGCATGTAAGTATCGTACTCACGTGGGAAGTTTTTACCCCAAACCTCATTGCGTGGCTCCCATTGCTCGTACTCAACCTGAGGGGTGTATACGAACTCAGCCTCGGTTCTTCTTTCAATTATTGACGAAGCGAGTAGCCCAAGAAGGAATACAATGATTACAGTTGCAAAAAAAAGCAACCAGCCCATCCATGGCTTTTCTTTCACTATTTCGATAAATGGTTTCATCTGTTTATATTATTTAGTTTCTTCTTTCATTAAGTTTTTTAGCCAAGCCGGCACTGGACTTTCAAGCATTGGAACTCGTGAGTAGGGGGTTGTTGTCAAGCCTCGCACCCTGTCGTGTGGAGTTAATCTGTGGCAATCCCAGCACTTACGATCGGTTCGGTGAACCATTAGTGAATCTGATAGCCTACTTACTTTGACATCAGTAATTAAATGGCTATGGCAACGAATACAGTTCTTCTGAACAGCATTAGCCCCTTCTTCTTTAATTCGAATAACCTGTGGTTCGCCTCGTAGTGTAAAGATTGTAGCATGCCTCAAACCATCTTTCGCTTTAAAGTAATATTTGTTAAACACATTGTTGTGCGGTACGTGGCAATCGTTGCAATTTGTATACTCTCTATGTGCGCTATGTGCCCAAGTAGAATACTCAGGTCCCATGATATGACAATTCACACAAGTCTTTGGATTATCGGAGAGGTAAGATGGTGCTTGTGAGATATAAAAGGCATAAAAGCCAATTCCAAAGAATATTCCCATAATAATTATTACAGGTATGCGCCAGTAATCAGGTGGGCTTAAGAATTTTAGCAGTTTTAGCATTGCTGTGTGTTTGTTCGTTAAAATTATAACAATTAGCAGGATTAATGGCAATTGTTTGATGTAATTTTTAGAAAAAATCCATTCTATCTAATCTTCAATAAATTTCTATATTTGCATCCTTAATAAACCATCACTACAATGGCAGTTCAAAAACCATCAATACCAAAGGGAACAAGGGATTTTACTCCTATCGAAATGGTTCGTCGTAACTATATTTTCGACACTATCCGTTCGGTTTTTAAAACTTATGGGTATCTTCCAATTGAAACCCCATCGATGGAGAACCTTTCTACCTTACTTGGTAAGTATGGCGAGGAGGGCGATAAGCTGCTATTCAAAGTTTTGAATTCAGGCGATTATATTGATAAGGTTGATCCTAGCATTATCCGTCCAGGTAATTCAAACCAGCTATCGATGGCCATTTGCGAGAAGGGTTTGCGTTACGATTTAACCGTTCCCTTTGCACGTTTTGTTGTACAGTATCAGAATGAGTTAACTTTCCCATTTAAGCGTTACCAAATTCAGCCTGTTTGGCGTGCCGATAGACCTCAAAAAGGTCGCTATCGCGAGTTTTATCAGTGCGATGTTGATGTTATTGGCTCAAACTCAATTCTTAACGAGGCTGAACTTGTGATGATAATCAACGAGGTGTTTACCAAATTAGGTGTTCGAACAACGCTTAAGGTGAACAACCGTAAAATTTTGAGTTGGATTGCCGATTATATTGGACACCCCGAAATGCTTATCGATATTACTATTGCTATTGATAAGATTGAAAAAATTGGTATCGAAGCAGCAACTGCTGAACTAATCGCTAAGGGTGTTTCGAAAGAGGCGATAGATAAATTACATCCTATTCTTACCCTTTCGGGCAGCAATTCAGGAAAGATTGAAAAACTTCGTAAGCTAATTACTGATTCTGAAGTTGGAACTAAAGGTGTTGCTGAACTCGATGAGTTCTTCGAATACCTTGAGGCGCTTGGTCATATCAAAACAGATGTTGAACTCGACCTTTCACTAGCTCGTGGGTTAAACTATTATACAGGTGCTATTTTTGAGGTAAAGGCTAAAGATGTTCAGATTGGTAGTATCTGTGGTGGTGGTCGCTACGATGATTTAACAGGCGTTTTTGGTCTTAAGGATATGAGCGGCGTTGGTGTTTCATTCGGTGCCGATCGCATCTACGATGTGATGTTCCAGCTAAACCTATTCCCCGAAAGTTTGATGACATCAACTAAAGTGATGTTCACAAACTTTGGACGCTACGAAGCAACTTACTGCCTAAAGGCAATTCGTATGTTACGTGAAAAAGGGATTAGCGCTGAGTTATACCCCGATTCAACAAAGTTGAAAAAACAGTTCGATTACGCGAACAAACGCAATATCAAATTCGTAGTAATAGCTGGTGAGTCGGAATTGCAAAACAGGCAGTTCTCGGTTAAGGATATGGTTTCGGGCGAACAGGAGACCATCGCTTTTGCTAATCTCACCGAATATATAATCAATAAATTGGGCTAAACCCAATTTTGATTGAATTTTGAAATGAAGTTTAATTACGAGCATACACAAGATCGCAAAGTAATCAGCAAAAAGCTGAATGCAACCAGAGTGCCCTGATTGGTTGCTGTTTTTCTGTTTCCCCTATTTTTCAAAGCATCTAACTAAGCTATGCTTCAATTCAACATTGTTGACTTGTTGTATGTTTAGAGTTTTGTAATCATCACATTATAAATCAATAACTAATAACATTCATATAGCAATGAGTAAAATTCATTACATTTCACCAAAGCCTTTGACATACGAACTTTTAGAAGAGTTAGTTTACGGAAAATATAAAATTGAACTTTCGGACGAGGCGGTTGGACTAATTAAAAAGTGTAGAGATTATCTTGATGAAAAGATGGCGGTTGAGCATCATGCACCAATCTATGGAATTACAACAGGATTCGGTTCTCTTTGCAATCGCAATATCTCAAAAGAGAAGCTGTCGCTATTACAGAAAAACCTTGTGATGTCTCACGCTTGCAGCACTGGCGACGAGTTACAACCCGAAATCATTAGGTTGATGCTTTTTCTTAAAGCGCATGCGCTTTCGTTAGGCTACTCAGGCGTTCAGGTTGAAACAGTTCAGCGAATTCTCGATTTCTACAATAACGATGTTTTACCTATTGTTTACGATCGTGGCTCATTAGGCGCTTCAGGCGATTTAGCTCCTCTTTCAAACTTGTTCCTTCCATTGCTTGGGTTAGGAGAGGTGCGTTATCAAGGAAAAAAGTGCAACACTGCCGATATCATGGATAAGTTTGGCTGGAAGCCAATTGAGTTAAAATCAAAAGAAGGACTTGCGCTTCTTAATGGTACTCAGTTCATGAGCTCTCATGGTGTGTTTGGCCTTCTTAAAGCCTTTAAGTTGATTAAACTTGCTGACATCATTGGTGCACTTTCGCTCGAGGCTTTTGACGGTAGAATTGAGCCATTCCATAAAAACCTTCACGAGGTTCGTCCTCACCAGGGACAGATTGAGACTGCTAAGAATTTCAGAAAAATTCTTGAGGGTAGTGAGCTAATTTCTCAACCTAAAAAGCATGTTCAAGATCCATACTCGTTTCGTTGTATGCCACAGGTTCATGGTGCATCAAAGGATGCGCTTAACTATGTTGCAAATGTTATCCTAACCGAAATCAACTCGGTAACCGATAACCCAACCATCTGGCCCGATGAGGATTTAATCCTTTCAGGTGGGAACTTCCACGGTCAGCCACTAGCGCTTTCTTATGATTTTATGGCTATCGCCATTTCAGAGCTTGGTAATATCTCCGAGCGTCGCGTAATGCAACTGATTTCAGGATTAAGAAACCTACCTGAGTTTTTAGTATTCAACTCTGGAGTTAACTCTGGTTTTATGATTCCACAGTACGCTGCAGCAGCTATGGTAAGTCAAAACAAGCAGCTTTGTACTCCAGCATCGGTTGATTCAATTGTTTCATCAAACGGACAAGAGGATCACGTTAGTATGGGCGGAAATGCTGCTACCAAGCTTCTTAAGGTGATTGATAATACTGAAAGAATTATTGCCATCGAACTATTCAATGCTGCTCAAGCGTTGGAATTCCGTCGCCCAGCAAAAACTTCGCCTTACCTAGAGGAGTTTGTGGGTCAGTATCGCGAGATTGTTCCATTTATCGAGGAGGATAGAATAATGTACCTTGAGATGGAAAAAACCATCAACTTCCTTCGTAACGGTTCATTTGGAATGTAATAGAATTAAATCTTTATCATACAAACAACCACGCTCATTAAGCGTGGTTGTTTGTTTTTAGAACTAGGTTAAAAGTTTGCTATTATCAAGATTTTTATACCTTTGCGCCCTTCGAAAAATAATTCTAACAAAATAAAATGAGCGAAATGAAAAATGGAAACCCAGCAGTAGTTGGCTTAGCTGGATTTGGATTAACAACCCTTTTACTACAATTTCACAACATTGGTTTAATGGGTATTGGACCTGTACTTGCTATGGGCTTAGTTTTTGGTGGTTTAGCACAAATGATTGCTGGCTTTCAAGAACAAAAAATGGGAAATAACTTTGGTTATAGCGCATTTGTATCTTATGGCGCATTCTGGATCAGCCTTGGTATTATCTGGATGCTTAAAGTGCTTAAGGTTTATGAACCATCTGCAACAGATGTGGGATATTTCCTAGTTGCTTGGACTATTTATACTGTAATTATGTTTATTGCTTCATTAAGAGTGCATAAAGCAATGGCATTTACTTTCTTAACCCTATTAATTGGTTTCATCTTTCTTGACTTAGGTCACTTTGGATATCCAACATTCAATGTTGTTGCCGGTTATGAACTTATGATTTGTGCTTCATCTGCGCTTTACATGATGGCTGGGATTATAATTAATGACCTTGCTGGGAAACAAGTTCTTAAAATGGGTAAACCTTTGATTAGCTAATTCAGGTTGATATAAAATAGAAAAGGGGCTTAATGCCCCTTTTTGTTTTATACAATGATATTTTTAGATGTGCTTGAAATAAATCTTTCCTACAATTTTCCACCCTTCTTCAAACTTGTATAGCGATAAGTAATCGGTGAAAATTAGTTTCCCTTCGCGCGAAAGTTCAATCTTAGCAACAGCTGAAGTCCCTGTAATATCAATATTGACAAAATTTACAACCGTTTTGATTGGAGAAGGAGTTGGGTTCTCTTTTCTCTTTTTTTCAGTGCTTTCAATCCAATTGTAAATTGGAAGTTTCTCCATCTGGTTGTTTTTCAGTATTAATAGATCAAAGCCTGGATGAAAACCCTTGCGTGTTTCGTCGAGATTACCACCATTATGTAACCCTTCGATATAAGCCTTGTTGATTACATCCTTAATTTGGTCAGTATCGTTTGCCTGTGCTGATAGTTTAAGCGTTGTAATAGCAACTAAAAGCAAAAGTACAGTTAGTTTTTTCATGAGTTTTGGGTGTTGGTTAATTATAAAGTGAGATCAGCCCAATTGAAAATGGTTTAATAAACTAAAATCTAAGCGATAAGCAGCTTAACCCTCCGTCTAGTTTACGGAATTCCGACACATCAACCTCAATGGTTTCGTAACCCGCTTTTTTTATCAAGGCTAAAGTTTTTGGAAATCCTTTTGGCACAAGAACCTTCCCATTAATCCAAAGGCTATTGGCTGCATATGATTCAGAATCGGGTATTTCAATGATGTTGAATTTGCCAAACTCTTGCTTGATTAAAAATTCGCCAAATGCGAGTAGATTATTTTTATCTAAATAATTAACGCCAGTTTTTAAATGCAATACAGTTTTAAGAGCAACTGTTGATCCGGTTAATTCATGTCTTTTTAAAATATTGATCAATTGAGTTGCTCCCTCTTTATTTGTTCGTTTTGAAAGGCCAATGTAGAAATGATTATCAACCATCATTACATCACCACCATCAACAGTACCGGGATTCTCGATATATTTTAATTCAGAAAAAAACGTCTTAAGTGTTTGCTCAATTTCGGCTTTCTCTCCATTTCTCGATTCAGTTCCGGGATTCATTAAAATTGCACCTTTTGGAGTGATTAGCGCTGTATCTTCAACAAAAACAGAATCGGGGTAGTTTTCATTGGCTTCGAGAACTGTAACCTGTAAGCCACACTTTTTAAGTGCATCAACATAGCCAGCATGTTGTTTAAGAGCGTTTTCATAATTGGGAGTTCCCAATTTTGCTGATGTAATACCGTTAACCATGTTTTTACATGGTTTGCGAACAATTGCTTTTGTGAACATAAATGATTTTTGCTCAAATATGATGGTTTTAAACCAAATAAAAAAGCGCAAAGATCATCTCTTTGCGCTTTGATTTAATTTGCGAAGACTTGCTTACTTTACAATCTTTAAAAGTTCCTTTTCGATTATCTCTTTAAACATCTTTTTCGTTTCTTCTGGTGTTTTTGCTATACCCATTGATGAGAATGGTTTGCCCTCCATTGGGAAAAATAAAAATGTAGGGATGCTTTGAACTCCTATTTCTGTTGAAAGTTGGCGCTCGTTTTCAGTATTTACTTTATAAATGTAGATTTTACCTTCATACTCTTTTGCTAACTCCTCAAGTATGGGTGAAACAATCTTGCAAGGACCACACCAACTTGCATAAAAGTCAACTATGCAGGGCTTATCGCCAAGGTATTTGGCATTTGCTGCATCATTGGTATAATCAAATACTTTTGAGAGGAACTCTGCTCGTGTTACATGAATAGTTGCTTCTTTTTTTGCAACATCTTTTTTTTCATCACCAGAAGGAGTTACCTTGTTTTCGCTTTTACCTCCACAAGATTGAAGCATTATGATTGATGCTAATGTTAATGTAAGTGCTAATTTCTTCATATCGATAAATTGTTTTATTATCTTATAACTAATTTAAGCATTATTTGTTGCAAATATAATTATATATATTCAAATATATCGATATATGAATATGAAATTTTGTTAAAATAATTTTATAATAAAAGAAAGACCGCCCCAAGGGGCGGCCTCCTAACCTTAAAAAAAACTAACCTATAATTATCTGCGTCTGCCTCTTAATGTTATGTCTTTAACCTCTCCATTTATAGTTATTGTAGCATAGTTGTCGCACTCGCCCATTCCGTAGTCAAGTATAGCGGTTTTGTCGCCAGCAACTAGTTCTATAGTGCCTTCAACAATCCAACGACATGCATTTTTAATAACGAGAGGGCTTGTAATGGTATGTGTGTAGGCGTTACCTTTGCGGTTAATTCCAGTGGCTTCGCCTTCGATTGTGAAAATATCATCCCAAATGTAATATGGAGTATCATAACCTTCAGCCCAAGTCCTAGTTCTTGTAAATTCGCGAGTGTAGGTTGTGCCATCGGTAAATGTTACTTTCCCACCTGTTAGAACAACAGAATATGTGTAATCACCAGTTTTGTTAATTTCCTTCTTACCTTCTATTTTAATATCATCAATTGTGAAATTTTGAAGAAGAACGATTCTTTTAAATGTTGCTTGAAGTGGCCCACCTAAAATTTTTATTACAATGACTCCATTCTTGATATGGCCATTCTCGTTATTTGGATTAGTGTAATTGTTAAAAGTAATGGTTTTAATTGTTGTATCACCCGAAAATGTTGTTACAACAATTCTTGGCTCAGTTCCAGTGCTTTTAGATGTGAAGAGCTCAACTGATGATTTTTGAGGTTCGGAAACGAGCGTAAGCTCATCTACTTCTTTAAGCGCTTCATCGTAAAGCTCTGCTGTTTGATCGTCATCTTGCATGGTTGTTACCATTGGATCGGTTAATTCGTCTTTTTCGCATGATGTCATTATGCCACCAATAACTAGCAGACTAGCTGCGATTAATAAACTTGTACGTTTCATAATTTTGTGTTTTTAGTTTAACGATTATTGTTTGTTTAATTATTTAATTTCAATCAATTTGCCTTTAACTGTGTATTCTACCTCCATTGGGATACATACTAATCGGAGTGCATCATTTAAATCTTTATTGTTGAAATAACCAGTGTAAAATCTATTGTTTATGTTTTTGCAATCTATTTCAACATTGAATTGGCGCTCAACCTCTTTAATTACCTCGATTAGAGGAACATTTCTAAAGTAAAACTCGCCATAAGTCCAGGTAATCTCATCATTCTTAATGCTTTTTTGGGGTTCAGTAATTTTACTTTTTGTTGATTGAGTGTGAAGCCCTGCTGTAAGTATTACTTTATCCTTAGAACTATTGTTTGTAACGGCTACTCTACCCTCGATACAGCTTACCTTTACTTTCCCATTTCGAGCGTAAACGTCGAATGTGGTTCCAAGTACTGAGGTTGTTGCTAAATCGGCTACTACATCGAACCTTTTGCCTTTTTTTACCTTGAAAAGCGCTTCGCCATTGATGTAAACCTTGCGATTGATAAACCAAAGAACTTTATTGTACGATATTCTTGTGTCGGCATTTAGCTGAACGCTGCTGCTATCGGGCAAGATCTGGGTTATGTGCTGTCCTTTAGGTGAATAAACAGTAACTCTTTCAAAGCCTAGAATCCAGATTGACCCGCCGAGTGCAAGAGCCAAAAGAGCTGATGCTGCAATTCTCATTACCATTCGGCCAATAGGAATAACCTTTACGCTTGGTTGATTATCTAACCTATTATAGATAGCCTGCCATGCTTGCTCCTTCGATTTTCCTGAAGGAACTTTGAGACCTTTTAGCATGTTTTCGAACTCAAAATCAGATTTGCTAAAATCATTTTTAGCGAAACCATCATTTATATTTTTAATTTTTGAGTTCACGACTATCAGTTTTTTGACTGTTTATCATTAATACAACTGCACTTGAAAACACCCTACCAATTATTCTGAAAATTTTTAAAGAACGTGTAATTGCTTATTTTACTACTAATACAATGGCGTAATAAAATACCCTACCAAAACAGGATATTGTTTTAAAAGAATAAGGATTTATCGACTTAGAGGAGAAATAAAACCTTTATGTAGGTTCGGATTATATGAGACTATCAATTATCAAAGCAACCATAAACCCACTTTGCATGAGGTTGGTGATGATAAAAGCCGTTTTGTAATCTTGAGTTTTTTTGCTGATGAAAAGGTTGTATATAATATAAACTATAACTGCGAATGAGATTGCTAAGATTGATAAACTGGTTACAAAGTGCTTTGAAATACCAAAAACGGGGATTGATAAAGAGGCTATGCTGCTTGCAATCATCCATATATATGAGATGATAAGGACTTTTTCAACCGATGTGCTTTTTGTTATTGATGCTAATCCTGCCTTTTCGTACTCAACGCCATATTTGCATAGCAATAAAAGGAAATGAGGAATTTGCCATAGAAACATGTACATGGCAATAAAGTAGTGTGAGTGTAGAGGGAGTTGGTTTGTTGCTGCAACCGTACCCATAAAGAATGGTATGATACCCGTAATTGTGCCTGCAAAAAGGGCTATTGTGGAAACCCTTTTGAGTGGAGTATATACAAGATTATACCAAAGTGCATTGAATAGTCCAAGAATAACACATGCTGGATTTGTATATAATAATAGTAGAGTTGCCCCAGCAATTAAGAACATTGATGCCCAAATGGTTGCTTCTGCAACCGTTATCCTTCCCGAAGGGATAGGCCGATTTTGGGTGCGAGGCATTAAAGCATCTGTTTTTCTCTCAATTATATGATTAATAGCTGATGCTCCTGCTGCAAGAAGGAATACCCCAATAAGCGTTGGAATTACATTAAGGTCAATTGCCCCTTTCGATAGTACATATCCTGTAAGGGTTGTAAAAGAAATCGAAGCTGATATGATCAGCTTCGATAGGGAAATGATATCCTTAATTTTTTGCAGAGTGATCGGTTTTGTTGTTCTATTTTGGTAGTTTTGATTGGCTTTCGAAGTAAGCAACTATTGATTTAATATCATCTTCGGTGATTACTTTATCGTAAGATCTCATCATGCCAGGAGCAAAACCTTTTACTAACTCTTTATCGGGTTCAAGAATAGCCTTTTTTATGTAAGTAGAGTCGGCAATAACAGTTTTCTCGACTCCATTCTCAATAATCAAGCGTTCTGCCCCAAACAGCCCTTTAAATGTTGGGCCGACTAGTTTTGAGCCATCTAGTGAGTGACAGCTTGTGCAAGCGTTATTTTGTAGGACTGTAAGTCCTTTGTCTTCTTGAGCAATAGGTGTTTCTTCGGCAAGCCATTTTTGAAATTCTTCCTCAGTTACAATTCTAGTTTTTGCTTCCATAAAAGAGTGGCGAAGGCCACAATATTCAGCGCATAGTATCTCGTAAGATCCCTCAATGTTTGGGATAAACCACATGTAATTTTCTTTCCCCGGAACCATGTCCTCTTTTATTCTAAATGCAGGGATATAAAGGCTGTGGATAACATCGGGGGAGAAAAGGGCTAGCTTTACTGCTTTTCCTACAGGCAGAACAAGTTCATTGGTGGTTTTCCCATTTGCATATTCAAACGACCAGCTCCACATTCTTCCGGTGACTTTAACCACCATAGCATCATCAGGCACCTCGCGCATAGGTTTGAAAACGACGTAGCCGTAATAAAACATCAACATGACAAGTATTAGCGGAATTACTGTCCAGGTTACCTCCAACTTCATGTTGTCTTTTATTTGTTCGGCTTTTGGATGGCGTTTTCGGTTATAACGAATCATAAACCAAACCATCATAATTGTGAGTCCAACCAAAAAGAAGATAGAGATTGCGAATATGAAGAAAAATGCGCTATCTACACCTTTAGCAAAATTTGATGCTCCTTGAAACATATATTCTGTTTTAAGCGGTTTTTATCTAAAAAGATAATCGAAGAATGTAATTACAAATACAATTACTAGCAATAAAAAAATCATTGCTGCAAATAGTTTAAATACCAAGGCATCGAACTTAAGATGCATAAAGTACAAGAGTACAAGCGTTGCTTTTACACATGCTACAAACATAGCAACTGCAATGGCTAGTTTACCAACATCAACCCAATTGACAGTAATGGTTATTGCTGTTAAGAACAATAGCAATACCAATATTACTCCATGGGAGCGGTAGCTTGTTATGTGAACTTCTCCGTGCTGCATGTTTGCAATGTTTTAAGTTATAAGATATAGTAGTGGGAAAAGGAAAATCCAAATAAGGTCAACTAAGTGCCAGTAAAGACCTGCATTTTCGAGTAGTTGATAGTTGTCTGATTTTATCTTGTCGTTTTTAATTTTAAAAAATACGTACCCTATGAGAACCATTCCAACCACAATGTGAAATCCATGTAGGCCCGTCATAAAATAGTAAAGACCAAAAAACAGTACTTGCCCATGTTTTAGCGATAAAACAAGATCCGAACCGGGGTAAAGCTGATGGTGAATCTTACCTCCCCATTCAAAATACTTATTAACCAAGAAAGCAAAAGCTAGTGCAAGGGTAATACCCAAAAGTATCAAAGCTAATCTCTTATCGCCTTTTTGTATAGCAGTTATTGACATAGCAATAGTCATACTACTAATCAGAAGAACAATAGTGTTTATTGCTCCGATGAATACGTTAAGCTGATGGCCAGCAATGTGAAAATCATCAAAGTGCTTGGCCCTTGCTACGGCATAAACAAGGAAAAGACCACCAAAAAGGAGTAGTTCGGTGAATATGAAAATCCACATACCCATTTTTGAGCCTATATCATCTCGATGTTCGTGAATTGGTGTGTGCTCCATACTATTTTACTTATAGTCGTAAGGGTGTTCGGTTACAACAACTTCGTTATCAAAGTTTTCGAGTGGAGGAGGAGAGGGGATAGTCCACTCTAAAGTTCGTCCATCCCAAGGATTGGCTGGTGCAAGCTCCCCTTTTTTTGCTGACCTAAAAAGATTATAAACCATTATTAGAATCCCAACAATCAGTACAAATGCTCCAATCGATGATATGAAGTGACCGCCTGAGTACTCTGGAAGATAGTCGAAATAACGACGGGGCATCCCTTGTAATCCTAAAATGAACATTGGGAAGTAAAGCAACGTAAAGCCTGAGAAAACGATTGCCCAGCCAATTTTACCGAGTTTTTCGTTGTACATCCTGCCAAACATCTTTGGAAACCAGTAGTGAATTGCCGCAAAGAATGCAAACCCCATGCCTCCAAATACGATGTAATGGAAGTGTGCAACAACATAGTAGGTGTCGTGAACGTGAACATCGGTTGCTAGTGCACCAAGTGTCAATCCTGTTAAACCACCAATCATAAATTGGAAGATGAAGGAGATTGAATAAAGGAAGGTTGTGTTTATTCTGATTGACCCTTTATACATGGTTGCTATCCAGTTAAAAACTTTGATAGCACTCGGAATAGCCACAATGAATGTTAGAAAAGAGAATGCCATTCGAGAGAAGTCGCTCATCCCTGAGGTAAACATATGATGACCCCAAACCAAATACCCAACACCTGCAATGGCTAAACTTGAAAGTACTATGGCTTGATACCCAAAAACCTTACGTTGGCAAAAGGTTGGAATGATCTCAGTTATAACGCCCATTGCTGGAAGAATCATTATATAAACAGCTGGGTGAGAATAAATCCAGAATAGATGCTGATATAGTATTGGGTCACCTCCAAGCGAGGGGTCAAAGAATCCGATTCTGAATGCCCTCTCAGCTATCACCATTAAAAGGGTTATGCCAACGATTGGGGTTGCAAGAACTTGAATCCATGCGGTTGCATATAACGACCAAGGGAAAAGAGGCATTTTTAGCCAGCTCATTCCTTTTGCACGCATTCTATGGATTGTTACAATAAAATTCAATCCAGTTAAGATTGATGAAAACCCAAGTATAAACGCGGCAAGAACGGCCGTTGTAACGTTTGTATTTGAATCGATACTATAGGGAGCGTAGAACGTCCAGCCAGTGTCTGGAGCACCTTTCCCCCCAAATTGAGATAAAACGGCAATAATCGCTCCTAAAACATATATATACCACGAGAAAAGATTAAGACGAGGAAATGCAACGTCTTTTGCTCCAATCATTATTGGTAGAAAGAAGTTCCCAAATACAGCAGCCAATCCAGGGATCACCACCATAAATATCATAATGATACCATGTACTGTGAAGAATCCGTTGTAGGTTTGTGCATCAATGATTTGCTCCCCTGGCCGCATTAGCTCTAATTTCATTACTCCGCCAAGCGTAACGCCAACTAGGAAAAAAATCAAAATACACATCAGGTATAGTATCCCAATTCGCTTGTGGTCAGTTGATGTTAGCCATCCTAAGAGACCTTTGTATTTGCCTTGCTGGTCGAGATAGCTGCCAGGTTGTAATGCGTTTGTGTTCGTTGTCATATAATAATTGCTTACCCTTGTTTTTTACGTCTAAGAATTAATATTACAAACAGAGACCCAACTATAAGCAGTGTAAAAATTCCTGCTAATTTGGTAATCTCTAATGAATACCTTTTGCCATCAGGTTCGTATGCATAGCAGAATTCAAGTACTTTATTAATGGTTGGCTGGCTTATCCCCTTCTGTGCTTCAATTACCGACATTTTAAGGTCGAAAGGCAGATAAGAGAGCCCGTACAGATATCTTGTGATTTTACCCTTAGGGCTTAGTATAATTAAAGCCGAAGGGTGAATAAAATCGAGCCCTGCAATTTTTATTTGGTAACCAGTACTTCTTAAAATATTATTTATTGAGGCGCTATCGCCGGTAAGGTAGTACCAGCTAACGGCTTTTTCCTTGTCGATATTTGTTGTGTAGTTAGCCTTTTTTTGCAAAGCCCTTTCTGTATTGTCCCTATAGTTGAAACTTATTGTAATTATATCATAATCCTTGCCGAGCACTAAATCTGATTGGGATATTAAATCTGATATCCCTGCTTGGTAGTCACTGCAAATCCCAGGGCAGTCGAAGTATACAAAAGATAATATTGTTGGCTTATTAATTAGTGAGCCTAAAGTAACACTTTGGTTTTGCTCATTAATAAAAGTAAGGTTTAATGGAATGGTATCGCCCAGTTGTTCATCAATTCCTACCTGTTTGGAGAACTGGCTAAAAGAAAATAGAGAGCAACTTAGGAGTAGGAGAATGGCTAATAGTTTTTTCATGGCTGTATGGTTGATATTAAATTTCTTGTGTCTTCTCTTCCTTATAAATGCTGGCAATAAATAGCGCTCCACCCATTAAGGCTGTATCTTTTAAAAGTTCCATAAATGCAATTTGTGCTTTGCTTGGCTCAAACAGCTGGGGAATATGAATGGTTAAAATAAAAATCAACAGTAATAGCGCTAAAAGTAAGCATGATAGTTTGATATACTTTTTAAGTATAATACTGATGGATGCTGCAATAAGACATGCTCCTGTGAAAAGGATCATGAATCCACCGCCAGGAATAAACGTGGTAAGCATTCCGTTAAAGAAATCACTCACGATGAAGTGATTGATTCCAATTACCCCAAATGGTAGCGCAAATAGAATGCGACCTGATGTGGACAGAAGATTGTTATTGCTTTGCATAATCAGGATTATTTGTTTTGGTTATTTTTTTGATTTTTCGCAGTTGAAGTAAAATATAAACTACCGTTGCTCCAACTCCCGCTAAGCCCGATAAGTAAAGTAGAATTAACCATATTGGGGCCATTTTGTTTACATTCCACCATGTTCTTTCATCGAGTAAACGTTTTGGGTTGGTGATTATGCCAAGTTTTTCATCAATTGTACTGCTTAACTCCTTGCTATTCCCTTCGGTTTTTGCAATTAATGAGAGTTTCCCAACTGTATCACCGGGGATATCTTTTGGTATATTGAAATATGCAATGCCTAAATTGTTCGTTTCGGAGTTTCCAAGGGGTAGATTACCAAATGTACGCTTAACAAATAGTTTAATTGACACGTTTGCCAAAGGTTTTTTAACACCCGAAACGCTATCGGTTACTGTGGCGAAAAGTTGTTTCTTTTCAGCATCATATGCAAGAACCATTTTTGCCGTTTCTGTTTTAACGGCTTCGCCGGTGGCTTTAATTGGAGGTTGCTTGTAATCCTTATTAAAACTTCTGATATAGGCTATTACATCCCATCTCTGCTCTTCTGATAGAGTATTAACAAAGGTTGGCATCAAGCCTCTACCGTTCGAGAGGATATAGAACATCTCCCCGTCACTAAATTTTTGGTATTCTGCCGATGCTGGATCTATCGTAAAAGAAACCAATTTAGCATAGTTCCCTTTTCCCGGATCCCCATGGCACGATTTGCAGTTAGCCTGATAAACCTGATCCCCACTCTTAATTGACTCAGGAGTGAAAATAAATGGTGCAGTTTTTTCTTTTGCCTCAGCAGGAACAGTCGTCGTTTGAGCCAAAAGTCCTGAGGTTGCTACAACCATCAAAAGCGAACCTATGAATGTTTTTTTATACAATTGCATATGCTTAATGCTAATTTAGTATCAGTTATGTCCGTTTTCTTCTTCTGTTTCATCCTTGATGATTCCATTGTGTACTGCAGTTTCCCAAACTGGAATAACTGGGAATAGCTTTGCAAGAACAGTAACTATCATCAACACCATTATTATAGGTGCAATTGATATTAGGATTTCAACAAGAGTAGGCGTGTAAACCATAAAGTTGTCAGGAACATGTTGCATTGGAAGGAATGGATGCTCCTGTGAAGGCACAACAATGATATATCTTTTTAACCACGAACCAACTAAAACGGCAACCCCAATTAATAGCATAGGTAATGGTTTGCGGAATCGTTTAAATAAAAGTAGGATAATTGGGATAATTAGTCCTAGCCCTTGAACTCCCCAAAATAGCAATGCATGCTCACCTGCAAATAGCTGATGAATGTGCAATGCATCGAACTTTTTCATTTTGTAACCCGGAACAAGAAACTCGTTGAGGTTGAAATAAAGGTAAACCAGCGAGACTAGGATGAGTAATTTAGCTACTTTATCGAAATGGAAATCGGTGATGTGATTTTCAAGTTTGTAGTTTTTACGGAAGAAGTACATTGCAACTATCAAGCACGATAAGCCCGATACAAAGGCACCGCTAACAAAGTAGGGACCAAATATTGTTGAATCCCAACCTGGGCGAAGAGTAACAGCAAAAAGCCATGAAGTTACAGTATGAATTGATAGTGCAACAGGGATAATAAGAATCAACATTATGATAGTAATTCTCTTAAGAATCTTAACCTCTGCGACAGTTCCTTTCCATCCAAGTGAAAGAATATCGTATGCTTTTTGAAGTAGCTTTGGTCGGCCTGCAAGATGATCTTTACCATAAGCTAAATCTGGAATCATAGTTATGTAAAGTAACAAAAGGCTGATTGCAAAGTAAGTTGTAACAACGGTTACATCCCAAAGAATTGGTGATTGAACTCTACCATGTAAAAAAACATAGGCTAATCGTTCGGGACGACCCATGTCCGAAACAATTACTAACCCTGCAACAGCAGCGAATGCAACAGCAATTATTTCGGCAATTCGGGTTAACGGGGTTACCCATTTTTGTCCGGTAAGGCCAACAACACCGCTAATAAGCATCCCAACCAAACTTGTTGCTACAAAGAATACGAAGTTTGATATGTAGATACCCCAAGAAACATAATCGCGAATGCCTGCAACACCTAAGCCATCGCGTAATTGGATATAGTAAGCGTAAAGGCAAATAAGTAAGGCAATTGATAGGAATGCCATCCAAGCATGAAAGCCTTTGTTAAGGTTTACTGTTCTGAATAAATCAGCTATATGGTTCCCCAAGGTATTATCATTTTGGGTATTTGTTTTTGTTTCAGCCATACTTTACGATTTATGTTCGTTCTGATTAGCGTTATCATCCTCAAATGGGAAAAGCCTGTTCTTTGGAGGAAGGTAGAATACTCTTGGTTTTGTACCCAATTCCTCCATTAGCTGGTAAGCTCCATTATCTCTTAAAAGTTGACTTAACCTTACGGTTTCTTTGGTTGTACCATTGGTAACGGCATCCTCATTCTCATCACCAAAGTAGTAAACTCCATTTGGGCATGCCGAAACGCAATATGGGAGTTGGTTTAATCGGAGTTTATCGGCACTAAAACAGCATTTGGTAATTGTCCCTTTTTTCTGGGGTACATTCAGCTCAATATCATAAACCAATTCTTTATCCTTCTCGGCATCTTTAGGTTCGAACCAGTTGAATGAACGAGCTGAGTATGGACAGGCTGCAATACAGAAACGGCAACCTATGCAGCGCTCATTATCAATTAGCACTATACCATCATTTCTTTTGAATGTTGCATCAACAGGGCAAACTGACACGCAAGGCGGGTTGTCGCAATGTTGACAAGGTTTTGGTAAATGGTAATCTGGAGTTTTATCAGTATCCTTCATCTGAAGGGTGTTGATATGATACTGATCGGGTCTTAAGTGATGTGCAGATTGACACGCATCAATGCATTTGCGAGCATTTCGGCATTTAGCCAAATCTACTACCATAACCCAACTTTTACCAGGTATTCCCAAACGGCCACGCTCTTGGTATTGGGTCAATCTATCAACATCAACATGCTTAATGGCAAGCGAATCAACCTCCACTAGTTTACCATCTGCCGTTAGAAGTTTGACATGTTGCCCTTTCTTTTTATCCTCAAAGTGCTTGGCTGCGTACAGCGAACCGCCTAAAGCAACACCACCAAGGCCAATTAAACCAATGTTTTTTACAAATTCTCTGCGCGATTTCTTTTTGGATTCGTCTTCCATAGGTAAGCGAAAATTAAGGAATAATGATTTGGTCTTTCCCCAAATGTATTGAAAATTGTAACATCAATCAACATAAAGAAAAGAAAAACCGCAAGGATTGATAATGATCATCTTGCGGTTTGACGAGAAAAGTCTTAAAGACTAAATCGTGATATTTATTTTAATATCTCTAGAGTTAATGGGTATTTAAATCTTTCACCATTATTCGATTTTACGGCAGCAACTATGGTTATTACAAGGTCAAGAACCCCTAGTGCTATCAATGCGAATAAACCAATTACAATAATTACAAGTATTCCAGAAAGAATCATCCAAATAGTCATTGATATTTGAAAGTTCAAAGCCTCTTTCCCCTGGCGATCAACCTCTGGAAATTGGTCTTTCTTGATTAACCAAAAAACCAAAGGGCCAATTATGTGGCCAAATGGAATAATCAATCCTGATAACGCACTAAGATGACAAAGCATCGAAAACGTTTGCTCTTCGGAGTTGATGTAGTTTATTTCTTTCATAATTGTAATTATTTGGTTTTTAAACTTGCCACTTGCCACTTGTCACTTTATTACTATTCCATCAACTTCCTATACTTAATTCTGTGTGGACCTTCATCTCCTATTCGCTTCTTGCGATTCTCCTCATAATCAGAGTATGAACCTTCAAAGAATACAATTTGTGAATTGCCTTCAAATGCTAAAATATGGGTTGCTACGCGGTCTAAGAACCAACGGTCGTGTGAGATGATTACTGCGCAACCAGCAAAATTCTCGATACCCTCTTCAAGCGCGCGAAGCGTATTTACGTCGATATCGTTGGTAGGCTCATCGAGAAGGATAACGTTACCCTCTTCTTTTAGCGCTAAAGCAAGGTGAAGCCTGTTACGCTCACCGCCCGAAAGAATGTTGCACTTTTTCTCTTGATCTGCGCCTGAGAAGTTAAAGCGAGCAACGTAGGCTCTTGCGTTAACCTGTTTCCCACCAAGCATAATATTATCTGCTCCTCCTGATATTACTTCGAATACAGTTTTATCTGGCTCAATTGATTTATGCTGCTGGTCGACATATGCAAGTTTAACGGTTTCACCAACTTTGAATTCACCTTTGTCTGCCTTGTCAAGTTCCATGATTAATCTAAATAGAGTAGTCTTACCTGCTCCGTTAGGCCCAATAACACCAACAATTCCGTTAGGAGGTAGGTTGAAGTCTAGGTTATCGAATAGTAACTTATCTCCATACGCTTTTGAAACTCCTTTGGCTTCAATTACAATGTTTCCAAGGCGAGGGCCGTTGGGGATAAAAAGTTCAAGTTTATCTTCTTTCTGTTTAACATCTTCGTTCAATAATCTATCGTAAGCCGATAGCCTTGCTTTTCCTTTTGCTTGGCGTGCTTTAGGAGACATCCTAATCCACTCTAACTCGCGTTCAAGCGTTTTCTTACGCTTACTCTCTTGCTTCTCCTCTTGCGCCATGCGCTTGGTTTTCTGGTCGAGCCATGAAGAGTAGTTGCCTTTCCATGGAATACCCTCACCACGGTCGAGTTCAAGAATCCAGCCAGCAACGTTATCTAAGAAATAGCGGTCGTGGGTGATTGCAATAACTGTACCTTTATATTGTTGCAAGTGCATCTCTAACCATTGAACCGATTCAGCATCGAGGTGGTTGGTTGGCTCATCGAGTAGAAGGATTTCTGGTTCGCGAAGAAGCAAGCGGCACAAGGCAACACGCCTGCGCTCACCGCCAGATAGGACAGCAACCGAAGCTTCTGGCTCAGGGCAACGAAGCGCATCCATTGCGCGTTCAAGTTTAGAGTCGAGGTTCCAGCCATCAACGTGGTCAATCTTTTCAGTAAGTTCTCCTTGGCGTTCGATGAGCTTGTTCATTTGCTCATCATCCATTGGTTCGGCAAACTTTGCATTGATATCTTCGTACTCTCTTAATAAATCTACAACCTCTTGAACTCCCTCCTGAACAATTTCTTTTACAGTTTTAGTCTCATCGAGTTGAGGATCTTGTTCAAGGTAACCAACTCGGTAGCCAGGCGAGAAAACCACTTCGCCTTGGAACGATTTCTCGATACCAGCAATGATTTTAAGTAATGTTGACTTACCAGAACCGTTTAAACCGATAATCCCAATCTTTGCTCCATAAAAGAAAGAAAGGTAGATGTTGTTTAGTACTTTTTTGTGAGGTGGAAAGGTTTTGCTAACCCCAACCATCGAAAAAATAATCTTTTCGTCAGCCATAATATGTGTTTGTCTTCAAATTTGAGCTATGTAATAAAAAAACCGCTGTCAGAAATTTTACTGACAGCGGCAAAGTTACAAATAGTTGCGATAATTATTTTCGTCCTACCTTCTTAAAATCTGATCCAAGGAATCCGTCGCCATCAGATTTAGCATCGTGAAAATCAAAATAGTACATTTGATCATCGCTTGCTCCAAGTAAAATTTTGTAGCAACGTGCCTGAAGTCTGGTTCCCGAAGGTCCAACTTTGTGAAGGTAGATAACGTTAGGATTTTTTTCAGCAATTGCTTTTTCAATGTTATCGGCAGTAACAACCTTTAAGGTGTAAGCATAGTTTTTTCGTATCTTAGTTAATTCTCTTGTTTCTTTTTCAAGATCGTCTTCAATTACCCAAAGTTCCTTGTTTTTAACATCTTTGGTGTTTTTGTTGTAGTAATCAAAGATGTTTTTCTTGATTAATGCTGGGTTCAGATCGATTAGTTTAACATGCGCTTGCATGAAACGGATTAACCCCTCAATTTTATAAACATAAGAGTCTTCAGGTACATCTTTATAGCCTAAAGGGAGTGAACAAATATCAGGCATATCAGTGATTTTTTTAACTGCAGCACCCATGGAAAGGCTCATGAAATTGTAAACGGCAGGCATTTTATCGCTATCAAACTTCATCTGAATAAGCACTAGAAATGATTTATCGATATCGTTACGAATTTTTTCAAACTCCTTGCTGGTGATAAATTTATAAGGAGTAATAGTCCATGATTTTTCAATTGCCTCTTGAATTTTGAAGTTGTAGGCAGCCGTTGGATTATCCTCTAAAACAACATAAGTTGTTGATTTAAGGAATGCTTTAACATCTTCAATTCTTACCAAATTTCTTTCAGCATAGATTGATAGACTGAAGCAAATTAAAAGTGCTGAGATTATTACCTTTTTCATTTTTATTATGTTTTTATGTTAATCAATAATTAAACTCAAAAGTGTGAGAATGTTCTCTTTATAACGTTCTCAAAATGCATGCCTGATAAGTTATAAATAAGCAACTAATTTATTCTTTTTTTGTTCATCAAAGCAAAATTTTAACAAGTTTCTATTTCATATTTTGTTCGCATACTATTTAAAGTGTTTATTTGTTTTTTTGTTTATTTTTGCGAGGCTGCATTGTTTCTTGTGGTGGATGTTGTGCAGTTTGTTAATTATGAGATAGATATGCTTTAATTTTACTCCTATTGAACATGGATGTATTTGATAAAGAAGAGGTTAAAAAGGTGACCAACATAAAAGTTGGAGGCGATGGGATTGCTAAACTTCTCATGTTTCTTTTGAAGCTGAACAAGTTTAATAAATTATACCGTTCAGTGTCAGACAAAAAAGGGGTGGAGTTTATCGATGCTGCTCTAGAAAACTTAGAGATTAAATACGAGATTAATCCAGAAGAATTAAAGCGTTTGCCCAAGAAAGGCCCGTTTATTACCGTTTCTAATCATCCGTATGGCGGAATTGATGGTATGTTAGCAATAAAACTGGTTGCCGAAAGTAGACCCGATTATAAAACGCTTGGTAATTTTCTGATTCAAAAAATACCTCAACTCAATGAGTTTCTTATCCCAGTTGATCCATTTGAAGGAACAAAGGCTAATAATGTTGTTGGAATTAAGGCCGCTTTAAACCATTTAACCGAAGGTGGTTGTTTAGGAATTTTCCCTGCAGGTGAGGTTTCTACCTATCACGATGAAGAGGGTGCCGTTGATCGACAGTGGCAAAGTTCAATGATTAAATTCATTCGTAAAGCGGAGGTACCTGTTGTTCCAATCTATTTTAAAGGGACGAATAGCCGATTATTCCATCTTTTAGGCCTTATTCATCCATTGCTTCGTACAGCAAAGCTCCCTTCGGAAATGCTGAATAAGAAGAATAAGGTAATCAAAATAAGAATTGGAATGCCCATCTCTGTTGAAGAACAGAAGGAACACTCAGATATCGAACGGTTTGGTCGTTTCCTAAGATTGAAAACATATGCGCTTGGCTCAACCATAGACATAAAAAAATATTTTAACTATTCACTAAAACCTGCAGCTAAGGTTGAGGAAATTACACCTGCTATTCCACAAGAGACTATCGATTGTGAGGTGAATAAGTTAATGGAGAACTACTTGCTTTTCAAAAGCAAGAATTTTAGCGTGATTTGTGCTCCTTCGGTTGAGATGCCAAATGTCATGTCTGAAATAGGCCGTTTAAGGGAGATTACATTTAGAGAGGTTGGTGAGGGCACTAACAGATCAATTGATATCGATGAGTACGACCTGTACTACTGGCAACTATTCATTTGGGATGAGGATGAGAAGAAAATTGTAGGTGCATATCGTGCTGGGAAAGGGACCGAAATTGTTGACAGGTATGGTATAAAAGGATTTTATATCAATAGCCTATTCAATATTGATAAAAAATTTACCCCTTATTTAAAGGAGAGCATCGAACTTGGCCGTTCTTTCATCGTTAAGGATTACCAGCGTAAGCCGTTACCTCTTTTCTTACTTTGGAAGGGTATTCTTTATTTCTTAATTAAGAATCCTGAGTATCGATACCTCATTGGTCCGGTTAGTATATCAAATCGATTCTCAAGCTATTCAAAGGAACTTATTATTTCCTTTATGGAGTCGAACTATTACGATCATGAGTTGGCGAAGAATATTAAGCCAAAGAACATGTTCCGTATTAAGTTGAGCAAGGAGAACTACGATTTAATTTTTAATAATAGCAACGATTTGGGCCGACTCGATAATATCATTAAGGATATCGAACCCGAAGATTATAGGATGCCTGTACTTCTTAAGAAGTATGTGAAGTTGAATGGTAAAATAATTTGCTTCAACGTCGATCCAAAGTTTAACGATGCTCTTGATGGGTTACTAATACTTGACTTATTCCAAGTTCCAATCGATACTATTACATCACTTTCAAAGGAGATTAACGATAAGTCGTTACTCGATAGGTTTAATATGTCCGACTATACTTTTGAAGAAGAGGGTTCGGACAAGAATCAAGATTAGGAAGTGATTTAATTACTTTGATATAATATGCTCTGAGTGTAAATCGCTCAGAGCATATTGCTTTTAAGCGGGTTAAACTTTTTTTATTATCGCTTGTCATAGGAAGAGTGTAACCGAAAACCCAATTGAATAATTTACCATGAAGAAACTTTTACTTTTCTCAACACTGCTTTGTCTTGGCGTGTTAATCTCATGTAAAACAGGCAACAAGAAGTTAACCGATGCTGAATTGGCTGATCATGCTGCAAAACTTCATTCCGAAATGATTAGTATCGATACCCATAATGATACACCCATGCGATTCCTGCGTTCAGGATTCGATTTTAGCGGAGTAAATAATAAGGCTCGGAACAGTTCAGTCGATCTTCTTAAAATGAAAAACGGTGGACTTGATGGCGCTTTTTTTGCTGCATTTATTGGGCAGGGAGAGTGTTCTCCCGAAAAATATGAGAAAGCAAACACGCATGTGCTCGATATATTGGATGCTATTCATAAGCAGGTTTCGAAACATGAAAAGATTGCTGGGATTGCAACATCTCCTGATGATATTTACCGATTAAAGAAGGAAGATAAAAGAGCTGTTTATATTGGTGTTGAGAATGGATATCCAATAGGGACCGACATTTCGCTTCTTAAAAAATATTATGATTTAGATGCGAGATATGTAACGCTTTGCCATACAAGCAATAACCAGATTTGCACATCATCAACAAGTAAAGATACATTGAATAAATCGGGTCTTTCGGAGTTTGGCGTTGAGGTTGTTAATGAGATGAATCGTTTAGGGATGATCATTGATATCTCTCACGCATCAGATACTTCTTTTTATCAAACTTTAAGCCTGTCGAAAGTTCCTGTAATTGCTTCGCACAGCTGCGCAAGGGCAATTTGTAATAACCCTCGTAATTTAAGCGATGACATGCTTGTGGCTCTAGCAAAAAATGGAGGTGTAATTCAAATGTGTATTCTTAGTGATTATGTCAAGGTTGTTGAGAAAAACCCTAAGCGCGATAGCGCAAGAACTGCGTTGAGAATAAAGTATAATAATTTTCAAAACCTTACTCCTGAACAGGATAGTTTAGCAACAATCGACTGGTACCAAATTGATGAAAAGTTTCCTCAGAAAAAGGCAACCGTTTCGGATGTTGTCGATCATATCGATCATATCGTAAAGGTTATTGGCATTGATTATGTGGGTATTGGGACTGATTTTGATGGCGGCGGCGGCGTTGATGGCTGCAAAGACGCTTCGCAGATGATGAATATTACAATCGAACTCCTTCGCCGTGGGTATTCCGATAGCGATATCAAAAAAATTTGGGGTGAGAATTTTATTCGGGTATTCCGACAAATTCAAGCGTATGCTCAAAATGTAAATTAAGACTTCTAGATAATTATTAACGAACGGGGTAAATGGCTCAGGCTAGTTTACCCCGTTTTACAATATATTAATTGTATCTTTGAGCCCTAATTATTTGAAAATATTGTAATGGCCATTCGAACAGCAAAGTTTATTTCGAGTTCACCCAAAACGGAGGGTTGTCCACGCACCGATCTTCCCGAAATAGCATTTATTGGGCGTTCGAATGTTGGGAAATCGTCCCTGATTAATATGCTAACAGGGGTTAAAGCTCTTGCTAAAGTTTCTCAAACTCCCGGAAAAACCCAATTAATCAACCATTTTTTAATAAATGAAAGTTGGTATTTGGTCGACCTGCCTGGTTATGGCTACGCCAAGGTGTCAAAAACTTCGAGGCAATTCTTTTCTGAAATGATAGCGCAGTACATCAAAAAACGGGAGAACCTTTACTGCCTTTTCGTTTTAATAGACTCAAGACATGAGCCATTGGCAAATGATCTTGCATTTGTTAATTGGCTGGGCGATAATGAGGTTCCATTTGCTTTGATTTTTACAAAAACGGATAAGATTAACGCACCTACCCTCGAAAAGAATATCGAATTGTATAAACAAGAGATGCTAAAATCGTGGGAAGAGTTGCCAAAAATATTCAGCTCTTCAGCCGTTACACAATCAGGCCGAGAACAAATTGTAAATTACATCGAAGAGGTTTGTAAATAGATTTAAAGTTATTCTTTATAACAATAGAGAAAAAACCGCTGTTTTTTTATAATTTTGCGGCAATAAAATCTAGGTAAAAATAATCCTATGCATAACAACCACGCAGTAAAATTTTTTACGGGACGAAATACCCGTTACCTATCTGAGCAAATCGCAAAGAGTTTTGGTACTGAGATTGGAAAATCCTCAGTAACCGTTTTTAGCGATGGTGAATTTGTTACCTCTTATGATGAATCGGTTCGTGGTTCAACAGTTTTTATCATACAATCAACATGTCAACCTACCGATAATCTATTCGAACTTTTATTGATGATTGATGCTGCGCATAGGGCATCGGCCTATAAGGTGGTTGCTGTTATGCCTTACTTCGGTTGGGCTCGCCAGGATAGAAAAGATAAGCCTAGAGTAGCTATCGGTGCGAAAATGGTTGCTAATCTCTTGCATGCTGCAGGAGTTGATAGGGTTATGACAATGGATTTACATGCCGATCAAATCCAAGGATTCTTCGATGTTCCCGTTGATCACCTTTATGCCTCTTCTATTTTTGTTCCATATATCAAAAGTCTAAATCTTTCAAACATTGCCATTGCTGCACCAGATATGGGTGGAGCAAAAAGGGCTAACGCCTACTCTCGCTTCCTAGACGCTTCGCTTATCATCTGTCATAAAAATCGCGAAAAGGCTAACCAAATTAGCGAAATGACTGCGATTGGTGATGTTGAGGGTAAGAACGTTATTGTTATGGATGATATGATTGATACTGCTGGTACACTCACTAAAGCGGCCGATATGATGATGGCAAAGGGTGCATTAAGCGTTAGGGCTTGTGCAACACACGCAGTGCTTTCGGGGCCAGCTTACGAACGAATTCTCGATTCAAAGCTTGTTGAATTGGTTGTTACCGATACAATACCTCTCCGTAATGACAAGGATACAAGTAAAATTAAAGTATTATCAGTTGCCGATTTATTTGCAGATGTTATTAATAAGGTATACAACTACCAATCTATAAGTAATAACTTTATTATTTAGATATCGATTTGATTATTTGAGATTTGGTTGCTATCTTTGCAACCCAATTTTAAATCCCCCTCAGAATAATGGCGCGATGGGGGGCTGACTATAAAAATGAGGGGCAGCCCTGAGTAACGCTAATTATTAACTTTTATATTCATTTAAATGAAAACTATTGAAATTAACGGTTCGTTAAGAACTGGAACAGGTAAAAAAGCTGCAAAACAAATCCGTAAAGGCGAACAAGTACCTGCAGTTATTTATGGTGGTGATGTTAATATGTCAATCGTAGTAACAGCAACCGATCTTAAACCTATCGTTTACACTCCTAGCGTAAACATCGTTAACATTAAGATTGATGGTAAAGTTTACGAAACAATAGTAAAGGATATCCAATTCCACCCAGTTTCTGACGAAATTCTTCACATGGACTTTCTTCATATTTTTGATGATAAGAAAGTAACTGTTGCTCTACCTGTTATGCTTACAGGTCTTTCAGAGGCTGCTAAACAAGGGGGTAAAATTATTCTTGTAACTCGTAAACTTCGTGCTTGTGGTTTCCCACAAGAATTGCCTGAGACATTAGATGTTGATATTACTGACCTAGGTTTAGGTAAATCAGTTATGGTTGGCGATTTAAAATTTGATAAGGTTCAACTTGTTGATATTAAATCAACTGTTGTTGCTTCAGCTCAGTTAACAAGAGCAGCAAAAGGAGCAGCTGCTGAGGAAGCTGCAAAAGCTAAATAATAACCAATCAATTAGGGCTTGAAATACTTAATTGCAGGGTTGGGGAATATCGGTTCCGAATATTCTAACACCCGCCACAATATTGGATTCATGGTATTGGACGCTTTAGCTAAGGCGTCCAATATTAGTTTTAATGATGCCCGTTACGGTTCAGTTGCCGAGGTTAAACATAAAGGACGGACCTTTATCCTTCTTAAACCTTCAACCTATATGAACCTTAGCGGCAAAGCTATTAGCTATTGGTTACAGAAAGAGAAGATCCCTTTGGAAAACCTTCTTGTTATTGTTGATGATATTGCACTACCGCTTTGCACATTAAGATTAAGAGCGGCTGGTAGCGATGGCGGGCATAATGGACTTAAAAGTATCGACGAAGTACTTGGTACAAAGGATTATGCTCGACTCCGCTTTGGTATTGGAGGTGATTTCCCAAAAGGTTATCAGGTTGATTACGTTTTAGGTGAATGGACAAGCGAGGAATCTAAACAGCTTCCAGAATCGATGAAACTAGCATTTGATATCATATTCAGCTTTGGAACTATTGGGATAGAACGTACAATGAATTTCTTTAATAAACGAAAGAAAAGCGATGGGGGACAATAGCCGAATCGATAAGTGGCTTTGGATGGTTCGAATCTTTAAATCGCGTTCAATTGCAGCAGAATACATCAAAAAGGGACGTGTATTTATTAAGGATGTTGCAGTAAAGCCATCTAAAGAGGTTCATGTTGGAGATGTTATTATTGTACGAAAGCCACCAGTAAACTACTCATTTAAAGTTGTTGGGTTTCCTAAGAATAGGGTAGGAGCCAAACTTGTGCCCGAATATCTCGAAAATGTTACTCCGCAGGAGGAGTTACAGAAACTCGATCCTAACTTTATGGCATTCTATGGGACTCGCGATAAAGGTACTGGACGTCCAACCAAAAAGGAACGTAGAACCATCGACTCCGTCTTAGATCCCGATTCAGATATGTTCGATTGGGATGATGAGCCTTCTGAGGACTAAATAGATGTAAGATTCCCTTCGTTTTGGTAGCAACCAATTATTTCACCTATATAGAAACGGTGAAAGTCTTTTGTTGGGTAAACCTTTTCAATAATTGCTTTATCTATAAAAGCCTCAGGCTTTATATTATCAGCATAAATTTTATTGCAATCAATAGAAAGATAAGATTCTTGAAACGAAATACATCCATTGGGCGTAATTGCTGGAGTTAACCCTGTTTCTTTGGCCTTATCATAATCTCTACCTGATTTTGAACCGCAAAAGTTAAGCGCAGGCTTATACTTTTTATCAAAAAAGGAAAGATTGAAAATGGAATTTTTCTCAACAAACTCAAAGGTATACCGCTGGGGTCTGATGTAAATTGTAGCAACTGATTTGTTCCAAAGAACACCTAGCCCACCCCATGAAGCAGTCATGGTATTATATTTATCAGCAGTTCCAGCTGTAATGAGCATCCATTTAACATCAAGCAGTTTAAAAACGTTTTCGTTAAGTTTATATGGGTTAAGTTCTGTGAAATGAGCAAGATTTTCCATATTGAAAATATGTAAAAGATGGGTGTTAACTAATAGAATTTAATATTAGAAATACTCGTAAGTATACTTGTAAAGTACCTTATATTTATAGTCAGAGTAATACGATTCAACCTCGGCAGGATTTGACCGATCGTTGTATTTAAAATTTTTACTCGAAAAATCATTAGGGATTCCATCGAACCATTTTTCTTCGAGCAAAATGCCTTTACTATCGTATTTGTAAGCCCTGCTTAAAAGCTCCGTGCCATCGGGATTAACTTGAATAATCTCAGTAATAAGGTTTTGAGCGTTATATTTGTATTTGAACTTCTTAGAGAGTTTGCCAGAGTAATACTCAGCATTTGAAATTATAAGATTTTTCGAATCATATTCAGAGGTGATGCGCTTAACTTCATTCCCCTTGGCATCCATTCGAGTTTCCTCAATTAAGTTCCCGTTTGCATCTGTCTTTCGAATCAGAATATAATCAAGGTTTTTACCAAGTTTAAGGATTTTAATAGTTTGTGTATTTCCGCTGTATGTAGATTCCCATTTCTCAAGTACAGAGTTATCGGCTCCGAGTTTTGTGATATCTTTTACTTTACCATCGGAAGTGTATCCGTACATTATTTTATAAGGTGAAATGCCGTCAAATCCATTCTCAATTTTCTTATTCCCTTTATCGTCGTAAATGAAACTTTGCTTGTAGGTTAACTCGATGTCGGGTTTATCCTTCTTTTCAAACTTCTGATATTCCAACTTATTGTTGTTTTTATCATACTTGTAAATGAGTTTTGAAGATATTTGCCCGGTTGATTTATAGTTTATTACCTCTATTGCATTCCCTTTATCATCGTACTTGCTTTCGGTTGTGATGTAGCCTTTAGGGTTTAGACTCCCTTTAACATATTTATGAGTCCACTGTGTAATTTTTGAGATTTTACTACTGGAGATACGTTCACGATCTCTATCCTCTTGCTGTCCTTGTGAGAAAGCAAGGTTTTGAAGCAGTAAAACAGTAACGACTAAAGTTATAAGTCTCATTTTTGAATAACCAACGTAACTATTTTGAATAATCATTTTTTTCGAGAGCAATTATAGTAAAAAATAGTGATTGGTAGATAAGATGGGGATTCAAATTTCATGCCTAAATAAAAAAACAATAGGAATAGTTTTTTATTCATCATCTGTATCTTCTTCAGCCGAAATAGGAATTGTAACCCCAAGGATAAAGAAATATCGATTGCTATCGTATGGTACAAAATGATAATAAAGTTTATTCCTCGATTTTCTAGCAATATCAATTAACCCAAGACCAGCACCGCCTTTTTCGTTAAGCTCGCCTTCTATCATTTGTTTAAGGAATAGATGCTTTAAGTCTTTTGGTGATGAAGAGTTAAGTTTTTCAAGTCGGCTTTCTAAAACTACCATCTTGTCGTTTCGAACAAGGTTTCCAGTGACAACATAAAAAGAATCTTTGCTTTCGCCAACGATGAAAAGACCGTTTCCAATTTGCTTCTCTTTTTCATCATAATCGTCGGAATGTTTCGTGATATTTTGTAAACACTCAATCATGATATGGAAAACTCTCTTGCGAGTTGGAGTGGGAATATTTTTTTCTGCAATTTTTCGATTGGCCATAAAAGCAAAAGATCGCATGATCTGATGGTTCATCTCTCCCTTGTAAATCAAGGGAAAACCACTAGATGCAACCTCGCTTGTGAGGGTAGATTTTAAGAAGTAAATTACATTATCCATCGAATGATGAAATTAAGCAAATTCTATATACTAACCAAAAAACAATAAATTTTTCTTGTTTTATTTTATGGATCGATGTTTTTTTTAATTGAAACAGCATCTTTTTTAAGCCAATGAAAAAATTTACTCAATAAAAACCTCTAATACTGTTGCTAAATTAATCGGTTCAAAAGACACCTCTTTTAAGTCAGCCGGTATTAGGAGGGTTTCGCCCCTTACTAACTTCTCCTTTTTATTTTCGCCGTAATTTACAAATAATTCACCCTCAATGCAAAGTAAAACAACAAACGAGTCGAGAAGGTTGTAGTCTTTTTCGATTATTTTATCAAAAGTTAACCTATTCACTGTAAAAAACTCGGACTTAACGATTTCAACATCATTATTCTTCGTCTTCCCTTTCGAGAACTTGAAAGTATTAGGTTTTTTGAAGTCAATCACATCAAGTGCCAGCTCTGTGTGCAATTCGCGTGGATTTCCATCTTTGTCAACTCTCCCCCAATCATGTATCCTATAGGTAATGTCTGATGTTTGTTGTATTTCAGCAAGTAAAACGCCCTTGCCAATGGCATGAACCCTTCCTGCTGGAATAAAAAAGATATCGTCTTGGTGAGCAGATTCAACGTTCAGTATCTTGCTTAGTGAGTTTGACTCTAGGTGATCTAGATATTCTTCTTTAGTTATATCTTTATTGAAGCCGGTGATTATTTTTGAGTCCGGCTCACTGTCGATGATGTACCACATCTCCGTTTTGCCATAGGCATGATGCCTTTGCTTTGCAACCTCGTTATCAGGATGCACCTGAATGGAAAGGGTGTCGGTAGCATCGATTAGCTTGATAAGCAGAGGGAACTCATCTCCAAACCTGTCAAATACCTTATCGCCAACTAAATCACCCATGTAAATTTCAATGAGCTCTTGGAGGTCATTTCCTGCAAGGAAACCATTGGTTACAACCGAAATATTTTCATCAATTGATGATATTTCCCAACTCTCTGCACACCTTTTAATATTGTTGGGTACTTTCTTATTGAGTTTACTTTTTAGGTTTGTTCCTCCCCATATATAATCTTTATAAATGGGCTCGAATTTTAAAGGGTAAAGGTTTTCCATAATTGCGATTATCCAAAAATAATGCCAATAAAAATGCTCTTTTGGTATGAAAAAGATTTGTACTTTAGCATACCTAATAATTGTTGTCAAAGTTAATAATATAATAAGTTTAATCAATGCTAGTAGTTGGAATTGCAGGAGGCACAGGCTCAGGGAAAACAACGGTTGTAAACCGTATAGTGAATCTATTACCAAAGGGGGAAGTTGTCGTTATCCCACAGGATTCATACTATTACGATAACTCCCATTTGCCTTTAGAGGAGAGGCAGGAGATCAACTTTGACCATCCTGAATCAATTGAGTTTGATCTTTTGGTAGAGCATGTGAAGAAACTTAAGAGTGGCGCAGCAATTGAACAACCTATTTATTCTTATTTAACATGTACTCGAGCCAAGGAAACAATTCCCATTGAGCCTCGCCATGTAGTTATAATTGAGGGAATTCTGGTTTTAACAAACCCCGAACTTCGCGATTTGATGGATGTTAAAGTTTTTGTTGATGCCGATCCTGATGATAGGCTTTCGAGGGTAATTCTTCGCGATATTGTTGAACGTGGACGGTCAGTTAATAAAGTTTTGGAACGTTACGAGAAGACAGTTAAACCCATGTACCTCCAATTCATTGAGCCTACCAAAAGGTATGCTGATATTATAGTTCCTCAGGGAGGAAATAATTTGGTTGCTATAAATATTCTTGCATCGCTTATCGAAAAAACATTACGTATTCATGGAATCTAGCTAGGTATTTTATGCTTAAAGAAGTCAAACTCGAGGATGTTCTGTTTCTTGATATCGAAACTGTACCTCAAACACCCGATTATGCCCAATTGCCAGATGATCTAAAACCTTATTGGGATAAAAAAGCAACATATTTAATTAAAGGTGATGAAACACCTGAAAGTATTTTTGGACGATCAGGAATATATGCGGAGTTTGGTAAGATTATTTGTATCTCAGCCGGATTTATTGTTCAACGCGATGGCGAGAGGTATTTCAGGGTAAAATCATTTTATGGTGATGATGAGATCGCCCTCCTTTCAGGCTTTTCCGTAATGCTTAATCGCTTTGGGGCTAAGCCCAAAGCGAATCTATGCGCCCATAACGGCAAAGAGTTTGACTTTCCATATATCTCTAGAAGAATGCTCATCAATGGCATCGAAATTCCTGAATTGCTTGATGTTGCTGGTAAAAAGCCATGGGAGGTTAAGTTCCTAGATACCATGGAGCTATGGAAATTTGGCGATTATAAGAGCTATACTTCACTTGATTTACTCTCAAAGATTTTTAATATTCCATCACCTAAGGATGATATAAATGGAAGCCAAGTGGCAGATGTTTACTATAAAGAAAAGGATATTGAACGAATTGTAACCTACTGCGAGAAAGATGCCTTAACCGTTGCTCAACTTCTATTGCGATATAAAAACGAACCAATTATTAACCCCGAGAATATTGAAAGGGTGTTGGAGTAGAAAGGTGATTGGTTAAGTATGATTTGTACATTTCAGCTGCTTCGGGCTTAATGTTCTAAAAATGTGAGTATTGCATTTATAAACTCGTTTGGTTTTTCGGCGTGTACCCAATGACCTGCACCATCAATTCTAACTAATGATGAATTTGTGAAGTATTTACTTAGACTATCCTCTTTTTCGGTTGGAATATAATTCGATAGACTTCCTTTAATAAATAGAGTTCGAACTGCACTTTTTTTATCTGGTGAAGCAATGCCTTCCATCATATTAATAATGTTGTCCGAAATGGCTGAAAGATTTAACTTCCAGCTGAAGGAGCCATCATTCTCTCTTTTTAGATTTTTTAGCAAGAATTGTCGAACCATTGCGCCTTTTACCCATTTTGCCAGTACTTCATCTGCCTCGTTTCTCGATTTAAGGCTATTCAATGGAATTGATTTCAACCCTTCTATAATTTTTTGATGCTCTGATACAATTTGAGTTGATAGCTCATTGCCTTCGAGGTGACTCCACGGTGCAATATCCACAACTACTAGAGAAGATACTCGTTCAGGGTGTTCGTAAGCAAAATGCATTGCAACCTTACCTCCCATGGAGTGACCAATTATATTGGCTTTTTCAAACTTGAGTTCATTAAAAAGTTCGAGTAAATCATTGGCCATCAGCGCATAGCTGTGTTCTTCGCTTTGTGGGCTTTGCCCATGGTTTCGTTGGTCAACGTTGATAACTCTAAAGTGCTTCTTGAGTTCCTTCGCTATGCTTACCCAATTATCGGATGAGCCATATAATCCATGGAGAATAATTAAGGGATTTCCCTTTCCCGATTCGCGATAGAAGAGTTTCACTTATCTGAGCTGTTGAAGATACATCTGAATGGTGTTCTCAAGCCCAAAATATAGCGCATCAGCAATTAGTGCATGACCAATCGAGACCTCTACCAGATTTGGAATGTTTTGATTGAAGAATTTAAGATTCTCGAGACTTAAATCATGCCCTGCATTAAGTTCAAGGCCAACGATTTTAGCGGCTTCGGCTGCTTTTATAAATGGCGCTATGGCTTTTTCGCGATTTTCGGGATAGAGAGTAGCGTAAGACTCGGTATAAAGTTCAATCCTATCGGTCAAAGTATCTGCTGCACGCTTAACCATTTCTGGGTCTGGATCAACAAATATCGAGGTTCTAATCCGTTGCGCCTTAAAAATGGCAATCACCTTTTTTAAATACTCCTTATTATTAATGGTATCCCAGCCGGCATTTGATGTGATTGCACCAGGAGGATCAGGGACAAGCGTAACTTGATGAGGAGCAATGCTTAATACAAGATCTATGAACGATTCAGTTGGGTTGCCCTCAATGTTAAACTCTGTAGTAATTATGGGTTTGATATCTCTTGCATCCTGATATCTGATGTGTCGCTCATCGGGTCGTGGGTGAACGGTGATGCCTTCTGCACCAAATCGTTGACAATCGATAGCAGTTTTTAAAACGTTAGGAATATTCCCTCCTCTAGCATTCCTGAGGGTGGCAATTTTATTAATATTTACGCTTAAGCGGGTCATAATGCCAAATTTTCGAGTTACATTTGTGCAAATGTAGTAGTTTTTCCAAACGCTTTAAGGCTATGATAGCAAAAGATATGATATCAGAAATAATTCCATCTCTGAAAACTTCAGATACTGGTATTACTGCTTTAAATTGGATGGATGTATTTAAGGTGATGCACCTGCCTATTGTTAATGATAAGGAATTTTTGGGGCTTATTTCCGAGGTCGATATTTATGACATGAATATGCCCGAGGAGCCGCTAGGCAACCATCCATTATCATTGTTCATGCCATACGTTTTGGAACATCAGCATGTGTTTGAGATTATGGAGGTGGTTTCGAGGCTTAAACTTTCACTTGTCCCCGTGCTCGATATTAAAAAAAACTACATGGGTGTAATCACCATGGTCGACTTGCTCCATTACTTTGCAGAGCTATCGGCACTTAAGAATCCCGGAGGGATAATCATTGTTGAGTTAAATAGTAATGATTACTCAATGGCTCAAATATCTCAAATTGTAGAAGGGAATGATGCCAAAATCTTGAGTTCGTATGTCACTCCTCATCAAGATTCTACAAAACTTGAACTTACCCTTAAGCTAAACGTTACCGATCTTACCTCTATTATTCAAACTTTTAATCGTTACAACTATAGTATAAAGGGATCATTTATGAAGTTTGATGATGAGGAAGATCTTCTCGATGAGCGCTACGATTTGCTCATGCGTTATCTAAATACTTAATCGTGGAATGATGGGAGATGCACAATCATCGAATGGTGGTAAAGTAGTAATCGCCATCTATGGAAAATACCTTGAAAGCCCTTTCAAGAATGATCTTGATGTCCTATTCGAAATTCTCGATAAACGACAGGTTGATGTTGTAATTTACGCTCCTTTTTACGATTATCTTAAAGCGGAGTTTAATATTAAGGTAAATGCTAAAGCTGTTTTCCGAACGGCAAGCGAGGTAAAGTTTCTTGCTAACTTTATGCTTAGCCTTGGTGGAGATGGTACTTTCCTTGAATCGGTTGCCTTTGTTGAAGACTCAAATATCCCTGTACTTGGTATCAACTTTGGTCGGCTTGGATTTCTTGCTAACATATCAACCGAGGATGTCGATGATGCAATACATATGCTTTTAAATGGTGATTTTTATGTCGAAAAGCGATCTTTAATTCAGGTGGTAACAGGTAATAACCCTTTTTCAAATTACCCCTACGGTTTAAATGATTTTACTTTACAGAAGAAGGGAACAGCCATGATTACAGTTAACGCCTATATTGATGATGAGTTTTTATGCACATATTGGGCTGATGGTTTGATTGTCGCTACACCAACTGGTTCAACCGCTTATTCACTAAGTGTTGGCGGTCCAATCTTAAGCCCAAAACTTTCATCTATGGTGATTTCAGCTATTGCGCCACATAACCTAACCGTTCGACCATTTGTAATTCCTGACTCCAGTAACTTAAGGCTCGAAGCTACAAGTCGATCTGGTGATGTGTTGGTTTCACTTGACTCCCATTCATTTACTTTGGATTTACCTTTAGTAGTTGAACTTAAAAAGGCTCCATTCCATTTAGGTGTCGTTAATCTTAACGGATCAAATTTTTATAAAACACTTAGAAACAAATTGCTTTGGGGCGCAGATAAGCGAAATTAGAGGTTGCGTATAGTTTTTTTGCACAATTAAAATTCAACTAATTCGTTTGTTTTGTGTTTATTGGTTATAATAAAATGCATTTTTATATATTTGTACTATTGTAAAATTGAATGAAACGACTATTTCTTATATCGATAGTTTTATTTATTTCTCTTTCATCCTTCTCTCAAGCATGGAAAGTTAGGCGATTTGAGGTATGGGGAGGGCTATCTGTTTTGCAGTTTTATGGAGATATTGGTGGCTCTGCTTCAGCAAATAATCTTTATGGTTTAAAAGATATTAAGTTAAATTCTACTCGTCCCGGGTTTAACATTGGAGTTAGTTTTAGACTAGAAGAGAGAATTTATCTTCATGGAACAAATACTTTTGGATTCCTTTCTGCATCAGATAAAAACTCAAGAAATAGTACTAGGGGTTATGCATTCTCTGCCATAGCAAATGAACTTTCAATACAAGGAGTTATTTTCTTAATAAAAGAAAATCAAAACTACTACTACTCCATCATGAAAAAACGTGGTGGATTAAATAGGGTTAACAGGCCTTTGAGCGTTTATGTTTTTGCTGGTCTTGGAGGGTTGTTTTACAAAACAATACCAAAGGATAATTTAGTTGGTTCCCCTCGTTTAGATAATAGTCAAACATTAACATTAACAGCACCTGTTGGACTTGGTGCAAAATTAGCTTTTTCTCCAAAGGTTTCTTATGGTGTTGAGTTGGGAGCAAGGTATGTTTTTTCTGACCAACTTGATGGTTTAACCACTCAGTTTTCAAAACATAACGATCTATATTATATTATCAACTTTAAGGTAATATATAGACTATATAAGGGAAGAGGGTTGAAACAAATCTTCCGTTAAAAGTTCATTTTGACAAATGATTAAAAAAACTGCATTCACTTTTTTTTCAATTCTCTTAATAGTTAGTTTTTGTTTTTCACAGGAGCATAAAGATTTTGGTGTTCAAGCTGGTGGCAGTTATTATATGGGTGATTATAATTATGGGAAACCCTTATACCAACCTTCGGTCTCAGTTGGGTTAATTTATCGTTATAACTTTAATAATTTTTACTCATTTCGTCTATCGGGAAATTACTTTGTACTTAAAGGTGGGTATAACACGTTTAATAATTATCTGCCAGGAATAACAAGCACTTTTAATAAGAATTTATTTGATGCTGAAGCATTATTCGAAATGAATTTTATGTCTTTTAATACAAAACGATTAAAGAAAAATAATTTTGCACCCTATGTCTTTTTAGGAATAGGAGGAGCATATCTAGGAGGAGAAGTTTTGCCACAATTCCCTTTCGGGATTGGCGTTAAATACTGTCCTTTATCAAGGATAACTATTGGTTGGGAATGGCGACTTTCTAAAACATTTACAGATAATATTGATGATTATAGCAATGTTTATGATGGCTCTAAAGCAATTTTTCATAATAACGATTGGTATTCATTCTTTGGAATTTTTATAACTTACCGATTTCATAATAAAAAATTTACCTGCCCAGTATACGAATAAAGATTAATAAAGCATGTCACTCATAAATTCCATTAATAAAACCAAAATTCCTGAGCACATTGCCATTATTATGGATGGAAATGGTCGTTGGGCAAAACAAAGGGGAACCCAACGAATATTTGGTCATAGGAGTGCAATAAGCGCAGTAAGAGCAGCTATTGAAGGATCGGCTGAGCTGGGCGTTAAGTATTTAACACTGTATGCATTTTCAACCGAAAATTGGAAACGCCCAAAAATTGAAGTTGATGCACTTATGAGTTTGCTTATTAATACCATCAATACTGAAGCAGAAACACTGATCAAAAACAATATAAGTTTAAAAACAATTGGCGATACAAATTCATTACCCAAGTCTGTTCAGAAAGAGTTGAATGAGATTGTTGTTCGGACTGGGAAGTGCACAGGATTAAGAGTTGTTCTAGCTTTAAGCTATAGTTCTCGTTGGGAGATAACAAATGCTATACAGCGAATGGTTTCCGATTTTTCTGAAAATAAAATTGCCTTATCAGACATTAACGAGGATAAGATTAGCTCATATATGACAACTGCTGCGATTCCAGATCCTGATCTGTTGATTCGTACAAGCGGTGAGTATAGGATAAGTAACTTTTTATTATGGCAAATTGCATATACTGAATTATATTTTACTCCAACTTTTTGGCCCGATTTTGATAAGGAAGAGTTGTATAAAGCTATAATCGATTATCAAAATCGTGAGCGTCGTTTTGGGAAAATAAGCGAGCAGCTATGACCTATTTTGCAAACTTTAGCTTGTTTCAGTAAAGTCGCTTGATTATATTTGCCTGTATTAAAAAAAATGTTCCCATATTTAGCCTTTTAAATTTTTCAGCAATTAGAGTTGCATTTACAGTTAATTAAATGATGATGTATAAGAAGATTTTAACTTTTTTAGCATTTAGTTGCATTATTTCAGCATTATCGGCACAAAACATTCTGTTTGACTATAGCGCACCAAAGAAGTATTGCATTAAAGATATTACTGTTTCTGGGGTGAAATTTCTTGAACCAACCGTTCTAGTATCAGTTAGTGGTATTGCAATTGGCGATTCTATAACAGTGCCTGGAGATGATATCTCCAAACCGATTCGAAAGCTTTGGGAACAGGGCCTTTTCTCCGACGTGAAATTCACTGCAACAAAGGTTGAAGGTAGCGACATATACCTTGACCTCTATATTCAAGAACGATCTAGAATATCAGCAGTTGAATTTGTTGGGATTCGAAAAGGCGAGAAGGATGATTTAAAGGAACAATTAAAACTAAGAGTTGGTGGTCAGATAACTGAAAGTATTCTTGATAATTCAGCACGGATAATAAAAAAGCATTATAGAGGGAAAGGGTATTTAAATACTGAGGTTGATATTATCCAAAAAAACGATACGGTTATTTCCAATGGGATAAAGTTGGTGTTCAACATAAAAAAGAATAAAAAAGTAAAAATTAAGGATATAACTTTTGATGGGAATATTGCATTTAAAGATAAGAGACTTAGACGTGCATTGAAGAAGACACATAGAAGGGATCTCAATATTTTTAAGGCTTCAAAATTTATTGAAAATGACTATGTAGAGGATAAACAAAACCTGATCTCTTTTTATAATGAAAATGGTTATATCGACGCACATATTGTTAAGGATTCTATTTTCAAGGTAAACAATAAGAGAATTGGAATAAAAATTCAATTAGAAGAGGGTAATCAATATCATATTAGAAACGTTACTTGGCTCGGAAATACAAAACTTCCATCAGAGGCTCTTGCCAATATACTTGCAATGAAAAAAGGCGATGTTTATGACAAAGCACTACTTGATAAAAGATTGTTTACCGATGAAAATTCGATTACAACTCTTTATATGGACGATGGCTATTTGTTTTTTCAGTTAGATCCTGTCGAAATCAATATTGAAAAAGATTCGGTTGACTTAGAAATGAGGATATACGAAGGTGAACAGGCAATTGTCAATACTATCTTTATCGTTGGTAATACTAAAACGAATGAACATGTTGCCCGTCGTGAATTATACACAAAACCATCTGACTTATTTAGCAAATCTGATATAACGCGCTCTGTTAGACAATTATCCCAGTTGGGCCATTTCGACCCAGAAAAAATAAATGTTATTCCTCTGCCTAATCCTGCAAATGGGACTGTTGATTTGAAATATATATTGGAAGAAAAGGCTAACGATCAATTTGAGATTTCTGGTGGATGGGGAGCCAATATGTTTGTAGGTACTGCGGGTATCCGTTTTGCTAACTTTTCAATTCGAAGGATATTTGACAAAGGCGCTTGGCGACCTGTTCCATCAGGCGATAGCCAATCATTAGCAATTAGAGCTTCAACAAACGGTTCGTATTATAAGGCTTTTAGTTTATCATTTAATGAACCGTGGCTTGGTGGTAAAAAACCTACGAATTTTTCATTCTCAATTTATCATCAAATTCAAAATGGGGCCAGTTTCGCTTTTGAAACAAGTAGTAGATATTTTAAAATCACAGGAGGTTCTCTTGGTTTGGGCACACGTTTAAAATATCCCGACGACTATTTTACACTATTTCACGAGGTCAGTTTTCAGCATTATTCTTTGAAAGCATGGAGTGAAAATCAACTTGAATTTACAGATGGAACCTCCAATAATGTGAGTTATAAGATTACTTTAGGTCGCAACTCAACAGATCAGCAAATTTATCCTCGGTCAGGTTCAAACTTTTCAGTTGGACTTCAGTTGACATTCCCATATTCGGCATTTAAAAAGGAGAAATTCTGGGTGTATAGCAATTCTGAAAGAGAAAATCTTATGGATGCATATATTGATGAGTATAGGAGGATTAATGAAACAGCAACGCTTGAGGAGGCAACCATAGATGCAAAAACAAGAATTAATCAGAATCAATTAGCAAATAAATATAGATGGATTGAGTTTCATAAGTGGACGGGACGAGCACAGTGGTATATGCCTTTGATCGAGAATTTTGTTCTTTATACAAATGCCCAATTTGGTATTTTAGGTTATTATAACAGTAATTTAGGGCATTCACCTTTTGAAGGATTTGATTTGGGTGGCGATGGAATGTCAGGGATGAATTTGTACGGAAGAGAAAATATTGGGTTGAGAGGTTATGAAAATGGAGCTTTAACGCCTATTAAATATAAAACTTTGCCAAGTGGAAAAATAATGGATGTGAAAAATGGTAACGTTTATAATAAGTATACCATGGAGTTAAGATACCCCATTTCATTGAAACCGCAAGCTGTTATTTATGGATTAACCTTTATAGAAGCAGGTAATTCATTTACTAAAGTTGATGAATTTAACCCTTTTAATGTGCATAGATCTGTTGGATTTGGTGTGCGAATGTTCTTGCCAATGCTTGGTATGCTTGGAATTGACTATGCTATTGGATTAGATGAGATACCCGGTTATCCAGCTGGGAACGATCAAAGATTCTTTTTTGTAATCGGTATGCCTTTTTAACAGTAATTAATTAAATAGAATGTTTTTTGGCGAAGTATTTGCATAAAATGCTTTAAAAAGAATTATATGAGAAGAATTATCCTTTTTACTTTTGCAATCCTATTTGCAAGTTCATTGATGGCACAAAAGTTTGCCTTTGTAAATAGCGAGTACATTTTAAAGAAAATCCCAAGTTTTAAAGCAGCTCAAGAGCAAATTGAGAAGCTATCATCCCAATACCAAAAGGAAATTGAAACAAAGTACGCTGAAGTTGATAAGATGTATCAGGATTATCAAGCCGAAAAGGTACTTCTTACTGAGGAGATGAGGAAAAAACGTGAGGATGATATTATTGTCAAGGAACGTCAGGTTAAAGATTTGCAAATGAAGTACTTTGGTAAAGATGGTCTTCTTTTTAAAAAACGTGAAGAGTTGGTCAAGCCTATTCAGGATCAGGTGGATAATGCCATAAAAGAACTTGCAAATGAAGGTGGTTATGCTGTAATCTTCGATTCATCTGTTTCTCAGAATATTTTGTATACAAATCCTCGTTACGATAAAAGCGAAGAAGTGCTTCAAAAACTTGGATACAATTAATAATTACTTAATTTTGCCTAACAAATAATAAACACAATAATTATGATCAGAATTACTAAAGGTTTGATGATTGTTGCTCTTATTTTAAGTGCAGCAAGTATAAGTGCTCAGAACTTAAAGTTTGGACATATTAATAGTCAAGAATTACTAATGGCAATGCCAGAGCGTGATAGCGCTGAAGCAAAATTAAAGAAATATGCCAAAGATCTTCAAGATCAAATTGAAACCCTTCAGGTTGAATTCAATAAAAAATATCAAGATTATCTTCAGAAAAAAGCAACATTTACTGATGCAATTCGCGAGATGAAGGAAAAAGAACTTTCTGACCTTCAGCAACGTTCACAGGAGTTTGAACAAACAGCTCAACAGGATTATCAGAAACAGCAAGCAGACCTAATGAAGCCAATTGTTGATAAAGCTAATGCCGCTATTTCAAAAGTTGCCAAAGCGAATGGCTTTATATATGTGTTCGATGTTAGTACAGGTGCAGTGGCTTATTTCTCAGATCAAAGCTTAGACGTTCTTCCTTTGGTTAAAAAAGAGTTGGGTATTGTAAAGAAATAATTGATTTTTTTAAAATATCTTTAAGCTCGGTAGGATTCCTACCGAGCTTTCTTTTTTAAAAATAATATATTGTTTTATGCCCGATTCGCGTCCAATTGGTGTGTTTGATTCAGGTACAGGTGGTTTAACTGTTTTACAGGAGATGCTAAAAGATCACCCTTCTGAATCATTTATTTATTTTGCCGATTCGGCAAATTGTCCCTATGGTTCTAAATCGCATAATGAGATTGTAAAACGCTCAGCAGAGATCGTAGAGTTTTTAATTAGCAAGGATTGCAAAGTCATTGTTGTTGCTTGTAATACAGCTACAGCTGCTGCTATTGATTGGCTAAGGGAAAACTATAAACTTCCTTTTATAGGAATGGAACCAGCAATTAAGCCTGCCGCGCTAAATACCAAAACAAAAAGTATTGGAGTATTAGCAACTGCAGGTACTTTTAAAGGGCGTTTATATATCGAGACTAGTAGAAAGTTTGCTTCAGATGTTAATGTGTGCTATCAGGTTGGTGAAGGTCTTGTTGAACTAGTAGAAAAAGGACTATATAGTTCGTCCGAAGCGGAACAACTATTACTTAGATATATTCAACCAATGCTTGATTGCAATATTGACCAGCTAGTTCTTGGTTGCACTCATTACCCATTCTTTAAACCATCGTTGAAACGTATTTTACCTGATAATGTTGAGATTATAGATCCTGCGCCAGCAGTTTCAAAGCAATTGATTCGTGTTTTAAATGAATATAATTTAGTTAATGAGCATATTAGTAATAATTTGGTGCATGAATTTTACTCAAGCAGTTCTTCTATTACATTAAAAAAATTGTTTGAGGCAATTGAGATGGATTTAGGCATCGAGTTGCCAAATAAATCTTTCTTCGATAATTTTAAACTTCCTCAAAGTTTAACAGTACGAAATAACGGAAATTGATAATGGCGAGTTTTTTGAAAAGAAATCAAATTATATGAGAAACGAGGTTGAAGTGGTTTGTGTTAACACAAACGAAAGGAAACGCATTAATCCAGGGCTTAATTTATCTGAGATTGCTCAGGTTTTTAACGTAAAACTTAATAGCCCTATTCTTGGAGCAATGGTGAATAATTCACTAAAGGAGTTGAACTATGAAGTGTATTCACCTAAAACAATTCGTTTTATTGATATTTCTAATCCCGATGGGATGAGAATGTATCAGCGCTCACTTTTCTTCGTTTTGCAGAAAGCAGTTAAAGATCTTATTCCTGGCTCCAGCGTGAGGTTTGAACATTCAGTTTCAAAAGGGTTTTACTGCGAAATTGACGGATGCAATCAACCCCTTGAACTGCCATTGATTTTTAACATTGGAGATAGAATGCGCGAAATAATCAATGAGGATATTCCTTTTAGGCGCGATAAAATATTAACTACCGATTTGGTAAATATATTCGAGAAAATGGGGTTCCATGATAAAGCAAAACTTTTCAGAACACGCCCTAAACTTTATACATCTATATACTATTTAGGAGACTCAGCCGACTATTTCTTTGGGAGTTTAGTGCCTTCAACAGGATATCTTAAAGTATTTGATCTTGTGAAGTATTATGAAGGGATGTTGCTTCGAATACCAAAGCGATCAAACCCTGTTGAGGTTGAAGATATTGAGATTCAGAATCAAATGTTTGAAATTTTCCAAGAGCATAAAGATTGGGTTGAGATTTTGGGAGTAGGCAGCGTAGCAGCTATAAACGAGCAAGTTCAGAAAGGTTTTTCGAGTGAACTAATCAAGATTTCAGAAGCGCTTCATGAAAAAAAAGTAGCTCAAATTGCCGACAAAATCTATTGTCAAAGAGATAAGGTTCGAGTTGTTCTCATATCAGGTCCTTCATCATCTGGTAAAACAACCTTTGCTAAGCGCTTATCTATTCAGCTGAAAGTTTCAGGTTTAAAACCCTACACTATCTCATTAGATAACTATTTTGTTGATAGAGAGAATACCCCCAAGGATGAGAATGGTGATTACGATTTTGAGTCTTTAAAAGCGCTTGATGTAAAGGCGTTTAATAACGACCTGTTGAGGCTCCTAAATGGCGAAGAGGTTGAACTGCCAAAATTCTCATTTGAGAAAGGGACGCGCTTTTACGATAAGACCTTTCTAAAGATTGAACCCAATGGAATTATTGTTATTGAGGGTATTCATGCGCTAACACCAGACTTAACAGCATTAATCCCTTCTGAAAAGAAATTTAAAGTGTATGTATCAGCGTTAACATCTCTTTCGTTCGATAGAATTAATAGAATACCTACAACAGATAACAGGCTAATAAGAAGGATTATACGAGATTATAAATACAGGGGTTATAGCGCTCTTGATACAATAAAACGATGGGAGAGTGTTCGTAGAGGTGAGGATAAAAACATATTTCCTTATCAGGAGCAAGCAGACGTTATGTTTAACTCGGCACTACCATATGAATTGAGCGTTTTGAAGAGTTATGTTGAGCCAATACTATATGAACTTCCATCAACAGAAGTTGAGTATGCTGAGGCTGTAAGACTACAAAAGTTCTTAAGCTATTTTACTCCCATTTCGTACGAGGAGGTTCCACCAACATCAATACTACGTGAATTCTTGGGAGGAAGTACATTTTCTTATAAATAGAAGGTAGAGTTTAGGGTGTTGATAAGTTGCGTTATTGAATTTAATAACTTGTTAATCAGTGTCATTATATGCTGATATCTCTTCGTGAGTTTTGACGGAATTTTTAGATATCAATAATTTAGCACAGTTAATAGGTGGTTTATCCTAATATTTTACTATAATTGTACTTGATTAACCTAGGTTCAACTAAACTCATAGCCAAGAAACCATAATGATTAGGTCTATCATCTTATTACTAAATATGGTTGGAGTGCTTTCCATTAATTTAATGTTAAGCGAAGATGTAGCCGTTAATTTGGGAGTCCCTTCGACAGTTAATGCTGGTGCTGAGTTCGATGTAGAGGTTACCCTTCAAAAAGGAAATATCGAAAGTTTTGCTCGTTTTCAACAGGATTTGCCAAATGGCCTTACTGCGCAAGCAGTTGATCCTGCAAGTGCAAACTTTTCATTCGAAAATCAGAAAGTTAAGATAATTTGGTTAAAACTTCCGGCAGATCAGGAGGTTAAAGTTTTGTATAGACTTAGAGTTGATGAACGTTTAAAAGGTGAATTTGATTTGAATGGTGTATTCTCATATATTGAAGATAATCAACGAAAATCTGTCATAGTAAAATCCCCATCAATTATAATTAAACAATCATCAAGGATTGATCCTAATCTTATTGTAGATATCAAGGATTTTCAAGAGATGGTTCCTGTTCAACCACCGATTTCGCTTGTTGCTAAAAATGTTAAATGTGTTCGTCAGGTTCCTACTTTAGTTGGTGATAATAATGAGTATGTTGTAAATATACTTGTTAACAAAGGTAGCACTGAGAAGTTTGCAAAAATAGAAGAAGATGTTCCCCAAGGGTTCAAAGCAGAGGCGATTCAAACTAAAGATGCAATTTTTACTTTTAAAGATCAAAAAGTAAAATTCCTATGGATGAATTTACCTCCTGAACAAAGATTTGTCGTTTCATATAAACTTATCCCAATTAATAAGGCTGAAACGAAACAGCTTGCTTTGAAAGGTACCTTCTCATTTATCATAAATGAAGCAACACAAGTAATTGATATCACACAAAAGGACGTCGATTTAAGCAATCTTGATCCTAAAAATCTTGAAGGAATTATAGCTTCACTCCCTGTACAGGCGATGACATCAACCGGACAAGGAGATAGTGGTTTGCCAACTAGCAACTCATATACTGAGGCTGGTGCCGATGGAGGTAAAGAGATTGCTGTTAAATATCAAAAGATAGAAGATAAGAAATCGTTTGTTAGTAGTAGGAAAATAGACATGAAGCCCTTTATGCTTGAACCTGAGAAGGGTGTCTATTTTAGAGTTCAAATTGCTGCAGGTCATAGACCCGTTGATATTAAGAATTATTTCAAAAAATATAAGCTACCCAAAGAGATTAGGACTGAGGAGCATGAGGGGTGGTTTAAGTATTCAGTTGGCTCTTTCAACGATTACAAAGAAGCACGGGATTATCGAGTTAATCTTTGGAAGACAACATCCATTGCAGATGCTTTTGTAGCAGCATATAACAATGGAAAAAGAATTACTGTGCAAGAAGCGCTGATGATTACAAACCAGAAGTGGTTTAAATAGAATAACCGACACTCATGCATTTAATGAGGCTTTACAGAAAGATAACTTTATCCATACTCTTAACTATTCTAAGCATTGTAGCATATGCTCAGGAGGATGAGTATTGGAATAAACTTTTGAATGAGGAGGTTGAGGTTGAAAATCCTGTTTATAAGCCGGTAATATCTTTTGGTGCGGGGGTGTTAAGTTTTTTTGGTGATATTAAGAACCCGGGTAGCAACATGTTAATGGGGCAAAATGGTTACAAAATGAATGTTTCTACGTTTGTAGGAAAAAAGAACATGTTTAAAGGTAACGTATTTGCCATTTTTGGGAGCATGGGCGGGCATGATTTTGATATTTCTCGTAAAATGCAATTGGCAACCAGACCTGTAGATGGTGATGGAAATGATATTTATGCCAACTCATCTTTTAGTACTGATTTTTATCAAGTTGGGATTAATTTAGAGTATGGATTCGGCCATTTGATTAAAGATCAACGAAAATTTAGACCGTTTATATCAGTTGGCTTTTCTCCCATTTTCTTTAGCCCTAAAGGCAATTGGAAATACGATAGAGCAGGTTCAACAATACCAAACTATTATTATTGCTGGAGCGATGGCACAATTAGAGATTTTGATGAAAATGGCCCAAATGCTTTCCAAGCAAGAATAAAACCTTTTGATAATGATTATGAAACCGACCTTTCAAGTGCAAAACTTTATCGTAAAAGCAGTTACTCTCAGAATTCATTCTCAATTCCTGTTGAAATAGGTTTTGATTTCTTTTTATCCTATAGGGTTAGTTTGCGAGTTGCTACTACCCTTAATTATACTTTTACAGATAATCTTGATAATTTTGATTCCGAAGTTGCTAAGAAAATTGGTGCTAAAGATAATGGGTACAACGATATCTTCACGTTTACCCATTTTACAATGAATTTTGACCTTTTCTCCGAAAAGAAATCGTATACCATTGAGAAAATGTTTGCCGACCTTGACAATTTTGACTACGAGGTTCTTTTGGCAGATCAGGATGGTGATGGAGTCCTCGATGTAATGGATTTATGCCCCGATACTCCAAGTGGTGTTGCTGTTGATACAACTGGAACAGGTTGTCCTTTAGACTCAGATGATGATGGAGTTTTCGATTATATGGATGAAGAAGCAAATACACCTTCGGGTGCTACAATTGATAGCAAAGGGGTTCAGCTCCCCGATGATAAAATTGCCGAAATGTTTGAGCAAAAGAATGCTGTGCTAAGAAAAGAGATTAGGGTTATTCCGGTTGCCCCAATTTGGACTCGTAGCATTACATTTACCCCAGGAGTTATTCCTGATAAATTTAAGAAGGTTGATACTGATGGTGATGGCTACATCTCATTCCCGGAATTACTCAAATCTGTTGATGATTATTTCGATGAAAAGACTGATTTCAAGCCGGAGGATATATATGAACTCAATAGCTTCTTCTTTGCACAATAGTTTATTTGTTTGATATCTCAAAAGACTCTCATCATGAGAGTCTTTTTTATTTGTAGTAGATTTTTTTGGTAGTTGTGTTAAACTATCAACAGATCTATTTGTCAAAATGTATTAACTTGTTATGCCACAGTATTAAACTAATCTATTAGATTTTGCTTATGAAAAAATGCTTATTCTCTTTGCTCGCAGTGCTAATGATACTTCAATTGCATGCGCAAGAAATGGTTCAATGGCGTGGAGTTAATCGCGATGGTATTTATTCCGATAAGGGTTTGTTAAAACAATGGCCAGCAGAGGGGCTAAACTTACTTTGGCACTTTGATAACCTTGGTGACGGTCACTCATCAGCCGCATTAGTTGGAGATGTTATTTATACATCTGGAATGATCGGAGATAAAGGTTTTGTGTATGCTTTAGATATTAATGGTAAACTATTATGGAAAACAGAGTATGGTGTCGAGTGGACAGAGAATTGGAATGGTGTAAAGTCTACCCCTTTGTTTTATAAAGGAAAACTATTTGTAATAAGCTCATTTGGAAAATTAGTTTGTTTAAATGCAAAAGATGGAGCCATTGTATGGTCAATCGATACATTCAAAGATTATGATGGCGTCAATATAAAATGGGGTGTTGCAGAAAACCTTTTAATCGACGATAATAAATTGTACTGCACTCCTGGGGGTGTAGTCTCAAATGTTTTGGCTTTGAATCCAGATAATGGAGGTTTGATTTGGAAGAGTGCTGGTAATGGCGAATCAAGTGCATATTGCTCTCCATTAATAATTAAGTTAAAAAGCCGCAAACTATTTGTTACTCACACTGCAAACTCAATTATTGGACTTGATGCGGCAAATGGTAATCTTTTATGGAAATTTGAACACACTAACCAATATTCGATTCATCCCAATACACCCATATATAGTAATGGTAAACTATTATGTTTTAGTGGGTATGGGAAAGGTGCAGTAATGCTAAAACTAGCAGATGATGGAAGTAGTGTTACTGAGTTATGGCGAAGTGTTAAGTTCGACAATCAAATGGGTGGTGCAGTACTCTCTAATGGAAGAGTTTATGGTTCGGGTCACAGGTCAAAATCTTGGTTCTGCCTCGATTGGGAAACAGGAAAGGAACTTTTTTCGGAGAAGATTACTGGGAATGGGAATGTTATTTTTGCTGATGGTATGCTATATTGCTATGGCGATAATGGTGAAGTGGTTCTAGTTGAACCAACTGAGAGTGGTTTTAAGAAGATTAACTCTTTCAAAGTACCATTTGGAGCAAATCATCATTGGGCGCATTTGGTAATCGATAATAAAAAGCTTTTTTTACGCCATGGCACATCCTTAATGGTATACTCTATTGCAGAATAAATTTTATTAATCATTTATGTATACAAACACCTTAATCTAAAATCTATGAAAAATTTAATCGTTGTGTTAATGGCTTTGGCACTGTTTAGTCAGTGTACGTCCAAACAGGAGGTTGCTCAATGGCGAGGACCCGAAAGAAATGGCATTTATCCTGATACAAATCTATTAACCGAATGGCCTAAAGAAGGGCCACAATTACTATGGAGATTTGATAGCCTTGGTCCTGGCTATGCATCTGTAGCCGCAACATCCGAGAAGATTTACACTATTGGTACTAACGATAGTATCAGCTATGTTTATGCTTTTAGCAAAACAGGCGAAATACTTTGGAAGAAGTCGTTGGGTAAGGAGTGGATGATAAATTGGCCTGGAATGCGCTCAACCCCTCTTGTATACAATGGATTGGGGTATGTGTTAAATGGCTTTGGGCAACTTTTCTGTTTCGATGCCGAAAATGGTAATACAAAGTGGACAAAAGATATTGTAAAGGATTTTAAAACCCCAGTACCAGAATTTGGATTGTGCGAAAACCTCTTAGCCGATGGTGATATGCTTTTCTGCACCACTGCAAGTTCTGAGGCTTTGGTTGTTGCTCTTGATCGTAAGAATGGCGATTTAATTTGGAAATCTGCTGGTTTTGCAGGCGATAGCACATCGTATGCATCACCAATTCTGATCAATTGGGGCGGTAAAAAGTTCTTTATTAATGAAACAAAAAAAGCGTTATTCTCCGTTGATGCTTCAACGGGTAAATTAGCATGGCGGCACGAGATTAATGGTTGGCCAATTTCCCACACACCTGTTTTCAGAGATGGCTATTTATTCTCTGTTGATGTTTATAAATCAGGGAGCATGATGCTTAAGCTAGCCGATGACGGTATGAGCTATACAGAGGTTTGGCGTAATAAACTTTTTGCACCACAACAAGGGGATGTTGTTGTTCTAGGAGAACGGATGTATGGGGCTAGTGATAAACGATTTATATGCGTTGATTGGAAAACGGGTAATGAAATCTACTCCGACTCAGCAAGATCTGAGATTATCAATGTGATTGCTGCCGATAAACTGCTTTATCTATATATGCTTAGAGGTGGTGGCGTTAGTCTTTATGAACCAACAGATACAGGGATTGTGAGGAAGGGTTCTACTAGAATTCTTGGTGGAACAGTTCAACTTCATTGCTCTCACCCAGTAATTAAGGATGGTGTGCTCTATATAAGGCATGATAACTCTTTGTTCGCCTATGATGTTGCAAAAAAATAGTTTGAAGTGATTTTGAATTTAAGCCCAGATAGATTTTGTATTTGTCTGGGCTTGTTTTTTAACTTTTACAATTCGTTATTAATGCAAGTTTGTGATAA
>CAYMII010000013.1:0-82261 GCA_964390565.1 uncultured Rikenellaceae bacterium
TATTATTTTTATACGCAAAACAATTTTAATTTTTTTTTAATTAAAATTAATAAAGCCTTTCCCCCCTGTTTAAAATGACTTAAAAATTTAAAATGAATTTGGGGAAAAGGCTTTGAATGCTAAGTATTTAGCAACACGCTAGGGTTTATGCTCCTTTAACTTTCTCCTTATGTTTTTTTATTTGATTTTTTAATGCATCAACACATTCGTCAACTGCTTCTTCAAAAGTTGAACATTGCTTTTTCACAAACAAATCGGATCCTGGAACATTTAAGCGAATCTCAACTGTCTTGTTTGTAACCTCTTGTGGTTTGTCGGCTCTTAAGTAAACATCTGCATCAATGATATTGTCGAATAAACGTTCAAGCTTATTAACCTTTTGGTTAATGAAGTCGATCAGCCTCTTATCGGCTGTGAACTTGATCGATTGAATTTTTACATTCATATTTTATCCTCCTTTGTCAATTTAAGCTCTGGGATGAGCTTGTTTATATACTTTTTTTAACTTTTCGAACGAGCTATGCGTGTAAATTTGCGTTGCGCTCAGGTTTGCATGTCCTAACAAATCTTTTAACGCATTTATTTCGGCGCCATTGTTAAGTAGATGTGTTGCAAAAGTATGCCTAAGAACGTGCGGGCTCTTCTTTTCGAGGGTAGTTACCTGTTCCAAATTCTTTGTTACTATGCGATAAATAAGCTTTGGATAAGTAGGCTTCCCCTTATCAGTTATAAACAAAGTTTTATCGTTCTTGTTTAACAAGGCTTCTTCTCTTATAATAAGGTACTCTTTTATCACCTTTTCGAGTTCTGGGTGCATGGGTATAAGTCGCTCCTTATCCCCTTTTCCTATTACTTTTATGGTAGACGAAGAGAAATAGATTCTGTCTACTGATAATCCAATCAATTCGGACAGGCGGATTCCAGTTGAGTAAAACATCAATATAATAAGATGATCTCTAACGCCTGAAAAGTCATCAGTATATCTCTCAATCTGAAGTGCAGAACTCATCTCCTTTGCGCCAACAAAGGACGGTAGGTGTTTGGCAGATTTTGGGGGTAAGATTCTTGCAACGGGGTTACTTTTTAAAACACCTTGTCGCATTAAGTAACGAAAGAATGATCGGAGCGAAGAAAGTTTACGATTGGCCGATCGTGGAGTGAATCCACTTGTAATTATAGAAGATAGCCATTGGCGAACATGCCTATGGGTTATGGTATTTAAGCTGCCCTTTTCAGGATCAATACCACAGAAGGCAAAAAACTGCGCCACATCATCACCGTAAGATCTGATAGTGTGCGCAGAATATCCCTTTTCGACTTTAATATATGTTAGGAAAGAAGTTAGCATTTTCTATGAATGCAATATAGTAATTAAGCTGCGAAAGCCCAAAAAAAATCAGGCAAAAATGCCTGAATATTGCATTCAAAATAAGAAAAGGTACTACTCCTCTTTTTCTTGAATTTGTTGGATGTAGATGGCTTTTTTAACTTCCTCTCTTCTGCTAATAGAGGGTTTTGTAAAAGCTTGACGGGCGCGAAGTTCTTTCATAATGCCAGTCTTCTCAAATTTTCTTTTGAACTTCTTAAGCGCTCTCTCAATGTTTTCGCCTTCTTTTATTGGTACTATAATCATATCGTTTGAATTTATGAGCCGCAAAATTACACTTTATCAAATATAAATCAAATAGATTGACGCATTTTTTTTTATTTGTTTAAAATTGTCACTAAACATTAGTGTTTGTAATACCTCAAGAGTTACTGTAAAACTAAATAGTTCTTTAATCGTGTGAATTTATCGTTAGGCAGAATCTTATTATTAACCAATTCGTTGGCATTTTTTATTACACCGACCTTACTCCTATAGTATATTATCGCCTTTGCCTGGTATTCTGTTAGATATGGATGTTTTTTTATCTCTTCGAATGAAATTAGGTTTAGGTTAATCGTTTTAACTAAAGTTGAATCAACTTTAAAAGATTTGCTAATCTCCTTGAATAATTCTGGTTTCATTCCATACACCTCTGATAGCTGATTAACGTTAACAAAGCCTCCAAGAAGATCGCGATATGCTATTATTCGGCGAGCAAAGGTCGGTCCAACGCCCTTTATATTTAGCAGTTCAAGGGTATCTGTTGAGTTAAGTTCTAAAACTAATTTGTTTATTTTTTTTGTATTAGTAGAGTCTCCCAGCGGTTTACGTTTGTCTGCAAAAAAGTTAGGGGAAATCTTAATCCAAGGTTTAAGTTTTTTATAAAGAGCAGAATCGATGACGTAAACCTTCGCAAAATCTTCGGGTGTACTAAAACGCCCTCCTTTAGTTCTATAACGCTCTACAACCTGAGCCTGCTTTAATGACAAACCAAGTTGCATCAGCTCCTCAATCCTCACTGTATTTGGATCAAAACTAAAATAGTCAACACCTTTTTCTGGAGCAACCTCCTCCTCTTCAATTGTTTTTTTCTCAATAAAATAGGGATTATCACCTGCTCTTGTCTCTAATGAAGAGAAAAAACTGTCAACTTTTGTATTAAACTCTAGATTATCATTGGGGTTATGAGTTAAAAAAGATCTATAAAAGTAAGGTACAACGATAAGGATAAGGATCAAAATTGTAAGAACTAGTATACCTCTTCTTTCTGATCTGGAGAATGTAAAATACTCTTTTGTCTCATTAAATCTTGAACGCATGCAGATTTGAACCTTATATTATATAAATCAATTGATATCGTTATTTATAATTCTAAGTTAGCTATTTTTTTAAACAAAAAAAGACCGGGGAAAACCCGGTCCGAAATATTACAGTTAACAAACTATGCAATGTCTATCTCTTTGCTCAAGTACACATCTTGAATTGCATTAAGAATATTAATTCCTTCGTTCATAGGCCTTTGAAAAGCCTTGCGCCCACTTATTAGCCCCATACCACCTGCCCTTTTATTGATAACGGCTGTTGCGACTGCTTCACCTAAATCACTCGCACCGCTTGATGCCCCGCCTGAATTGATAAGGCCTGAACGCCCATTATAGCAATTAATCAGCTGATATCTTGTTAAATCAATTGGATGCTCGGAGGTTAACTGTGAATAGACTTTGTCATGAGTTTTTCCAAAGTTAATGGCTTTAAAGCCACCATTAGTTTCAGGTAACTTCTGTTTTATTATATCGGCTTGGATTGTAACCCCAAGATGATTTGCCTGACCAGTAAGATCTGATGCAGTATGGTAATCAACGCCATCCTTTTTAAAACCATTATTACGTAAATAGCACCAAAGAACGGTGGCCATTCCCAACTGATGTGCATGCTCAAAGGCTTCGGCAACCTCAATTATTTGACGAGTTGACTCATCGGATCCAAAATATATTGTGGCACCAACTGCCGTAGCTCCGAGATTCCAAGCCTCTTCAACACTACCAAACATTATTTGATCGTACTTATTGGGATACGATAATAACTCGTTGTGATTAATTTTAACTATGAATGGGATTTTATGAGCATACTTCCTCGAAACAGACGCAAGTACGCCAAATGTTGATGCTACGGCGTTCGCACCTCCTTCGATAGCTAATTTTACTATATTTTCAGGATCGAAGTAGATTGGGTTAGGCGCAAACGATGCTCCAGCAGAATGCTCAATCCCCTGATCGACAGGAAGGATTGACAAGTATCCTGTTCCAACAAGACGACCATGATTAAACATGGCGTTAAGACTTCGAATAGTTTGGTTTGAACGGTTGGAATTGACAACTACGCGATCCAAAAAATCGGGACCGGGAAGGTGAAGGAATTTCTTATCGATTGTATTGCTTTTATGATCAAGCAAATACTTCGATTTTTCACCTAATAACTCAACAATTTTATCGTAGGTCATAGGATTATTTATTAGTTTAAAACTAAAACAAACCTACGAAAAATTGATAATAAAGTCAATGTAAGAAAATTGTAAGAGAGTTAGAATGGGTATCCAATTCCAAAGTTAATGGCTACATCTTGCCACATAAATTTTTGTTGAAAAGGAACCCATGGTCGAAACTTAACCGCTGGGTCAACAACAGGATCGTATAGTTTATATCCAAAGTCGAAACGAACAGTTAAGAATCCTAAATTTGCTCGAAAACCTGTACCTGTACCCAATGCAACCTGCTTATAAAATGTTGCTGGTTTGAAAATTGCATTATCATTCTCATCTCTAAAAGCCCATATATTACCTGCATCAAAGAAAATTGCCCCTTCAAGTTGCCAAAATATTTTATACCGGTATTCGAGATTTGCCTCTAACTTGATATCGCCCGTTTGATTGAAAAAGCCTGAATTAGGAACCTTTACAGAGCCCGGTCCTAAACTTCGGGCACTCCACGCTCGAATACCATTTGCCCCTCCCGAGAAATATTTTTTATCAAAGGGTAATGCTTGTGAATTACCATAGGGATAGCCAACACCTGCAAATACTCGGTAAACAAAGGCGTTATTATTATCGATTATTTGATGAAAAGTGATATTTAAATCGGAACGAACAAATTGAGAGAAACTTGTTTTCAATATTTGATAGGTATTATCGGCAGCCTTTTTTCCATACTCTGAGTATATGGCTGCTAAAACATTACCAGACGATTCAACATTTAATCGTAAATAGGTGTAACTGGTGTTCTTTTGAAGATTCTGATTATTGAAAGTTAGGCTATAACTGGAAAGGGTAATGATCTGATTTTTATAACTGTTTTCGAGATATTTTCCCGATATCTGGTTTTGAAACTCAGAACTAATATTTGTGATATTTATTGCACTTAACTCAACGGGATTAACTGTATGAGTAATAAACTTGGAGTTCTTCCATACATAGCCAAACAAAAAGCTAGCAATTGTTCTAGTGTAGTCGGGTCGGTTCTGAAAGTTATATGAAGCTGCAATTTGAGTACGTGGGCTGTATTTCTTAATAAACTGTTTACTTGCAAAAGGGCTTAAAAATTTTGGCAGGCTTAAACCAACCGATCCTCCTAATTCAACAGAATAGCGCAAATTAAAGTTTCCAACATCTCTGTTTTTCTGAACAGTTTCAATCATCCCTCTCAGCTTAACATCAAAAATTTCAGCCCCCTTAAATAAATTTTTGTGCTGATAACTTAAATTTCCTTCGGCACCAAATGCACCTGAGGTATTAGTACCAACAAATTCGGCTTGATAACTTTGTAATGTATGAGGAGATAACTGAATAAAACAATTTAAAAGACCTGTAGGAAGCGAATCCTTTTTTGTAGTTTCATCATTAAAGAGATCATCCATGCTATTCACCCCTTTACTTGATTCCTCCTCTGTAAAGAAAATGTTCACCATTCGATACAATTTCAAGGAGTTGATATTATTCTGGGTACGCTGAACAATATCATCGGAATATATTAGTCCAGGCCTAATTTGATTGGTTTGATCCAACACTTTAAGTTGAATTCCGGGTTTGCCAGAATATATATAGCTTAATCCATTATAGAATGAAGTATCAATATTACTTTCGTTTGACACATTAAGTCTACGTGGATCGTAGTTTGGGTAAAAGAAAACATTTTTTATCTTATACTTTAGATAGTCGACAGGTTCCTTTTCGCCAGACTCGCCCAATTTAAAACGATTCCTAATATTTAGCTGTAAATCCACTTTATGCTTTCCGAGCGATGTATCAGCATCGAATGTTATATTCTCTTTTGCAAAGAAGAAGTATCCATTATTTTTAAGGTGCGACTGTATTCTACCCCTCTCATCTTCTAAAACATCAGTATCCAATGGTTTCCTTATTTTGATAAGGGAGTTAAGGCTATCGGTACGAACAAGTTTATTGATTATCGTATCATCAATAGAATAACGAAAGTATTTAATTTTGTATGGTTCACCTGTTTTAATGGTATAGGTTACGTTTGCTTTTTTCTTTTTCTGATATGCAATTGACTGATCTATTTTAGATTCATAATAACCCTTGCTTTGTAAATACAGTTTGATATTCTCTACGCTCTGACTAACAAGGAATGTATCAAGAATTACGGGTTCCTCACCTATTGTCTTTAACATTTTATGGATTCCCTTAAATTTACTTGGGCTTGCAGTATTGTACATCCGAAGATGAAAACGAAATCCGATAATCCTCTTGTTTGGTTTTTGGCGGAGATAGGTTTCAATATCGCCAGTTTTAATGTCCTTGGAATCAACCTGAAGGGTAGTTTTGTTTAAAAGGTATTTATCATCGGGAACATTTCGCGTGATATTACACGATGTAATAAAAAAAGCCAGAATTGGTATGCCAATAAAGACTCGTTTAAGGTGATGATATCTTAAATTAAACTTAAAACCTACCATGTTAGAATAAATCGTTTTGGCGCTTAATTGTGTGTGAAAGATAGGAAAACCTTTTCATTCTCTAATATCTGTTCGAGTAATTTCCCAGCATGTTGGTAAACAAAAAGCGTGCAATTGCATATTGAAGATTGTTTTTATAATCTTTGTAATAAAGAAAAGAAACAAAATTTGAGCAAGAATTTGTAAATTGTATTACCGATAATAATTGATTTGATGATTAGCAAAAACAACATAAAATACGTTAACTCCCTTAGAATTAAGAAATTTAGAAATCAGGATGGATTATTTATCGCTGAGGGTGAACGGTTAATTGATGAATTACTCAGTTCATCGTTAATTATTAAAGCAATTTATCATACATCGGATTGGAATCATCAAAGAGATAAGTTAAACGAAGAAATATTCCAGATCACGATTGAAGAAATGAAGAAGATTAGCGGGTTATCAACTCCCTCTAATGTTTTTGCTTTGGTTGAAATCCCTGAGTTTAATATCTCTTATAAAGATTTAAACAAATCATTAACACTTGCACTTGATGATATTCAAGATCCAGGAAACCTAGGAACCATAATTCGTTTAGCCGATTGGTTTGGAATTGATACAGTACTATGCTCTAACGAGACAGTGGATGCCTTTTCGCCAAAAGTCATCCAATCGTGTATGGGCGCAATATCAAGAGTAAAGGTGATATACTGCGACCTTGAAGATACTTTAAAAGAGCTTAGCGTTAAATATAACCTCCCGGTCTATGGCACTTTTATGGAAGGCGAAGATATTTATAAGGTAACCTTATCGCAAAAAGGGGTTATTGTAATGGGTAATGAGGGGAATGGGATTAGCCCAAAGATTGAAAAGATTGTATCTCAAAAAATTCATATCCCAACTTTTGCAAATAATAGAACAGCCGTTGAATCACTGAATGTTGCGATGGCTACAGCCATCGTTTGCTCTGAATTTCGTAGAAGGGTATAAAAAATTAACTTTTGAAATAATTTGCAACGCCATCGGCACATCGCTCACCATCCACCGCTGATGAAACGATACCACCAGCATAACCGGCACCTTCGCCTGAAGGAAATAAACCTTTAATCCTAATATGCTGAAGCGTTTCAGGGTCTCGAGGAATTCGAATGGGCGACGATGTTCTTGATTCTACACCTAATATCAAAGCCTCATTAGTAAGATACCCTCGCATCTTTTTTCCAAACTCGGCAAAACCTGCTTGTAAACGCTTTGATATCATATCGGGCAACCATTCGTGCATTGCTGATGAGGTAACTCCAGGATGATAGGAGCAAACTGGTAATGTAGATGAAGTTTTTCCGTTTACAAAATCGGCCAAACGCTGTGCTGGGGCTTTTACACCAAACTCGCCATGCTTACCAGCAAGTATCTCAAGTTCAGATTGGAACTCAATACCGGCAAGCACCCCATGCTTTGAATAGGATGATAAATCCTCCAAACGAATCTCAACAACAATTCCTGAGTTGGCAAATCGTGAGTTGCGCATTGATGGGGACATTCCGTTAACAACCACTTCGCCTTGCGAAGTTGCTGCAGGAACAATAAACCCTCCAGGGCACATGCAAAACGAGTACACACCTCTCCCATCAACCTGATGAACAAGGTTGTATGCTGCGGCAGGAAGATATGCATCTTGCTTTGCGCCATGATACTGAATAGAGTCAATCAACTCCTGCGGATGTTCAACCCTTACCCCCATTGCAAAAGGCTTTGCCTCAACTTCAATTCCTTGGTCAATAAGCGATTTATAAATATCTCTAGCTGAATGTCCTGTGGCGAGAATAACAGCAACGCCATTAATTATTTGTCCATCGGTTAGCTTTACACCTGTGGCTATATCATTCTTAATCTGGATACTCTCTACTCGACTATTAAAGTAAAATTCACCCCCGTGCTCAATAATCGTTTCTCTGATTTTAGTAATTACTCCGGGTAACTTATTAGTTCCGATATGAGGATGTGCTTCGTAAAGAATGTTTTCATCAGCACCATGGTTGTGCAAAGCGAATAAAACTCTTTTAAAATCACCCCTTTTCTTGGAGCGAGTATAAAGTTTTCCATCGGAAAAAGTTCCAGCGCCCCCTTCGCCAAAGGCGTAGTTAGAATCGGGATTTAGATTATGCTCGCGGCTAAGTAATGCAATATCGCGTTTACGATCGCTAACCTGCTTGCCCCTTTCAATAACTATTGGCTTGAAACCAATTTCTAGCAAACGAAGTGCTGCAAATAAACCAGCAGGACCAGCACCAACAATAACTACAGGATTTGATTTTCGAACATCTTGATAGATAAATGTAGGAATATCCTCATCTAAGGCTTCACCTTTATCGAAAACTTTAATGCCAATATTTACCTTAATATTTGCTTTTCGAGCATCAATGGATTTGCGAATGATCCTATACTTGCCAACATTTTCAACTTTAACGTTTAACTTTTGAGCAATTGCCTTTTTAACCTGCTGCTCATCGGCAGCCTGGTAAGGTGAAAGTTCGAGCGTAAGTTCTGTTGACATCTTTGAATGTAATTAATAAACTATCTGCAAAAAACGCAAATTAAGTGGTAAAGGTTCAAATTTGTTTTGAAATGGAAATAAAAAACAGATTTTTTATTCAAAGTGGAACGAAACGTGGAAAATCCTTGAATGAATTTTGTCAATTGCTTGTACATAATTTTCGGCACCATCGGCGTAATCGCGCGAAAGAACATTGAATAAGCCAACGGAATACTTTATTTCAATGGAAAATTTGAAATACTCCAAGAAGAAATCGGTACCAAATCCTATTTCGTAATAGGTATCAAACTTATTTAAACGAAGGAGCACTCCTTCTTTGATATTCAGTTTCTTGTAAGCAGCCAAATCCATCCTAACATTTGTACCTGCTAAAAGGTAAGGTCTGAAATTGCTTGTCCTATCAGCTGAGTACTTTATACTAAGGGGTAACTCAATAAATGAAGATTCGATCTTCATCTGCGTTACAAGTTTATTATCGGGGTAGAAAAAATTTAGGTTTCGTTGACCAAATGCATAACCAGGAAGAAATCGTAAATGAAAATTCTCAGTTAACCTAAAATCTGCAACAGCATTAACATTAAACCCTGGTTGGGGATGGCTAACATCTGTAAAAAACTGAGTTGTATCTTGTAAATCAGGAGAAACTTCAATTCCTCTTCCATTCTTAACCTGAAAATCCATTACGTTAAACCCAATGGAAAAGCCAAACCTCAATCTTTTACTAAGTTCGTAATCTGGTTCGTTTAAACGTACAGGCTGTTTATACTGAGCATTTGCCGAGATTGCAAAAAGAATCGTCAGGACAACTAGATAGTATTTTTTGATATTACTCACTCAGTTTAGTTTGCTTAAAGCAACGTGGAAATAACGTTTTTATTTTAAATTACTTAATTCTGCTTAACACCTTCATATATCGATGCTATACCAAAACTTAGCTTTTTGTATTTACAATTTGAAAATCCAGCGCTCTCCATCAACTTTATAAAATTATTTCCATCAGGGAATGCGCTAACTGATTCAGGAAGGTAAGTATATGCTTGCTTATGCCCCGAAACCATTCGGCCTACCAACGGAAGAATAGCCCAAAAGTAAAACTTGTAAAGTTGTGCCATAGGGAACTTGCGAGGCATTGAGAATTCAAGGACATAGAACTTCCCATTGGGTCTCAACACTCTAAATGTTTCTGCCATTCCCTTTACAGGATCTTCATAATTTCTAACGCCAAAGGCAACCATAGCCACATCGAAAGTGTTGCTTTCAAATGGGAGTGATAATGAATCTCCTTGTTTTAAGGTAATACGATTTAATAAACTTAGCTCATCAACCTTTCGCCGTCCAACGGCGAGCATATTTTCCGATAGATCTACACCCGTAATTTTTGAAGCAGAATGCTTTTTAGCCAAAAGGATGGCTAAATCAGCAGTTCCGGTTGCAATATCTAAAACATCATTTGGATTATCGTTGATTATCTTACGAATAACCTTACGTCTCCAAATCTTATCAATGCCAAGGCTTAAGAAGTGATTTAAAAAATCGTACTTAGGGGCGATGTCATTAAACATTGCCTCAACCTGCTTGGTTTTACTTATTTGCTCTGAGTTGTTGTTCATCAACTAGGCAGGATTCTGTCCAACAATAAGCTCTTCGATTGAGTTATCGTAAACCTTCTTTAAGTCGGCGATAAAACCATACGATACATCATCAACACGAATTTCCGATTTGGTAACGTGGCCTAAAGCAAAGAAAGGAATCTTGCTCTCAACCATATAATCGAGGAAGTTTGTTTCACGAGATGTTGAAACAGAAACGACAATTCGACCTTGCGATTCACCAAATAGGAAAGCATCGCTACGGATTTCAGCGTCAGTAGTGATATCAAAGCCTAAGCCTTTAGGCATTGCACTTTCAAGTAGGGTTATAAATAAACCACCATCAGAAATATCGTGAGCCGATTGAATAAAGTTAAGGGTTATAAGCTCAGCAACTGTTTGTTGCACATTATACTCCTCGTCTAAATTGAAATATGGTGCAGGTGATTCTTTGATTCCATGGTAGCTAACTAGATACTCTGAAGAAGCAATATCGTTGTGCGAGCGGCCAATCAAGTAAATCATATGGCCTTTCTCCTGAAAAGCAAGAGTAGTTTGATGATTTTTATTCTCAAGTAAACCTAGCATGCCGATAGTTGGAGTTGGGAAAACTGCCTCTTCCTTACCACCAATCGATGCTTGATTGTAGAAACTAACATTACCGCCAGTTACCGGGGTTTGGAACTTCTCGCAAGCAGCACCCATACCTTTAATTACATTTACAAATTGCCAGTATACTTCTGGATTGTAAGGATTACCAAAGTTTAAGCAGTTGGTAATTGCAAGTGGCTTCCCACCTGAGCAAACGATATTACGTGCAGCCTCCGAAACGGCAATCATTGCACCAATTTCGGGATCGGCCTTAACGTAACGTGAGTTACAATCAACGGTCATTACCAAAGCCCTGTCGGTTCCTTTAATATTGAAAACCCCAGCATCGGTTGGAAAGTTGGTGCTCATGTTACCAGTTCCAATCATTGTATCGTACTGTTCGTAGACCCAACGCTTTGAAGCGATATTTGGGTGACGAATAATTTGCTGAGCAACTTCACGTAAATCCTGTGGCTCGGGAACTTTATTAATATCAAACTTTTTATACTGCTGATAGTATGCTGGCTCTTTGTACTCCCGATCATAAACAGGAGCGCCACCACCCAATACAAGGGTTGATGCAGGAACATCGGCTACCTTTTCGCCATGATAGAAGAACTCAAGCCTATCGCCTTTTGTTACCTCACCAATAATTGCATAGCTGATATCCCACTTATTAAGAACTTTTTCAATCTCATGTTCACGTCCTTTGTGAACAACCATAAGCATACGCTCTTGCGATTCTGAAAGAAGAATCTCGAAAGGCTCCATGTTCTTTTGGCGAAGAGGAACTTTATCTAGATTAACTCTCATACCACATCCACCCTTTTCCGACATCTCGGAAGTAGAGCAGATGATACCTGCAGCGCCCATATCTTGCATACCAACAAGAGCACCGGTTTTAATTACTTCGAGAGATGCTTCAAGAAGAATTTTTTCTTGGAATGGGTCACCAACCTGGATTGAAGGAATATCATCAGCTGAATCCTCGGTGATATTTGCCGAAGCAAATGTAGCACCGTGAATACCATCTTTACCTGTAGATGAACCTACTATAAATACTGGGTTTCCTTCACCTTTTGAAATAGCTGAAACTACATTTCCTTTTTCAACCAAACCAACCGACATGGCGTTAACCAATGGGTTCATGGTGTATGACTCGTCGAAAAATACCTCACCACCAAGAACTGGGATACCGAAAGCATTACCGTAATCGCCAATACCTTTAACAACACCTTTAATCAGCCATTTTGTGCGGTCTAATTTTAGACTTCCAAAACGAAGCGAATTGAGCTGAGCAACAGGTCTTGCACCCATTGTAAAGATATCGCGGTTGATACCCCCAACACCCGTTGCAGCACCTTGATATGGCTCAACAGCACAAGGGTGATTGTGAGACTCAATTTTGAATGCGCAAGCCATGCCATCGCCTATATCAACAAGACCGGCATTCTCAGTACCAGCTTCGGCAAGAATACTTGCACCTTTACGTGGTAAAGTTTTTAGCCACTTTATAGAGTTTTTATACGATGCATGCTCCGACCACATTACCGAGTAGATACTTAGCTCAGTATAGTTGGGAGTACGACCAAGATATTTCTTGATCATTTCAAACTCTGCGGGGAGCAAACCTAGCTCCTTTGCGGTTTCTACGGTTACTTCGATAGAGGACATGGTATTGTGTTTTGCTTTTTTATCAACTTATAAAACCGAGCCAAAAATACTAACATTAAATAAGAAGCCAATCAAACTACCCATCAATTTTTTAACATGTTATCCCAAATTGAAATTGTAGATAGTTCAAGAGCAGCTACAATTTCTAATTTGGCTAATGCCGATGGTTAAATATATTTAGCATAAGCGAGCGAAGCGAAGATTGGTCTATAATATATTTCCAATCGGTATTACCAATAGCATGTTCATCAATTGTGTTATTAAACCTATCAATATTAATATTGGAACTAGCCGATTTTTATTAATTTTACGCTCCTTTTAAATAACCTAAAGAAATAAAACAAAGTAATAAAAGATTCAAAATTATGAAATTAGCACTAGTTACAGGGGCAACATCGGGGATTGGTAGAGCGACAGCAATTAAACTTGCCGAAAATAACTACAACCTTATTTTAACAGGAAGAAGAAGTGAACAGCTCGATGCCCTTAAGCGTGAGATTGAGGTAAAATACAAGAGGGATGTTCTGACCCTTAATTTTGATATTAGAATTAAAGATGCTGTTGATAAAGCCATTGATGGTCTATCGGAAAGATGGCGTAAAATTGATATTCTAGTTAATAACGCCGGTCTTGCTGTTGGACTAAACCATATACAAGAGGGCGAAGTTGACGATTGGGAACGCATGATCGATACCAATATTAAAGGATTACTTTACATTACCCGTAAGGTAGCACCTATTATGATTGAGCGTAGCAAAGGGCATATTGTTAACATCGGTTCCATTGCAGGTACTCAGGTTTACGAAAATGGTAATGTTTATTGCGCATCGAAACACGCTGTTCATGCGCTTTCGCAAAGTATGCGTGAGGATATGCTAAAGCATAATATAAAAGTAACTGAGATTAGACCTGGAATGGTTGAAACCGAATTCTCTCTCGTACGCTTTAAAGGCGATGCTGATAAAGCGCAGTTTCCTTACGTTGGGTTAGTTCCTCTATTTGGCGAGGATATTGCCGATGCAATTCTGTACGCAGTTACACGCCCCGAGCATGTTTGCATTAACGATATGGAGATTACCCCAATAGCACAAGCCAATGCTTTTTATGTTTTTAGAAAATAATATTTGGAAATTGATAATTATTAAGGGCTAAGTTTTCTTAGCCCTTTCTTTTTTGCAAAACTCTACCTTTTACTTTTTCCAAAAATGTAGTAATGAAAACCAATCCCTGCCGATAGGAATATCGTTTTTTCATCAAAGCCATGCGACCACTGTCCTTTCAAATCAATTTTATTTAGCGATTTTCCTAAATCGTAGTTATCGAAACTTAGGCTAAGGCAAATATCCCAGCTCTCCGAAATAAAGTATTGCCCCTGAACCCCCAGCCCAAAATGAACCATTTTTTGGGTAACCGTTTTGTAGCGAGTAGATGTAACGGTTTTGGTAAGATGATCATGAAAATAAATAATTGATCTCGATTCAACCAAACCATACCCTATTTCGGGTTTAATGGAAAAACTATAATCATCTCCACTAAAAATGGCAAACTTAGCATAGGCATTTACACTTTCAGCAAAGTTCGTTACCTCTAGGTCTCTATCATCAGTTACCGAAATATAATCCCAATCATCTAATTCAGCACCACCCAGTTGTACATTAACACCAATTGCGAATCTATTCAAAAACCAATTTTCAACGCCCAATTTCATTAGTACTGGTTTCTTAAATTCAACTGGGTTTTGAGGGATATAAACATAACTCCCTTCAAAGGTAACGGATACCAATTGTGCCTTAGAATATATTTGAGAAATCAAGAGTATAGTTAGTAGTACATGATATTTTCTCATTTTCAATATTTATACATTTTAAATAAACTTACTAAAAAACTGCTAAAATTCCAAAATGCACCTTTGCATCTCTCGTTCCAAGGCTTTGCCCGAAGCCTTGACCAAGAGCATAGCTTAAATTGAATTGGCCTGCCTTAGTTGCTAAGTTAATACCGAGCCCTAATCCAAGCGGCCAAGCATCTTTACGATATCCTAATTCATAGACTTTTACATAAGCCTTATCGGTAAAAAGATAAATACCAGAACCCTCGCTTATCCTAAGATGTAGTTCAACTGAGGCAACTGAATATGCTTGCGAAAGAATCATCTCCTGATTAAACCCTCGAATAGTGCCCATTCCGCCAATATGATACATTTCATTTTCAAATAGCGTTCCACTTGAACCAGAGCTGTATAGGGTTTTTAATTTTGAATTGGAGCGAGTCGCTAGTATCAACCTATTCTCGTATAATGGTATATAACTCTCGAAAAAGAAATCGCTCTCGATCAAGTTCGTACTACCGCCTTGATTTTTAGCCAACTCTCGCTTACCTGTATTTAAACTACTTCTAATCAAAATCCCTCGGATGGGTAGTATTGCATTATCGAAACTATTGTATTCATAACCTAAACCATAAAGGAATGCAGTTGAATTCCCATATTGATTTTGATTTACAGAACCTTGGCTATTGTATGAGGTTTTCCTATAATCGGCATTCACTAGAAAACGGCCACCATTATTGGCAAAAAAAACGATTGAGAACTTTGGGTTAAGTGTGATGTATGTACTATCGCGCTTATAGAGCGCAAACGAGCCAACTGCTCCAACCTGCCATCCGAAAATGTAAGGCCAATCAACATTGATATTCAAGTTTTGTGTCCCTTGTCCGGGTGCTGTCCACGAAAAGTTTAACTTTTCGCCACTCCTAAGCGCATTGGCCAAACTTAGCTTAATATCACCATTCAGTTTTACTTTGCCCTCCAGTTTATCCTTATAGAAACCAGCCATTCCCCAAAATTGCGATGCCGGTCGATTGCCCAGATAGCAATAAACTCTTGCCTTACGACTTAGAAACTCAATCTCTGCTGGTTTAATCACATTTAAATACTGCTGCTGCCTTAACCTCTGATCGATTCGTTTAACTTTTGTTTCAGAATATGGCTCGCCCCTTTTTAAATTGATAATTGCAGCAAGTTTTTTTTGATTGAGCTTTGCATTACCCTTTAAATATATTGTATCGATTGCGATTCGATTTCCCTTTTCGATATTAATAGCCGCACTTATTCCATTAATTTTAATATCAACATTTGTTAAAGTTACCTTTGCAAAGGGATACCCATTATCCTCAAACTGGCTTAATGCTGATTTTATATATTTTGATAAAGAAATTGGCTTAAGCGTTTTACCATTAAGGTTAGGTAAACTTAGTCCAATCTCATTTACAGTTTTATTTGATATGCTATCGGGATTAACATCAATCCATCGATACTTTGAGCCTAATTTTCCGAATGCGTTTATTGAAGAGGAATTACACTGAAACGAATCGATAGTTGCTGTTAAGTAGCCCTTTTCGTAAAGTTTAATTACACAAGATGACAATGCCTTTTCGATGGCTATCGAATCTCCACAAAGGATTGATTGAGTTTTGAATGTTTGTTTATCTCGATTATCAGAAAAAAAAATAGTTAGACTCTGAGTAAAACCAAGCCTTTGAGTAATTATAAATAGAAAAACTAATATGATGATTCTTCTCATATTACGATGATTGTACCAAAGATAAGGAAATATGAATAGTACAACGGTAAATGATGGGAGAAATTATGGGGATATGCGGGTTATCAGTTGTCAGTTATCGGTTGTCAGCTATTATACTTGTACCTTAAATCTTAGAACTGACAACCCATAACCAATAACTGACTTCTACATCTCATTATTCATAAACCCTTGCTTCTCAAGAACTTTAAGCAGGGCTTTAGAGAAAGTTACGTTGTCCTTTTTGGTATAACGGTTATCGGTAAAGATTTGAGCTAGGGTCTCTTTATTATTCTCCTTCAAGAGTTTTTCTGTTAATGGCATCGCCTCCTTTGCAGAGTATATCTGGTCAATATCACCCTCGGAATAATCTTGGTAAACCTCTTTGTGAATTATGCTTGCAAGAGGTAAACGATCTGTCAGTTCAGGAATCTCCTCAGGGTAACCAAGTACAACGGTTGTAACAGGAACAACCCCTTTAGGGAGTTTAAGTATTTCGATAATTTTTTCAGCAGTATAAGTTGTAGTTCCAAGATAGCAAATACCTAAACCCTCCTCCTCAGCAGCAATACAAACATTTTGAGCAACTAGCAACGCATCAATTGCTGCAGTAAAAAACGAAAGAAAGTTATCGTACCCAGGAATTGCTTTTCGCTGCAAGCACCATTTATTAAATCGATTAAAATCAGCACAAAATGTAAGCACTACTGGTGCTTGAGTTACCATACCCTGATTAAAATGGCAGGGAGCCAATTGTTTTTTTATATCCTGATCGGTTGTAACGATTATACTATAAACTTGCATATTGCCAGTGGTTGAAGCACGTGTACCAGCAAGGAGAATGTCATCTAAAATTGATTCTTCAATTGGATCGCTCTTGTACTTACGAATTGAGCGATGATTCATTATTGCACTCATCTTAAAATATTTTAAACAAAGGAATCACTTTTCGCTTTACGTTCCATTTAATATGGTAGTGTTCTTCAACACGAAATCGGGCAAAAATAAAAAATCTAGGCGTTTACTCAACACCTAGATCAATAAAATGAGATGGGAAACATCAGAAAGTAATACCAAAGACAAAAAACATATCCTCAGTATAGGGGTTTACTGAAAGAGTACCAAAAATTGGCAACTCGTAGCTACTACTAATTTTAAGGGATTTTGAAATAGTTGCTCCTACATTAATTATGTTTGCATTATCAGAGTATATTCCTTTTCCGGTAGTCCCTCCAACAAATAGTTTTAGAGGCAAACCCGATATTTCAGAGGAATAAGCAATCTCTAAATAAGTTGAATAATCATTATCACCATCTTCATCACTATCATCCGCTCCTGCAAAAAAGGTAGCAGCAGTTAAACTAATAGGGAAAGATTCAGGCCCATTATATGTAATTTGAGCCTCAAAGGCATGTAGGGTTTCTTTCTTATTATAATTGAAATAGCTAAAATTTTCTAAACTGTCGGCAGCATAGTAATCGTTTACTGTCAGAGTAACTGGGCCAGCGGAATAAGATAGATAAAGATCTGTTTCAGCAAAAGGGGTCGATAAACCAAATGAACTCCATGCACCAAAAGTCAGACCTTTGTACGAAATTGAAGCGTATGGTTGAATATTTGGGTTGCCTGAGGTAAGCAATCCACGCCAAACATATCGACTAACAAAATCGGCGTTAATATTTAATGACAAGCTATCTTCCGATGCGCTATTTAGGGTATTTGAATTCACATTGGTAGCAGATAAAAGTGCAAATGCAAATACGATTGCAAGTAGAGTTTTTTTCATGGTTTTAGTATTTTTTGTCTGGTTTAGTTGAGCAATTTACTTTGATAATTCAGATTTAAGGATACATCCAATGGTGATTTTAATCAATCATCATAAAAGTAATATACTTACAAAAAATCTAAACTTTAAAGAAACCGATTACCTCTTTTAGCTGCTCAGCTTGGCTATTCATCTCCTCAGCATTTGAAGCTAGCTCCTCGGATGCCGAAGCCGTTTGCTGCGACATATCGTTTAGCTGTTGAATGGCATTGTTAACCTGATCGGTTCCTGATGATTGCTCAATACTTGAAGCGGTAATCTCTTGAACCAATCTTTCCGTTTTCTTTACTTCTGGAATGATTTTCGAAATCAGCTCCGCTGATTTTCTGGTCACATCAAGACTTCTATTCGAAAGGCTTATGATTTCGTCAGCAGCCACCTTGCTTCTTTCAGCTAATTTTCGAACCTCAGATGCTACAACAGCAAAACCACGTCCCTGATCGCCTGCCCTTGCAGCCTCAACGGCTGCATTAAGCGCAAGGATATTGGTTTGGAAAGCAATATCACCAATGATATTTATCTTTTCAGCAATCTTCTGAATTGCTTCAAGGCTATTATTTGATGAACTTTGTATTAGGTCAATATCTGCCGATACGTTTACAGCAATTCGCTCTGTTTCTCTTGAGTTCTGGGTATTCTGTTCAATGGTTGATGCCATCTCTTCCATTGATGACGATATTTCCTCAACCGAAGATGCCGTATTTGATGCGGATTGTGATAATTGAAATGAACTTGTACTTAGCTGCCCACTAGCATCTGTAATTGAATTCGCTCCTTGCTCAACCTCCTCAACAACCCTTTTAACATTAAGCAGCATGTTATTTAGCGCATTTACTAGATCCCCAATTTCATCATGTCTCGACATATTCAGAGTTGCTTTTAAATTGCCGTTGGCAATTTCATTGGCAAATCCAACGCTTTGGAGAATTGGTTTTGTAATGGAACGACTGAAAATGGTTAAAATGAAAACAAAAATCAATATGGCAAGAACGACTCCTGATATCACCATTACCCTTATTTTGTGAACATTTTCAAGGATATCATCAATATAAATTGATGAGCAAACATATGATTCGATTTCATCTAAATAGTTGTAATATTGAACCTTTTCTTTACCCGATGAGTTTTCAGGCCATAAATAAGAAATTTTGCCAGAGTTGGAATTTGCAGCAATCATCTTTTTGAAAAACTGCTTATCAGCAGCGCTTTCTCCCGTTTGATTTGGATGAATGATAAATGTACCCGATTTATCAATTATAAATGGGTATCCACTATTATAGTATTTTTTACTACTGAAGTATGCTTTAAGATCGCTCAAATCTTTCTCGGGAATTCCAACAAAGAGCATGCCCACAACATCCCCATTATACCTTATAGGTTCGTAAGCAGTTAAGTAATACTCATCTACAACAAAAGCTCGTCCTGTGTAGGACTGTCCACTTTCGACAGCCTTCACAACGGGCGAATCCATTGGGATATAAGTTCCTACAGCCCTTTCCCCAGTACTATTTGTTACATTAGTAGATATTCTTAGATAACCTACAGATGTTTTTTGAAAAATAGTAACCTTTGATTTTGTAATTGACTCAATCTTATCAACTAAAAATGTACTGTTTTGAATTTGAGTATTATCAATAATCCAGGATTCAACCTCAACAGTACTTGATTCGCCTGTAACTTGATTTTTTGCATTAAAGGTAAATACTCCATATCCCTTTGTAAGATTTCCTGATGTTTTAAAAACTAGACTTGCAGCACCAATTGCTGTACCAACAAATGCTTGTTTTTGCTTTAGCTGCTGATGCACAATTTCAGCCAAATCCTCACCCTGCTGCTTCATTCTATCATCTACCTCTGCAAGGGTTTGATCCTTTTGAATGTAAAAAGTTGTAACACCTAGGGCTGTTATAACTATAGTAGCTATTACTGCAACTATTAAATTTAGCCTAATGCCCAATTTAAGTTTGATTAACCTAGCCATAATCTTCAACGATTAGTTTAGGTTTCAAACATACGTTTAATCAAATGTGATTAAAAATAAAATAAGGAGATTTAAATCACCAAAAAATGTGATCCTGACTATTTAATCTGCAACTGTAAAAGGGGTTACATCTTGAATCCGATAACTAGCATATCATCGGTTTGATCGTTGCCCATTCGCCAAGAGTCGATTCTGCTTTCGAGATTTGTAGGTATGTGAACAAATGGATTGTTATGAAACTCTAGTAAAAGTTTCTTAAACTCGCTTACCTTAAATTTCTGTTTGCTAATTCCTCCTACCTGATCGGCATAACCATCGGAGAAAATGAAGAAAACATCGTTAGGTTGTGTTTCAATGATGTGATTCTCAAATGGAAATTCTTTGATATGCACGCCTACTGGGCAACGAGTTCCCTTAAATTCAACAATCTCTCCATTCCGAATCTGGATAAGGGGCTGGTAAGCGCCTGCGTACTGAATTTGATTGCTGTTTTTTTCCACTAAGCAAAGCGCAATATCCATCCCATCGCGTGTATCGGAATGGTAGATTGTTTGGTTTAGCGCTTGCTTAACCTTAACACGTAGTTGCTCCAATATCTCGGAGGCGGATGTAGGCTGGGAATGGCTAAATATCTCATTAAGCAAAGTCATCCCAAGCATGCTCATGAATGCGCCAGGGACACCATGCCCAGTGCAATCCGAAGCGGCAATAACAGTAAAATCTCCGGCATCCTTGATGTAATAAAAATCGCCACTAACAATATCCTTGGGGCGATAGAATATGAAATGCTCCTTGATGCGGCCAGTATTTTCTATCGAACGACCTAGCAATGCGCTTTGAATCCTTCTTGCGTAGTTAATGCTATCGGTAATCTGCGTATTCTTAAACTCAATAATTTGCTTTTGCTCCGAGAGAAGTTTATTGTCGCTTTTTTTAATCTTATACCATTTTAATGCCAGCAATGCGATTCCAGATGCAAGGATGAAAGCCAATACAAATGCAGCAATAAGATATCGCTGAAGCAACGAAACTGATTGATACTTTTCAATTTGAATGTTATTAATGGCTATCTGTTGTTCTTTCTTCTCCGTTTCGTAAAGCGTTTGCAGCTCAGCAATCTGGAAATGCTTTTCCTCATTGAAAATTGAATCTTTTAGGGTTGAATATTTTTTATGATAGTAAAGCGCAATATCCTTTTTACCCCACTCTTCGTAGGCAATGCTAATATTCTGGTAGTTCTTAATGATATCCTCATTTAGTTCCATTGATATAGCAATATCCTGCGATTCTTTCAAATATTTAAGCGCTTTTTCATAATCCTTTTGCACTAAATAAGCTTCGCCCATTAGAGCATATAGTTCAGAAATACCTCTACTATTAGACATTTTTTTTAGCAGCGATAACGACTTCTGATAGTACCCAAAGGCCTTTGCAATTTCGTTTTTATGAACATAAAAACTACCAATATCTCGATAAGCTAAAGAGATACCATAATTATCGTTTTCACCCTTAAAAACCGCTAATGCTTTGTGAAAGTAGTGATAGGCCGAATCGTTTTGAGACCTAGATGAAAATGAGTTGCCGATTGCTAGCTGCGAAAAGCCAACTCCCCCATTATTCCCTAATTGTTGTGACATTTTAAGAGTAACCCTACAAATTCTTTCTGCCTCAATAAAATTATGCCATGCTTGATTAATATAACCAGCAACTATATAGCAATTCGAAACCCCATCTTTATCTTTTAATCTCTCAAAAAGTTGAATATCGCTTTGAATTTCCTGAAGCGCTTCGCGATATTTTCCCCAATATTTATAGGCCAACCCAATAAAATAGCCAGACCATGCCCCTCTTGCGCTATCGCCAATTGTAAAAAATGCCAGTTTCGCTCTCTTGCTATACTCAATCGATTTTCGATACTGTCCCATCGAATAGAAAAACCGTCCATATCGAGCCCAAATTTCTGCTTGTTTAAGGGTATCTTGAATATTTAATGCTAAAGATTCAGCCTCTGTTAGAAGAAGAATAACAGAATCGGGATTATGATAATAATTAGCAGCCAAACTATTTAGACTATCAATAGTTTTGATTTTATCATTTTTATTCTGCGTAAACGAAATGAATGGGATTGTAATTAAGCCCAATAATATTAATAAACGTTTCATAGCTTATTATTTTAACAACATATAAAAATACAAAAGCCATCCGATTTAGTGGATGGCTTTTTGAAATATTCCGAAAGGTTTTAATTACCTATCTCTTTATCAATCAAATAATGGTTTCTATCGGAAGAACTCCTTGATATTAACTCGCCTAAGAAACCCGCTAAGAATAGTTGAACTCCAATAATTACAAGAACTAAAGCGATATAGAAAAGTGGTTGATCGGTTACGGCTCGATACTTTAAATGATTAAACTGAGCCATCAACTTACCAACAATCATCCATATTGTTATGAAACCACCAGAAAGAAACATAAGCGAACCAAGCATACCAAAGAAGTGCATTGGCTTTTTGCCAAATCGAGTGATGAAAGTAACCGAAAGCAAATCGAGAGGACCTCGGATAAAGCGTTCCAGTCCAAACTTGGTTACACCATATTTGCGCTCCTGATGCTGAACAACTTTTTCGCCAATTTTCTTATACCCTGCCCATTTGGCTAAAACAGGGATATATCGATGCATCTCGCCATAAACCTCGATGCTTTTTATAACATTACTTCGATATGCTTTAAGACCACAATTCATATCATGAAGTTTGATACCGCTTATTCGACGAACGGTCCAGTTGTAGAGTTTACTTGGTAGATTTTTTGTAAAAACTGGATCATGCCGCTTTTTCTTCCAGCCTGAAACTAAATCATAGCCTTCATCCTTAATCATTCTGAAAAGTTCGGGGATCTCGTCGGGGCTATCCTGTAAATCGGCATCCATAGTTATTACCACATCACCCTTTGTAGAAGCAAAACCAACGTAAAGAGCTGCCGATTTGCCATAGTTCCTACGAAACTTAATGCCTCGAACAGCTTTATTCTCTTGAGTTAATTTCTCAATTACGTTCCAACTTCCATCAGAACTTCCATCATCAATAAGAATAACCTCGTACGAAAACTTATTTTGGATCATTACCCTATCAATCCATGCAACAAGCTCGGGTAACGATTCTTCCTCGTTTAAAAGTGGTACTACAACTGAAATATTCATTAACTACTCGGTTTTTGGTTCTGATGGAGCATCAAAAATTGGTTTCTCTTTTTTAAGAAATGCTGCTGTTACAAGTGAAAAAATTGTTCCCATAAAAGAAAAAGAAAACACAGTACCTATAGCCATAATGACTGGAGATTGCATTTTTGAAACCATTCCCATAGCTGCATCGATTTGTTCCTCGCTAAGACCAGCTTTAGCATATTCTTCCTCAAGTACAGCCATCATCTTATTCATGAATTCAGGGTCAATTACTTTCATGAAAATAATCATATAAATTCCAACGATTACTGATGCAAAAACACAAATCAGTATTCCGAAACCCAATGCTTTTGAATATGATATTTCACCACCAAGATCTTCATCTCTGAACTTTTTTGTTCCATAAATTATTCCAGCAACAATAATAACATATTGTAACAATGAAACCCAGAATGGCGGCTTAATTACTCCCATAACGTAGGTTAACAAACTAAAAACTATAAGGGCGATACCCACAAACAATCCATAGGTCATTGCGCTCTTAAACATAGGGTTACTTTTTGATTCCATATCTTCTATAATTTTTAAGGTTTCAGCAAAGATATTAGAAAATGTTTAAAAAAAACCTCCATATGTTTGCGAACTTTTATAAAGTTACTACTTTTGCGCCGGGTAAGTCTTATACGACCAGCTCCTGCTGAACCCCCCCAGGACCGGAAGGTAGCAAGGGTAAGTAGTTGTAGCGGTGCGATATAAGTAGCTTACCCACTTTTTTTTGCTATAAGCCAAAGGTCAAATAAAATTTTTAGAAGTAAAAAGGATCTAGATTTCAGGAGTCATAACCAATCCACTACTTTAATTCTCCAAAGATTTAAGCGGTTCACCATCACAAACTCTTGTTTTGTAACAATTTATCAAATTGAAACTATTTTAAGTTACAATTTTAAACCTTTTTGACAAAAAACATCTAAAAAACAACAGAATATTGCCAGCTAAACTCTAAATTTGTAAGTCGAATTATAGTATTAACTTTAATATATAGTCATCATGCAACAGCTTGATTGGAAGAACTTACCATTTGGTTACGTAAAAACCGACTATAACGTTCGCTGCGTTTATAAAGATGGTAAATGGGGAAACATTGAGGTTTCAGACTCAGAGTACATTTCCGTACATATGGCTGCCACAGGCCTACATTATGGACAGGAAGCTTTTGAAGGAATGAAAGCCTATAGAGGTAAAGATGGTAAAATCCGTTTGTTTAGATGGGATGAGAATGCTAAACGATTAATTCGTTCAGCAGAAGGTGTTTTAATGGCTCCAGTTCCAATGGAACTATTCCATGAAGCTGTTTTAAAGGTTATTAAATTAAACGAGAAATTTGTTCCACCTTTCGGTACAGGAGCATCACTATATATTCGCCCTTTGCTTTTTGGTTCTGGCCCAGAAGTTGGAGTTAGGCCAGCAAAAGAGTACATGCTTGTAATTTTTGTTACCCCTGTTGGTCCATATTTTAAAGAAGGATTCAACCCAGTTAAAATAGCTATTGTAAGAGATAGCGATCGTGCTGCTCCGCTTGGAACAGGTACTTTCAAAGTTGGTGGAAACTATGCTGCAAGCTTACGTGGAACCGTTAAAGTTCACAATGCAGGGTATAGCTCACCAATGTATCTTGACACAAAAGAGAAGAAGTATATCGATGAGATTGGTGCTGCAAACTTCTTTGCTATTAAAGGTAACTCATATATCACTCCAAAATCAGATTCAATTCTAGCTTCGATAACCAATATGAGCATTATTCAATTGGCCGAAGATTTAGGAATGAAGGTTGAACGTAGGCCAGTAGCTGTAGAAGAACTTGAAACGTTTGAGGAAGCAGGTGCTTGCGGTACTGCAGCTGTTATTTCTCCAATAGGTGAGATAAATGATATCGACACTGGTAAAGTTTATAAATTCTGCAAAGATGGAAAACCAGGTCCTAAATCAACCAAACTATACGAAACCCTTGTAGGTATTCAATATGGTGAACTTGAGGATAAGCACAACTGGGTAACAATAGTTGAATAATCCATATCCTTTTATAAATGCAAGCCTCCACGCAACGTGGGGGCTTTTTTATTTCTGAATAATTAGATTTAAAGATATTATCAATACAGATTAGGTATCTTAATAAACATCTTTTTTTATAAGTTCAATTATTTGTATCTTGATTAACTATCATTTAATACAAATTATGTCTAAAAGATACTTTATACTTTTTGCGCTTTGCCTCATAATTACTAGCTGTATTAGTACCGAAGGAGAGATTGATATAAAAGGCAAAACTCTAGATGAGGCAACAAAAATTATTACACCTAATCGAAAGTTGATAGTTGAAGCTATATTGAACAATGAGTCCGAGAATAAAAAAATCAGTGCAGGTCAGTTCTATTCCGATAGCCTCGGAAACTTCTCTTATACTTTAAAAAAAATAAAGGGAGCATATTTTTACGATTTTCAATTTGTAGGTGATTCCGTCTATGCTTCATCAAGCAAATGCCTAGGAGTAGGTGAGATTGCAAAAAACTCAAAGTTTATATTCTTTTATCTAAACAAACTGTCGAAGCTAACTATTAATGTGACCAAAACTAGTAAATCACTGTCTGGAACTACTCTTTACCTAAGTTGGAAATCGGATGGAATTGAAGGAAAAGCATTGTACCCCTATAAAGTTTCTAACTTTGGCGCTGCTCCTGAATTCGATTTCAGCTGGTCGAGTAACAATGTTAACTCAAAAATCGAAACCCGAGTATTGGCTGATAAACCTACAATTATCAATTGGGAAATATGGAATGGTAAGAAAAAGCAGGAAATAATAGATACAATAGTTTGCAAAAGGGATATCACAAGCTATGTCAATTTTACATACTAGCTAATTATATGGCACCTTTTATATAGTGAACACTTTGATAATAGTCCAACCTTTTAGAATTGATAGTTTAAATGTTGTCATTCAGAAATTAAGCTAAAGCCCTACAAAAAAATGTTGGGCTTTTCTTTTTCAGCTATATTCGCACCTTAAAATTTAATTTAAACTATTCAAAAAATGAGAAAATTATCGTTATTGGTATTAATCTTAACAAGCGTTTTAAGCATGAATGCTCAGAATGATAAGCAGCAAACTGCAACACCTGATTACAGGTATAATTGGAATTTTACCGACATCTACCCAAATTGGGATGCTTGGGCTAAAGATTTGGAAATTATCAAACAAGAAATTCCTAAATTCTTAGATTTCAAAGGAAAAATTGGCGAAAGCGCTGATAAGATGTTAGGATTCTTTGAGTTTTCGGAAAAAATCAACAAAACAGCCGAAAGACTTTATGTATATGTAATGCTACAAAAGGATGTTGATGGTAAAAACCCGATGTATTCGAACAAGGAGCAAGAGCTGCAAACAGTGTTCATCCAAATGGGAATGAATACAGGCTGGATATCTCCTGAACTTGCGACTATTCCTTCGGAAAAGGTATACAAATGGATGGAAACCAACCAAAAACTTGCTGTTTACAAGCACGATATGGAAAGCTTTTATCGCTTACAGGAACATATCCTGCCTGAGGCAACTCAAAATATTATCACACAGTATAGCAGCGCATTAGATGCAACATCACGCATTTACTCATCTTTATCGATTGCTGATATCGAGTACAAAAAGGTGAAACTATCTACTGGCGAGGAGCTAATCGCTTCGCCTGCCAATGCCAATAAGGTTTACACATCAAACCAAAATCAAGCGGATAGAAAGTTAATGGGAGATGCAACCAGAGTTCCCTTCATTAAAGCAAAAAACACCTATGCTGATATTTATCTTGGAATGCTACAAAACCGATGGGCTTCAGCAAAGTTGCAAGGTTACAAATCATGCTTAGAAAGAGTTTTAGCATCGAATAACATTCCAAAAGATGTATACACTAACCTATTACAAGTAGCAAGAGAGAATTCTCAACCACTTCAAAAATACTACGAGCTTCGTAAAAAAGCCCTTAAACTCGAAAAGTATTATGGCAGCGATAACTCTGTTGAACTAGTCGATTTTAATAAAACCTATAAATGGGATGAAGCAGTCAGCATTGTCAAAGAGGCGCTAAAGCCAATGGGCGAAGATTATGGTAAGTTGCTACAAACAGCTTTTCAAGGCGGTTGGATTGATGTTCATGAAAAACCAGGTAAAAGAACAGGCGCTTACAATATGTCAGTTTACGGACTACATCCATATATCTTGATGAACTGGGATGAAACCCGCGATAACGTTTTTACCCTTGCTCACGAGCTAGGTCATGCAATGCATGGATTACTTGCAAACAGTAATCAACCTATGGTTTACTCTGGTTCAGCAACAGTTGTTGCCGAGGTCGCATCAACCTTTAACGAGAACATGCTACTTGACTACATGCTTGCAAAATCGACTGATCCAAAAGAGAAAGTTGCACTACTCGTTCAAGCAATCGATAACATCTCGGGTACTTTTTATCGCCAAGCACAATTTGCTGAATTCGAGTATAAAGTTCATGAGATGATTGAGCAAGATCAGCCTATCAATGCTGAGACCTTTGCACAAATTTACATCGACTCTGATATACAGTATAATGGAACAATGATTGAGCGTGCCGAAGATGCAAAATACTCTTGGGCTCGCGTACCTCATTTCTTTAATTATACATTCTACGTTTATAACTATGCAGTTTCATTCTCGGCATCAAGTAGTTTATATGAGCAGGTAGCGAAAGCAAAAGATAAAAAGGCAGCACAAATTGCTTTAGATAAATATTTAAACTTGCTAAAATCTGGGAGCAAAGACTATCCTGTAAATCTTTTAAAAGATGCTGGCGTTGACTTAACAACAAAAGATGCTTTTCAAGCAGTAATTCGCCAAATGGAAAAACTTGTGAATCAACTTGAGGTAGAACTAAAAACTTTAGGAAAACTATAATATTACATATTGAAACGAGAAAGGGAAGATTTTCATCTTCCCTTTTTTTATTTATAATGAAACTTCACCGTCAAACTTTATAGATGCTTTAACGCCCCACATATAAAACTTATTTCCTTCAAACCCAACAAAGACTCCTACTCCTCCAAATATGCCAATTTCAGTCATAGAATACCCTAACTCCCAATACGGTTTGCCACCTCTTGTATAAAGAGATGATGCGTATAAGTTCTCGTTCCACATTCTATTGCTCACCCATGGCAAATACTTTAATGCAAGAAAAGGTGATGTAAGTTTCATAAACCCTTTTGCATAACTTGAGCTTGTGCTATGCTTATAATACTCAAGGAATTGAAATGAATTACCAAAATCGCCAACCATAACAGGCACTTCTTGGGTATTAAAATGTTTAAAATCGGGGAAGTAAATCTTATCATTCATTAAGAAATCGCCAAATCCAACTTTATATGAGAACTTGTTGCTTGACCCAAATTTTATCGATTGTTTTACACCAACCTCAACTTGCAAAAATTTAACATCACTACCAGCAACTTCTGGAATACCAAATCTCGAATCTAAAGTAAATGTTGGGTACTTGGAAGATACCATGATTTTTCGATCACCAAACTTTCTATAGTAATACTCAGGTGTATAGCTAAACGATAGTTTTGCAATAAATGCCTGATGATTCGGGTTGTATTTTCCAAAAATGGTATCATTAATTGGAAGGTTTGGAGTATAGGTATTTTTATCCTTCGGATAAAATGAGTAATCGGTTGAATTCTCAAGCATTGTACGATTATAATATCCAAGTCTCATTGAGCAATCGAAACCGTTCATAATATCAAACCTCTCGTATATTTCAGCATACTGATGCTCATAAAGCTTCATGTAGTTCGTTCTAAAAGCTAACGATGCAACTGTGTTAACAAATGTATTAATCCCCGATTCACGGTTAAAGTCCACACTCTCGCTCCCAGCGCTAATACCTAAAAACGCCCTTCGTGAAGGTGAATGAGAAAAACCTCCGCTAAAACTACCCATGAAAACCTCGCGGTTAAAGGCGTAAGCAATTTTTGGCGTAATACTAATACTTCTCTTCTTGAAAGGCTTGCTGTAGGAGAAACTTAACCCAGTCACAAAACCATCAACCGTATTAAACCTTAGCTGTTCGATATCCACTATACCCGAATATGAAAAGTATCGTTTCGACTTTTTATCATAGTTTGAATACCCAAAAACAACCTTTGAAAAGATACTCTCCTTTTTCTTAACTGTATCCTTTTTATTGTTAACTGAATCCTTTTTAGCAGCAGATATGCGTAATTCATCCATTCCCTTTAATTCATCAGTATTTAAAGCAATTGGGCGAATCTGGTTCCAAACAGTTGTATCGGTCTTACGAGCCAATGAATCTACTTTCACTTTATAATTATCCTTGATTTCAAGAGTCTTTTTGGTTGTATCCGACTCTTTTGCATCCTTCGCCATCAGCGTAGCAAGCTGGTACATATCCTTATTGCTAAGCTCTTCCTTTTCAAGAAGTTTTTCAATTTTCTCTTTTCTCTTTTGCTCCTTAACAGCTTCCTTCTCAGATTTTGGTTTTGTCTTAACCACCTGCTGTTGGCTAGTTTCATCCAGCTTATTCTGAACAGATTGGCTCACTAAATTGTTTGGAACCTTGATATCGCTATTAATGTTAACAGTTTTATACTTTACCGAGGAAACATATTTTACATTCCCTTCATTTCCCATGAATTTTCCGATAATATCAAAGGTATAGTTAATTGGCAACCAGATATTATTGTTAACCTCACCAAATGTTTGCTGAATATTGATTGTTCCAACAATTGACTCAACGCTTAAGTTTGCGCTGTGTAAATTCCAGTACTTATCAGCAATGTAAATGTATCCCTCAACAAGCTGTTTACTTTTTCTTCGTGGAATTACTTTGATTTTATTGATGATTCTATCTTTTTCCTTCGAATAGCCCTCGTAACGAAATTTATAATGATTTAAGGCATAAGGTGATAATGGTAGAATAATCTCTCCAATCTTTGAATCATATAAACTTGCATTGATAAACTGCATCGCATCATTACTATTACCGTCACCTGACGGGAAGTTAGAGCGAATCATCTTCACTGTCTGATCATACTTATCAGGAGCTGTAAAATGAATATTATTAAGCGACTCGGTTAAATAAAGTTGACCTTCTTTAGGGGCATCCTTCTCATCCTTCATAGCCCTCTTAACAAGCCACATAAGTTTCACAATTTTGAGCGTACCCTTCATATATACCTCTGCTTCAAACTCTTTAACTTGATTTTGATAATATGGAGCCATTCCTATGGCTTTACGAATTATTGGATATGCAGGATCTTCGCTACCAGGCTTTACATTAACCCCTTTTAATTCGTAACTCTTTAACTTTAGGGTTACATTCAGTTTATTCGATCCATCCTTAATCGATATATTCTTTTCAACCGTTTCAAAGCCTAAACATTGAAAAACTATAGAATATTCACCTAGTTTTAAATTTAAACTATACTCACCCTTTTCGTTGGTAATTGTTCCTAAACGAATTTCCCTTACAAATACAGTAGAAAAGGGTACTGGTTTTCCTTCGTTATCGCTTATAGTACCTGAAAGGTTTTGAGCAAATAAACTATTAATGAATACAATAAAAACTAGAAAGGTTAGATAAATTTTTCTCATAAAATTTTAGATTTTCTAAATAAGATTGAAATTTAACAAAAATGTTACAGTCTGCTAGTCAAAAAAAATGCCAATGGCATTTTTTAAAATTTTTTAACCCAAAAAAAGAAAAGGCCCCAAGCAAATTTGTTTGGGGTCTTTTTTAATATTTTAGAAATACGATTAACGGTCCAACATCAAATTGTAACTCAAACCATTCGCCTAAACTCTCGTTCAGCGTCCCCATCCAATACTCTTCCAAAGAACGATTATCAATAGGATATCTGAGATTTTTTGTTGTTATCTTAGTACTGTTATTTGGTGAAAATATTGAAATCTGTTGACCATTATGGCTTTCAATTCGTGAAGATGATAACATAGGTATAAATAATCCAGTATCAGTAAGCATTCTGATATTAGCACCAAGCCGAGCATAGTTGGTTAGTAAACTTATATTCCCAAGTGTATGATCTTCCCTTAAACCAGTTGCTCCGATAATGGCGATATCTTTAAAATTCCTTTCTAAACACCACTTTACCGATTTGGTCAAATCGTTTGAATCCTGCTCTGGATAGTGAAACAGCCTATCGGCATACTTCTTTTTAAGGGTATCGCTCACAGAATCCAAATCGCCTACAATAGCATAAGGACTCTTTCCAAAACTATCAACTTTAGATGTTGCACCATCACAGCAAACAACTATCTCAGCATCTGCAAGATATTTTAAAGGAATCTCGTGCTCAGGAAATTTCCCGTCAGCGACAATTACTACAGATGCCCGTTGATTGCCCATAATACTTGACACTTAACACTTGCCTCTTTCACTTTTCACCATCTCTTTCTTCCACTGATAATATCCATAAATAGCTAGGGTAAAATAGAAGAAGAAAAGTATTGATGTTGGGTAAAGATCTTTCCAAATAAACAGCACTAAAGATACAAGATTTACAACAACCCAAATCCACCAATGCTCAATCAGCTTTTGGGCAAGCATCCAAGTTCCTGTAATGCTTAACGCTGTTACAAATGAATCGCCATATGGAACTGGTGAATCGGTGTACCGTTTAAGAATAAACACCATAACCACAAATAATACTAGGGTAATCGACGAAATATAAATCCATTGCCTTGCCGAAGTTCGTGTTATTGGTAGTTCTTCCTTTTGAATATCCTTATTGCCATAAAGCCAATGCCACCAACCATAAAAGCTGATCACAAGATAGTATACCTGCAACCCCATGTCGGCATAGAATTTCGAAACAAAGAAAACATATAAATAGAAAGCCGAAGTAATAATGCCCAAGGGCCAAAGCCAGATATTCTGTTTAATCTCAAGGTAAAGGTAAATGAGGCCTGCAACAGCCCCAAGTACCTCGATATAATTATTTTGTAACCACTCCATTTAGTTGATGGTTGTTCGTTTTTTGTTGCTTGTTTGTCATTCACTAAAATTCCACACCTAACTTAAGCATAAAGTTTGTGCCTGCTTGAGGGAAGAAACCATCTTCGCGATATTCAGGATCTCCATTTGCAAACTGGGCTCTATAAACCCAAGCATTCGCAAGGTAAAGATTACTCAAAACATTATTGAAAACTAGTTGAAAATTAACTGCTTTAAACCCTTTTGGTTTTAATGAGTAATCAACAACCACATTATTGACAAAGTAGCCATCCAATTTTCGCTTTGAACTACCTGTATTATCGTAGTATTGCTCCCCAACATACTTGCTGATCAATGAAATAGTAAGCGATTTAATAGGATTTATCGACAATTGACTTGCTCCAACAAATGATGGGGAGAATGAAATTGGTGTATCTCCTAATTCATTCTTTTTTTGTGCAAGCGGATTCCAATCGGTTGAATTATCGTAAACATCGACATACTCAACAAAATTCTTAATTCTGTTTTGGCTAAAGGTCGAATTTACATTCCAACGTAGCCAGCTAAGAGGCTTAATTCCAGCATAAATCTCAAGACCAGTACGATAACTATTCTTCACATTTGTCATTAAAGGGTAACCAACGTCACTTAATTTCCCAGTCAATACAAGTTGATCGCTATAATCCATGTAGTAAAGATTAAGGTTTAAAGCAAAAACAGAATGCTTAAATGAATATCCCAACTCGTAATCGTACAAACGCTCTGATTTTGGTGTATTATTAGAACCATATTTCATAGCGTCCTTAATATCTGCTCTTGAAGGTTCGCGATTACCTATTCCAAAGGAAGCAAATACTTCTTGGTTATCAGACAACTTAACTAGTGAACCAAATTTTGGGTTAATGAAATTCCATTCATGCGACTGATCAAGATTTGCTAAGTCGTCATCTGACCCTTTTAGCTTATAGCTAATACTACGAAATTGCATGTCAGCATAAATGTTTATCTGATCGGTAATTTGGTAGGTAGCTTTTCCAAAAACACTATAATCAGTCTTTAAGCCATTATTATTGTACCACTCATAATTATTTGGTATACTGTCGTTAATAGCGGTCCATAGAATTTTCCCAAAATGATCGCCATCGTACCGATTCCATCCTCCACCCAAAGCGGCATCGAGCCCCCCTAGTTTATAGTTCAAAGATATGGTTGTGCCATAAAAATCATTATCAAGCCATTTTTGGCGAATAAGATCAGTTTTTGCAACTTCAACCCCATCTATAATCGGATTGGCAATACCATATTTGCTAAACTTAGTATCATCTTTGTACTCTTCGTAATAACCTGCTCCCTTAGTTAAATGTAAAGCTGCCGAGAGGCTCATCCAGCTATTTAGCTGCCGAGTATACAAAACTTGATAATGGTTTTGAGTATAGTTATCTTTTTGATCCTTATAGTAGCGGGTGTTACCTTTTGCATCGGTATAAACTCCCTCGGGGTTGTAGGTTCTTATAGAATCAAGCATATAGCCAGGAGTTCCAGTCCATGTGATACCTGTATGCTCCTCACCATGAATAAAGTTAAATCTAAGCAAGCTCTTTGAGGTGTGCCAAGCTCCCGTTAAAAACATGGAGCGATGGTCGGAATTTCCTCTATCAATATATCCATCAGATTTTAATTGAGAATACCTTCCCTCAAAGCTAAATCCTTTTTTCATCAACCCAGTACCAACAATTGCAGAGGTTTTCCATGTTCCAAATGAACCTGTCATTAAATCAATTTTAGTAAAAGGTTCAGGAGTTAATGTTGAGGTTTGGAAATTTACCGATGCTCCAAACGCTGCAGCACCGTTTGTTGAAGTACCAACCCCACGCTGAACCTGAATGTTATCAACCGAATTGCTGAAGTCAGGCATATTCACCCAGTAAACTCCTTGCGATTCGGCATCATTAATTGGAATACCGTTAACAGTTACGTTAATCCTACTCAAATCGGTTCCACGAATTCGAAACGCAGTATTCCCTACTCCTGTTCCGCTCTCGGATGTAGCAACAACAGAAGGAATCATCTCCAGAAGATAAGGAATGTCAAAACCAGAATTATTTCTTTTGATATCCTCCTTATTTAATGTAGTTTGTGCAATTGGCATCTTATTCGAAGCCCTTGTAGCATTAACAACTATTTCCTCGCCCATTATTGATGAAGGGGTTAGCGAAAGGTCAACGGTTAAATCCCTATCTAAATTAACTTCTAGACTCTTTTTCTCATAACCTACAAATGAAACAGAAAGAGTATAAACTCCAGATTTTACTTTATTTAATGAATATTTACCATTAGAATCCGTAGTACATCCCTGTAAAGTATTCTCTAGTACAACAGAAGCTCCTGCCAAGGGACTCCCGTTCTCATCGGTAATTCTTCCTTTTAATTGGTAAGACGCATTCGTATTGGCAAATAGCCATATACCCATAAGCTGCAAAAGCAGCATAAACGCAAATTTCTTCATTTTAAAATTCCTTTTTTTGGTTTACTATTTTTTAATATCACCAACGAACGATTATAAACAGTGTGCACAAGCCGCTTATAGCCTATCGTCAGCAACCAAGAAAAGGGGGAATAATACTTAAGGTCATTTAAAACTCTTGTCCCTTCGTCGGTACTAACCGCATCAGGTTCAAAGGGTATGATCTCAGCCCGTTGTATTAAGGCACCCCCAAAAGACAGCCACAAAGATATATCTAAAAGATCCATTCATCAAAGCATTATGGAAATACTTTTTAATTTTCATTGATTATTAAATACTTATAATTAAAATCTGATATCTAGCGTCTGAAATCTAGAATCTCAAAAAGGATATCTATTTTTTTGCATAACCCTTTCCCTTTTGCCTATTTTATTCGCAACTTTACACCCTTGTAAATGCAGAATTATGATAACTCTCGATAAGGCAATTGATATAGTACTTTCAAACGCAAATGCTTTAAATAAGTTTGAAAATGTTGAACTCTGGAGTTCAATGGGCAGGGTATTGGCCACTAATGTAGTTTCAGACATGAATATGCCCCCTTTCAACAAAACTGCTGTTGATGGTTATGCATGCCGTATGATTGATGCGAAGGGCGAATTAGAGGTTATTGAGATAATTCCTGCTGGCTCTATTCCTTCAAAAACTGTAGAGAAAGGTCAATGCTCCAAAATTATGACTGGAGCAATGATTCCTAAAGGTGCCGATTGTGTTCTGATGGTTGAGGATACCAAAGAGGTTTCAAAAGATAGAATAATATTTACTGGCGATAAACCCAGACCAAATATCTGTATCCTTGGTGAGGATATGAAAACAGGGGATGTAGCAATCCGAAAAGGAACTACCCTTTCGGCTCAGCATATTGCCATAATGGCGGCTTTGGGTTGCACGCAACCCACCGTTACGGTAAAACCTTCGGTTGCTGTTCTTGTAACTGGCGATGAACTTGTAGAACCAAATCAGGTTCCAACGGGTGGCCAAATCCGCAATAGCAATGGGCATCAGCTAGTTGGTCAAATCCTCAAGGCAAATGCAACACCAAACTATATTGGAATTGTAAAGGATACCGAGGATGCCACTTACGATGCAATCGCTAAGGCATTAAAAGAAAGCGATATCATTATTCTAACCGGAGGAGTATCGATGGGCGATTATGATTACGTTCCATCAGTAATGAAAAAACTGGGGATTCAAATCCTATTCGATAGCATTGCCATTCAACCAGGTAAACCCACAAAGTTTGGAGTAAAAGATGGTAAATTGATATTCGGGTTACCCGGTAACCCCGTTTCATCGTACATGCAATTCGAAATACTTGTAAAACCTGCAATTCAAAAGTTGATGGGCGGAGAACCAAATTCAAAATCGGTTGTTCGATTACCATTAACCAATGGCTATAAACGCAAAAAAGTTGAGCGTTTAGGCCTGATTCCTGTTTTAGTAAATGAGAATAATAAAGTTGAAGCCGTTGAATTTCATGGCTCAGCGCATATATTCGCACTAGCAAAGGCCCAAGGATATATCATGATACCGCTAGGTGAATCGGAAATAAAAGAGGGGGAACTAGTTGATGTTAGACCGCTATAATAGAAATATAAATTACCTGAGAATATCGGTTACCGACCGCTGTAACCTTCGCTGCACCTACTGTATGCCTGAAGATGGCGTTACAATACTTCAGCATAAAGATATTCTCACATTCGATGAAATTGTCGATTTCACAAAAGTTGCAGTTAGCATAGGCATAAACAAGGTTCGAATAACTGGCGGCGAACCTTTGGTTCGTAGGGGAATTGTTGACCTAGTAAGAATGATTGCCGAGATTGATGGAATCGATGATTTAAGCATGACAACCAACGCCATTTTGATGCAGCAGTTTGCCAAACCTCTTTTTGATGCTGGCTTACATCGCATAAATGTTAGTCTCGATACAACCGATCCTGAAAAATTCAAATCTATTACCCGTGGTGGTAATATCGAAGATGTTTTTAATGGACTCGAGGAGGCCAAAAAGGTTGGATTTAATCCAATAAAGATCAATTGCGTTATCGAAAAATCATCATCTGAGCCTGATGCGCTAGCTGTTAAAGAATACGCATCAAAACAAGGATTTGAGGTAAGATTCATTCCTATGATGAAACTCGATAAAGGAATTTTTGGTCAGGTTGAGGGTGGCGAAGGTGGCAACTGCGCTAAATGCAATCGGCTCAGGTTAACGGCTAATGGATTTATTAAACCTTGCCTTTTCAGCGATTTGGGCTATAGTGTCCGTGAGCTAGGAGCTAAAGCCGCCATTGAAATGGCTGTTGGTCTAAAACCCGAAAGCGGAACATCAAACCAATATGGTAAATTTTATAACATTGGGGGATGATTTGCTAAGTTGACAGTTTTTAGTTGACGGTTCACAGTAAAAAACTGAATATTAATTTGCTATGGATTATAAGGAACTAGAGGTTTGGAAAGAATCGAAAGAACTTGTCAAACTGATTTATAAAATAACAGAATCTTTTCCCTCAACTGAACAATTTGGATTAACAAACCAAATCCGAAGAAGTGCTGTTTCAATTCCATCAAACATAGCAGAAGGAATAGGACGAAATCATACTAAAGATACACTTCAGTTTCTTTTCATTGCTAGAGGTTCGATATATGAACTCGAAACTCAACTAATTCTAGCATTTGAATTATCCTTCATTTCAAAAGAAGTTTACGAAATAACTTTTGAAAAAATTCATCTTTGTATGAAACTAATCAGTGGGTTTATAAACTATTATGAAACCAAAAAATAGTTATCTTTCTGTCAACTCTTAACTAACAACTGTCAACTAATCATGGAACTTTCACATATCGATAATAACGGCAAAGCCAACATGGTTGATGTTGGAGGTAAACCTCAACAGGTACGTCAAGCTAAGGCCACTGGGTTTATAATGTTAAGCCACGAAACAGTAAAACTTATTAAGGAGAACCAAATGAAGAAAGGCGATGTGCTTACTGTTAGTGAGGTTGCTGGAATACAAGCAGCAAAGCAAACACCAAGCCTCATCCCTCTTTGCCATACGCTTATGCTTACCAAAGTTGATGTTAAAGCAACTTTACAAGAGAATGGAGTTATGGTCGATAGTTTTATTAAATGCGTGGGACAAACAGGCGTTGAAATGGAGGCTTTAATGGCTGTTTCAGTAGCTCTACTCACCGTTTACGATATGTGCAAAGCCGTTGACAAGAATATGGTAATTGATGGTGTAACTCTGCTTGAAAAAACTAAACAAGATTTATAATACGCTTATGCTAACAGAACAAAAGGTAAAAATACTATCGGTAAATATCTCTACCAAAAAGGGAACGATAAAAGAACCTGTTGAAAAGATTGTACTAAATGAACTCGGAGTAGAAGGAGATGCTCATGCAGGCGAATGGCATCGTCAGATTAGCTTACTTGGAAACGAGAGCTTTGAGCGGTTTAAAGATATGACCAAGAGAGAGGTCAAATTCGGCGATTTCGCAGAAAACATAACCACACAAGGCATTGAATTAGTTAATACCAAACCTGGCGACAGGTTCATTGGCAACGATGTTGACCTTGAAGTTACCCAAATAGGTAAATCATGCCATGGCGATGGTTGTGCAATTTATCGTGAGGTTGGAAATTGCGTTATGCCCAAAGAGGGTATTTTTTGTAGAGTGATAAAAGCTGGTGCTTTAAAAGCTGGTGACGAGCTAACCTTTATTCCTAAAATCTACAAAATACAGGTAATCACTCTTAGCGATAGGGCAAGTAGGCGCATTTATGAGGATAAAAGTGGACCTGAGGTTGTTCGCCTTGTTAGTGAATACTTTGATTCGCTAAAGTGGCAGTTTACCATTGAATCAACCATTATCCCTGATGATGAAGAGCTCCTTAAGGTATATCTTTCAAAAGCAAAAGAAGAAAAATACGATTTATTAATTACCACAGGAGGAACAGGCATTGGGACTAGGGATATAACACCTGATGTTGTTAGACAATTCATGGACAAGGAGATTCCGGGTATCATGGAGATGATTAGAGTAAAATATGGAAGCGAAAAACCAAATGCTCTTTTAAGCCGAGGGGTTGCTGGATTAATGGGTGAAACCTTCGTTTACACGTTACCTGGTAGCGTTAAGGCTGTTAAGGAGTATATGGAGGAGATAACCAAAACCCTTAAGCATCTTTACATCATGCGAATGGGTATTGATGGGCATTAAGATTATATCAGTTGTCAGTTAACAGTAAAATTAATCTATATGAAAAAAATTATTGCTGCTACAAAACTGATTGCTTACTGTGGTTTATACTGTGGTTCGTGCAGTAGGTATCTAAAGGAATCGTGCCCCGGATGTGCTAAGAACGAGAAAGCATCGTGGTGTAAGATTCGCACATGTAACATGGAGCACGGCTACGCCAGCTGCGCCGATTGTAAAGAATTTGACAACGCCATGGATTGTAAAAAGTATAACAACTTTATATCAAAAGTATTTGGGTTTGTTTTCAAATCTGATCGTAATGCATGCTTGAATCTTATTCGTTTAAATGGATACGAGAAATTTGCCGTTTACATGGCTGAGAATAAATTTCAGACCATCAAACGAAAATAATCTTGTCAAAGCTAATTCTCGATAGTAAACTTATAGCTCCCTGCGGAATTTACTGTGGGGTTTGCTATATGTTCTTAAGTGAAAGGAAACGCTGCCTTGGCTGTAGAATAGACTCCATTGAAAAGCCAAAATATTGTGAGAGATGTAAGATTGCTCACTGCGAAATTCTTTCAAAAACACCAAGTGGATTTTGTTTTGAATGTGAAAATTTTCCATGTCAAAGGCTTAAGCAACTGGATAAAAGATATCGCACAAGATATGGCGCAAGTCTAATTCAAAACCAAATCGATATAAAAGAAAAAGGGACAAATGCATTTCTGAATCAAGGATTAACTACCAGAACATGTCCAAAATGCGATTCTGTTATAAGTATTCATTGGAAATATTGTGCTAAATGCAATAATGATTCTCATTAATCAGTTATTAAGTTTATTTCTTTCGATATTGATGAGAAAATTTTACATACTATTCTTTCTAACTTTTAGCTTAACAGCAAAATCTCAAAACCTAATTAGGAACTCAAGTTTTGATGATTATTCAACTTATCTCGACAATAATAACAATATAGTATATCAACCCAATTTTTGGTTTTACAATTCAAATAATTCAAACCATCCAATTTACTATTCATCAGATAGAGTTTTAAACAAAATAGCACCGAACAATACTCTAATAGATTCACAACTTGTCATTCAAGGACACAAAAAGAATTATTTTATCCCTGTTTATGCATCAGAGAAATTTCAGACAAATAATACTTTAAATTATCTTCATCCAGAATTAGAGTTAGCTCAACAAGGCCAAAAACTGAATTATCTAAGTATTGTATTACTACCAAAAACACAAAAGGCCTATTCAATATTGAAAGAGCCTCTAAAAGAGGGTCATAAGTACTATCTTCAGGTTGATATCAAAACAAATAAACAATCAAACTGCTTAACTGATTTGCTCGTTGGTTTTAAAGGGAACTCTGATTTTGCTGATGAAAAAAGTATAAATAACATTCAATTAACCTTAAAAGATTCATCAAGCTACAACTATCTCATTGAAAATTGGGTTACTGTAAGTTGTGAGTTCACAGCGTTAGGAGATGAAAAAGTAGTAGTGTTTGGCGCAGGCTTAGAAAAAGACTATATTAACATTATAAAATCTAATCGAAGAAAATTTTATCAATCCTACATTGGTGGACCATTTAGAATAATGTATTATATCGATAATCCCAAGTTATTTGAAATTAGTAATAACAGTTTATTTGTTAACAATATTGATACAATGAAAATTGGAGACAGTTTTGTGCTCCAAAATATTTACTTTGATTTTGATAAATATATATTGTTAGAAAAATCGTTCCCAATGCTCAATGAACTCATTGAATATTTAAAAACTAAAACAAATATTAGAATCCAAATTTCTGGACATACAGATAATATTGGTAAAAATGATTACAATAACGAATTATCACTAAAACGTGCTATAGCAGTTACCGATTATTTGATAAGTAAAGGAATTGCAAAAGAAAGGTTACAAATGTTTGGGTTTGGTTCGTTGTACCCTATAAATTCTAATGATACTGAATACGGTCGTCAACAGAACAGGCGAATTGAAATAAAAATAGTTGATAAATAAAAACCGGCTATTGCCGGTTCTTATTATAATTCTTACTCTACCCCCAATACATCTTTAAATGCCTGTTTGAATGAATCTTTTGGGAGTGCTCCCTGTGCCATTTGAGGCTGTGCATCCTTAGGAATAAAAAGCAATGATGGTATGCTACGGATTCCAAAAACCGAAGCTAACTCCTGTTCGGCCTCAGTATCTACCTTATAGATAGTTAATTTGCCATCGTACTCTTTCGATAGTTCTTCAAGAATTGGGGCAACCATTTTGCATGGTCCACACCAATCGGCATAAAAATCAATAATTGCAGGCTTGTCGCCTTCAAATTTCCATTCTTTATTCTGCTCAAAGTTAAAAACCTTTTGCTTGAATGTTTCTAGTGTTAAGTGCTCAATCATATTCTTAATTTATTTAGTTTCTATTTATCATATCTACTTATCTACATATATCAAATTATATACCAAAACGTAAGTTATGACAAAATGTTCGTTTTGACATAATTGATATTTATCAATTTGACAAACTATGTAAATTGTAATAATAGGAATGAGAATGTTGGCTGTACAATTTATCGAAAGGGCTAAATAGTTTACATCGGCTTAGATTTACAACCTGAAGATATACGAGAGTAGTTTCGATTCGTACATGGCCAAGTAATTCTTTGATTGTGACAATATCCATTCCATGCTCAAGTAAATGTGTAGCATAGCTATGACGCAATGTATGTAATGAAATTTTCTTCTGAAAACCACATTTCCTTTTTGCTTCACCAAGCACCCATCGCATTCCACCAATGCTCAACGGAGTGCCAGGTTCATTTCCATTAAAAAGGTAATCAACCGGCTTATCTTCTGAGTAATACTTAAGCAATCCTTTTAAAATCAAAGGTGATAATGGTACATAACGATCCTTTTTGTATTTACTTTCCCGAATATGAATCATCAAGCGACCAGTATCAATATCAGAAATTTTCAATCGATTTGCTTCACGTACCCTGAGCCCTGCAGAATAAATCAACGACAATAGCACTCGATGCTTTAAAAGCGCTGGCGCTTTGAATAATGCTTTGCACTCATCATAGTTCAAAACAACAGGCAGCTTACTCCTATGTTTTATGGAGGGCAGCTGAATTAACCGATCGTTTAAGCCTAAAAATTTGAAGCAATATCTAAGACCATAAACAGAAAACTTAAAATCACTTAACGATGGAGTTTTACTGCCTCTAGCCTTCGATGCAAGATAATGATTCAACTCTTTCTCGCTAATATCTTGCGGCGGTCTTCCGAAATGAAGGCTTATTTGAGCCAATTTTCGAGCATAATTCTTTAAAGTGCTTTCCGACTGACAAGCTAAACGAATTCTATCATCTAGTTCATCTAGAATTTCTCTAAAGCCATACACTTCGAGGCAAGCCTGTTCAACTATGGTTTTTGGCTTCTCTTTAATGTCTGATTTGGAACGCATATAAAAACGGTTTTATTGGTTAATACTCTTTTTTACTGCGTTTTCATAATTAAGGTACGAAATAGTTCTAATTATCAAGTTGATAACATAATTATACTCTTTAGGCTTCTCGTAATTATGCCATAAAGGCAATTAGTTGTATTTTTGGCAGCATAATAATTAGGTTATCCAACCCCTTTATGCAAGAGCACCTAAAACATCCAATATTCAAAATCGTTTCAGAAGTCGCTGATGCTGAGAATCTCTCAGCATTTGTGATTGGTGGATTTGTTCGAGATATCTTCCTTAAACGAACCTCGAAGGATATTGATATTGTTGTGATTGGCAATGGAATTGAGATTGCCAAGAAGGTATCGAAGATGATAAGGAGGTCGAAAGTGTCTGTATATAAAAATTTCGGAACGGCTCAGCTTAAACTCGACGATATTGAGGTTGAATTTGTTGGTGCACGAAAAGAATCGTACCGACTAAACTCACGTAAACCAATTGTTGAGAACGGAACGCTTGAAGATGATCTTCAACGTCGCGATTTTACCATAAATGCTCTTGGTATTAGCCTAAACGGCAAAACCTACGGGCAGCTAATTGACCATTTTAAGGGGGTTGAAGATATTGATGACCGAATAATTCGAACCCCTCTTGAGCCTGATCAAACATTCTCTGATGATCCACTTCGGATGATTAGAGCGATAAGATTTGCATCGCAGCTAAATTTTAACATTGAACAAAAGACATTTGAATCGATTCGAAGGAATCGCGCGAGAATTGATATCGTATCGAAGGAGCGGATAATTGATGAGATAAATAAGATTATGCTCTCCGAAAGGCCATCAACAGGTTTTCTATTACTCGATCAATCAGGATTACTTGAGCTGATAATGCCTGATGTGTTTAAACTCAAAGGAATTGAGACAAAAAATGGCTTAAGTCATAAAGATAATTTTCTTCATACTCTACAGGTTCTCGATAATGTGGCTCGTAAAACCGATAACCTTTGGTTACTTTGGTCGGCGCTGCTCCACGATATAGCAAAACCTGCTACAAAACGATTCTTTCCAAAGCAGGGTTGGACTTTTCATGGACATGAGTTTTTGGGCGCAAAGATGGTTCAAGGAATATTCAAAGATTTAAAACTTCCGCTTAACGAAAAGATGAAATATGTTCAGAAGATGGTTCAGCTCCACCTGCGACCAATAATTCTTTCGCAGGAAGTGGTTACCGATTCAGCGGTTCGAAGATTACTTTTTGAAGCGGGTGATGATATTGATGATCTGATGATGCTTTGTGAGGCAGATATAACATCAAAAAATGATAGCACAGTACGAAAGCATCTTGCAAACTTCAAAATTGTTAGGCAAAAACTTATTGAGATTGAGGAGAAGGATACAATCCGTAACTTCCAACCACCAATATCAGGCGAACTGATAATGGAAACATTCAACCTAAAGCCCTGTAAAGAAATAGGAATTATAAAAACGGCGATAAAGGATGCAATACTCGATGGAGTGATCCATAATAATTACGATGAGGCTTTCCAACTCATGATAGATAAAGGCCGAGAGCTAAAGCTTTCAATTAAGAAGAAATAAATAAGGGTTGCTATTGCAACCCTTTGTTATAAATCTATTTGGAATTATTTTCCAAATTCAATTCCTAAACAAAAATAAAAAATGGGTGCAAAAGTGATATCTGTAACATCTTTGATACCACCAACAGGTTGACTAATAAAACCGAACTCACCAACAACAATAAGTTTATCATTCACTTTTTTAGCCAACTCTAGCTGGCCCCCAACATTCAACCCTTTGCTAGCATCAAGAAATTCATCACTGGTCAAGTGGTTGTATCCAATTGCAAGCCCTGGCCTAATTTGCATTCCACTAGCCAAAGTAAAGCGAGGTTTGATAGTTCCACCAAATGACAAAAGATTCCCTGGTGAATCAAAACCTTTTATACCTATTGAAGTAAAGAGTGCATAAACTCCCATGGAAAGCTTTGGTATTAGAATACCATCCAAATCGGCTTTAATAAAAGGTGACGTTTTGGAATCAAGAGTAAGATCAAAGTCAGAAACACTAATATTATCGTTACTTCCAAACAAAAGACCACCTTTAAAATTTACTGCAAATGAACTAGGCGGATCTTGGGAGTAAGCAAATGTGGTTAAACCCACAAGCAGAATTAATAGTAAATGCTTTTTCATAGTTGAATTGGTTTGGGGTGAATAACTACTGAGTAATATGTATTTGTAACTAATTCCCTTTACAAAAATCAACTTAAAGGCAATACAAGTTAATTCTAATTCAGATAATTATCTAATATTGAACTGTTTTTAGTCAAAAAAATAAAACAAATCTATTTAATCTTCCAAGTTTCCCATGCAGCCTCAACTGCAGGGCTAGGATTTACTTGAGGTGATTGTATTTTTCCACTTAAGGCCGTTTCTTTCTTAACATTGCTAATTAAAGAATTTGCCAAGTCCTTATAGGATATATTCCCTTTGCTATCCTGTAATGCTTTTAGGAGATAATAGGTCATATAACCATGCTGCTTTTCGCGATATACACCTGATGATTCATCGCCAGAACTTGAAGTAAATACCACCATGGGCCCGTTTACAACATTCTCCTTAGGACGAACCTTTACCCCTTTCATCGCAACGAGCGCTTGGTTACGAGCACCTCCGCTAAAGCACGCATCGAGGAAAACCGTAACTTTCTTTGATGGGAACTCATTCAATTTGGCATATAGGTCATTTACTTTAACACCATTTGTTACATTATTGCCGCTAACATCAACAGGTATAAGGTAACCCTCTTTGGTTTTCTCATCGGGCAAACCATGACCTGAATAGTAAAAAATAATCTCAGCTTTACCCTCATCAACATTGATAAGGTTTGTAAGCCATGCAATACTCTGATTCATCTGTGCTGATGTGGCATTCAACAACAGTTTTACCTGTTTCTCTGGAACACCTAAAGTTTTAACACAATATTCTTTAAAAACTTTAGCATCGTTAACAGCAAAATCAACGTTAACCTCAGTGCTTAAGTCCGACTGAAAAGTGGTATAATCCTCATTACCAATTATTAGAGCATACGCATTTGATTTAACAATATTATTAACAGGTATATCCAAATCCACCTCGGGTTTTCCTACCGAAATGGTATTTGTGCCCTTTTTAATATTACTGCTAATACCTCCTCCTGCTTTACTCTCAACATCAATTACAATCTCATTAAATTTATAGTTTATACTTGTTGTTGCGTAGGTTGTACTACTCTTGCTATCAAAAATGTATTTCTTTTTGGTCTGAGGGTTTGTAATCTCAGTATAAGCCAATACAAAGCTATTATCCTTGATGAAAAAGTCAGGATTACTAAACTGGTAGGTACTAAAATCCTGTTTGAACTTTGGGGCTTCGGCAACCGGAACAGCAATAACAAACTCGCCTAGCTCATCGGAAGAGAGTAAGAAACTCTCATTATCGGCGTCGTATAAACCAAGTTTAACATTTTTGAAGTCAACCTGTTTGCTATGCTCTTTTTTAAGGTTGGTAATAGCCTCATTCTGAAAATCTTCAATCTTTTTAGTTCTTGCTGTCTCAGTAACGCGCTGCTTATAATCTGAAGTTTTTTCAAATTCACCCTTTTGCTGCCATTCGTTTACTTTTGCTTCAACATATGCCTTAATACGATCGGAAACGCTAGCATTTGTATTTGAATAGTTTGATTGGTTTGAGGTATTATTGGCAAGATATGTTTTACCATCAGTAAGGTTCTGGTCTGAAGCACCCTTATAAACGCCATTAGCCCAAATACCTACTTGAGTTGATCCATCCGCTTTAACATAGGTTCCATATCCATCCTGATTGCCATCCTTCCAATACCCTGAGTGGTTAGATCCATCTATCCATGTAAAAATGCCATATCCGTTACGCTTATCGTTCTCAAAATTACCGTCATACGTCATCCCATCAGGGTAAAGATAAATACCTTTCCCGTTTCGAAGCCCATCCCTATAATATCCTTCAAATTTATCACCGCTAGCAAAAACCCAAACACCATACCCGTTAGTACAATTCCCCGAAATACAACCTTCACTTTGCTTTGAGCCCGACAAACTCCCATCCTTAAAGTAGCCTATTGATTTTGTTCCATCTGAGAAATATTGAGTTCCGTATCCATTTTGTTTACCATTCTCCCAACTCCCAATATACTTAGAGCCGCTATGCCACATGTATACTCCTTGACCATGAAGAGAACCATCCTTCCATTCACCAATATATTTATCACCAACCCACTGCCCTTCACCCCATGTATAAATACCAAAGCCATTATTACAATCACCAAAATTACAAGTTGAAGCTAAATTGGTATTTGAACTTGTAGATGATGAAGTTCCTTTAAAGCTTCCTTTCTCGAACAGACCAATTTGCTTTGTTCCATCGGGTTTAAGATAATTTCCTTCGCCATCCTGACTGCCATCCTTCCAGTTGCCATAATAAATTCCTCCGTCAGTCCAGAAATATGACCCATAACCATTCCTTTTATTATTCGCAAAGTTACCATCATATTTATCGCCATCGGCATAAAGATATACTCCAGAACCAGATCGAATACCATCGCTAAAATATCCATAATAAATATCGCCAGAATCATAAACTCTAACGCCATAACCACTACTACAGTCGCCTGAGATACAGCCCGGTTCGGTATAGTTTTGGCTAACTAATGCTGTATTTTCCCATTTACCACAACTTTTTGTTCCATTAACAAAATAGTATGTACCATACCCATTAATGCTGCCATTAGCCCAGCTACCTACATATTTATCGCCTGTAGCCCATGTGTAAACCCCTTCACCACTTCTATACCCATCCTTAAAATCACCAATATACTTATCCCCTTTATTTACTCCAGATGTCCATTCATAAATGCCCCAACCATTTTGGCAATTGCCATAAATACAAGAAGATTCTTTATTTGATGAAGTCAAACTATTGCTTTGGGTCGAAGGACCAACATATGATCCATTGGTAAAAGTCCCTGTTTGGGTAGTTCCATCTGATGTAATGCTAACCCCATAGCCATCCTGTTTACCGTCTTTCCAATTCCCAGAATACGATTCTCCGCTAAGCCAATTATATTTACCAAATCCGTTTCTTTTATTCTCAACTACGTTTCCAACATACGCCTGCCCATCGGCATAAAGGTAAACACCTTCACCATTTCGAAAACCACCGCTCCAGTTCCCTGCATAAAGATCGCCAGAATCATAAACCCAAACACCATAACCATTATCGCAATCGCCCGATAAACATGCTGCAGCTGTAAATTTGGTTCCAGTTAGTGTAGCATCTTCAAAAAGGCCTGACATCTTGGTGCCATCTGCATAAAATTGGGTACCATAACCATCTATTACTCCCTTCGACCAGTAGCCTACATATTTATCTCCATTGTGCCATAAAAACACCCCTGCTCCATCGCGATATCCATCTTTGAACCATCCTACGTATTTGTCCCCGGCACTTGACCCCGATTTCCATTCGTATATGCCCCACCCATCTTGGCAATTGCCAACTACGCATTCTGAGGTTTGTCCGTTACAGATATTTACAATGGTGAGAGCGGCTAAAATAAATCCTAAAGATTTCATGGTAAATGATTTAGGTTAACTATCAAAAAATCCTTTGAACCTAAAAAGGATTACTGTAAAAATAGCACAGAATTGATTAATTGTAAATAAAATAGAAGTTATTTTGGTTGAAGAAAGGATAAAAAATAAGGGCTGCTTAACCAGAGCAGCCCTAAAAACCAAACCCTAAACTAAATTTAACCTAAACCTTGTATGAAAAAACCTTAAACTATTTCCTAAATCTTATGATACAAAGATACAGCATGCAATAGCTAACACGGGTTAACAAGCGTTAATAAAAGTTAATGTTTTACTGCTTATTTTCTGTGCCTTACAATTAAAATTTAAACATTAGAGTTACTATCTTTGGATTATTAATAACCATACAAAATGATATCAGCAAGAAAAGTATCCATTCAGCGCATTACAATAATTAGTTTTCTATCAATCCTTTGCTTTACGTATAATACTAAAAGTCAGGACAATCAGGTTAAAACCATAAAAATTCACAAATCAGATTCAGAAATCTCCGAACCAATTATTGAACTAGGTGGTACCGAAACCATCACCCTTACTTTTGATGATTTATCGGATAGCCCAATTAATTACTCTTATACTCTAGTGCATTGCTCAAACGATTGGAAAGAATCTCGAATTATGAAATCGGATTTTATGGATGGTTTTGATATCAATCCCATTAATGATTACCAAAACTCATACTCTACAACCGTTCCATACACTCACTACAAACTTGAAATACCAAATAGGGATGTCAAATTAAAGATTTCGGGAAACTATATTATAAAGGTTATTGATACTTATAACCCTGAAAAAATTGTGCTTGAACAGAGATTCATGGTTGTTGAGCCCTTAGTTACAATTGAAGCAAGGCTGAGACAGCCCTTCAACATTGAGAAAAAAACTACATCACAACAATTAAATCTTCTTTTAAAGACTAATAAAATTAACATTTCTAACCCTTATAACGATTTAATTGTAAAGGTTCAGCAAAACGATCAACCACTCGGTTCTTATTCTGGATTAAAACCTGTTTTTATTAGATCTGGAGAAATTGATTACTCTTCGCCAGATAACCTTTTATTTGATGGGGTAAACGAGTTTCGTTCGTTTAACACAAACTCTATAAGATATATTTCTTCAGGAATTCAGAGTATCGATCACATTGGCAGTGAGTATAGCGTTCAGCTAATTCCATCAGAAAATAACCGAAAACAACTATACGTTACAATTCCTGATATTAACGGAAAGAATAAAATAAACCTTGAGAACAGCAATCAGAGTGACCTAGAAGCAGACTATGTTTGGGTGTACTTCACTCTTCCCTATTACGATCAACTTGAGGGAAAAGAGGTTTATGTATACGGAGGGTTAACCGATTGGCAACTCCTTCCCCAAAACCAGATGCATTACAATACACAACGCGAAGCGTTTGAACTTAGACTATTCCTAAAGCAAGGTTACTACAACTATAGATACGTTGTAAAAGATACGAAAATAGGAGAGGTTGACCAAGCCTTCTTTGAGGGCAACCATTTTGAAACCGAGAATAGCTATCAAATCCTTGTTTACCTTAACGCACCAGGATATAGATATGAAAGGCTTGTTGGCTATAAATCTATAAACTCTATGAAGGGTAATTAAAAGCCAATTTCGGCAGCAATTGGTCGAAGTGCTGCTATTGAAATATCAACAAACTCGTCAAGGGGAATTCCAATTTTCTCGCACTCAAGAATGTTTTCGCGCTTTACCGAAGCTGCAAACATTTTCTCCTTCATTCGTTTAGTAACCGACTTAACCTTTACACTCTCAATCTTTTTATCAGGGTAAACTAGCGCAGTTGCAAAAATTAGCCCTGTTATGGTTTCGCCTGCAGCCAAAGCATGCTGAAAACGGGTTGAGCGCGGAATCCCAACAGCACATTCGTTATGCATTTTAATGGCATCAACAGCATCGGCTGGGAGTTCAGTAGCAAGCATTTCTGCACCCACCAAGCCGTGCGTTTTAGAATCGGCGTTAGTAATCTCAACATCGATATCGTGAAGTAGTCCGGCAATTCCCCATACTTCCTCATTCTCATCAAACTTACGTGCTAAAGCCCTTAGAACAGCTTCGGATGCTATGCTGTGAGCAATCATTTTAGGGTTTGAGATATGCTTATTAAGCAGCTGAAGGTAGTATTCGCGAGTGTTCATAATCAATTGCAATAAATTTAGGTTGTAAACTTATAAAAATTATTGATTTAAAAATAGGTCGAAATAAACTGGAAGGTGATCGCTATAACCGCCATGATATTTGAATCCAGCAAAGGTTCTAAAAGGCTTATCGCCTACAAAAGATTCATCGGGCTCGAGAAGAAAGTTAGCCCTAAAAACTGAAGCATTATTTGGTGTAGAATGAAGTTTATGCTTTGAACTGAGCAAACTCTTCGAAACAATTATCTGATCAATCATTCCCCAAACCCCTTGATATTTATAGCTCCCCTGCCCTTTCACTTTAAGTATAGCCGAAATGCTAACTAAACCCGAAGGGCATTTTGCAGTTGTATCCAAGCAAACATTTAGTCCATCAACCAAAGGGGTACTTTCGGGTTCATCATTAAAATCACCCATAATAAGGATTCGAGCATCGGGGTAGAATACCTTGATTGAATCAATTTTCTGCTTAAGCGTGCTTGCGGCAGCAAGGCGACCAGAGTTGGATTCCAACTCGCCTCCATACTTGGATGGCCAATGGTTTATGAATAGATGTAAAGTATCCATACCTGCAACAACTCCACATGTATAAAGAATCTCGCGAGTTCTACGATTAGGTTCACCGGGGAAATTAACCTTAAAAAATCTTGATTCTTTAACATCAAACAGATCCTTGCGATAAAGCAAACCGACATCTATCCCTCGTGGATCGGGCGATTCGCGATGAATTATGCCATAATCGTACTTGAGCAATGGAGTTTCGTGGGTTAAGCGATACAGCATGTATCCATTCTCAACCTCGCACATACCAACAAAAATTGGCCCCTCCCAACCTCCAACGGCAACAATGGTTTTGTAAATACCATCTAACTTTTTGTTCATCTTTTCCCAAGTCCAATGACGCGCACCTTTTGGAGTAAACTCTTCGTCATTGGTAAGGGAATCATCAAATGAATCGAATAGATTCTCAACATTGTAAAACATGGCACGGTAGCTCTTTGGCGAACTACTAATCTGTGCCGATAAAATATCAGCAAAAATAATTAGCTGAACAATAACAAGCAGAATTGATAATTTACTCCTTACGCTCATAAGCCCCAAGATCGGGTTTAGAATCAAGTAAATGGCTGATATTTTTTAAATCGATTGGGAAAAGTGTACCATAGTCAAGTTTCCCAAAATCTTTTGCTGGGCTGAGGGTATCGAGCTGAAAGTTAAGTTTCCAAGGATCTTTAAATTTCGGTTCATCCCTTAATACGTTATTAAATTTTGTTGGATCAGTAAGGCTAAAACCTACGGGGACTCTTAGAATACAATAGTCAAAATTATAGTTCATCTGTGCGCTAACTACTTGTCCATCATAAACATTATCTACCTCATACTCTTTGTCCCTGGAGCCATATATTATGCAATTGTTGAATGAAGCTTGTTCCAAATCACGAGATTCAAGAAATATTGGCCCATCATTGACTTTTCTATATAGATAATAGTTATTAAGTAAAAGCGCAGGACCTTTACGGTAAGTATAATTCCCCCAATAATTTGCAATTGTACATTGATAAAATTGGTATTTGCCACCTATAGTCAAGGCAACGCTATACAAGCCGGCATTAGCAAACAAGCAGTTATCGGCATCAATTGTTGACCCACGGGCATAAAGACCTATTGAACTTACATTCTCAATCATAGAATTGCTAATACTAAGCGTTGGCGTTCCGGGGGTAACACAAGTATCGACAATTAAGCCATTAATCGAACCTCTAATTTCAGCCCACTCAATGTTGCTATTCTTACTGCCAGCATAAAGCCAAATTCCACCCCATTGTCCAGCCTTATCACGATAGAACTCTTCTCTTCTATCGCCCTCGAAAGTCACTGGGTTTTCAAACTCACCATTAACTTTAAGAGTACCATCAACTCGCAAAAAAGCATTATTATGAAAATAGAGCCTTGCACCTGCTTCAACATCTAACTCAACATTGGGTTGAACATAAAGGTAATTTTTGATAAGGTAAGGCTTATCTGAAATAAATGTTGTATTAACCTTTAATGTATCTGAGTTGTAGAGATGCACATCTTGCCCCCATGCTATCAACTTTACATCCTGAATGTTACCATTCGTTTCAAACACAATGGAATCAGCAACTACTAGCGGCGAGTTCTGGTTATTGGGATCAACATTTATCTTGACAAAAACGAAAAGGCTGTCATCGCTTCGCAAAACAACATCCTCAACAGAGCTCGTTGCTGCACCATCAATATTGATTTTATATGCAGATGTATTTCCGCCAGCCAATTTAATAGATGAAATCTTTAAATCGTGGCTATGCCTATTGTAAACTTTAAAGTATTGGGTAGATGAGCCAATGGTAGTAAATACCGTATCGAACATTACGGTATCGGTTGAGAACTTAAGCTTTATCGATGGGCTGGATGAAATATCTTCTCTTTCGCAAGAAGCAAACCAAACCGTTATAATTAAGAATATTAGTGGATAAAATCTATTCATAGCACTCCAAAAGTAGAAATATTTTTCTGTAAATCTTTTTAAACAATAAATTTGATACTTTTACTCTCCTTTTATAAAATCGAGAAATGAAAAAAAGCAAAATAATAACCTTCACCCTTGTAATAACCATAGCAATTATGGCATGTACAAAACGTCAAAAAGTTGATTTAATTATAGCTAATGCTACAATTTATACAATAGATTCAACATTTAGTAAAGCCAATTGTATGGCCATTGCAAACGGAAAGATTGTTGCATTAGGTAATAAGCAAGATATTGATGGAAAATATGAAGCCAATAAAAATATTGATGCCGAAGGGAAATTTATTTATCCCGGGTTCATTGATCCACATTGCCATTTTTTAGGCTATGGCACTACCTTAAGCAACGCTTCTCTTTCGGGAGCAAAAACATGGAGCGAAGTTGTTGACAGATTAGTTGAACACGAAAAATCATTTCCATCCGAATGGGTTCAAGGCAGAGGTTGGAATCAAAATGAGTGGGATATTAAAGAATTTCCAACAAAAGATTTATTAGATAAGGCTTTCCCAAATAAACCTGTTTACATTGTACGTATCGATGGACATGCCGCTATTGCTAATAGCGTAGCCCTTAGGATGGCTAAGGTTGATGAGAAAACAAAGGTAAATGGTGGTGAACTAATTATAAAGAATGGGAAACTTACAGGTGTACTTGTCGATAATGCAATTGAATTGGTTAGAAAGATTATTCCAGAATTATCAGAATCAATAAAAGCAAAAGCACTTCAGAGGGCTCAAGAAAACTGCTTTGCAGTTGGTTTAACATCTGTTTCTGATGCTGGATTGGAACTAAAAGAGGTGCTATTAATTGACAGTCTGCAAAAATCAAATATCCTTAAAATGCGGGTTTACGCCATGTTAACCCCAACACAGGCAAATATCGACCATTTCGTTTCAAAAGGAGTTTACTCAACCGATTTTTTAACTGTTCGTTCCATTAAACTTTATGCCGATGGAGCTCTTGGGTCAAGAGGTGCTTTGCTTAAAAAGCATTATTCCGATGCACCAAATACAAAAGGATTACTGGTTGAGCCAATTGAAAAATTGAGCGCTTATTGCGATTTAGCTTATAAATCAGGCTATCAGGTTAACACGCATTGCATTGGCGATGAAGCGATTCAATTAACCCTCGACATGTATTCAAAACATCTAAAAGCTAAAAACGACTTGCGTTGGAGAATTGAGCATTCTCAGGTTGTTGATCCTTCTGATTTATCCAAGTATGGTGAATATAGCATTATCCCCTCAATTCAAACAACCCATGCTACTTCAGATATGACCTGGGCTGATGAGCGCTTAGGCGATAGGATAAAAAATGCATACGCTTATCAAGATTTGCTTAAGCAAAACGGTTGGCTACCAAACGGAAGCGATTTTCCAATCGAGAAAATTAATCCTTTATACGGGTTTTATGCTGGCGTTGCCCGTAAAGACTTAAATGGCGAACCTAAAGAGGGATTCCAAATGGAAAATACATTAACTCGTGAGCAAGCATTGCGAGCAATGACTATTTGGGCAGCAAAATCTAGTTTCGAGGAAAACCTTAAGGGAAGTCTCGAACCCGGGAAATGGGCTGATTTTGTTATACTCGATACAGATCTAATGAATGCCAAAGAATCCGATTTGCCTAATTCAAAAGTAATTAGCACTTTTGTCGCCGGTGAAATTGTATATCAAAACAAATAGAAAATTATATGGAAATCATCGTTGCCGATAAAACAAAGCTAATAGAAGTACTATATGTAATTCGGGAATGTTCGCAGCAACTTATCGAAAAAGGTGTAAAGTATTGGAATAATAGCGTTGCCGATTATCACGAAATATCTAGCGATATTGCAAATCAAAATGTGTTTTTATTGGTTGTAAATAAAGTAACCATTGGAACCGTTACCATAAAGCCCAACAAACAAAACCCAAATAAATACGATATCAGCCGATTAGCCATTTTCCCTCACTTCCAAAAACGTGGCTATGCTAGCGAAATCCTAAAGTTTGCCGAAAACTACTCAAAAGATAATGGCGCTAAAGCGCTTGTTGGCACAACCCCAATCGACGATGAAGCATTATCTCAACTACTTCAAGAAAATGGTTTTGTAAACCAAGGCGTTGATGGCGAGGTTCACGAAGAGTTTATCAGGATTAAGTTTGAGAAGCAATTAAACTAACTCAATAAATAATAAAAAGAAAAGGAATGGTAATCCAACCATTCCATTTTCTTTTAATAAAGACATAAATAACGTCAGCTCGATGTAAGAGTAACATGTTGGTTTTCAGCACTAAGCACTAACTGTCTTTTGTCATGCTGAGCGTAGCGAAGCATCTATATTACAAGCATTTAGATCCTTCGCTACGCTCAGGATGACATCTTATATCGAACTTGAGTTAAATATAAAAATTCAACCCACCCCCAATAAAATGGTAAGTAGGATCATTCAATCCTATTTCGGCTTCGAAAATAAAGTTTAGATTTTTCCTGATACCAATTTCAACGCCTAAAGGCAGCCAAAGTAGTATGCGCGTTTTATCCTCATTAAAGTTGATGTCCGAATCGAGGCCAGTAAATATTCTAGTATCGTTGCGGATTGGAAAAGTGATGTTAAACGTACCATCCAAACCAAAATCGCCAAACTGGTGTGCACCTACTGCAAACGACATACGGCGGGGTAATGCAAATTCAACATCTGCACCAAAGTAGTCTAACGGCCCAAGTACTCCAGCCTTAACAGACAAATCGATGCCCGATTTAATCCCAACACCTCCATGGAGAAACATGATAAACTCTGAGGTGCCATTTACCATTACCCCTGGCTCAACACCAAGAGAAAATTTTCCAGGTTTAAGGGTTTGTCCTGTATTAAAAACTTGGCTAAAAGTAGAATCCGCAATAGCTAGTAATGCTAGAATAATAAGAATTTTTTTCATAATATATTTAAGGTTAATTAGTTTGAAACAAAAGTAGCATGTTTTTTTAAATCAAAAAAGGAAACCCCGGGGAACCACTCCCGGGGTTAAAAACAAACCATAACTAAACCTACTAAATAATCCTATTTGTTATAGGGTTATAGGAATTCCTCGGTAGAAATCGAGTATTTTGAGTTTAAATAAATAAGAATATTTGGCATGTAACAAATCGCCTTGTGCTTTAATTAAGTTATTACGAGCAATTCCATAGTCGACAGCGTTTATCATCCCTAAGTTGAACTTTTCCTTACTTGTTTCATAAACTTCATTATACGATGCGGCCGATTCGCTCATGGATTGGAAACTGCTGTAACTTCCCTTAACATCAGCATAAGCTTGTTGGATTGTCTTTTTTAAACCTTTTTCAGCTTCGTCAACTGCATACTGCGCATCAAGTTTATCAATTTTGGCCTTGCTAATTCTTACGTAGTTCTGTAATCTGCCATAAATTGGAATATTGATTTGTATTGCGATAGACTTGCTAATATTGTCTTTTAGTTGCTCTTTGTAAGAATAATCAGGATATTTACTAAGCACCACTCCTGCTGAATTTGTTAACTCACCTTGATCAGTATAAAAAGAACCCATTTGATATTCAAGCGAAATACTTGGTAATGCTGCACCCAAAGCAATTAAATACCTCTTTTCTGCACTTTTAAGATTATAACTAGCCTTTTTTAGGGAAGGAGTATTTAATAGAGCATCATCATAGTACTGCTTCAATCCTATTTGTAGAGTATCGGTTGGTATAATAATATTGTCGGAAAAAATCTCAAAACCATCAACTTCAGGTATTTCGAGCATTTGAGCCAATTCCAATGATGCCATTTCAAAAGTGTTTTGAGCATTTGTTAGCTGAACTTTCTCTGCAATAGCCTGAGATTTTATTTGCAAATATTCAGCATTCGATGATTTTCCAAGTTCATATTGTTTCTCCGAACTTATTACTTGTTTCTCTGAAACTTCAAGTCGACCCTTAGCAAGAATTAAATTCTCCTTAGCGTAAAGCACCTCTAAATATTTGGCTGCAACATTTATCGAAATATTTCTTTTTAGCTCTTCTACGCTCTCAATTGATGCTAAAAGATCGAATTTAGTTTGAGCTAAATAATTCCATTTGTTTAATCCTTGAAAAATATCAAGGCTACCACCAATTCCGCCAGAACCTATTTGTGATTGCTTATTCGAGAACTTTCCTGTTAGACTGTTAAAAACGCTACCTTCCTGGAATTTGTGGCTGAATTGTCCTCCCAGTGATGGAGTAAAACTTGCAATTGCTCCAACCCTATCCTTTTTAAACTTTTCAGTTTGAAGAATTTCTCGTTTTAGTTGGATATTATTTTGTAAAGCATAAGTAATACACTCCTCAAGCGTCCACTTTTTTTGAGCATAAAGAGGGGTTGTTAATACTAAAGCTAAGACAACAAACAAATATTTAATAATTCGATTCATGACAAAAGATTTCAACTTTGATATTAAAAAACAGATCCTATAGCACATCTAACATCCCTTCTATCGCCTCTATGCTTTTAGAGTCAGATCCCACTTTTTTAGTTAGTGGTGCTACATTTTTTATATAATAATCGATAACACTAAAATTCGTTGTGTCGGGTTGCTCTTCGTATGAGAAAGTTAGGTTTAAACTTTCTATATTATACCTATTAGTTATTTCAATTTTAGGCAATAATTCTCCTTGCTCACCTGAATTTAGTGTGGGACTTTGTAGGTTAGTATTATCCAAAACTTCTACCGCAGATTTTACTACCTTAGAATCGCTTGTTACAGGGTCTTTTGCATAGAGAAACCCAACATTAACTAGCAAAAAAGCTAGAGCAAACACAATTCGATGAATCCTCATAGTTGTCAAATTTATTTACCATTTTTCTTTCGATAAAGCACTTGGATATGGGTTGCCCCAACCCTTGGTGTGAAAATTTGTATCAATTCCCATCCACTATCATAATTTGCTAGGGAATTCCTAAGCTGTGTTATTTGCTCCAATGTTGCATGCTGAGTATCATCATCGTCAGAACCAGTCTGAGCCGGATTAATACTCCAAGGAAAGGATTCTACTCTAAAGCTATAACTCATTTTCTTACCACCGATAGTTACTATAACATCGGCAATCTCATCTTCGCCAAGATTCGAAATCGGTATGCATATCTCTTTCATAGTAGTACCCTTTCCTTAGTTTATATTAATGTTTAATAAATTTTATAGGATAAAGAATAATTTTTTATAAGATAACTTTTTGATTACTATCAATTTAAACCATCTTCTTCACATTCTCGGTCACAATATGTCCGTCGAATAGTTGAACAATACGGTGAGCTTTTTCAGCATCTGTTGGTGAGTGCGTTACCATAACAACGGTTGTTCCTTCGCGGTTCAACTCACTTAACAACTCCATTACCTCTTCGCCGTTAGCTGAATCGAGGTTACCTGTTGGCTCATCGGCAAGGATAAGCTTTGGATTTGCAACAACCGCACGTGCAATAGCAACCCTTTGCTGCTGACCACCTGATAGCTGTTGAGGGAAGTGGTTTTTACGATGCGAAATTTTCATGCGCTCTAAAACTGCCTCAACCTTTTTTCTTCTTTCTGATGAGGGAACATTCATGTAAAGTAAAGGAAGTTCAACGTTCTCGAATACGGTTAACTCATCGATAAGGTTAAAACTTTGGAATACAAATCCAATGTTCGCTTTACGAAGGTTAGTACGTTGTTTTTCCTTAAATTTTGATACCTCAGTACCATTGAAATAAAATTCGCCACCAGTTGGATTATCAAGCAAGCCAATAATATTCAATAGTGTAGATTTTCCACATCCAGATGGACCCATAATTGCTACAAATTCGCCTGGTTTTACTTCGAGGTTCACGTTGTTTAACGCGGTGGTTTCAACCTCTTCGGTTCTAAAAACCTTAACTAAATCTTGAGTCTTAATCATTGTAGTAAAATTTAATGTTTTATAATTATATATTGTATTCTATTATTTAGTAAGCAAAAGCTTATCAGCATTATTATAGTTATCGTAACTCGATACAATCACCTTTTCGCCAGGATTTAACCCTTCAACAACTTCGTAGTAACGTGGATTCTGGCGATTTATTCGGATGTTTCGCTTAGTTGCAAAATCGCCTGAAGGATCAACCACATATACCCATTGTCCACCTGTGCTTTGGTAAAATCCGCCACGACTTAAAAGAACTGCCTTTTGTGATTCCCCTAATTCAAGGTTAATGCGAGATGTTTGTCCAATTCGAATATTCTTAGGAACTGAATCGGTAAAGACCATATCAACGGTGAATCGTCCATTTCGAACCTCTGGATAAATAGTTTTAATGGTCCCACTAAACATCTTACTCGAAAACTCACAATCGCCTGTCAAATTACGCACAATTCTGGAAATATAATGCTCATCAATATCAACTTTAAGCATATACGAATCGAGAACGTTAATTGTACCCATGCGTGTTCCCATTCCAATTACCTGCCCAATCTCTAAATTTAATGATGCCAACTCACCACTAACAGGAGCTCTGAACTCTAGCGTCTCTAAACGTTTTCTAACGATCTTAAGATTTTTTTGTAACCTCTCAGCGTCCTCCTCAAGGGTTATAATTTGAGTTATACGTGATATAGAATCTTGAATCCAACTTTGACGGAAAAGTTTTAGCCTTTCAGTTGTTAGCTCCCATGCTTCCTTCGAACGCTCGAACTCATCCTTCGAGATATGATTTTGCTCAAAAAGAATTTTGTTATTCCTATAAACTCTTTCCTTATCCTTTAGGTCATAGGTGAGCTGAATTAACTGGCTACGCGTATCTAGCGTTTGACGCTCCATATTCAAGCGAGTTGAACGAAGTTCGTTAACCGTTCTCGATACGTTAGCCTCATTATTTGAGATATCTAAGATAAGGTTGGTATTACTAAAACGTACTATTACATCGCCCTTTTTAAGTAAGCTACCCTCATCCATAACAATCTCCTCAACCCTACTCCCGCTTTCAGTTGCATCGAGATAAATTGTGCGAATTGGTGCAACAGTTCCAATTACTGTTATGTAATCTCTAAAAAGATCCTGAGTTACTTCCTCTACAGTAATTTTATCAACTTCAACATTTAACCTCGAACCTTTAGGTCCAAATGCAATGTAATACACAATAAATAAAACGAATAAAGAGGAAACCGAAATCCAAAGAATTTTTTTAAGAGTCCACTTCTTTTTTTGAATAATCTTATCCATCACAAAATATTTTCAAGTTCTTCTTCCTTTAAACAGTTTGCATGCCATAAAATATTAAACGCTGATAATAAATATATTAACTTTAACATTTCGTTAACATTTCGTTTTATTGATGTTCGATAATGCAACATTACCTGTTCGATATCGCACACATAGTTAAAAAGAGCTATACAACTGCCATATTACCAATTTTTAATATATTTACAAAGGTATACGACTCATATTTCAAATTTTACAATTATCTATAATACAAATAATTAAAGCCATGATTAGGAAAGAGGGTAAAATACTTGTTGTTGATGATAATGAGGATATCCTATTCGCCATTAAGCTACTTTTAAAACCTCATATCGAGCTACTACATACAACGCCAAATCCTGAAGATATACCAAGTCTAATGGCTAAGGAGTCGTATGATGTTATCCTTTTGGATATGAACTTTACTAAAGATGCGATTAGCGGACAGGAAGGTTTTAGTTGGCTTGAAAAAATTCTCAGCATCGATCCTAAAGCGGTTGTTGTATTTATTACTGCATATGGCGATGCCGAAAAAGCTGTTAGGGCTATAAAGGCAGGAGCAACCGATTTTATTCTAAAACCATGGCAAAACGAGAAGCTAATTGCAACTGTCTCATCTGCATTAAAGCTAAAGCAGTCTCAACAAGAGGTTGATACACTTAAGATGAAACAACAGGAGATAAGCGAAGTGCTCGACCAGCCATTCCATGAGTTTATTGGAAATTCCGAAGGAATGCGAAACGTTTTTGCAACCATTCAAAAAGTGGCAAAAACTGATGCTAACGTTCTAATTCTAGGCGAGAATGGAACAGGTAAAGAGCTTGTTGCTAGAGCATTACACAGAAACTCGCCTCGTTCTGGTGAGGTTTTTATCAATATAGACCTTGGCTCAATTGCAGAAACGCTCTTTGAAAGCGAACTTTTTGGTCACGAAAAGGGTGCTTTTACTGATGCAAAAAAAGAGAAACCGGGTAGGTTTGAGATTGCATCGGGTGGAACGCTATTCCTTGATGAGATTGGAAACCTTACCTCTTCAATGCAAGCAAAACTGCTTACCGTTCTTGAGCGAAGAGAGGTTACACGAGTTGGAGCAAATAAGGCAAAAAACATTGATGTTCGGTTGATTTGTGCAACGAATATCAATATTGGACAAATGGTAAGCGAAGGACAATTCCGTCAGGACCTTTTATATAGAGTTAACACCGTTGAAATTCATCTGCCTCCGCTTCGCGAAAGGCACGGTGATATTGCTTTACTTTCAAAACATTTCATCCAGATATACACCAAAAAGTATAAGAAAGATATAAATGGCTTAAGCCCCGATGCACTTAAGAAACTAAATGCATACCCATGGCCAGGAAACGTTAGAGAGTTGCAACATGCAATTGAAAGAGCAATTATCATGAGCGATTCCAACGTTCTGCAACCCGATGATTTTTATCTACAAACTGCAAAACAAACGAAAACAGTTGAAGCGGAAATAGATACATACAACCTCGATGAGGTTGAAAAGGCTATCATAAATAAGGTATTAAAGCAATATCAAGGAAATATTACTCAAGCAGCTACAGAACTGGGTATTACTCGCACATCGCTATACCGTAGAATGGAAAAGTATGATTTATAAGAACTTTAGAGTTAACGCAATTACAAGAATTCTTTTAATTGCAATTACCATATTCTTGCTCTTTTATACATGGAAGGAGTTCTTTATTACCCCTGTTCTAATTGGAGCATTCCTCATTATTGAGCTTTATGCTCTTTTTAAATATATTGATAAAACTAATAGGGACTTAGCCAGTTTTCTTGAGTCCATTAGATTTAGCGAGTTTACTCGTTCATTCCAAATGGAAGGTATGGGCTCATCATTTGATGAGCTGAACAAAGCCTTTAACGATGTTATCAAGGACTTTCAGAATGTTAGGACTGAAAAGGAGGAGCATTTTCACTATCTGCAAAGTATAGTTCAAAATATCGATATCAGTATTATAGCCTATCAAAAAGATGGAACAGTAGAAATGATAAACAAATCTGCTAAAAAACTATTTCAAGTTAGCGGACTTAAAAATGTTAAACAACTCTACCCTATTAGTAACGAGCTGGTTGAAAAACTGCTTAATACAACACCAGGCGAAAACGCGTTAATTAAAGTTCAACAGGAAGACGATTTATTACAACTTGCAATAAACAGTACAGAGTTTAAGATTCATAATAAAACCATTGTATTAGCAACTATTAAGAACATTCAAAGTGTTCTTGAGGAACAAGAAACTGAGGCTTGGCAAAAGTTGATAAGCGTACTTACCCACGAAATAATGAACTCCATTACGCCAATTGCTTCGTTATCATCAACAATCGATATGATGATTAAAGGATTTCAGGCGGAACAGGCTGCCGATCCAAACGCTGTAATTGATACCGAAACTGCAAATGAGATTCAGCAAGGGCTTCAAACAATTCATAAGCGAAGTACTGGCTTATTACACTTTGTAAACACTTACAGAAACTTAACGCGTATTCCTAAGCCTAACTTTAGAATAACAACAGTTAAGCACGTATTCAACAATATCATTCCGCTAATGAATGAGGAGATTTCTCAAGCAAAAATCTCATTCCATAGCGAGGTTGAACCACCTGAAATTGAATTCTCTGTTGATGTTGAACTTCTTGAACAAGTTCTTATTAACATTCTCAAAAATGCTATTCATGCACTTGAAGGTTCTGAAAAACCTCAAATTACTATGAAAGCATTTCTTAATAAACGCGGCAGAGTTACAATTCAAGTTGTCGATAATGGCGTAGGTATTCTTCCTGAAGTACTTGATAAGATTTTTATCCCATTCTTCACCACAAAACCAAAAGGTTCAGGTATTGGCTTAAGCCTATCGCGACAAATCATGCGATTACATGGCGGAAGTATAACGGCTTACTCAGTTCCATCGTATGGAACAACATTCACATTGACATTCTAATAAAAAACTCCGAACATTCTTGTTCGGAGTTTTTTATTTTAGCCTATCAAACTAACAGCCTTGTTTATTGCGGCATCTATTCCGGCAGGATTTTTCCCTCCAGCTGTTGCATAGAAAGGTTGACCTCCACCACCACCTTGAATCTCCTTAGCAGCTTCACGAACAATATTTGAAGCATTTAGCTTATGCGATTCAATTAGCTTTTCATCAACCATAATGGTTAGCATTGCTTTACCATCAGATGTTGAGCCAAGCACAAGGAAAAGGTTTTCAACCTCATTCTTCAGTTGGAATGCCAAATCTTTTAATGCATCAGGGCTTGAAATATCAATTTTTTGGGCAATTATGTTTACCCCATTTTTTGATGAAACTGATGATTTTAAAGATGCCTTAAGTGCATGAACCTTTTCTTTCATCATTCCTTCAATCTCCTTACGAAGGTTGGCATTCTCCTCAACAAGTTTTGTAGCGCCTTGCATTAAATTTGCTGGGTTACCTAGTATCTGTTTTACCTCTTTAATGCTATCAACCTGATTATAAAGGAACTCTTCAGCTTTAACTCCTGTTATGGCTTCAATTCTTCTTACACCCGCAGAAATTGCTCCTTCGGAGATAATTTTGATAAACCCAATTTGTCCTGTTGCAGTAACGTGTGTACCTCCACAAAGCTCTACAGAATCGCCAAAGCGAATAACACGTACTGAGTCGCCATATTTCTCGCCAAAAAGAGCCATTGCACCCATATTCTGAGCATGCTCCATAGGAACATTGCGATGCTCATCTAGCGATAGGTTCTGCCTTATCTTTTGATTAACTAAAATCTCAACCTTTCTAATCTCTTCATCAGTTACTTTTTGGAAATGGGCAAAGTCAAAGCGAAGATAATCAGGGTTTACCAATGAACCTTTTTGCTCAACATGAGTACCTAAAACGCTGCGAAGCGCATGATGAAGAAGGTGTGTTGCTGAGTGATTGTTTGCTGTACTAACCCTTTTATCAACATTTACTTTTGCTTTAAAGATTGCATTGGGATTAGTAGGAAGTTTATCGGCTAAATGGATGCTAAGATTGTTTTCTTTAACAGTATTTTCAATAAAAATAACCTCTCCATTTGCTTCGATTGAACCAGCGTCGCCAACTTGACCACCTGATTCAGCATAGAAAGGAGTTTTATCGAAAACTAGCTGATATTGTTCTTTACCTTTAGTTTTAACAGTTCTAAATCTTGATATACGAACCTCAGCCTCAAGTGAGTCGTAACCAACAAACTCAACCTCATCGATCTTATAAAGTTCTTGCCAGTCGTGAGTTTCAACCGATGATGCAGAGCGCGAACGCTCTTTTTGTGCCTCAAGTTCAACCTTAAACCCTTCCATATCAACCTTTAGGTTGTTCTCACGAAGAATTAGCTCAGTTAGGTCGATTGGGAAACCGAAAGTATCATAAAGAGCAAATGCATCTTTGCCTGATATTTCTTCTTTTTTACTCTTTCGAGTGTTCTCCATAATGCCATCAAGCATTTTTATGCCTGTTTCAAGAGTGCGTAGGAATGATGCTTCCTCCTCGTGTATTACTTTGATGATTAACTCCTTTTGCGAATTTAATTCAGGGAAGAAACGACCCATTTCAGCTGCAAGAACTGGAACAAGTTTGTTTATGAATGGCTCACGGAAATTTAAGAAAGTATATCCATAGCGAACAGCACGGCGAAGAATACGACGAATTACATAACCCGCTTTAACGTTTGAAGGAAGTTGACCATCTGCGATAGAGAATGAAACAGTTCTAAGGTGGTCGGCTATAACACGCATAGCGATATCTCGTTTAGCGTCCTTGCCATACTCAAAACTGCACATTTTTGAAATCTCACCGATGATTGGTTGAAAAATATCCGTATCGTAGTTGCTCTGCTTACCTTGTATAACCATCGACAGACGCTCGAAACCCATTCCTGTGTCAACATGCTGAGCAGGAAGTTGTTCTAATTGACCATTAGCCTTACGGTTGTATTGAATAAATACCAAGTTCCAAATCTCAATAACCTGAGGATGGCCTGTATTCACCATTTTATCGCCAGGAATAGCTTTCTTTTCATCAGCATTTCGGATATCAACATGAACTTCGGAACAAGGACCACAAGGGCCTGATTCGCCCATTTCCCAGAAATTATCTTTCTTGGAACCCATTAAAATTCTATTTTCGGGTAGATGCTTTTTCCAATATTCAAAAGCCTCTTTATCCATTTCAATTCCATCTTCTGGACTGCCTTCAAATACAGTAACATATAGATTATTTCTATCTATCTTGAGCACGTCAACCAGGAACTCCCAAGCCCAATCAATGGCTTCCTTTTTGAAATAGTCGCCAAACGACCAGTTACCAAGCATTTCGAACATGGTATGGTGGTAGGTATCATGCCCCACCTCTTCGAGGTCGTTATGCTTACCCGAAACGCGAAGACATTTCTGAGTATTAGCAATTCGTGGATGTTTAACAGGAGAGTTTCCAAGAAAAATATCCTTGAACTGGTTCATACCAGCATTCGTAAACATTAGGGTAGGATCATTTTTTACTACCATCGGAGCCGATGGTACAATCTGATGCGCCTTACCACGAAAAAAGTCAAGAAACGCTTGTCTGATTTCGCTAGATTTCATACAAAAAAGAATTAGTTAAACAACTGTTTAGTAATGAATGATTTATCACTTAATATTCAACCCTTTAGTTATAACCCCTTAATCAAAAAAAAGTTCGATAAAATGGGCGTTAAACAATAAACAAAGGAACTATAATTAACTATATTTTAACACTTTATTTCAGGTCATCTGATATTTTAATGCCATTTTTTTTACCAAAAACTTTGCAAAAATAAATATTTACATTAGATTTGTCGACATTCGTCAAAATAGAATCAATTTAAAGTGCTATAAATAAAAGAGATGGCAAAAATAAAATACAAATTTAATCCGCACACATTAAAGTTTGATGTAGTCTCCCATCCTCTTCGTAAAAAGATTGCAAAGATAGCAATTCATTTATTTGTTAACCTATTATTAGCCGCAAGTTTAACCTATATTTATTCACTATTTTTAGATACACCTAAAGAAAAAAATATTAAGCGCGATATAGCAAATATCATTCTTAAGTACGATTTATTTCAACGAAAAGTAAGTGAAAAATCTGAACTTGTTAGAGAATTTCAAAAGCGCGATAATCATATATATAGAGCAATTTTTGAAGCAGATACAATACCCGCTTCATTAAGAGAAGGGGGTTATGGTGGTGTTAACAGGTATGAATCGTTTGAGAAATTCGCACATTCCGATCTGCTAGTAAAAACGTTTACAATGTTCGATCAGCTTAGCTGGCAGGTTTACGTTCAATCGAAATCTTTTGATGAGGTTATCGATTTGGCTCGAAACAAAGAAAGGATGACCCATTGTATACCTGCGATTCAACCTGTATCAATAAAAAGTATTTCAGCATATTTTGGGTTTCGTTCCGATCCATTTACACATAGACTGACCATGCATCATGGTATAGACTTTACGGGACCAATTGGAGCACCAATCCATGCAACAGGCGAGGGGATTGTGCTAAATGCAGAGTTTTCATTCACTGGATATGGCAAGGAAGTATTAATTGATCATGGTTTTGGGTACAAAACCAGATACGCTCACCTAAGCAAGATTCATGTTAAGGTTGGCGATAAAGTTACCCGTGGTCAAATTGTTGGTGAGCTGGGTAATACTGGTCGAAGTACGGGTCCACACCTTCATTATGAAGTTTTACTTCGTAATTCAACGATAGATCCAATAAACTACTTTAATGATCTTACCATGGAGGATTATGACAAAATGGTAAAATATGCTACTATAGGTAAAGCAGAGGAAGAGACAAGTACCTTAGATTAATTATTTTCGTACTTTTGACAAATCCATAAGGTAGATTAATGCCAAAGAGTAAATACAAATTTAATCACGACACCCTTAGTTTTATTAAGGTTAGGGCATCTTTCAAACAAAAAATTGTTAGAGGCTTAACCTATTTAATGTCTACCATAGTTATAACAATTGTATACTACTCAATCTATACTTCCTTCTTCGATACACCAAAAGAGCGCGGATTAAAACGTGAACGGGAGGAGTTGCTTTTGCAATTTGAACTTTTAAACGGGAAATACGATCAGGTTGAGGCTGTATTAAAGGATATTCAACAACGTGATGAGAATATTTATCGTACAATTTTTGAGGCGGAACCAATTCCCCTTTCAATTCGCTCAGCTGGAATTGGCGGGACTGATAGGTATTCAGAACTTGAAAATTTATCAAATTCAGAGCTAGTAATCGAGGCAACAAAAAAACTCGACAGAATCACCAAAGAAATTTATATTCAAACTAAATCATTCGACGAGATAATAGAGCTGGCTAAAAACAAGGAGGAGATGGTTAAATCAATTCCAGCAATTCAACCTATCTCAAATAAAGATTTAACCCGGGTTGCTTCACCTTTTGGGGTTAGAATTCACCCATACTATAAAGTTTTAAAGATGCATACTGGTATGGATTTTACTGCACCTAGCGGTACTGAAATCTATGCAACAGGAGATGGTGTTATCGTTGATGTTGACAGATCGAAACGAGGCTACGGGAATACTATCATAATCGATCATGGGTTTGGCTATAAAACTCTATACGCTCATTTAAGTGAAATACTTGTAAGCGTTGGCAGGAAAGTAAAAAGGGGCGAGGTTATTGGTTTAGTTGGGAATACTGGAATGAGCTTGGCACCCCACCTTCACTATGAGGTTCGTAAGCAGGATGAGCCAATAAATCCTGTTAACTTCTACTTTAACGATTTAACCCCTGAACAGTACGAGAAGATAATAATACTTGCTGCGAATAGCGGACAATCGCTCGATTAACCCTTTTAACTTTATAAAAAAGTGCCATACAAAGAAAAAAAGGTTGAAAAACTCTACTACTCCATCGGCGAGGTTGCCGAAATGTTTAATGTTAATACCTCATTAATCAGGTTCTGGGAGAAGAATTTCGATATCATCAAGCCCCATAAAAACAAGAAAGGTAATCGCTTCTTCACAAAAGAAGATATTGAAAACCTTAAGCTAATTCACCACTTAGTAAAGGAGAAACGCCTTACTCTCGAGGGTGCTCGCAAAAAGTTATCGGAAAACAGACAAGATGTTATTCATAACCACGAAATAGTTGATACTCTTAAGCAAATCAAGGAGATGCTCCTTGAGATAAGGGAAGAACTTTAGTTGCTTTAATTTACCTTGTATATATTATGGTAATAAATGATGTAGCTGCTTATATCGAGCAATTGGCTCCCATTGGGTATCAGGAGTCATATGATAACTCAGGATTACTTGTTGGAGATCCAACAATGCCTTTAAAAGGCGTTTTAGTTACGCTTGATGTAACCCCTGAAGTGTTAGAAGAGGCTCACAAGAAAGGAGCTAATCTTATCGTATCTCATCACCCATTGATTTTTAGTGGCTTAAAAAAGTTAACAGGCAAATCGTACGTTGAGAAGGCGGTGATTCTTGCCATTAAATATGATATTGCTATATACTCCGCCCATACCAACCTTGATAATATTAAGGATGGTGGCGTAAACGCCAAGATTGGTGAATTACTAGGACTTAAGAATCTAAAGATATTAAGCCCATTGGAAGGAGAACTGGTTAAAGTCGTAACCTTTGCACCGAACAATGAGGCTGATAAAGTAAGAAAGGCAATGTTCAATGCCGATGCTGGTTGTATAGGGAATTATGATAGCTGCTCCTACAATATCGAAGGCAATGGAACTTATAGAGCTAACGATAAAGCGAACCCTTATGCTGGAAAGCCTGGTGAACTTCACGTTGAGCCTGAGATTAGAATAGAAGTAATTACACCCAAAGCAATCCTCTCGAAAGTAATTAGCGGAATGATTGCTGCTCATCCTTACGAGGAGGTTGCATATGATATCTACCCCCTTTTAAACCCATATAATGGAGCAGGTGCAGGAATGGTTGGCGAGTTATCTGAGCCAATGAAGGAGCCCGATTTCTTAAATATGGTTAAAAATAATTTCAAACTTCAATCTATTCGACACACAAATTTTCGCGGCAAAAATATTAGTAAGGTTGCATTTTGCGGAGGTAGTGGCGCTTTCTTAATCAAGCAGGCAATAGCCTCTGGCGCTGATATATATATAACAGGCGATGTTAAGTATCATCAGTTTTTTGATGCCGAAGGGAAAATAATTATTGCAGATATTGGCCATTTTGAGAGCGAACAGTTTACCGTAGATATTTTTTATGAATATCTTATGAAAAAATTCTCTAAATTTGCAGTTCTCAAATCAGAAATAAAAACCAACCCAATTAATTACATATAAGCAAGGTATGGCAGCAGATAAGAATAAGCACGTTGAGACCACCGAGCTTTCCGTTGAGGAGAAGCTTAAAATTCTTTATGAACTTCAGAGCATTGATTCAAAAATTGATGATATAAAGATCCTACGTGGCGAACTTCCTTTAGAGGTTCAAGATCTCGAGGATGAAATTGAAGGACTCGAAACACGTATTGCAAATCTTCACAAAGAGGTTGAAGAGGTTGAAGCATTAGCTGTTCGTAAGAAACAGGAAATTAAAGATGCCGAAGGGCACATTAAAAAGTACGAAGAGCAGCAAAGCAACGTTCGTAATAATCGTGAATTCGATTCATTATCGAAAGAACTAGAGTATCAAAGACTTGAGATTGAACTTTGTGAGAAAAGAATTCGTGAGTTCACCCAACAAGCTAAAGATAAAAAGGTATTAATTGATCAAGCTAAAACTTTGCTTGATGAACGTTCAATCGATCTTAAGAACAAAAAAGCTGAACTTGACGAGATTATCGCTGAGACTCAAAAGGAAGAGGATGAGCTAAATCGTCGCTCTGAGGCTTATGCCGAAATGATTGAGCCACGTATCTACACTGCATACAAGCGTATTAGAGGAAATGCACGTAATGGCTTAGCCGTTGTAACCGTTAAGCGCGATGCTTGCGGAGGTTGCTTTAACAAGATTCCACCACAACGCCAACTTGACATCAAGATTCGTAAAAAGATAATCGTTTGCGAGTACTGCGGACGTATTCTTGTTGACGATGGTTTTTCAGGTGATAATGTAGAGTAATTAACTCATATATTTTAAAAGCAAAGAGGCGGGAAAACCCGCCTCTTTGCTTTATGTCACTTACCACTTTGTCACTTGTCACTGTTTTTACCAACTTCCACCAGCGCCACCGCCGCCAAAGCTTCCACCGCCTCCGCCACCGAAGCCACCGCCAAATCCACCTGAACCTGATGAGAAACCACCAAAACCTCCGCTACTCCGACTACCACTAGATAGCATCCCTAATGCAAGCCAGAAAGGAAGACTACTGCCTCCCATCGTTTTTCCTCTGTTGTTTGAGTTTCCTCTGAAAATCAGTGAAAGAACAATAACGATAATGATAATAATTATAAAACTGCCACCTCCTGACGATTTTTTACGTTTGCCATACTGCTCTGCAGTAAATTTACCTTTAGCAAGGTTTATTATAGTATTTGTCGCGGCATCTAGACCTTGGTAGTATTGATTTTGCTTAAAGAAAGGAATCATTTCAAGGTTAACGATATGGTTGGCCGTAATATCGGGGATAACATCCTCTAAACCATATCCAACAGATATGAACGCTTCGCCTTTTTCTCTGCCCGATTTAGGTTTAACAAGAATTACAGTTCCATTGTCCTTACCTTTTTGCCCTACTTTCCATTCTTGGCCTAAACGAATAGCAAAATCAGATTTATCATAACCAAGCAAATCGTTTACAATAACGATGTAGATCTGATTAGATGTTGAATCGTGGTAATTTCGAAGTTTGGATTCTAGATTTGAAATCTCATCCTGACCTAGCAAGCCAACAAAATCATTAACTAAACGAGGGGGATCCATTGGTTTAGGTAACTCCTGTGAGAAAATAGTTGATGATGATAGAACAAGAATCGATAATAACAGTGTTTTTAATATTTTCATGGCTACTGGAGTTTTATTTACCGAATGAGATTTCGTCTGATAGCTCGTTTACATCGTCCTTTTGGTAAGGGAAGTGAGCCTTTAGCTTTTCTCCTGCCATTAAGATACCTTTTACTAGGCCTTCAGTTTGATTATCAAGTTTAAATTGCTCTAGAACTACTTCTTTAACTGACTCCCAAAAGTTTTCTGGAACCTTTGCGTTAATACCACCATCGCCAAGAATTGCAAATTTACGATCTTCAAGGGAGAGATAAAACAGGACTCCATTTCGAAGGTCTGTTTTATGCATTTTCAGCATGGCAAATACGTCAGCCGCTCTATCAAGAACATCCTTTTTACAATTCTTCTCGATATGAACGCGTATTTCGCCAGATGTGTTTTGTTCAGCTTGTCCAATAGCCTCAACTATTCTTTTTTGCTGTTCTTTAGTGAAAAAATTGTCTGGTCGCATAGGACAATAATTGTTGGGTAAAAGTGGACTAATTATTATGTAAAGATATAATAAAGCAGCAAGTAACTGAGGATATCTCTTGTTACTTGCTGCTCGATATGATAAAGGACTAGAATTTTACCTCTGGTGCTTTTTCAGCACCTGCTTCAGCTTCGAAGTAATCTTTCTTTTCGAATCCGAACAAGCTAGCCCAAATATTTTTTGGGAATGAACGGATTAAGGTGTTATATTCTTGGGATAAATCGTTGAATTTCTTACGTTCTACAGCAATTCTGTTCTCTGTACCTTCTAGCTGAGCCTGCAGGTCTAAGAAATTTTGATTAGCTTTTAGGTTTGGATATTGCTCTGAAACCATCATCAACCTTGATAGAGTGCTGCTAAGTTCCCCTTGAGCAGCTTGAAATTGCTTAAAACTTTCTTTATTAAGGTTTTCAGGGGATATTTTAACCTGAGTTGCTTTTGATCTTGCTTCGATAACGTCGGTTAAGGTCTTTTGCTCAAATTCTGCATAACCTTTTACTGTGCTGACTAGGTTAGGGATTAAATCACTACGACGTTGATAAACATTTTCAACATTACCCCATTGGCCTTTAACGGCTTCATCTTTCTGAACCATTTTATTGTATGAGCCACTAATTGACGAATAAATAAGAATCACCACAAGGATGATAGCTCCAATAATAATCCACTTTTTCATAGTTTGATTTGTTTAGTTTTCAAATATACGTGGTATTCCTCAAATAACATGCAAAATTCAATTTTTGTGGAAATCAGACATGGTGTCATCAATTTTTACTCGGAATTATTATACTTTTGTACTGAAAAACTACATCAAAAAATATTTTTAATCTATGAATACCCAAGAATTCCATAAACTAATCCTTCAGGGAATACCTGACCAAATACCTGCAGCAAAACCATGGGATCCAAGCATTAACCATGCTCCAAAGCGTAAAGAGATCTTAACGCTTGAGGAAAAAAAGTTAGCAATAAAAAATGCCCTAAGATATTTCCCACAAAAGCATCATGCCGTTTTGGCAGAGGATTTTGCACATGAATTAAAGGAGTATGGTAGAATTTATATGTATCGATATCGTCCCGATTATAAAATTTATGCTCGTAGCATAAACGATTTTCCACATAAATCGATACAAGCAGCATCTATCATGCTAATGTTGAGTAATAACTTGGATTATGCAGTAGCTCAACACCCACACGAGCTGATTACCTATGGAGGAAACGGAGCGGTATTTCAAAACTGGGCACAGTATCTGCTTAGCATGAAGTACCTTGCCGAAATGACAGACGAGCAAACGCTCGTTCTTTACTCTGGTCACCCAATGGGACTTTTCCCCTCACATAAAGATGCTCCAAGGGTAATTGTTACCAATGGTATGATGATTCCAAACTACTCAAGCAAGGATGATTGGGAGAAGTTCAACGCATTAGGCGTTACTCAATATGGTCAGATGACTGCTGGTTCGTTCATGTACATTGGCCCACAGGGTATTGTTCATGGAACAACAATTACTGTAATGAACGCCGGCAGAATGAGAATGAAGGCTGGCGAAACAGACCTTCGTGGGAAGATATTTATTTCTTCAGGTCTAGGCGGTATGTCAGGTGCTCAGCCAAAAGCTGCTGTAATTGCCGGAATGATTGGCATTATTGCCGAGGTTAACCCCAAAGTGGTTCACACTCGCCATAGCCAAGGTTGGGTAAATGAGGTTTTTGTTAACCTCGACGAAATGATGCCACGTATTCGCAAGGCTGTTGCCAATAAAGAGGCTGTATCATTAGCATATCAGGGTAATGTTATTGACCTATGGGAGCGTTTGGTTGAAGAAAAAATCCATATCGATCTTGGTAGCGACCAAACCTCATTACATAACCCATTTGCAGGAGGTTACTACCCTGTTGGTTTAACTTATGAAGAATCAAATAAGATGATGGCCGAAAATCCTACTCTTTTCAAAGAAAAGGTTTACGAAAGCCTTCGTCGCCATGTAAGGGCTATCAATGCAATGGTTGAGCAAGGAATGTACTTTTTTGATTACGGTAACGCATTCCTTCTTGAAAGTAGTCGTGCTGGTGCTGATATTCTAAAGCCAAATGGCGATTTCAAATACCCATCGTATGTACAGGATATCATGGGCCCTCTATTCTTCGATTACGGTTTTGGCCCATTCCGTTGGGTTTGCACATCATCAGATCCAAAGGATTTGGAAATAACCGATAAGATCGCTGCCGATGTTCTCGATGAGATTGCTCGTACAGCCCCAAGCGATATTATCAACCAGCTAAACGATAATATCCATTGGATAAAGGAGGCTCAAAAGAATAAACTCGTTGTTGGTTCTCAAGCTCGTATTCTTTATGCTGATTCTGAAGGTCGTATTAAGATTGCTGAGGCATTCAACAATGCGGTTAGGGATGGCAAAATTTCTGCACCAATTGTACTTGGACGCGATCATCATGATGTATCTGGAACCGATTCACCTTATCGCGAAACTTCTAATATATACGATGGCTCACGCTTTACAGCGGATATGGCAATTCATAATGTTATAGGCGACTCGTTCCGTGGCGCAACTTGGGTTTCCATCCACAATGGTGGTGGTGTTGGTTGGGGAGAGGTTATCAATGGTGGGTTTGGCATGACCCTCGATGGCTCTGCTGACGCAGATCGTAGATTGAAGAACATGCTGCTTTGGGATGTTAACAATGGAATTGCTCGTAGAAGTTGGGCTCGTAATAAAGGCGCTATGACGGCAATTCAACGCGAAATGGAGCGTACACCCTTACTCAAAGTTACTATTCCAAATATTGCTGATGATAGTATCATTAGTAAATTTGTAAAAGAGTAATTCTTCAAAAACCATGAGGCGCTTTATCCATAAGCGTTTCATGGTTAAATACAATGTGCCATGAAAATAAGAGCAATGTTTGTTTTGATGTTTTTGGTTTCACTACCAATGACATTCTCCTCGTGTGAAAAATTTTCGGGCGATACCGATTCAATATCTGGGGCATGGAGATGTTTCGAGGAATCGGAATTAGGGTACAGGAATTATTCGGTTTCAATTTTTAGAGCAGGTGCTGGCTATGATACTTCATACTTTATTATCAACAATTTCCATAAACTTGGACAAGAACTTGAAACGTTAGTTCAACTTAAAGATACTGTAATTACGATAAAGATGATGGATGGCTATAGCGTTTCGGGAACTGGGCATGTTCGCAGAAACTTCAAGGAAATTTTTTGGGAGTATAGCGTTTCTGGTTCGTTTTTCTCGGCAAGATATTCAAGACAATAATTCTATCTAGTCTTAAAATAATTCCCATTATTTAGCATAACAAGGGTACAATCAAAAACAGGTTCAATACCATTTGTACGAGCAAGTTTGAGAAGTTCTCCACTTTCTGTTCCAGGATTAAAAATAATTCGCTTTGGTTTAAGCGAAATCATATAGTCAATATATTCCTTTTGACGTTCGGCATTAAGGTAAAGTGTGATAGTGTGAATATCATCATACATTGGTTTATCAACCGAGATCGAAATGCCTTCAACTTCACCAGGTTTAAGCCCTATTGCTACAACATCAACATTATGCTTAACCAAACTCTTAATTGCTAAAAAGGAGAATCGTTGAGGGTTTGTACTTGCTCCAATTACAAGGGTTTTGTAATTCATTCTTAAAAATTTGAATGGAGTAATTAAAGAATTATGGCTAAAGATAAGAAATTTAGAAACGTTACCCATTATCTTTTTCGAGAAGAACAACGGCATAGGCAGCAACACCTTGCTCTTGCCCAACAAAACCAAGTTTTTCGGTAGTTGTTGCTTTAATCGATAAGTCATCAGCTGTTATTTCAAGTACTTCGGCAAGAACTCTTTGCATTTCGGGGATGAGATCTTTTATTTTGGGTCGTTGCAAACAGATTGTTGAATCTACATTTCCTATCTGAAATCCCTTAGATTTTAATATCTCAAGCGTTTTCTTTAAAAGAATTTTACTATCGATTCCTTTTAATGATTTGTCAGTATCAGGAAAATGAATTCCAATATCTCTGAGATTTGCAGCACCAAGCAAAGCATCACAAATAGCGTGAATTAGAACATCTCCATCGGAATGGCCAACTGATCCTTTTGAGTGTTCAACCTGAATGCCGCCAAGCCAGAGGGCGTAGCCCTCTTCAAGTTTATGAACATCGTAACCAAATCCTACTCTAATTTTCATGTTCTACGTTTTGCTATTCCTGAAAAATTAATTTAGTCCTTACCTTTTTTACTTTTCACGTTGTTATCGAAATCAAATGATAAGGTGAATCTTACCGTATTAGCCATTGGGTTATTACCTCCTGCTTGAGGTATGAGGTAAGCAAAGTCTAAGGTAAAGATATTATACTTTAAACCGGCACCCAAGGTATAGTACTTTCTATTGCCTTTAGTTTTATCCTCGGTGAAATAGCCACCTCTTAAAGCAAACTGCTTTGAATATATATACTCAAATCCAAAAGCATAGCTAATTTCCTTCAGCTCTTCCTTCGTTCCACCTGGTGCATCGTTAAATGATTGAAGCATACCTTGTCCAACTGATACATTTGGATCTTTTCCAACAACAATTTCATTACTATCATCATAAATGGGTGGAGTTGGTACAAGAAGTTTATTTGCATCCATTACCAACGAAAAGGTGTTATATTGGTCGTAATCAATGGAAAACCGACCTCCTAAACGCATATTAATTGGTATAAAATCCTTTATAGCATCATCGGTGTAAGATATTTTTGTTCCAATATTTGATATTGCCAAACCCAAGGCTGCTTGAGCATTTTTATTATCGATTTTAAGCGGTTGCTCGTAATAAACTGATATATCGGCTGCAAATGCATTGCCTGCATTTGATTGAGATTGAGCTTGTTGAGTATATCCGCCAGTTAAATCGGATCGAATATAGCGGAAAGCAATACCTCCAGAAATTAAATCGGCAAACTTTCGTGAATACCCAATATCAATTGCTAATTCGTTGGGGTTATGCTTTGAGGTTGTTTCTCCACCTTCATTGGTGAATACAATTTCGCCCATTGAGAAGTATAGTAAAGAAGCGCTTATAACCTGATCTTTATCCAATCTTTTAAACCCTGTAAGGTAATGCAGGTTGATATCGTTTACCAATTTTCTTAACCATGGTGTATAGGAGTAAGAAGCACCCCAGTCCTTTTTAAGAAAGGCATACTTTGCTAAGTTCCAGTGCTGTGAGTTCGCATCGGGTGATGTTGCTGCACCAGCATCTCCCATTGCGGCGGCTCGCGAATCGGGGGCAATGGTTAAAAAAGGAACGGCAACCCTTAAGGCATTCAAACCGCCAGAAAGAATAGTGTCACTCACCTGGGCTTTTATTGCTGAATTACTAATTAACAGAATTGCTAATGATAAAACGCTTAATTTAAATAGCTTAGTCATACGTATACTTTTCAACTTTAAGGATGGCAAATTTAAGTAAATGATTAATACGAAGTGAACGAAAAAAAGAAGTTTTAATTATTTAAGGATTACCAATTTTTGTTGTTGTTCAGCTGAAGTTCCATTTGATGCCCTAACCCTGAGCCTATAAAAGTAAGCTCCTCGACCAATTTTATCTCCAAAATCATCTTTTCCATCCCAACGAATAGGGCCAATTCTAAAACCATTTCCAGCTAATTCGTTATGTTTTAATGTTTTCACCAATTTTCCGGAAGGGCTATAAATTTGGATAAGAACATCGAGGCTTGTAAATGGTTGATTGTGTTCAAAATAAAACCCAGTATTTTCGGTAAATGGGTTTGGATAATTAAGTAGATGGCTGATTTTCATTTTACTATCCGAGGCAACATAAAATGAAATCTCTTTTAATGTGCTATTATTAAAAGCATCCCATGCTTTAACTTTAATCTTATGTTGACCCGTTTCGAGCTTCGATAGCTGTAGTTCAGCACGTCCACTTTTGTAACTATCTTTATCTGCCTTATAATAATCGTTAAGAATTATGCTCTGTTCAGTATCTGCATAAATGGTAGCAACTAAATCGTGTCCAATGCCTGTACCAGTAGTGTTAATTCCACTACTATCGGAAAGATTGACGATTAGTTTAGGGTTCGAGTTTGATATACCTCCTGATACAAATTTGGTATCGTTTAAAAATATGTTAACACTTGGCCCTTCATTATCTGAAATGGGATTACTATTTATATCTCCAATCAATATTGTTTCGTTATTACCCAAACCCGTTTCGGTTCCATTCGAAGCAAAAAGACTTATTCTTCCTGTCCCAACTTTGTAATTGATATCTTTAGGGATTATGCAATTCAACGAAAATAATCCATCCTTAACAGTTGCAATACCTTTGTAAATAATGTTCTCACGAACATTGAAGTTCATTGTAAAACCATTACCATCATTATTTAGCGTTTTAACAGGTTTCTCTTTATCGAACAAAATGATTGATGCATTCCCATTATAGTCTGCTGCATCGCTACCATCGTGATTTTGGATCTTGCCGCTTATTTTCAAATTGCTCAGCGCTTTTAGAGTATCTGTTAGGAGTGCTAAAGGTGTATTGTTGATATGCGTTAAAACAACACTTTTACTTGGGTACTTAAGCATTATCGCAGGATCGCCTAAAAGCATAAAATTTCGTTTATTGTATCCCGAGCCCGATATGTTTTTTGTTTCTTTGATAATATCTCCCAATCGATAATGGTATTCATCAATCTGCTTAGGACTAGAATTACTTTTTGTTGCAACCTCGTCAAATACCGTTTTAAAAAAATTAAAATTTAGCGTAAAGTTGGGACTTGAGTAAACAATACGTGTTGTTGAAAGCAAGCCTATTCCGCCACCATTGGGAGTTAAAAGAATTTGCTCTCCGGTAGATATGAAGTTACTATCATCGAATCGGCTAAACTCACAGGTTGCAGTTACAAAAAGTGGTAGTTTTTGAAAATTTCGCCAAGATCTTACATCATCAATCATTAGTACCTTTTCATGAGTTAGCCATTGCTCATTACCATGACCAGTGTAGTTTACGATTAAAGCACCGCTATTTACCTTATTGTTTATGGCTGATGTTACAGCTGGATATCTATTTCCTGTTGGAGTGGATTGCTGAAGATAGGCATCAAGAAATATTTTTTGAATGTTATAGTTTGGATGATTATCTCTTACATAGTCCGCAATGGTATTTGCATCCGACATATGAATATTACCATCCTCATCATCACCAATAAAACATAGCTGATTATTCCAATCTGCTAACGATGAAAGATTATAGTATTGCTTAATCTTATTTATAACGCTATTTGCATGTTCTTGAGTTGATGCTGGAATCCTTCCAATGCCAATATCAAGCAAGCCATCAGCTTCTCCCTCTGAATCGTCTAATAGACCAAAATAATCATCTGATACAAAGGATGTGCTTTTATTATTTGATTCTTTTGACTGGTATGTAGGTATTAAGTTTGTATTTGATTTAGAGTCAGTTATATTATCATATGATCCATCGCCAAATAATAATAAATACCTAGGCATATCATCTGGTCCTGTTGAGCGTTTATAAAACATTCGCATAAAATTACGAATAGCTGAAACATCTCTATTGCCAGAAGAAAACTCGTTATAAACCTCTTCGGCAGTAGCTACACTTACGGTTAAGCCATCGTTTTCACGATGAATTTCGGCAAGTTCATTGGCTTGATTTAGGAATGATGGATGGGTAACAATAATCAAATCATGATGTAATAGCCCATGAAGGTTTTGATTAATAACATTTCCAACATAGCTAACTGGCATTGCGTTATCTGCCTCAAAAGCAATAAATTGCCTTAAAGTATCAGTTGGTAAAGTGAAAATTGCTTGATTGCCACTAAGAAAGTTTATGATACGTAAGGGGTTAAAAATATTTGACACATCCCATAGTTGCAGAGAACTATTTGCGTTGCTTATGTTAAACTCTGAAACTTTCCCCACACCAATTGATTTGGAGTCTCTGAAAAACAACTGTTTCCCCTGATATGAAAGAAGTTGACGAGAGTTAACGGTTATATAATCTAGCCAACCATTTGCAGCAGGGCTCGGTTTATTATAGGTTAACGATAAAGTTAAATTCCCGTTGGGTGTAGGTGTGGTAAATTGCTGTTGCTTCATTGAAAAATAATCACCCTCATCATCACTAACATTGATGCCCGATAAGGCAATGCTACCAAGGAAATTTCCATTTATTAAAAGGGAGTAATTACTATTGGACGATGAGCGAGCGCTTGCCCTTACTCTAATTTTGGTTGTACCACTTGGTTCAGGGTTATTTAACTTTGTATCGAATAAACGAGTTGTGTAAATATCAAACGATTCACCATACCAATCGCGGCCTGATTTTATAAGGTTTGTATCATTCTTTTCAAATGCAATCAGCTCATCGAAAGCGTTGGTTTGATAAGTAAACGGTAAGGTTGTACTTTGAATATCGTTAACTCTTAATGGAGATGGTTGATCGGTTGTAATGAAATAGCTAATGCTCTTTGTATACGAATGGTTCTGGTGCATAAAGAATGAATTTGCCGTTTCATAACTCCATGTTTGTGACCCTTCGGCAAAGAATAAAATGTAATCTCCTTGATTGAATATTCCGTCGCTACCTTTCTCAATATATATAGGTATTTGTTTTAAATCATCGTAAGATGAAACATTATTCATGTATGCAAGATTCTTTCCCCCATGACCCCATAATGTTACATTCGATAAGTTTGAAAGCCCATAGGAGAGGAGGTCAGCATAGGATATTTTATAAATACCCGTTTCTTTTACGCTAATTTTGACCCATTTCCCACTACTAAGAACGGAGTTCAACGCAGCAAGATTTTGCTTTGCGCTTTGAATTTTCGCCGAATTCCTTTGTTCAACTTTTAGGGTAAAGGATATTAACTTTTCGAGTTCACCCTGCTGATTGATCCTAATTGCAGGGATTGTTGCTGCGATAAATTTCTGTTTTCGAGATTCTTGAATGCTATAATATGCCTTTAGCTGAGCTATGTTATTAAGACTTTTAATTTTTTTCTTTTCAACTTCATTAAGTTTGGCGTAAACGCTATTCTCAATTGCAATATTTAGCTGTTCAAGACTTGAAATCGATGAAGGTATCTGAAAAAGTTCAAAATATGATGGAACCATTGTTTGATGATCGTCGTAAACAGCATTAGGGAAAAAAAGGTAGCTGTTTTCATGGGCTACGTTCAAGCCTTTGTTTAAATGGTGTTGAAAATCCCAGCTAATATCACGATGAAATTCCTGAGCACTGATATTCAGCGATATAAAAAAAGATAATGAAATAAATAGGGTGATTTTCTTAATCATCAAAATATATTTTTTGCAAATAAACAAAACTTTATTTTACCTTTAAACACTTTTCTTTTACACAAAAGAAAACGAGTTGTAAAGGTTAATATTATAATTGTTAAATTTTTCATTGGGGATTAAATGCTCAGACATTTATATAAGATAGTATTGATAGCCCTTTTTACATTGGTGTCAAATATCCAGCTCTGTGCACAAGACCCGAGTTTCTCCCAACTTTTTTTTAATCACCTATACTTAAACCCTGCTTATGCTGGAGCGAGCAAATATATTAGGCTTGGATTAGTATACCGCAACCAATGGATGGGCGCAAAGTTACCATACACAACCTATGGCGTAAGCTATGATAGAACTATTCAAAACATAAAAAGTGGAGTAGGTATAAATATCATCAATGATGTCCAATCAAATGGGATTATTCAAAGAACTTCTGCCGATTTTATTTACGCTTATGGAGTTCAAACGGGTTTCAACTCTCATGTAAGAGGAGGGATTCAGGCCAGTTTAATCATGAAGAATAGAAATCTTTCTAGTTTAGTTTTCCCAGATATGATAGATGCAAATGGGGATGTTATTGGTTCTTCAGGTTTAGGGGGAAGCACATCATTAATGTACGATTTTAGCGCTGGTGTTGCTGGTGATTATGATATCTTTTTTGGCGGGATTGCTGTTCATCATCTATTCCAACCTATTGAAGCAAGTGTTAACGGTCAAACAGCATACCTGCCTCGTAAATATACTGTTCATCTGGGATGCGAATTTAACCTTTATAAATGGTATCGCTTTAAGCAAAAACTGATGTTCTCACCCAATGTCATTTATATTCGTCAACAGCATTATCAGCAATTAAATATTGGTGCATATTTTACCCGCTATAATATTGTAGCAGGAATGTGGATTAGGGAGAATCTGGACTTAAAAAGTCACACATTTGTTTTTACAGGAGGATATTCAAACAATCAGTTTCGTTTTGGGTATAGCTACGATTTTGGAGTCTATGACAAGGGTTTCAGAGGGTTAATAACTTCAACGCATGAGGTAACCTTTGGGTGGAATTTTGAGTATAAAAAGGGGAAAAAGAAATTTCGTTACATAAAATGTCCGAAATTTTAGTTTTTTACGTTATACATAGTAGCATTGAGATAAATTATTAATATATTTGAATTTAAATTACGGTCGAAATCATA
>CAYMII010000014.1:0-20351 GCA_964390565.1 uncultured Rikenellaceae bacterium
GGGTTGTTAAATATCCGCTAGGTTTTGTATTGTTTTATCTCGCTTTTTTACCCTACATTCTGTATCGATTGAACTACTATAAGAACCTGAAAGGACAGCCAAAATCACAGGTTGATAACTATAGGCTAGTTATTCTTATTACAATCATTGTTTCAATAATTCTTAATCTGATTGGATTACAGGATGTAGAGTTCTTTCTGTTATTTCTGCTAATGATTGATTTTCTATTGGTTATCAATAAAAAGGATTAGGAGATTTTTACTCCCATAAAGCTCATATCATCTACTTGGATATTATCACCTTTCCATTTTCTAAACGTTTCTTCGAGTATTGAATGTTGTTCTTTTAATGGTTTTGTTGCAATATCACAAAGCAGTTTTCGGAGTTCTTGGTAACGAAATTTCTTTCGGTAAAGCCCACCAAACTGATCGGCAAAACCATCGGTAAACAGGTAAAGAATATCGCCCTCCATCAGCTGAATGCCATGCGTTACATAGTTCGATTCTTCAAAAACATAGCCAATAGGTTGTTTGTTAGGTTTTACTTGATAAAGGCTAAAATGATTGTTGTTGTGAACAATATGCGATGTTGGCTGTGGTTTTGTATTGGCTCTCAATATATGCAAAGGAAGGTTTGCTCCGGCATAGTTTAACTCTTTGGTTGCAGGATTGTAGAGGCAAAGGCATATATCCATCCCATCAAATATTTCGGCTCCTTCGCTTTGATCGATTGAATTCTTGAAAAGGGAGTTCATTTCATTTAAAATCTCACCCGGGTTTGTGAGTTCTAACTCATTTACTAAGTTATTAAGCCCATAAGTGCCGATAATGCTCATAAATGCTCCCGGAACGCCATGTCCAGTGCAGTCGGCAACAGCGAATAGAACTTGTTCGTTTTTACTTTTTACCCAGTAAAAATCTCCGCTTACAATATCTTTTGGGATAAACAGTATGAAAGATTCGGCAAAAAATTTCTCGAGCCTTACAGATGTCTTAAAAATAGCACGTTGAATTCGTCTTGCATAGTTTAGGCTATCGGTTATATCCTTATTTCGTTTATCGACCATATGCTTTTGATTTTCAATCTCATTCTTTTGTAGCGATAAATCGATATTTGCTTTTTTCTTCGATTTGTAACCGCTATATGCAAGAATTAGTAACCCAACTGAGAGTACTATTGTTATGTATAGTAAAGTTTGGTTAATGCTCGAATCGTATTGATAATCTAGGCTATAGGCAAAAAGTGAGGTTGAATAGAAAAGAGCAAAAAATAAAAGTATAACTCGACAAATTTTTGCTGAGGTTAACATTGGTAATTAGTTTTAGCTGTAAACAAAAATATAATAATTGTGATTATTATACTCAAATTAGAATATGAATATATTTTTTAATCACTAACTATTTGAATATGTTATATATAAAAATAAATGTATTAAAAATATAGATTTTCAATACATTACTCCGATGTTTCGGCAATACATAAAAAGTGCCTAAGCGTACTAATTAATAGCTCTGGTTTTATTGGTTTTGATAGATAATCATCGCATCCTGCATTTTTTCCCTTGATTATATCCTCCGCCATTGCGTAAGCCGTTTGGGCAATAATTGGGATTGAGGGTTTCATCTCTTTGATAATACTTGTGGCCTGATATCCATTCATTTCAGGCATCTTGATATCCATTAAGATAAGTGCAATATCAGGATGAGTTTTAACAAGGTTTACTGCTTGTAGCCCATCCTTGGCACGAATGATTTTAACTTTAGTTTGATTAAGTACCTCTTGTAGAAAAATGAAGTTATTATCTTCATCTTCAGCAATTAGAATAGTTTTGCCTTCAAAGTTATCATTTGTGTTAGATTCATTTCTCTGTTCAATAATTTTTGTACTTCTGTCTGGAATGATTAATGGGAGTGAGAAGAAGAACGTTGAGCCTTTACTCTTTTCCGATTCGGCCCAAATCCTTCCGCCCATCATCTCAACCAATTTTTTAGATATGGTTAAGCCTAGCCCTGTTCCTCCAAACTGGCGAGTAGTGGTATCGTCTGCTTGACGGAATCGTTCAAAGACTAATGGAATTTTTTCATCGCTTAGACCAATACCTGTATCGCTTACGTAAAACAGAATGGTTGCATTGTTAGGAATAAGGTATCCGAACTCGATTATTCCTTCGAATGTAAATTTTAATGAATTATTTAAAAGATTTGTAAGTATTTGCCTTAAGCGGAGAGGGTCGCAAAGAAAGCAAAAGTTAATATCGTTAATCGCTTCATTTTTTGTAAAAAGTATGTGCTCCTTTTTATTCCGTTTCTTTTCATTGTTGATGTATTCGAGAATCTCGTTAAACATCATGTTAACGTAGGTAACCGATTTGTTAATCTTAAGTTGACCAGCTTCAATTTTTGCTATATCAATAATATCATCAATTAGGGCTAGAAGAGTTTTTCCACTATTTGTAATGTATTGAGCATAAATGTCTTTTTTTTCTTGTGCAACAGTTTTTCGTGTAATAAGCTCTGAAAATCCGATAATTGCATTCATTGGCGTGCGAATCTCATGGCTCATGTTTGCAAGAAATGATGATTTTAGCTTATCCGATTCCTCTGCTTTCTCTTTTGCCATTTGAAGATTCATTTCAATCTCCTTATGTTTAATACTAACAGCAATTTGGATTGAAACAAATTCTAATATCTCCAAATCTTCGGCATTATATGCATTTTCAGAGTTGTAACTTTGGATTCCAAGCAACCCGTAAACCTCATTGTTATGAAATAGGGGTACAGCCATCCAACATTTTGCAGGTTCTCCAATGATTTCAATTAATCCCTTATCTTTTAAATCGTTGATTTGGTTTTGGTTAAGAAGTATTGGTTTTTTTTGATTAACAGCATAATTACAAAGAGTTTTACCATTTGGAAAACGAATGAAATCATCTTTTTCATCAACCAGATAGGTAAGTTGAAGCTTCTGCATAAATTTGTCGAACTGAACAACAAAAAAGTTATCAGCATCTAGTACCTTATTAAGCTCGTTTTGAAGTGATGAGTAAAATTGATTTATATCCTTTATTTGAATCTCGGACTTAGCTAAATTTGCTAAAATCTTCTTAACCTTTCCGTGTCTTTTACTTTTTGTTTTGTCTTTTACTAATGCAATAACAAACTGTTTATCTCTTATTGTTAGCTCTTTAAATGTAAAATGAAGACAGAACTTGATATTTTTTATGGATGTATACCATAATTCATAAGTCCCCAGTTTAATCAATTCCTCAAAATTGATATTCGGTTCAGTTATATTAAAAAGATTTATGAAAAAGCTATTACGTGGAGTAAGTTGAATGCTTAATAAATTCGTTGCATCATGAGTCATTGATACTATTCGGCCTTTAGTATCGAGGATCATTCCTAGACCAGGAAAACTTTCAAATATTTCTTGATCGATTACTATGCTATTCAGATCGTTAGCATTCGATGAGATATGTGAATTCATGGCAATTTCCTTTACAGTAAATGTAGAAAAAAGAGAATAGATTTAGAAATAATCTAATCTTTTTATTGTTGCTAGTGCAAGATTAGCAGAACCCTTATTTTTGTAATGCAGAATCATGTTTTAATGATTCTTTCGCGCATTGTGCTTATCTTAGAGCCATCAGAAAGAAATAGTTCTCCCATAGAATCTAAGGTTAAGCAGCTGTGTACTGGCAATATTGCAATAAGCTGTCCAACTTTTAAGTTAAAATCTTCCGACTTTTTGCAAGTAATTACTCCATGTTCTTGGCTAATGCTTTTAAGGTACATTCCATCAATTGGATTTCCACATGTTTCACCACTAAAGTTACATACTGATCCAAATGATTTTGAGCCATCGGGTAGGAGCAGTGAGTCCTTTGATAGGTGAATTGCACCGCCTCTAATTATTGCTTCACCTCGCTCAGGGTAAATATCCAAAATTGGGCAAATTAGGGCTACAGCAATATTATCTAACGAACATGAGCCTATGGAAGTTTGGGTTAAGTCATAAAATACAAAATTACCCGGACGAAGCTCATCAATACCCCAAAAATCATCAGAAATTGAGCACGATGGGGTATCGCCATACGATATGGTTATATCTGGGTAACTTTCCTTCCAAAAGGCTTTTACTTGCGAAAGGCTTTTCAACGCTTTTCGATGTATTATTTCAACTTCTTTTGCCGATTTTGCTCTATAGGTATAACCTGCATGGGTTATAAATCCTTTAAATACCAAATGTTTATTTTGCTCAATAAGGTTAACTATCAAAGCAATTTCCCTCGTATTATCAATATTTACTCCTGACCGATTATGCCCGCAATCCAACTCGATGAAAATACCAATTTTACTCTGCAAATCACCTTCGTTGAAAGAGCAAATATTTTTATATGATGATGTTACAATATTGATATCTATTGATTTACCAAGTTCGTTGATAATATCAATATCAAAATTCGATACAGGAAAGGCAACTGTAATATCATTCCAACCGGCCGAAGCAAAGTATTTAGCCATTTGAAATGATGATACAGTACATGCATTAACGCCAAAACCTTTATACCATTCCCCAATCTCCTTACTTTGATGTGTTTTGAAATGTGGCCTTAATTCTAGGTTGTGCTTTTTAGCTTTAAGCACCATTCTTTCAATATTCTCGGTACACCTAGTTTTATCAAGCAATAGGTATGGATAGTTTTTCATGTTTAGTGGTTTGTTAAAAAAAAAACCCTGATTAAACAGGGTTAATGTAATAGTGTAAATATAGCATAAGAATTAACTTTCAGAATCTAAATCGAAATGTTTTCCATATACAAGCAGGGGAGTAATAACCGCTTCGGTATGTTTTTTTAAGGTTATTAAAACTTCGTCACCTTTTATTTCTATAGTTGGTTTATCGATATTAAGCCAAAATATTCTAGGAAATGCTTTTGCATTCTCGAACATGATAAAATTGTCACGTTCCTCAATAACTCTGTAGCCTGTTTTAGTAATAAAAAGTTCTTTAAGTTTTGGAACATTAACTTTATTTGCAGGAGATATATGCATTCTTGATGTTTTATAAGCAACTACAGTTGTTATCGCAATAATAAAAGGTAAAATCATCGTTAAAGGCGAGAATTCAATATATAAATTGTAATACTCTCTTTCTAAAGAATAACCCCCAATAAGAAGTAAAAGAGCAAAAAATAAAGCGAATATGACTAGAAGGGAGAAGAATAAAAAAACGAAAACTAAAAACTTCCCTTTAGGTCTAACTTTCTCAGATTTAACTTTTAAAGCCATAGTATTAGTTTTTTAAGCAATTTAACAAAACATAAGTAATAAAATCAATTAAAAGAGGCTAAATAGTTTGAAGTTGTTGTTGATTTGTATTTAATGTATTGATTAATAGATTTATGAGTATATATTATTAGTCTTTAAAAATAGATATTTTCTGATCCCCTTTTGAATTTGCAAATGCTCTAAACATTCCAGATGTATTCATGGTAAGCTTTAGGTTACCATATTTGTCAACGGCTATTATTCCCCCTTTTCCGCCAGCTTTTTCCAACTTGTCGTTTACAACTAGTTCTGCTGCATCATTAAGTGAAAGTCCTTTATACTCAATTAATGCAGAGATATCGTGCGAAACAGTGTAGCGAATAAAGTATTCACCATGACCTGTTGCTGATACGGCGCAAGTGTTGTTGTTTGCATAGGTTCCACCTCCAATAATTGGAACATCACCAATTCGACCATACTTCTTGTTTGTCATACCACCAGTAGATGTTCCTGCTGCAAGGTTCCCCATTTTGTCGAGCGCTACACAGCCAACAGTTCCCATCTTCTTGTCTTTTTGATTTTCCTTTGCTAGTGCACGTTGAAGCGATTGCCAACTTTTTTCGGTGAAAAAATAGTTGCTATCAACAATCTCAGCACCCTGCGATTTAGCAAATAGAGATGCTCCTTTACCTACCATCATAACATGCTCCGATTTATCCATAACTAATCGAGCCGTGCTAATGGGATTCTTAATATCTCCAACACCTGCAACTGCTCCAGCACGTAGACCATTGCCATCCATGATGGCCGCGTCAAGTTCATTTTTCCCATCGTGAGTAAAAACCGCACCCTTCCCAGCATTGAACATTGGGCAATCCTCTAAGTATCGAATTACCTGTTCAACCGCATCGAGACTAGTACCACCATCAGATAAAATCTTCTTTCCAATATCAAGGGCATTGTTTAGCTCTTTGGAGTAGGCTTCTAGCTGCTCCGAAGTAAAATCTTTTGGTAGCATATTTCCTGCCCCTCCATGGAGCGCAATTGCCCAATCGAGTCTTGATTTTTGTTTATCAGGCTGATTGGAGCAGCCAAAGCTTAGGAGTAGAATTGAAAGAATTAGAACTTTGGTCTTCATGATTTATAATTTTGGTGGTTTAACAAAGTTATAAAATTGACTTGTATCGAAGAGTCAATTATTGTATTTCTTTAGGATTACGTTTATTTAAATATCAGTAATCCTGCAAAACAGCATCACAACAAAACAAATACATTTTCTTTCTGTTTTTTTTAGATAAATTCGCAAACAAAACTTTTGTTGATGAAGACACGAATTCAATTTATACTCAAATACTTCCTCTTTTGGCTTGTATTCTTTCTTTTTGCTCGCATTCTGTTTATGGTCTACGAATTTAACCTAACAATACAGATTTCGGCAAGCGATTGGTGGAATATTCTAATTCGCGGTGCATGGATGGATATCTCGCTAATTGGTTATATCCTTTTGTTATCAGGATTGGCTTTAGCCGCATTATCTCTACTCAAAGGTTCGTGGATTAAAAGTTTCTTCAAGTATTACACAATTATTCTACTTGCCCTATTCTCAGTTATAATTGTTTCAGATCTTGAACTTTACCGTAATTGGGGGTTTAGGATCGATGCTACGCCGCTATTCTTTCTTAAAACACCAGGCGATGCTTTTGCTTCGCTTGCTATTTGGATTGTTGTTGTTTTAACAATATTATCGGCATTAGTATTTACAGCATTTTTTATTCTATATAAGAAATGGGTTGTTAATAGCAAAGCAATATTTGAAAAGGGTAAATGGTGGCATATACCTAGTTTTGTCTTCTTCGCTGCGTTGATGATAATTCCAATCAGAGGTAATTTTGGAATAGCACCCATGAATCCTGGAAAACTGTATTACAGCCAAAACATGTATTGCAACCATGCAGCCTTAAATTCAGTTTGGAATATGATGTATTCCCTTTCGAAATCGAGTTCGATGTACAAAAAATATCCCGATTATATTAAGAAAGATAAGGCAAAGAGCATTGCTGCCGATTTGATGGCTGATAGTGGTAAAATTAATTTTGTTTTAAAAAATAATCGCCCAAATGTTGTTCTAATCCTTCTCGAAAGTTTTACAGCAAAGATGATTGAACCTTTAGGAGGTTTAAAGGATGTAACACCCAATTTTAACGAGCTAAGTAAGCAGGGCGTTCTTTTTAGTAGGCTGTTTGCAAGTGGCGATAGGAGCGATAAAGGAATTGTTGCTGTTGTAAGTGGTTTCCCTGCACAGCCCACAAAATCAATAATTAAATACCCGTTAAAATCTCAAAAATTACCTACAATAAGTAGCGTTTTCGATAGTTTAGGTTATAAAACTACGTTTTACTATGGTGGAAACCCTGATTTTGCAAATATCCGCTCATACTTATATTCTGCAAAATTTAGGCGAATGGTTACTGAGGATGATTTCCCTAAAGCATATCGAAATTCCAAATGGGGTGTTCACGATGAGTATGTATTTAAACGCTTACTAGCCGATTGCGATTCAGCAAAAGGACCGTTTTTTAAGATGTATTTTACGCTTACAAGTCACGAACCGTTCGAAATTCCTACAAAACCTAAGTTTAATGGAAATGATGAGCAAACCCTGTTTACTAATTCAGTTCATTACACCGATAGCTGTATAGGTGCGTTTTTTAATGAAGCTAGAACCAAAGAGTGGTATAAAAATACTCTATTTGTACTAATAGCCGATCATGGTCACCGTTACCCCGGAAAGGACTCATACTTTGTATTGAATAAGTTTAGAATTCCAATGCTTTGGCTCGGTGGTGCCTTAAATTGCGATTCTTTAACTGTAAGCAAAACCGGCTCGCAGGTTGACATGGCTACAACGCTATTATCTCAACTTGGGGTGAATACTCACAATTTTAGGTTTTCAAAAAACCTATTATCAGATGGCTGTAAACCTTTTGCATACTATGTTTTTAACGATGGTATGGGCTTTGTAACCGATAGTTCAGCAGTGGTTTACGACCATATCAGCAAAAAGTTTATATTTAAGGATGGCATGGAAATTGATAAAACTTCAGACCAAGCGTTTTCGTTCCTATCTTACTATCAGGAGTATTTCTTGGGGTTATAGGATAAGTCGACAAGTTAATAAGTAGAGTACATTGAGTTTTATTATGGATTGTAAAAAAGAATCTAATTCAAAATATTGTAACTGTACATATCCATGCGGTAAGCACGGTGTTTGCTGCGATTGCTTAGCATACCATCGTCGAAATGGAGAATTGCCTGCTTGCTATTTCCCAAACGATATTGAAAGGGAATATGATCGTTCTATTGATAACTTTACTCGAATTGTAAAGGAAAGAGGTGTCGGTTACTTGAGATAGAATAAGCAATAACTTATGCTAATCAACGTTTTTTAACTATTAACAACAGTTTTTTATTGATGAATGAGCTCGATTTTAGTATTTTTGCATCACAAATTTAAACAAACAACTAAATAATAGTAATCATGAAAAAATTAGGTTTCATCGTTGTATTAATTTCATTTTTCGCATTTGCTTCTAATGCACAAGCTCCACTTGCTAAGGGTGGCAAACAGTTAAACGCTGGTGTTGGATTCTCAGGCTGGGGTGTTCCTATTTATGCAGGAATGGATTTTGGCATTGCCAAAGATTTTACCATTGGTTTTGAAGCATCGTTTAGATCATATAACCAAAAATGGGGGAATGAGAATTTTAGAAGCACAATCTTTGGTTTCTCTGGTAATGGTAACTATCATTTCAACTCATTACTTCAAATCCCTAGTCAATGGGATGTTTATGCAGGTTTAAACCTTGGCTACTATGTTTGGAATGTATCATCGGACTACCCAGGTGATGGTGCTTCAGGACTGGGTTTAGGTGCTCAAGTTGGTGCTCGTTACTTCTTCAAAAACAACTTCGGTATTAATCTTGAATTTGGCGGTGGTAACGCATTCTCAGGTGGGAAATTTGGTATTACTTATATTTTCTAATAATTTTTGAAATAAAAAGAAATCCTTACCAACCGGTAAGGATTTCTTTTTATTTTGTCATGTTATCCTAAGATTTTTTGCAACCAAATCTTGCGCTATATCTCCTTCGTGCCTCTTCTGGATCTGCTCCTGCTTCGATATAAATAACTGTCCTGAGATTTATTACAACTGCTTGTAATTTAGATAAATCAGGCGTCTTGGTTGAAAGCGGTTTCTTTTCATACATAAATTTCTCTTCTAGTTTTTGACACAATTGTTTATAAAGGTAACTCCAATAATCGGTTTATTTACACCGTTTAAGAAATAATAACTTAAAATAAATCAATTAATTAAGAAAAAAAACGATAATGTCAATAATAAAGCCTACATTGCACCCATAATTTAAATTCACATTATGAATAAAGGAACAGTAAAATTTTTTAATGACGAAAAAGGTTTTGGATTCATTAAAGACGCAAATTCTTCAAATGAGTATTTTGTACATTCATCTGGACTAAAAGACAGTATTAGAGAGAATGATGAAGTTACTTTCGATTTGCAAGAAGGTAGAAAAGGATTAAATGCAGTAAATGTTAAACTAGCATAGTCTAATCGACAAAATCATTTAAAATTTTAAATCCCGCCATTGGCGGGATTTTTTTGTTTTAAAACCTACTTAATCTCTTTCAAAATAAAGTAAACCACGTTTTTTATTCCTTCATCAAAGCTGGCACAGCCCATTCTCGCATCCTGATTGTAAAGTGGAATCAGAGTATAGTTGTCGAGGTGAAATTCTAAAGTCAACTTTTTAGATGTTCCTTTTACATCAGGCGATAGCTTGCCGCTTGCTAAGGTTGTAAAAGTAATTTTATCAAGATTTTCTTTGATAGAGCTGTCATTACGACGAACCTCTAATGCTGTGCAATGCGTTTTAATAATTAGTTTCTTCTGATCTTTTTTCATCACATAAATTGTCAAACCATACGTTTCAATTGTGGTGGTCGACATCGGCTTAACTCCAGCACATGATGTTTCATAGTAGTATTCTTTACCATTATAATCGACTTTCCCTGAATAGCTATTGGTATTTTGTGCCACTAAACTATTGGTTATCCCTGCAATAGCAAGAACCCAAGTTAAAGCAATAATCTTTTTCATTCTGCTAATTTTAAATTAGTAAAAATGTGTAGTAACGTTAATCATTTTTATAGGGTACCAAGTATCGTGCCATGTAATTATCCTCATTAATAAATCACATTGAGCATATTTTTATAAACGTTATTAATTTAAAGTTATGCTATATTTGTATAATTAGTAGCATAAAAGGTTTATTAACCACTTGGTAACCAGATAATTTATTTTTAACATGAAAATTTTAATTGTAGAGGATGAGCCAAAGGTTGCTAAATTCGTTAAAAATGGGCTTGAGGAGAACCTATACGATGTTGATGTTGCTAACGATGGACTTAAGGCCGAGAAACTTGCCAATGCACATAAATACGATTTGTACGTTGTTGATATAATTATTCCTCATATAAATGGTATAGAACTTTGCAAAAGGCTTAAAAAGCAAAATCCAAACATACCCGTTCTAATGCTCACCGCATTAGGAACAACCGATGATAAACTTAACGGTTTCGATGCTGGTGCAGACGATTATCTTGTAAAGCCTTTTGAGTTTCGCGAGTTGCTTGCTCGAATTAAAGTATTGCTAAAAAGGGCAAACATATCGGTTGAGACCCTAAGCCGTTTAGCTTTTGAGAATTTAGAGCTCGATCTCGATAAAAAAGTGGCTATTCGTGGTGGACAGGAGATAAAACTTACAGCCAAAGAGGTTAAACTGCTTGAATATTTTATGCGCAATAGGGGCAAAGTGCTATCGCGCAATGAGATTGCTGAAAAGGTTTGGGATATCAACTATGAGTTCGATACCAATGTGGTTGATGTTTACATCAACTTTTTAAGAAAAAAAATCGAGAAGGGCTTCGATAAAAAGTTCATCCACACCCGTGTAGGGTTGGGTTATATTTTTGGCGACGAATAAGATGAAGATTCGCACAAGGCTTACGCTCCAGTTCTTGCTTATCGGTGCTGCAATTATGATTGTTGCATCGTTATCCATTTATTTCTCATCAGCCAATTTTAGAGCAGAAGATTTTTATTCACGTCTCGAAAAAAAGGCAAGTATCACTGCAAAGCTCCTAATAGAAGTTGATGCAATAAATGCCGAAATTCTCCGAGAGATTGAGCGCGATAATCCAATCAATCTTCCAAACGAAAGAATTATAATCTATAGCCTTAAGGACTCTATACTCTATAGCTCCGATGAGCAGGAAGCACTTTACATACCTAAAAGTTTTTTGAAAAGGATAAAAACTGAGCGCAATGTGCGTTTTACTCAAGGAGAATACGAGATTGCTGGTTTGCTCTACGCTGAACAGACAGAAAGGGTGGTTGTAATTGCTGCTGCAACTGATATTATTGGATTTATTAAACTCTCAAATCTTCGAATAATACTTTTGGTAGTATTCTTATTTAGCCTGATCCTTTTTTCTTTTGCAGGATGGTTTTACTCCGGTCGCTCGTTACGACCAATTTCCTCAGTTATTATGGAGGTTGAGAATATCTCGTTTCCGAGTATAAATCTGCGTGTTAGCGAGGGTAATGGTACCGATGAGATTGCTATGCTTGCAAAAACATTCAATAAAATGCTTGATAGGCTTGAGGTGGCCTTTCAAACCCAAAAAGATTTTATCTCCAACGCCTCACACGAGCTGAGAACACCGCTAACAGCCATTAACGGGCAATTGGAGGTTTTATTGATGAAGGATCGCTCTTCTGTTGACTATAAAAAAGTAATTGAATCTGTTTTAGAGGATATTAAGAATATCATCGACTTATCCAATAGGCTGCTACTTTTAGCCCAAACAAGCAATGTTGATGTAAGTATTAAGAATCAAAGCGTACGAATCGATGAGATAATTCTACAGGCTGCCGACGAGATTAAACGAGTGAATAGTAGCTATAATATCCATCTTTCTTTTGCTGAATCATTCACCGATTCTGAACAGATGGACGTATTAGGCGATGAATCGCTCCTTAAAACGGGTTTTGCCAATATTATCGAGAATGCTTGTAAATACTCGTCTGATCATTCAGTCAACGTTGGTATTGAGTTTAATCAAGGACGAATCGTTATTAACTTCTCGGATAAAGGGATTGGTATAAGTAGCGAGGACTTAGAGCAAATATTTGAACCTTTTCATCGTGGTACAAACGCCAAAGCGTTCGCATCTGGACATGGAATTGGACTTTCACTTGTTCATCGGATAATAAAGAACCATAACGGTATAATTCAAATTGCTTCAGAGCTTGGAGAGGGTACTAATGTGCAAGTAGAGTTACCCGTGGTTTAGCAAATAAAACCTTTTATTGTCTATCACAAATTAGTGCTATTTCGCCCTTAAATACTGCTTAGGCCATTCTATTTCATCGCCAAGTTCTTTTGCCGCTTGTAGCGCAAAATAAGGATTTCGAAGCGATTCACGAGCTATAAGAATCAGGTCAGCTTTTCCGCTCTGTAGTATGTCCTCAGCTTGCTGCGCTTGGGTAATTAGTCCAACTGCGCTTGTCATAATGCCTGAATCTCTTTTAATCTGTTCAGCATAAGGAACCATGTAACCTGGACTAACCGTTACCTTAGCGTTATGTACCATACCGCCTGCGGAGGTATCGATTAAATCAACCCCTTTTGTTTTTAAAATCGATGCCAATTTTGAGGAATCTTCAACATTCCAGCCACCATCAGCCCAATCGGTTGCCGATAGGCGAACGAATAGCGGAAGGTTCGATGGCCAAACGCTCCCTATGGCATCAACAATATCGAGAAGTAGGCGTATCCTATTCTCGAAGCTGCCACCATACATATCAGTGCGATGATTGCTTATTGGCGAGAGGAACTGGTGAATTAAATAGCCATGAGCAGAATGTATATCTAATAGCTGATAGCCCGCCTTCAATGCGCGCTGCGCAGCATTCTTGAAACCTGTAATTACTTTTTTAATCCCTTCTGTATCTAAGGCTTCGGGAGCATCATCGTCGGGGTAGAATGGGAGTGGAGATGGGGCAATGGTTTTCCAGCCACCGTTCTCTTTTGTTAGCTGTTTTCCACCTTCCCAAGGGCGAGCGCAGCTGGCTTTACGTCCAGCATGAGCAAGTTGGATACCTGCAATGGCTCCCTGTTGTTTAATAAACGAGGTTATTCGTTGCAACATTTCTATGTGATCATCATTGTATAGCCCTAAATCGCCCGGAGTGATTCGCCCTTCGGGCGAAACGGCCGTTGCTTCCTGAATTATTAGCCCAGCACCACCTGTGGCACGACTCCCAAGGTGAACCAGATGCCAATCATTGGCAAATCCATCAACAGCCGAATACATACACATAGGAGAGATGGCAATTCTATTTTTTAACGTAATCTCTTTGATTTTAAGCGGACTAAATAATTTTGACATAGTAGCAACTGTTGATTTAATTTATAACTCAAAAACGTTTCAGCATTAAAATTGTTGAGAATTATTGAGAAATTAACCATCTCAAATTATTCTTAAACTTTGGTAGCGAACTTCAAATGGCGATAACTATAATCAATCTGTAACTATAGGTTCGGCTTTAAGAATTTCTCAATTGAATGGAACAAATCGTTATGCAGAATAGGTTTCGTAAGATACCCATCAAACACACTGCCAAACCTATCCTTTTCAATTTCAAAGGCATAAGCAGTTTGAGCAACTATAGGTAATTTAGGGTTAATTGATTTTATCAGTTGGGCTGCAGTGTACCCATCCATTATGGGCATTTTTATATCCATTAAGATAAAATCAACGGAGCTATTATTCTGACATATCTCAACAGCCTCTTGCCCGTTATTGGCATAAATGATATCGTAGCCGCTATCCGATAGGATCTCGTTAAGGTATTGAAAGTTTACATATTCATCTTCAGCAATAAGGATTGTTTTAATGGTGTGTTGTGAGGGTTTTATGATGCTTCTACTTTGCTCCGTTTGCTCAGCTGAAATGGGAGTTTTAATAGTAAACGTTGAGCCTATATTGATCTCTGATTTGAGTTCTATTGTTCCATTTAAAAGGTGTGTATATGCTTTAATTAAAGATAAACCAAGCCCGTTTCCACCGTAGCTGCGGTGGATATCGAGTTCAACCTGACGGAATGGTTCAAAAATGGTGCTTTGCATCTCGGCTGATATGCCTATACCAGTATCGGATACTGAGAATTGAATGTTGTTGTCAATTAGCTGACAGTAAACCTCAACTTTTCCTTTATGCGTAAACTTAATAGCGTTATCGATAAGGTGGTAAATAATCCGTTTGAACTTCTCGACATCGGTGGTAATTTGTATGTGCTTAGGTATTTGGTTTATAATCTCGAATGATAAGCCCTTTTCCATTGCTCTTGACGAGAACTCCTCAATAAGGCTATCGATAAGGTCTAAAATCCCAATTCTGGAATAATGTACCTCCATTTGATTGGTGCTGAGTTGCGCAATTTCAATAACATCAGTAATAATCTCAAGCAGCTTATGGCTGCTGCTTGTAATCATATTTGTGTAAAGCTTTAGCTTTTCAGGATCTTGATTTGGACGCGTTATTATGTTCGAGAAGCCAATAATTCCGTTGAGCGGTGTTCTAATCTCGTGAGATATATTTTGGAGAAATGAAGTTTTTAAACGACTACTTTCCTCTGCGGCCTCTTTAAGGATTTTGAGCTCTTTGTTCTGTTTCTCGAGCTCTTCGTTTCGTTGTTTTATTATATTATCGGCTGTTGATACTCTTTTTAGATGTTTTCTAACTAAAATGAAAAGTAGGAGAGATGTTACCAGTACGTAGAAAAAACCCTTCGTAATACTTATTGTTGCTATAATCTTATAGTCTAACGCTAAGCTCTCTACAAACCTATCGGAAAATAGAATCCATGATATACCAATAATGAAATATAAAATGGTGATCCTGTATTCAAATCTTATTTTATTAAATACCGGAATCATTTTGCTGGAATTATTATTAATATTGGTAATCCCTCAAATTTTTTACAATATAAAGCAATATAAAGAAAAAACGAATTCTTATTCGCTTATTATTGAAATATCGAATTTAAGCCTTTGACTTAACTTGTGGTTGGACTTTAATGCTAAAAGTTATGTAAATTGACTTTTAAGTTATAGAAAAAATGAAACCAAGTAGGGTATTTTTTAAATCGTAATCCAAATGCAAACATGCGCCAGCAGACGCGTGCGAACATAAGGTAATTAGTTTCGGTATCGCATCATTATTTTGTGCGTATTCGATGTCTTTTTGTGATAATACACGATTTTTTTATCAACGGTTAACGTTGGGGCTTCTATTAGATTTGAAACTTTAGCGGAAAATAAAACTTTTGGAATTGAAAACTTCGATGTAGTGTCGCTTCTGACTGACACGCATATTTCAAAAAGTGTATTCGCAGTTATTTGCCCTTTTAAGTAACGTGTGAAGTATAGCTCCAAATTATCGCTACTTATGCAAGGTGCATAGTAAATGTAATCTGAGTTGTTGATGTTTTGTAATATAGATGAAGAGTTTGCAAGTTTAGTAAATGATAAATCCTCGTTTTTTTTAGCAACTCCTATCTGTGTTTCGCATGGACCTTGACAATTTGCATCGTCGAAGCGTGCATTATTGAAGTACAAATATTGCCCATCTAAGCTAATTCCGTGGTCCATTACCAGCCAGCCGGGGGTTGACATATTAAAATTGCCTTGTACTCTAGCAATATTGCTGACACTCCCGCTGCTGAAAGTCCCTGTAAACAGATTATTCAATTCGGTAGGGTAATTCCTGGTTGATGTCCAGTAAAAATTTCCATTCGAATCCATATCAGCAACAGCATCAAGGTGTGGCGTTGCTGTTTGGTTTGTTCCTGTAAGCTCTCCTACAAAATTGAAGGTAGAATCATTAACACTTGTGGCATAGTATAACTTGGTGTTAATGCCATCGTTCAGGTTATTAAAGAATAGGTAGTTTTTGTCGGGCGACAGGAATGGTTCCATTGCATCAAACGATAAACCATTAATGGTAACCATTTTCTCGGCACCAAACGAAGGGTAAATAGGATTTGTATCGTCATCATTTGATGAGCAAGAGATGACCATTAAAGAGAGTAGTAATATGTATGAGTTTATTCTCATTGGTGATTTTTATGATGTAAAGTTAGCAAGTTAGTTAAAATAAAAAGGCAAGGATTAACTACGCCGAACTCCCTACGGTTGGTTGCAAATCCGCGCCAGCAATGGACGTTGTCTTCGGCTCCTAAAAGCTTAATTCCAGTCTTTTATATAACGGTTTATCTCTTTGAAATCAAATTATTGTTCCGAGAAAAGCGAAAAATATCTAATGTATTTTGTGTACAATTCCCTTGCTAATTGACTTGAGTTTTCAACGACAATAGGATTATCTTTAAACTCAGACTCACACCATTTCCACTCAAATTCAGCGATTTTCTTATCGAATAGTTTTTGATCGAATGTGGTTGAATCTTTTAAAGATTTTCTAGCATCATCGAAAAATATTTCCCAGCGCTTTTTGTAATATGAATCGATTAATCCGCTGAAATCCCGTGCCGCATAATCAATCAACCCGCTACCTTGCTGACCCCAAGTGGTAATAAGAACTTTGGTATTCTTTTCAAAGTATGACTTAGGGGCATCCGCTGCCTCAAATTTGTGAGAAGCGGTAATCCAATTGTTTAAGGAAAACTCCGATCGCGTGGCAACTATTCTATCGACATCAGCTGCAATTTGAATAAATAGCGAAGCATACTGGTTGAACTGATCTATATTTTTGGCCTTATAGGCTTCAAAAGCCTTATTTCTTATGTGGAAGCTTAGGTTGGCTAGAACTTGCCTGCAAACCATCACTAAATCGTACTGATAACGAGGATTGGAAAGCGTTTTTTGATCCGCAAGAAGCATTTGCCCAAATATATCGGCAAGTTTCTGATAATCATATACTCCTCTCCGGGTGTAGTTTGCGTTACCCTCGAATCTGGGTCGCATCTCAATTGTATTACCAAGTCCAACTCCTGAAATAAGCTGATCGTAGGTAACATTTACCAATCGCCTCCATGCATCTTCTGCAATAGGATCAGCTTGCCCAGCACGCGAACGAGCATATTCTGTAATCCATTCATTGACGTTTGCTGCAGAATTGTCCCATGCGTATTCGAATAGCCACTCAAACATAAAACGATTTACCCCAAAACCTTCAAGAGTTGATCCAATGCCTTGCATCTGTCTTCGATTATCATCGCTTTCTGTTGCAACCAATAGCTTTGCAACTTTTTTTATGGGAGCAGCCATTTGTGTCCCACCACCAAAGTTCCCTAGATAGCACCAAATATAAGGTGCATTGAAAAATGCATCGGTGGTTCTCCAAATCTCGGTATTCTCGCAAAAGTAATCGAGAAGCATCATTTTATCCTTTGGAACAGCCTTAATCATGGCCTCAAGGCGTGGATTTGTCCAATGCTTTCTATCGTAGTAGAATGTCCAACCCATTTGAACCCAAACGGCGTCTTTATCGATTTCCGACATTCCCTTATATATTGTTTTTGATACAGAGGCTAAGTAATCGGGTTCCCAACTTGGTGGATTCATTTCGTTAAAGGGGTCGGTTCCATAATAGTGATTGGTGCCAAAGTACTTTGTTTGCTCTTTAATAAACTCCTTCTGTATTTCAACAAAAAGCGGTTCCATCGGATTGAGAAAGTAAGCATCGTACTGCTCACCTGTTGAGTACGAACCCAATGATGTCAACTTTATTTTAGGGTATTTATTCTCTATAGCTTTAGGAGTATGTCCAGCAAAAGCAGGTAGGATTGGGGTCATCCCGAACGAACGCTCCTGTTGGAGAATTTTCTTTTGAAGTTCAAACTGTTGGTCAATAAATGACTGGGGTAAAGGGCCTAACCATCCATCCAAATTACCCATCCGATGCCATGGAAGATGAGCTGGGCCAGTAAAAAAAGCACGGATTTGCTCATCTGTCATCCCGAATTTTTTCCAAACTTTTTGCCAAATATACTCCTGACCGGTAATAGCTAAGGGCATGTTAATTCCATTTAAAGCCATCCAATCGATAAACCGCTCCCAGTCATCCCATTGCCACCAAAGAGTTGTATATCCAAACGTACAATAATTTAGGAAAAACCTTTTTTCGAACCGACATGATTTTCGGACCTTTTGCGGTACAATCGGTAAAACAGATGGCATATCTATAGGTTCTGCTTTATACCATGATACTGAAGTGAGGCAGTAATGGTTTAAATACCAGTTAAATGCCCGTGTAAGTGCTAAACTGCTATTGCCTCGTAGCACTATTTTACCATCCCTGCTATCAAGTTCAAAAACCTCTTGGTCGTTTTCGGCAGGTATCGTCTCCAAAATAAAATTGTCTGATTTACCTGGAGCTATCCTCTCAATTAAACCTACTACTGCAGCATTATTTATTTTATAATTGATTTTAGTTGGTAAAGAGAATAGTGTATTCGTACTGGTAATTAAAGTAACCAGTACTAAATTTCTTAATAAAACGTATTTAACTTTCATTGTTTATTCTTTGTAATTTCTATGGTTTTACAATATCGATAGGCGTCACCAATACAAAATATACTTAAAACAATTTTTTACTAAATTACCCAAAAAGTTAATCAATTAGTGCCTAGAATAATGGTAATTAGCTAACAAGCATTTGGTAGTTGTTAACTGGAGAGAATGTTACTTTGTAAGTGACAAGGGGCAGGTGGTAAGTAGCAAGTGTGAGGCTGTGTAATGTGATGCGGTGTTGCTGTAAATTGGTTGAACGCAATGGCTACTAACCACTGTTTTTGACTGCTTGACTATTTGGCTGTTTGGTTGTGTTGCAGTGTAATGTGTTCCGATAAAGCAAGCGCGCGTCTGGAGACGCGCTAACAAGTGTTAATCAAAATAAAAATGGCACGGAGAGCATATCTGTGACAGCGAGGGGTAATTTATATTTAGCTGATATACAAATTCTTTTGTTACAAAAACATTGACTTTAGCTTTGGGAATTTTGTAATTTGATATACCTAATATCCTTAAAAGTTTAACCTTAAAGCTTAAAAAAATGAGAAAAATATTTGGTGTTATCAGTACCCTTTTAATTTTAATGGGATGCAGTTCCACTCCAAAAGTGGATATTGTAAAGGAAGCAGAAGTTATTCGCAACCTTGAAAACGAATGGTCGGCTGCAATTCTGAACAAAGACCTAGAAAAGAGTATTAGCTTTACTGCTTCTGATGCCGTATTTATGGATCCTAACCTCCCAGCCTATAGCGGAGCCGAGGCAATAAGAAAGTCTTTTGAAACTTGGTTTGCAGATTCTAGCCTTCTTTTTAATTCCTATTCATACGATATTGATAAAATTGAGGTTTCAGCATCGGGGGAACTTGCATACGTTCGCGGACATTCTAAGATAACCAAAAATACGCCAAGCGGCCCAGTTGACGTTATTAACAAATTTGTTGATATCTGGAAAAATGACAATGGGAAATGGAGTTGTATTCTACTTATAGGAAATAGTGATAACCCAATAGAAATTAAATAATTTGATGTATTTACGCCTTTTATGAAACTAACTTGCCCTTATATAAGTGAGGGCAAGTTTTTTAATGATATTGAAAGGCAATTGTTATACGTAAATCAAAAGCACGCTTCTGGAGACGCGCGCGAACAAGGTTTGTTAAAATGAAACAGGCACGGATAATATGTCCGTGCCTGTGTGGTGATAAATGAATGACTAAAGTTTTTACTTCATAAAGTAAACCTTGGAAAGCTCACTTTCTACTTTATCAATCCAATGGTTTATTTTTAGGCTTGTTGCCTTATCAATCAAAGGGGCAGGGATAAATGGTGCAATTACCAAATAAATTTCATCATCGGGTAATTTATGAAGGTCTGATAGTACCTGATTTACAGGTTGCTCGCC
>CAYMII010000014.1:20451-81865 GCA_964390565.1 uncultured Rikenellaceae bacterium
CATCATCGGGTAATTTATGAAGGTCTGATAGTACCTGATTTACAGGTTGCTCGCCCTCTAAATCTCTATAAACCGATACGTTATGCGAAACCTCTAATGTACCAAGGTATTCGCCTTTATCACTTCGTAGAGCGAAGTATTCTATATGTATCAGTTTGCCTCCGATGTTTATCCAAAAGGGTGCACGACTCTGCTTACCGCTCTTAAAATCCTCTAAAATTTTATCTACAATATGGGCGCTTGCGGGTGGATGGCAGTGGCGTACATCGCGATTAAGGATAGCCCTGTTGCGTTGAAAAATACGCTCCGAACCTTGAGAGAAGTATTTCACTTTGTCGTCCTTATCAACAAAGGTCATATCAATAGGAAGAGTGTTTAGAATTGCTAGCAACTCTTCGGCAGAGAAGCCTCCAGAAGGGAGCTGAATATGGCTACCCGATTTTTGCACATCGTTTATTGATGTTTCGTTTGCTCAGTTGGGTTTCCATTCAACCTTTGGGTCGTATAGGCAGAATCCAATTTCGATAGATTGCTTGCTTATCTCGTACCAATCCTTCTCGGTTAGCTTATCGAGCGACATGGGGAAAAGTATCTCTTCCTCTTTTTTTGTCATATCAACTACTCCATTTACTGCTGGATGAAGCATTAGCTCCGCTGAGGCTATAAGATCTTCCCTTGTGATTGACTCGGTTTGCAAAAGTTCGATGCTGCCTTTAATTAGCTCTCGAATTTCGTCGTGTTTGCCCCACATCACCTTTGGTGGGCCGGTAATACCCTCTTTTTCAAGGTAAGGGAACAGAAGGTACTCTTTGCGTTGGTAAAGCTTATTTACATCGAAAAGGTTGTTGAAGAGTCCTCGAAGCTTAAGGATGCTTTTTGGCAAATCGATATTTGGGTCGGCGCCAACCTCGGCAAGTAGCGCCTGAATTTCAAGCGCAACTTTCCGAAGTTCTTGATTTTCGTGATGCATAACATCTATAGGATGCCCATCGGGTATTTGCTTTGAGGCTGATAGGTCGATACTACCATTTAGTACCGATGAGTGAGCATCGCAGAGTTTTAGTATCTCTTGCTCGGGTAGCCCTTCGCTAATCAGCTCTTGTTCAACTTCAACAACTTCGCCGTATGGGATTTGGCTTAGGCTTTCGAGCAGCTCTTGCCGTATTTTCTGCTCCGATTCGCCTTGATGTAGCTTAAGAATTAGCTCTTTTAGCTTTTTCTTTCTTTCAGTAGAGTTATTAATAAGTTCGCTCATATATTTTTATAGTTTGATGATTAATCTTTTATAGATTATAATGTTTTACTAAAGAGTCGATTCGATTGATGCAATTACCTTTTAAACTTCCACAGTTGCTTTCTCTTTCAAATTCGGTAAACCTATCCATCAGCGCCTGATTGTCCTCTTCGGAAATAACCTTATCGGCCATTGGGAATAGTACATTATTCTCCTTGTTGATATGGCTGCGTAGGAGCGAGGAGTAGCCTTTCATATTCTCTTTAAGCGATAAGTATGCATCCGTATCATCACTTTTAATCAAATTTACACTTAATTCCATACCCTGCACAAAATTTCTGCCCTGAATATGTTCCGATAGCATAACTGCCACAGGGCCTTGATTTGCTGGAAACCCTTTCGTTCCAAGATATGGGAATAGCATATTCTCCTCCTTGGCGTGGTGGAAAATATCGGCAAAATTTTTAATTAGGTCGATGGCATCATCAATATGATTGAGGTTTGGCTTTTCCAATGTGGTAAGATGATCCATTACACCTATAAGACGTAGTATGTGAACATGGTCGTTAATTAAGTTTTTGGTTGCTGTTTCCATGAAATTCTTATTTAGTATTATAATAGTATTGCTTTGGGGTAAAGAATGTTATTCTCAAGATGAACATGAATGTGAAGATCATCTTCAAATTGATGTAACAGGTTGTAGGTTACATTATAAGTGTTGCAGCCATCAGCAGGAACTTTGTAGCCCTTCGAAAGCACATTAATCTTATCCATTGCACCACCTGCAAACTCGTGCTCCTTTGTCATTCGTTCTATTTCTGATTTAATAGTGGCTAAAGCTTTACTATTTTCATTCGTTATAACTTCCTTAATTGCTGGGAATAGAACCTCTTCCTCGTTTTTGAGATGTTGAAGTAGTTCAGTGTTGATTTGTCCAAATAAATCTGCTATCTCAGCCAGCTCAGGATGATTTGCTCCATGTACCGATGCTATTTTCTGGGTATAATGAACTAGGTCGGGGAGAGCCTTCTTAACGTAACGGTGATGTTTCTTCTCGATATAATCGCAAAGCAAATCTAAGTCCCAATCCTTAAAGTTATTGCCTTCGGAGTTTGGCGTTAGCTCTAGTTTACCTAAACTCTCCTCAATATGTGAAGGGTTAATTCCTTTCTCGTTGCAGGCCTCGCCAAGCGTTTTATTTCCTCCACAGCAAAAGTCTATTCCTGCCTCCGTAAAGATGTTTGCTGCCCGAAAATCGTTTGTAACGATCTCACCAATGGTAAGTTTTTTTGTGTTTATATTACTCATATCTTTAAATATTAAGTTATTATGATTTATTTGTATAATAAAAGACTAAAAGGTCTTTTTGTATATCAACATTAAGTTTATATATTTGTTCAATGAATGTTTTTAAAAAATTGCGATGTTTAACAAAGAGACAAAATACGCCCTTAGGGCACTGGTTTACATTAAGCTGCAAAACCTAAAAAGTAGGCGTCCTGGTATTGTTGAAATAGCTAAAGAGATTGAAGCTCCGCAGTTTTATATTGCCAAGATATTGCAGCGAATGGTTCGTATGGGGTTTGTTGAATCGTTGAAAGGGAAGGGTGGTGGTTTTTACTTCGATATTAACAAACCTGATTTGCCACTGAAGGATTTAATTGTTGCCATTGAAGGAGATAAAACGTTTACAGCATGTGGATTTGGCTTAAAGCAATGTAATGGACAAAACCCTTGCCCAATGCATGAGCAGTATGCGCCAATTCGCGAGGCAATAAACAAAATGGTTTCCGAGGAAACCATTCAAAGTTTTGCGAAAAAAGGGATTACAATCGATTAGATTACTCGACTACTTCAGCTTACAACAACGATATAGTCTATAAATATTAAGGGCTTTATGAATTATAAATCATTGTTTGCAATTTAAAAACAAACACGAGTCTGGAGACGCGCGCGAACATATTGCAGGCATAGCCTGCTGTGATATATACGACTAAGGCACAACTTGTCTAACAATTTTGCTAGAGCATTAGCCGAACGAGGGGAAATATGTGTAAGGTAAAAATGTAATGCCTTATGAGGTGATTATACTTAATAATCTACAATAAATATAAAACATAGCCCAAAATTGAGCCTCCGACAACAACCATTGCGGAATTAGTTTTCTTAAAGCCAAATACTACAGCCAAACTAGCTATGGCGATTATAATAGTTCGCCAATCTGAAATGGTCTCTTTTCCTAACTGGTAACAGATTGCAACTATTATCGCTATTGACGCCACGTTGACGGCATCCAAGAAAGCGGAAAACAACTTAGATTCTCTCATCTTACGGATGAGAGGATTCAGTAATGCTACAAATATGAATGACGGAAGGAAAATACCCAATGTTGCTATAGCAGCACCTGTAAAATAGTTTATTTGGTAGCCAATAAATGTAACCGATGAAAAAACAGGGCCAGGGGTGAATTGCCCAACAGCTATTGCATCTATTAGCTGTTGCCGGGAAATGATGCCTTTTGCAACCAGCTCGGTATCGAGAAATGCGAATAAAACATAACCGCTACCATAGAGTATTGCTCCGATTTTAAGGAAGGTAAAAAACAAACCGAGAGTGCTAATATTTATAAATTCAGTAGTATGGAGAGGCAATACAGCAAATGGGAAAATGCTGTTTGTAGAGTTAAACCTATTGGTACGGATTGCGTTCAATGCCAAAGCAAAGAAACCCGCACCAAACATTACTATAATCTCATTGAAGCCAATTAGGCAAAGTATGAGGGCAATAGCACCAATAAACCCTAATTCAAGTGTTTTCAACGATTTTCTTGCGAGAGGATAAATTGCAGCGAGAATAACAGCAATTATAGCTGGTTTTATGCCATAGATAAATGGTTGTACATGAGGGAGTTGTCCATATTCTTTGTAAAGCACCGCAAAGATCCCAGTAATAATTACAGCAGGAAGTATAAAGCATAAACCCGCCACGATTAACCCTTTCCAGCCTGCACGTTCTTTCCCAATGTGGATTGCCATTTCGGTGCTATTTGGCCCAGGAATAAGGTTTGTAGCCCCAATTAAATCTAAGAAATGCTGCTCAGTTATCCATTTTCGTTTTTTGACAACCTCATCATTCATCATTGCGATATGGGCAGCAGGACCACCAAACGAAATTGTTCCAAGTTTGAGAAATAGCAGGGCTACTTCTTTAAGTTGATTATTCTTTTCTTGTTTGCTTGGCACCATGATAAGTGGCTATTCTTAATCCTTTGTTAGATATGAAAATATTCGAATTTCAACAATATAACAAGTAAATGTCCTTTGTGTTTAAACGCTATATAATCCTAAAAGCAAGCGAAAGACAAGAAGAATAGTGTGTAGTAGCGCATGGAGGACCACTTAAAATCGGCGGGTAAACAAGTAGGGAAAGGCTAATTTATTAGATTTGAGAGATGAGCGGTGAGTTGTGAGTTTTGGGTTATTAGGTCACATGCAAATCTGTCAACTCTAAACTGTTAACTGACAACCAATTTATTTTCCGATGCAGAACTTGGAGAAGATATGTCCTAGAATATCATCAGTGGTTATTTCACCAGTGATTTCGCCGAGGTAGTGAATGGCCTGGCGGATATCGATGGCTAGCAAATCGGACGAGAGGTTGCCCTTTAGTCCATCAATGGCCTCGGTCAGGTTTTCGCGGGCACGCACAAGCGATTCGTAATGGCGAACGTTGGTTACAACTACCTCATCGGTTTCGGGCTGTCCCTGTAAACCTAAGTTTATCAAAGTGCTTGTGAGCAGCTCAATGTTATGCCCAGCCTTTGCTGATATAGGTAGTATATGGTGATTTGGGTATTTTGCCTGTAGCGTTGCTATGGTTTGATTAATGGCCGTTTTATCGGCCTTGTCGTCCTTGTTTATAAGGATAAGCGGAATTTGGTCGGCATTAAGCGTTGAATCTATCTCTTTAATCGATTCCATTATTTCATCGATAGGGCTTTGGGAATCTACAAGAAGTAGAATAATCTTAGCCTGCGATATTTTTGCATAGGCACGCTCAACCCCAATTGATTCGATAGAATCGATGGTATGGCGAATTCCTGCAGTATCGATAAAGCGGAACGAGATGCCGCCAAGATTGATGTTATCCTCAATGGTATCGCGGGTGGTGCCTGCAATTTCCGAAACTATTGCCCTTTCCTCGTTGAGCAAACGGTTTAAAAGGGTCGATTTTCCTACGTTTGGCTTCCCAGCAATGGTAACTGGGATTCCTTGCTTAATGACGTTTCCGAGTTGGAATGAGTTAATCATCTTCTCAATAACAGAAAGAATCTCGTTTATGAGTCCTACAAGTTGCTTGCGATCGGCAAATTCAACATCCTCCTCGCTAAAATCGAGTTCAAGCTCAATTAGAGCAATAAAGCTTAATAGCTGCTCGCGCAGTTCCTTGAGCTTGCTCGAGAAACCACCACGCATCTGCTGTAGCGCAACCTTACGCGCTGCTTCGCTCGATGATGATATCAAATCGGCAATGGCCTCGGCTTGAGAAAGGTCAATTTTACCATTCAAAAAAGCTCGTAGCGTAAACTCGCCGGGTTGGGCTAACCGCGCACCTTTTCGAACTAGCAGCTCGAGCATTTGCTGCTGAATGATTTGTGAGCCGTGGCACGCTATTTCAACCACATCCTCGCCAGTGTAGGAGCGAGGGGCTTTAAAAATGCTCACTAAAACCTCATCAACGGCTCTGTCATCGTCCATAATAGCTCCATGATGAATGGTATAGGCCTTTTGCTCCGATAGCTGTTTTTTTCCTTTTGTTGATTTAAAAACCTTATCGCAAATGGTAATGGCATCTTTTCCGCTAAGACGAATAACGGCAATAGCTCCCGTTCCGGGCGCTGTAGCAATGGCGGCAATGGTTAAATCATCAACAATCATCGTAAAAACATTTGTGCAAAGCTAGTAAAAAAGTTGATTGAACTTGATTATAAACAAAGAAACCCGGATTAACCGGGTTCCTAAACGTACTATTTACAATCTTTATTTTCCTTCAATAAACTTAACAGTATACTCTAAAGCCTCTTCAAGCATTTCGGCAGGAGGATCAACAACGAAGCCCTCTTTGCTTAAAAGAGCAGCCATAGATCTTGAGTAATCGATATCCTTTTTAGCAATTTGATATACCTCTTCCCAAGCATATGGTTTACGAGCTACACCATCTTTAATTGCTTGCATAGCAACATCAGCGGCTTCAACCGAGAATACATCAGGTTCATCCATCTTTGGAACAATGTTATCTGGGTTAATTCCACGTTTTTCAGCAAAATTTGCCAAAGAATGAGCTGCTGTAATAGCCATGTTATCAGTTATTTTTGATGCTCTTACAATTAATGCACCCTTAAGTATTCCTGGGAATCCAATGGAGTTATTAACCTGATTTGGGAAATCGCCACGGCCTGTAGCCACAATGTAAGCACCTGCCTCTTTTGCAGCGTATGGGTAAATCTCAGGAACAGGGTTTGCGCATGCAAAAACGATAGCCTTAGGGTTCATCAGCTTAACCCAATCCTTCTTAATAGTATCGGGACCTGGAGTTGAAAGAGAAATAAGAACATCTGCACCTTTCATTGCCTCTTCCATGGTTGTGATGCAATGTGGGTTTGTGCTTTCGCAAAGCTCCCATTTACGGTAAAATCTTTCATCAGCCTTGATATCGCCCCTTTTCTTATGCAATCCGCCTTTGGTATCAAATAGAATCATCTTTTTAGGATCACCACCATCAGCAAGAATAAGCCTTGCAATGGTTGTATTTGATGCTCCTGCGCCGTAGAGTACGATTTTTACATCGCTTAACTTTTTCTCGGTTAGTTTAAGCGCGTTGATAAGCCCAGCGAGGGTTACGCATGCTGTACCCTGAGCATCATCGTGCCAAACAGGAATACTGCACTCTTCGCGAAGTACGTCAAGCACTTTAAAGCAGTTTGGTTGAGAGATATCCTCAAGGTTAACCGCTCCAAAGCTGTACTGACACATTTTTACAAAATCGATAATCTTTTGAGGATCGTTATGGCAACCATTATCACGACTATCGATACAAAGGGCAACAGCATCGACACCGCCTAAATACTTCATGAGGAACGCTTTGCCTTCCATAACGCCTAATCCACCTGCAGGGGAGCAGTCGCCATCGCCAAGAACGCGGGTAGAGTCACTAACTACAGCAACAAGGTTGCCGCGATTTGATAGTTCGAATGAAGCATCGTTGTTTTCGCGGATAGTTGTAGAAACTTTAGATACTCCGGGGGTGTACCATACATTAAACCAATTGAATCCCGGTACTGGGACTTTTGGTGCTACCTGGGTTTTACCACCATAGAACTTATGAGCTTTCTCCGAAAGGCGTTTTAAGAAGATAGTTTTGCCCTTTGCTTTCTGCTCTTCGTTCCAATTCGATGGGAAAATCGCTCCAAGATTTTCTAATTTAATATTGATTTTACTCATAATGTGATAGATAAAGTGGTTTCGTCTGCATGTTTATTCGAAAGCAATTTACGAAAAGAAATTTCTTAGGGAGAATTTAATACGAGTGTTTTAAAACAACAAATTGCTTATATTTAAACCAAAATTTCCGCATATTAACCTTTTAAAAAAGCCGAATCGATGAGTGTACTAGTAAATAAGAGTTCGAAGGTTATCGTTCAAGGGTTTACAGGTAGCGAAGGCACCTTTCATGCAACCCAAATGATTGAATACGGAACTAATGTAGTAGGTGGAATTACTCCTGGCAAAGGAGGGCAGCAACATTTAGGCTTGCCAATTTTTAACACTGTTGAAGAAGCGGTTAAGAATGTTGGTGCAAATGTTTCTGTTATTTTTGTGCCACCCGCTTTCGCAGCCGATTCGATTATTGAGGCAGCCACAAGTGGAATTAAGGTGGTAATTTGTATTACCGAGGGGATTCCTGTTGCCGATATGGTTAAAGTGAAACATATTTTAAGTGAAATACCCGATGTAAGATTAATTGGCCCTAACTGCCCTGGAGTTATTAACCCCGGAGAAGCTAAGGTTGGAATTATGCCCGGATTTATTCATAAAAAAGGAACAATAGGAGTTATATCGCGATCAGGTACTTTAGCTTACGAAGCAGTAGATCAAATCACAAAGCAAGGGCTTGGACAATCTACCGGTATTGGTATCGGAGGAGACCCAATAATTGGAACCACAACATTAGATGCAGTCAAACTATTGATGGCTGATCCTGAAACTGAAGGAATTGTAATAATAGGCGAAATTGGCGGAAGCATGGAGACCGATGCTGCTCGTTGGATTAAGGAGCACGGTACAAAACCAGTAGTTGGCTTTATTGCTGGACAAACTGCTCCTAAAGGTCGTAGAATGGGGCATGCTGGTGCAATTATTGGTGGTGCAGAGGATACTGCTGCTGCAAAAATGAAAGTTATGAAAGAGTGTGGACTTCATGTGGTTGAATCGCCTGCTATGATTGGCGAAACTATGAAGAAAGCGCTAATGAAATAGTAAAATATTTTAGAGTGATAATGGAATATTGGAATGATGGAATTGTGTTATAGTTCCATCATTTTTTTATAAGTAACTTGATAATTAATGAATTATGAAAAAGTATTTAAAAATTATTCTAATTGTAATCGTTTTTGTGTTAGCGCTTGCTGGGTTTTATGGATATCAAATCTATAAAATGGTGATGGGAAGTGAACCATTAACAGGAAAGCAGGATGGCTTGCCAACACCCATGGCCTCAATGCCTGCAATTACTAAAGGTAATGCCGATTGGCCAAATTGGCGAGGTGTTAACTATGATGGTAAAAGCGCTGTTGTTGGAATTAAAACTGACTGGTCTAACGGATTAAAAAAGTTATGGGAAGTAAGTTACTTGTGCCAAGATAAGGCAACAGCATCATGGTCGGCACCCGTGGTTCAAGGGAATAGATTGATTATTCCCGGTAGAGATGCCAATAATGATTTGCTTTTCTGTATCAATGCTGATAATGGTGAACTTATTTGGGTTGGCAAATATGAGGCTAAAGCCGAAACAGCCCATGGACCCGGTCCACGTGCTACACCATTCATCAACGACGATAAGGTTTATACTTTTGGCCGCAGTGGCGATATAGCTTGTTGGCAATTGGAGGATGGCGAACTGCTATGGAGAAAGAACGTTAAGGATGAAGGCGGTGCAGAACCAACTTGGGGTTTCTCAACAACTCCTTTAGTTTATGAAAATATGGTTATTGTCCAAGGTGGTGGTAAAGCGCTAATATTAGCATATGACAAATTGAATGGTAATTTGCTTTGGAAATCGATGGAAGGGGAGGCTGGCTATGCATTTGCTTTGCCTATAAAAATTGAAAATGAAACCAAACTTCTAGTTTATCAAGGTGTTGGTTTATCGTGCCTAAATCCTGCTGATGGAAAATTATTGTGGACTGTTCCTTGGACAACCGAATATTTTGTCAATGCAACAACACCTATTGTATATAATGATATTGTGTTCCACACATCGGGTTATGGTATGGGCTGTCAGGCTATAAAAGTTACAAAGGATGGATATTCTGTACTTTGGACAAACAAAGTTTTGGAGGCTCAGCACTCCGATCCGATATTAATTGATGGCTATATATATGGTTATTCGGGCGAAAGTTCGAGGAATACAGGTCAATTCAAATGCCTCGAATTGGCAACTGGTAAGGAGATGTGGAGTACTAGCGAAATTGGACAGGGAACAACAACCTTTGTTGATGGGTATTTAATCTCAATTGATCTAAAAGGGAAATTGTTTTTAATAAAACCCGATCCTTCAGGATTTAAAAAGATTGGCGAGATAAAATCAGCCATTACTGATGTAAAGAACCCTTCATGGACAGTTCCTGTAGTTGCAAACAGAAAACTTTATTTACGCTATCTGCAGCAATTAACTTGCTATGATTTAATGAGATAAAAAGAGGTGATGTTTTTTAGAAGAGGTTAGTTGAGGTATCAATTAACCTCTTTTTCTATATTTAGTTAAATATATCATCGCGTAAAAATGGAATCGTACCTTTTATTTCCTTATATTTAGTTCTTATTAGTGATTAATTCTGTATTTATGATAGAGAATTACCACATAGGAAACGCTAAGTCTCTTTTCATTAGGTTTTATTGTAGTTGGATTATTCCAACTATTTTTTTCATCTGTATATCAAGCCTATCTTTTTCTCAAAATAAGCAACCTCTAAAATTTTCACGATTATCGCTCGAAGAGGGCTTATCGCAAAGCGTTGTTTATCAAACTATTCAAGATTGTGATGGCTTTCTTTGGTTTGGCACACAGGATGGATTAAATAAATATGATGGTTATAAGTTTACTGTATATAGAAACAACCCTGATGACCCATTAACCCTTTCGAATAATTGTGTATTATCAATTTTAGAAGATAGATGTGGCAATTTTTGGATTGGAACACGTGGTGGAGGCGTAAATCGTTTCGATAAAAAAACAGAACGGTTTTTTGCCTATAGGAATGACCCTAAGGATTCTTTATCCCTTTCGAACGATTATATTCATTGCCTTTTCGAAGATTGTGACGGAACAATATGGGTTGGAACAAATGGTGGTGGGTTAAATAGGTTTGATAGGAGAAATGGAACGTTCAAAGTTTATAAAAATAGCCTGTCCCTATTAAATAGTATTTCCAATGACATTGTGACATCAATAATTGAGGAAGATCAGAATACGCTTTGGATTGGCACATTAGGTGGCGGGTTAAATCGATTCGATAAGAAAACAGAAACCTTTAAAGCTTACAGGCATTTATTATACAACCCGAATAGCATTTCGAACGATAATGTTAAATCGATTTTTATCGACTCTGAAGGCTTTCTTTGGGCAGGAACAGTTGGTGGTGGCTTAAATAGGCTTAATAGAAGTACCGATAAGTTCGACCATTATATAAATAATCCCGCTGATCCAAGTTCTCTCTCGAATAATAATATCAATGCAATTTACGAAACCAGTAGTAGGATGCTTTGTATTGCTACATATGGCGGGGGATTAAATATTTTAAATAAGAATACTGGAAAGTTTGAGGTTTATAAAAGAGATATACTTAGACCCGAAAGCCTTTCGAGTAACTATCCACTTTCGTTATTCGAAGATAAATCAAAGACTCTATGGATTGGTACATTTGGTGGAGGGTTAAGTAGTTATAGTAAATATCGTACAAAATTCAAGGTCTTTAAGTTTGATCCCCTTGACCCCAAAAGTATTACAAGTAATGCAATTCGAGGGTTCTGTATCGATAAATCGAATGTTTTATGGGTTGGCACTCGTGGAGGTGGTTTAAATAGGTATAATTCATCAAAAGCAGAATTTATTGCATATAAGAATATCCTCGACGATAGTTTAAGCCTTTCAAATAATGAAATTTATAAAATAATTGAAGATTATAATGGAATTCTTTGGGTTGGAACAAGTGGTGGCGGGTTAAATAAATTTGATTCACGAACAGGAAAATCAAGGTCTTTTAAATATGATCCAGCCAACAAAAATAGTATTTCTAGCAACTTTATCTATACACTTCTCGATGATAAAAGGGGCTCTATTTGGGTTGGAACCGATGGTGGTGGCCTTAATAAGTTTAATAAGTTTACCGAAACATTTACTGTTTATAAAAATAACCCAAAGGACTCGTTAAGTATTTCTGATAACATAATTATAAGCATTTATAAGGATATCCAGGGTAAACTATGGCTTGGCACTAGACTTGGTGGTCTGAATATTTTCGATCCAAAAACAGGCAAGTCCATAAGCTATAAGTATAATCCTAAGGATAAGAATAGCATTCCCAATAACTCTGTCCTTTCAATTGTAGAGGATATTTATGGAACAATTTGGGTTGGCACGGATGGTGGCGGGCTTAACAGGGTTAGCGTTGATAGTAAGGGTCGCCTTCGCTTTAAAAGTTATACAACTCACGATGGGCTGCCAAACGATTGTATTTATGGAATTATTTGTGATAAAAAAGGTAGATTATGGCTTAGTACAAATAAGGGGATTTCAAGGTTTTCGCCTTATAATGATAGCTATGGTAAAATATATGCAACCAAACCTTTAATTCAAAACTTCGACTTTAATGATGGGATACCAAGCAATGAGTTTAATACTAATGCCTATTTTCAAAGCCAAAATGGAACAATTTACCTAGGTACAATTGCAGGTGCTGTTTATTTTCATCCCGATAGCGTTGCCGAGAACTTTTATAAGCCACCTGTTGTAATTACTGGATTTCAACTTTTCAATAAGAATGTGGAGGTTGCTCATACAATCAGTAAAAAGTTAAAGAAGAATAAAAATGCACGAATAATATATAATAATGGCAATTACTATCTTCCACAATCTATTTCAAAGCTGAAAGGCATTACTTTAAGTGCTAACGAAAAGGTTTTTACGTTGGAGTTTGCCTCTCTTGACTTTTCAATTCCTCAAAAAAATAAGTATGAGTACATAATGGAGGGGTTTGATAAGGATTGGAGTAGCATTGGAACGCGCCGATTTGCAACATATACAAACCTCCCTCACGGAAAATATACTTTTAAAGTAAGAGCAACGAATTGCGATAATGTTTGGAGCGATAGCATTGCAAGTATTAATGTAGAAATACTTCCACCTTATTGGAAAACATTATGGTTTAGAATTTTGATATTGTTTTCTATGCTTTCTCTTATATATCTATATATAAAGCAAAGGGAGAGGAAACTTAAAGAGGACAAAGATATTCTTGAGGCAACGGTTAAAGAGCGAACAATTCAGCTTAAAGAGGTTAATGAGGAGTTAAACCTTCAAAACGAGCAAATATCAGCTCAACGTGATAATTTACAAATTCTAATCGATGAGTTAAAGCAAAAAAATGAGGAGATTTTGGCTCAAAGAGATGAAATTCATATACAGAGCAAGTTGATTGAGCAAAAGAATTCGAATATTACTGCAAGCATTGCTTATGCCGAAAATATACAGCATTCAATATTACCTGAGATTTCTTTAATCCAAACCCTTTTCCCTGATTCTTTTGTGCTCTATAAGCCAAAGGATGTTGTAAGTGGCGATTTCTATTGGCTTTACGAAACTGAAGAAAAAATATTTTTTGCAGTTATCGATTGTACAGGGCATGGTGTACCCGGTGCTTTGATGAGCGTTATGGGTTATGCTTTTCTTCGAAAAGCTATTCACGAATCGATAAATCTTACACCAGCCGATATCTTAACCCATTTAAGCATCGAAATTAATTCATCGCTTCGCAAGTCTGATAAGAATGCAAACATTAAGGATGGAATGGATTTAGCGCTCTGTGCATTGAATAAAAAAACATTAATGCTTGAATATGCTGGTGCTCATAATCCAATTTTAATTCTTAGGGATAATAAAGTTTATAAAATAAAGGCCGATAATCATCCGGTTGGAGATCCTTTTACATCTAAGTTTTCAGGATTTAATAATATTAATTATCAGCTAAATAAGAACGATATTGTTTATCTATTCACTGATGGTTTAATCGATCAGTTTGGTGGACCAAAAGGTCAAAAATATTCAATGAAACAGTTTGAACAGCTTATTATTCAAAATTCATCAATAAATCTTAATAAACAGAAAGATATCATTGAGAATAGCTTGGCGCATTGGAAAAATGATTACATTAAGGCTTTTGATCAAACAGATGATATAACACTTTTAGGAATTAGAATAATTTAAAATTTTATTGATATTTATTTATTAGCACAAGTATGAGTAATATTACAATTATATCTGTTATTCGTAATCGTTTTCGGTTAGGACAACTATTGGTAATATTTACTCTTTTGTCTGGCTTAACAGTAAGTTTTCTCCTTGGGAAATTTGATTCCGAGCAAAACATCAATAACAAAAAAATCGAAGTATTATCCGAACTTTCAACTATACGCGTTCAACTCGAGGGTGTTGTTACATCTACTTTTAACTTAACTCAAGGGATGGTACATTATATTAGCCATCAAAACGATATATCATTAGATTTATTTAATGCCATGACCAAGCGAGCTCTCCAAGAGAGCAGGCATATTAGAAACATAGCTTTAGCTCCCGATAATAAAGTTCGCTGGGTTTATCCTTTTAAAGGGAATGAAAGGGCTATTGGCCTTGACTATATGACCAACCCACAACAACGCGAATCTGTTATTGAAGCAGAACGCATAGGAAGGCCTTTGCTTGCAGGTCCTGTAAAACTTGTTCAAGGCGGTTTGGGTTTTATCAATCGTGCTCCCATTTTTCTAGAGAATATTTCCGATAGTTCAAAAGGTTATTGGGGATTGGCTTCTATCGTTGCATATGTGAATACTATCCTTGAGGACGGAAATGTAACCAATTCAAAAAAATTGAATATTCTTTTGTATGGAAAGGATGGGAAGGGTAAAAAAGGTGAGACTATTTGGGGCGATTCTACAGTTTTGTTTAATAATCCTGTTATTTTAGATGTTAACGTTCCTGGTGGAAAATGGGAGTTGGCTGCTATTCCTAAAGAAGGATGGAAGTCGTTTGCTTTTTTTCAATCAACCTATTTTGTTGTTGGATTCATTAATACTATTTTGATTTCATTCTTTCTAGGGCTACTTATTAGTAGAAATCGTTCAATTAGAATTAAAAATAGTGAATTGGCAAAGGAAATTACCGAAAGAAAAAAGGTTGAAGCTGATTTACTCGTTTCAAAAGAAGTAGCCGAATCAGCAAATAGAATGAAATCTGCATTTTTAGCAAATATGAGCCACGAGATTCGTACTCCTATGAATGCAATTCTTGGTTTTAGCGATTTATTGATAAACAATCAGCAATCAAAAAAGGATCTTGATTTTTACTTAAATATCATCAATACAAGTACTCGTCAACTTCTTAACGTTATCAATGATATAATCGATATTTCAATAATTGAATCTGGGCAACTCAAAATTTTTAATCGTAAAACTAAGTTAAACGCTTTACTAACCAATTTATACCATCTCCACTTAATAAAAGCAAACGAAAAGGTTTTGAACTTTGCTTTCTCTAAGGGTTTAGATGATGATAAGGCAAATATCTTGACTGATGATCATAGGTTAACACAAATATTGAATAATCTAATTGGAAATGCCATAAAATACACAGAGAAGGGTGAGGTTGAGTTTGGGTATGAAATTAAGGGCGAATTCATTGAGTTTTTTGTGAAGGATACTGGTTTAGGGATTCCATTTGATCATCATGAGGTAATTTTTGAACGTTTTAGACGAGTGGATGAGAATCAAAAGAATTCAACTGGTGGAAATGGGCTAGGATTAGCCATTTCCAAATCTGTGGTTGAACTTATGGGAGGTAAGATTTGGTTAAGATCAATTCCAAATGAAGGTTCAGTTTTCCTTTTTACCATTCCTTATCGTCAGATTTATAGCGATATATTAGTGTCTCAGCAAACAATAGACTCTATTGATCTACATGGAAGAACCATACTTGTAGCCGAGGACGAGATTGCATCCTTGCTTCTGCTTGAGGGTATTTTAAAGCAGACGAAGGTTAATCTTTTAACTGCAAAGAATGGGCATGAGGCAATGGAGTTATTCCTTACAAATCAGCATCTTGATTTAATTATATTGGATGTAAAGATGCCTATTATGAATGGACTTGAAACTGCAAAAGAGATAAGAAAAGTAAATAATAAAGTCCCAATTATTGCTCAAACCGCTTATGCAATGAACGAGGATAGAGAGCAAGCGCTAGATGCAGGTTTCAACTATTACATCACAAAACCAATTTCTCCATTAGAACTATTCGAAGTGCTTAAGCAAATATTTGGGTAACAATATTTTAACTCTGAAACTCTGAAACTTTGTAACGCTGTAACATAGAACTTACAACTCACAACTCACAACTCTTTCCCTTAACCGCTTCCCACATAATTTCAATTGGATGGTAAGCCGTTCGTCCAGTTCCATCCTTAATTTGATGTCTACAGCTGGTTCCTGGTGCAACAATGGTAATGGTTTCAGATGCTATTCTAATTTCAGGAAAAAGGACTAGTTCTCCAACTTTCATCGATAAATCGTAGTGTTCCTTCTCGTACCCAAATGAACCAGCCATACCACAACAGCCACTTGGAATTTCTGTAATCGTATGCCCATCGGGGAATGAAAGCATTTCCTTTGTTGCCTTTGTTGATGCAACGGCTTTTTGCTGGCAATGGCCATGAAGTTTCATCTCCCGTGAAGATGATTTAAACGATTCTTTAGTAATATTCCCTTTTTCAACCTCTTTCATAAAGAATTCTTCAAAAAGGAATGTGTTACGCGATAGGTAAGATGCGTAGCAAAGATTTTCGTTAGTCGATAAATCTGGGTATTCATCTCTAAAACTTAGAATTGCAGATGGTTCTATTCCGATTAAAGGGCAATCGTCAGCAACCAGTTTGCTTAAAATTTCAATATTCTTGTTGGCAATCTTCTTTGCAGTTCTTATTAGCCCTTTAGATATATAGGTTCTTCCACTTTCAAAAACATCAGGGATTATTACTTCGTATCCTAATGCGTTAAGCAATTCAACCGCTTTAATTCCAATGTGCGCATCGTTGTAGTTTGTGAACTCATCGGGGAATAAAAGTACTCGTTTATTGTATTTTGTTGCTTTGACATTTGATGCTTTGAACCATTTTTTGAATGTCTTTTTGCTTAACAGCGGCATTTTGCGCTTAGGTTCAAACCCTAAACTTTTCATGAGTATAGGTGCTATAATCCTGTTAGATAGGAAGAAGTTGGTTATGCGAGGAGCAATGCTGCCAAATGCATTAATCCTTGTAATATATGCAACCATTCTGCTTCGCAGTGGGATGCCATTGGCATCGTACCAATGCTGAAGGAATTCGGCCTTTAATTTGGCCATGTCTACGCTCGATGGGCATTCGTTTTTACATCCTTTACATGAAAGGCAAAGATCAAGCGCTTGGTAAATCTCCTTATGGTTAAACGGATTCTTTTTGTCGCTATTAGTTAGAAACTCCCTTAAAATATTAGCTCTTGCTCTTGTTGTGTTTCCCTCGTGCAAACTAGCCATATAGCTTGGACACATGGTTCCACCAGCCAACTTTGTTTTTCGACAATCGCCCGACCCATTGCATTTCTCGATGGCCCTTAGGATACCCTGAACGTTTGAAAAGTCAAAAATGGTCTGTATCTCTTTTTCAGCCTGTCCGGGTTCGTATCGTAAAAATGAGTTTAAAGGAGGGCTGTTAACAATTTTACCTGGATTAAAGATATTTTTAGGGTCAAATGACTGCTTAACTTCTTGCATTAAGCTATATACCTTGTCGCCATACATTATGGGGATTAACTCGCCCCTAAGCCTTCCATCGCCATGCTCGCCACTTAACGATCCTCGGTACTTTTTAACTAGATGTGCAACCTCAAAGGCAATTATCCTGAAAAGCACAACATCCTTTGAATCTTTAAGATTTAGAACTGGTCTTAAATGAAGCTCGCCACTACCAATGTGCGCATGGTAAACGCAATCGAGGTTATGGTTCTTCATAATTGCTGCAAACTCCTCCATGTAATCAGGAAGTTTGTCTACAGCAATGGCTGTGTCTTCAACAAGCGAAACGGGTTTAGCATCGCCCTCCATGTTCGAAAGAACGCCTAATCCAGCCTTACGTAGCGCCCAAACCTTTGAGATATCATTTCCCCAGATTATTGGGAAGTGATATCCAAAACCAGCTGAACGCATTTCGGCCTCCAATTCGGATGCAATTTGATTGATTGCTTCCTTTGTTTCCCTTGCAAATTCAACGATAAGAATTGCCCCGGGATCGGCTTGTATGAAAAATCGATTCTTCTTTTGCTCAATATTTCCCTTTGTACAACTTAGGATGATATTATCCATCATCTCAACCGCACCGGGTTTGTATTTTAACGCAATAAGGTTTGCCTTAAATGCATGGTTACGCTCCGAAAGGTGAATTGCAATTACGGCTTTCTCTTTCGGAGGAAGTGGAACAAGATTAAGTTTTATCTCGGTAATAAAACCTAGCGTTCCTTCGCTTCCAGCGATCAGGTTTGATAAGTTAAAGGGTTTATCGCTATTCCCAAATGCTGAGCAGTTGAGCAGCATATCAAGCGCATAGCCAGTATTACGGCGTTTTATAGATGGATCGGGGTATTGAGCACTAATCTCGCTTTTGATGCTTTCATTTGAAAGGTTATCGTTTAAAAATCTATATAAATCGCCTTCTTTCCCTTGGATAATCAGTTTATTCTCATACTCTTCTTTTGATAATGGTCCAAATTCATACTCAATACCATCTTCTAAAATCATTTTAACTGAGATGGTGTGATCGCGAGTGCTACCATAGAGGATAGAGTGGGAGCCACAGCTATTATTCCCAACCATACCGGCAATCATACATCGGTTTGAGGTCGATGTTTCAGGCCCAAAGAAAAGTCCATGTGGCTTAAGAGCAAGGTTAAGCTCATCGAGAATTACACCCGCTTCAACTCTCACCCAGCTTTCTTGTGTATTAATCTCAATAATCTTTCCCCAATATCTTGATGTATCGACTATTATTCCATTCCCAACAACTTGGCCTGCAAGCGATGTCCCTGCAGCACGCGGAATTAATGGAATGCTATTGTTTTTAGCAAAAACAATTAGTTTTTTAAGATCTTCTTTTGTTTTTGGTAATGCAACAGCGCTTGGCATTTCGCGATACGCCGAGGCATCTGTAGCATATTGAATTAGCGTAGATTGATCCCAGTTAAAATCGCCTTCGAGCTGTTGTTTTAGTTCTAAATATCTTTCTTCGAGCTGATTGATCATTCTTTTAAACAATTATTGAGGTCTCAAATTTAACGAATTTAAGGAAGACGAAAGGTGCTAATGTAATTTATCCAATAAATAAACGTGAAACTAAAAACAAGCTTTAACGTAGAGGTGGGAAAAGGGATTTAATTGTAAAAATTTCTTCAATTCCTGTCAAAAATCATGCCGCTTACTAATTATTATCATTTCTTATAAAAAACTTTCAAATTGAAAGAAAAAAATCAAAAATCGCTTAAAATATTTTTAAAAATACTAGAAAATATGAGGCTTTTTTATATAATTTTACACTCTGTAATTTATTGTTCTAACTAATTGATAATCAATTAAAATATAATCAAATGATTGTTCTCGTATTAAACTGTGGAAGCTCTTCGATTAAGTACCAAGTTATCGACATGAGCAATGACAGCAAATTATTGGCAAAGGGTCTTGTTGAGAGAGTTGGCTTAGCCGACGGGATATTAACCCACAAACCCGAGGGAAAGGAGAAATACGAAATGTTCGAGCCAATTCCCGATCATAGTGTTGGTATTAACCTAATTCTTGATGCTTTGGTAGATAAGGATCATGGGGTTATTAAAAGCATTAATGAAATCGTTGCAGTTGGACATCGCGTTGCACATGGTGGCGAGTTTTTTACCGAGAGCAGTCTTATCGATGCTAGAGTAAAATCTGAGATCGAAAAATGTATCGAACTTGCTCCACTTCACAATCCAGCAAACTTAAAGGGTATTCTTTCAATGGAAAAGTTACTTCCAGGTGTTCCTCAGGTTGCTGTATTTGATACATCGTTCCACCAAACAATGCCTAATTTCTCTTACTTATATGCTATTCCTTACGAATACTACGATAAGTACAAGATTCGTCGTTATGGTTTCCATGGAACTAGCCACAAATTCGTTGCTCAAAAGGCTTGTCGAATTCTTGGAAAAGATTTCAATACACAAAAAATTATTACTTGCCACTTAGGAAATGGTGCTTCAGTATGTGCAATTAAGCATGGTAAGTCAGTTGATACATCTATGGGCTTTACTCCAGTTGAAGGCTTAATCATGGGTACCCGTAGTGGTGATGTTGATCCAGGCGTACTCCTTTTCCTAGCTGAGAAAGAGAACCTAAGCATTAAGCAGGTTAACGATGTAATTAACAAGAAGAGCGGTGTTCAAGGTATTTCAGGTCAATCATCTGATATGCGCGACTTAGAGAATGCTGCTGCAAAAGGCGATGAGCGTGCTCAGCTTGCAATAGATATGTATTACTACCGCGTTAAAAAGTATGTAGGCGCTTACGCAGCGGTTATGGATGGCGTTGATCTAATCATCTTCACTGGCGGTATTGGCGAAAACGACGATAATATCCGTGCTCACGTATCTGAGGCCATCGACTTTATGGGCGTTGATTTTGATGCTGAGGCAAACAAAGGCGTTCGTGGTAAAGATAAGATCTTGACTAAGCCAAACTCAAGGGTAACAGTTATGTCTATCACTACAAACGAAGAGCTTGTAATTGCAACTGATACAGCAAATATCGTATCAAAACTCAAGAATTAATATAAGACCAAGCAATTAATAATATCAACCGTTTAAAAAAATAATGATATGATAGTTAATAAATTAGATCAACTTTTTGATATTTTACGCAGCAAAACCAAAAAGCGTTTAGTTGCTGCATTTGCTAATGATGCTCATACTATTGAGGCTGTAAGTATGGCTATCGATATGGGTATTGTTGATGGCGTTTTAGTTGGCGACGAGGCAACTATTAAGAAGGTTTGTGCTGAACACAAAATTGACCCATCAAAATTTAGAATCGTTCAGGAAGCTGACGAGATGAAAGCTGCTACCAAAGCGGTTGAACTAATCAACAAAGGCGAAGGTGATGTGCTCATGAAAGGTCTAGTTAGTTCAGATAAATACATGAGAGCTATTCTTAACAAGGAAACAGGTTTAATGCCTCCAAAGGCTGTTTTAACTCACGTTACCGTTGTTCAAGTTCCAACTTACCATAAGCTTTTAGTTGTAGGTGATGTTGCTATTATCCCTGCTCCAGACTTAGCTCAAAAGATTGCTATTACTGACTATTTGATAAAAACCGCTCATTCTTTAGGAATTGAGAAACCTAAGGTTGCTATCCTTGCTGCAACTGAGCAGATGTCAGCTGGTATGCCAGCTTGCGTTGATGCTGCTATCATTGCTAAAATGGCTGATCGTGGACAAATTAAAGGCGCTATCGTTGATGGTCCTTTAGCTCTTGATGTTGCTATTGATAAAGAGTCAGCAGAAATTAAGAAGGTTACCGGTGGAGTTGCTGGTGATGCTGATTGTATCCTATTCCCAAATATCGAGTCAGGTAACGTATTCTTTAAAACTTGTACCAAATTGGCTAAAGGTGAACTTGGCGCAATGGTAATGGGTGCTAAAGTTCCATGCGTTCTTACATCGAGAGGTGATAGCGTTCAATCAAAGATGTATTCAATTGCATTAGCCGCTAACGCAGCAAAATAGTTTAAACCTAATTATCTCGATTAACAAGAAATGGAAGAATTTCAAATTCTGGCGATTAACCCAGGGTCGACATCAACTAAGATTGCTGTTTACAAAAACAGTAAGTCTATTTTCTTAAAGAATATTAAGCATACAGCTGATGAATTGAAGGATTTTTCGAAAATCGCCGAGCAGTTTGAGTTTAGAAAGGAGATAATCCTAAGGGAACTGAAGGTTGCGGATATTCAAATCGATAAATTTTCAGCAGTTGTTGGCAGAGGTGGTCTTGTAAAGCCTATTGAATCGGGCGTTTATGAGGTAAACGATGCTATGAAAGAGGATATTAAAAACTGCATTATGGGCGAACATGCTAGTAATCTTGGCGCTCTTATTGCTGATAATATCGCAAAAACGATTCCTAGCGCTCGCGCTTTCATTGCCGATCCTGTTGTTGTTGACGAGTTAGATGATGTTGCACGTATTGCAGGACATCCTCGTTTTAAGAGAATATCAATATTTCATGCCCTGAATCAAAAGGCTATTGCACGAGTTCATGCTAAGTCTTTGGATAGGAAATATGAGGAGCTAAACCTTATTGTTGCTCATCTTGGTGGCGGTATTTCGGTTGGTGCTCATCGCAACGGAAAGGTTGTTGATGTTAACAATGCCCTCGATGGCGATGGTCCATTCTCACCAGAGCGTTCAGGCTCTTTACCATCGGGTCAAATTGCAAAGCTTTGCTTTAGCGGTGAGTTCACCTACGAGCAGGTTAAGAAGATGATTACTGGTCAGGGTGGATTAGTTGCACATGCTGGCACTAACGATGCCTATGAAATTGAAATGAAGGCTAAAGCTGGTGACGAAAAAGCAAAACTTATCCAAAATGCAATGGCCTACAATATTGGAAAATCAATTGGCTCAATGGCTGTTGTGCTAAAAGGCAAGGTTGATGCCATTATTCTTACTGGCGGTATTGCACATAATCCTGATCTTGTAGATTACATAAAAGATATGGTGGGCTTTATTGCTCCAGTAGCAGTATATCCTGGCGAAGATGAAATGCAAGCTCTTGCAATGAACGGGCTAATGGTTCTTCGAGGCGAGGTTCAGCCTAGAGTTTATAGCTAGATAAAACAAGAAACCGCCTCAGGGCGGTTTTTTTTTATGGGGTTGATATTGTAACCGGAATAATCTTCCCATTAAGGAATTTGTGTTTAGTGAGTGCAAAATCAACTATAAAACTTGCCATTTCTTCAGCTGTAAAAGGTGCTTTGTAGCCGGGGAAAGCCTCATTAAGCATTTCGGTATCAGTTGCCCCAAGGGCAAGACAATTAAACGAAATCCCAGTGTCTTTATACTCTTCGGCGAGGCATTCGGTTAGCGAAGCTAATCCTGCTTTTGTAGCAGAATAAATAGATAACCCTGGGAATTTTTGACTTCCTTGAAAACCTCCCATGCTACTAATATTAACCACATGACTACCCTTAGCCATTAAGGGAATTAAACATTGGATAAGCCTTATTGGAGCATTGAGGTTGACTTGAAACATGTCGTTAATGTCAGCATTTGATAGCTGCTTAAAGGACTTATTCACTAGAAACCCAGCATTGTTAATTAAGATATCAACTTTATCAAAGTTGGTATTTATCTGAGTCAACAATAAACTTTCGTATTGTTCAGTATTCGCCAAATCGAAAACTATTGGGATAAGAGTGCTATTGCTATTTAAACTTGAGCATATTCTTTGAAGTTCTTCAAGTTTTGCTCTATTTCTGGCAATGGCAATTACCTTATTTCCTGAGATTAATGAAAACTTCTTTGCCATTTCAAATCCAATACCCCTTGATGCTCCCGTTATAACAATATTCATAATTTCTTGTTAATTTAATAAACAAATATAACTACTTATGTAATTAATAACATTAAGCCTTCAAAATTTTGAATAGGGCATATTTTTTGTAAAATTTGTAATGCTAATCAAAAACAAAATGAAAAGAATACTCACAATCTTAATGGTTCTTTTGGTATTGAGTGTTACCATTGATAATGCTTCAGCTCAAGTAAAAGCAAAGACCAAAGAATTTGAAAATTTTTCAGACAGAATCTTCTTTGGAGGAACAATTGGTTTACTCTTTGGAACAGAAACTCGAGTAGATATTTTACCACAGGTTGGGATATGGGTTATACCTCAGTGGTCGCTAGGAGTTGGAGGAAGATACTCTTTTTTAAAAACTAGCTATAGCATTGCTGGAGTTGATACAAAACCAATTAAAACCCATATTTGGGGAGTATCAGGTTTTACTCAAATTATGCCAATCAGAGATTTAGATAAAACGTTTGGCATAGGTATTCATGGTGGACCTATATTTCAGGCAGAGTGGGAGGCACTTTACCTAGATAAATCTTTGGGACAAGTAAGTGCATCAGTTGATAACGGAAAAGGTTGGGTACATTTGGTACTTATTGGAGCTGGTTATCACTTTCCGTTAGGTGATAAGGCTGCATTAAACCTTCTTGCTATGTGGAATATATCAGATAGTAGATATTCACCTTACTCATCAAACCCAATGCTTCGTGTTAGCATAAACTTCTAACTAGCATCTCTATAACGTGAAAAAGGCTTCGGAGTACCGAAGCCTTTTTAAATTATGTTTAGAATAACTCGTTTATTCTACAACATTAACATTGGTAGCTTGTGGGCCACGTTTGCCTTGTGTAATTTCGAAAGTTACAGCTTGTCCTTCATCAAGACGTTTGAAACCTTCTTTTGCAATACCTGTGTAATGAACAAATACATCATTACCTTCTTCAGTTTGAATAAAGCCAAAACCTTTAGCGGCATCAAACCATTTTACTTTACCTTTCATGTTTGTTGATTGTAAAAATTGTAAATAAAAAAATTATCGGTGCAAAGGTGCATATATTACTTGATACCACAAGCAGTTAGCGGGGGCTTTTTTTGAAAAATCAAAAAAAAAAATTATGTGTCGCTTGTAATATGTTAATTATCTGCATAATATAAAATGTTTAAAAAGTTAAAAACAATAAACTATTTGTTTTGTTATGATAAAATAAACCTGTTTCTTTGACGAAATTTTCTAGAAATCAATTTAAAACACAATACATGATTATTTCAAACGATAAAGTTGTATCATTAAGCTATATGCTTAAGGTAAATGATGAGATTGTTGACAATGCTGTTGCTGAGCATCCACTTGTTTTTATGTACGGTCGTGGTCAACTTTTACCTCTTTTCGAGGAAAAAATTAAAGGTTTAAAGGTTGGCGACTCTTTCCAATTCTCTGTTCCATGCGAAGAGGGTTACGGTCAAGTTAACCAAATGGCAATTGTTGAATTACCAAAAGATATTTTTGTTATTGACGGCGAAATTCCTGCTGATCTTCTTGTTGTTGGAAAAACACTTCCAATGAGAGATAATGAGGGTAACGCTTTAAATGGTGTTATTACCGATATTAAAGATGAAGTTGTAGTTATGGACTTCAACCACCCACTTGCAGGTCAAGATTTACATTTTACAGGTAAAGTTGAAGATGTTCGCGATGCTTCAGAAGAGGAGTTAAGCCATGGTCACGTTCATGGAAATAGCAGCTGTGGCGATGGTTGTGGAAGTGATTGTGGTGATAGCCAAATGGAGGAGAAAGAAGGTGGTTGCGGATGTGGATGTGGTTGCAACTAACCAATTTTATTTAATATTTAAAGGGTTAAAGCGATTTAACCCTTTTTTATTTGTTGATTGTCACCTTTTTTGTTTATTTTTCGTAGAGTAGAAAGTAAATGATTTTATTACATTTGCATAAGAAAAACATTTTATTATGAAAAGAATAAACTTTAAGGTATTGTTGATAAGTGCATTAGTCGTAATTGTTGCATTTGCCGGATGTAAAAAAAGTGATGATGAAGAAAATACCTTTACTTTTGAAAATAGGACTTTTAAAATTGACTTGTGCGCATTAGACTTTAATGGAGAGATCGCTCAAGATACCTTTGAATATAAACTCTTTATTTCAACAAAAGGTGCCGAATTTGATGAGTTAGTTGGGGGGTATGTCGGGTCGTGCGATAAAATTCAGATTAGTTTGGTTTCAACTGATGGTGAGAATATTAAACCAGGTTATTATACATTTGATCCTTTTGAAGAAAAAGATGATTATTCAGGGTTTAATGTTTCTGTTTCAATCCGCGAACCAGAATATTTAAATTTAAATTATATACATTCGGTAAAATCTGGGATTATTAAACTTCGAAGAGCAGGCAATAAGTTTAAGATTGATTTTGAAATTTATGTTACAAAAATTGACCACGAGACTCTTCAACCTGAAGAATCAGAGGAACAGTACCCTATAAAAGGTTACTATGAGGGATCCGTTAAAGAGCACGATCTGACTGCAAAATAAAATATTACTTTCCTAATAAACTTAGTATCCCATTTATAAAAGTTAATGGGTGTGTTGGATTTCCAGGTATGTACAAATCCACTTTGTATTTTTCAATAAACGACCTATCAAGTGCTGGTGAGCCAGCAAATATACCGCCGCTTATAGCATCAACACCAGCAAGAATGATAATCTTAGGCTCGGGGATTGCATCATATGTGATTTGTAGCGCAGCAGCCATGTTTTGGCTTATTGGACCAGTTATTACTACGCCATCGGCGTGACGAGGCGATGCCACAAAATCAACCCCGAAACGACCAACATCAAACTGAACATTACCGCTGGCATTTAGCTCCAGTTCAACGCTGTTATCGCCTGCTGCCGAAACCTGACGCAATTTTAGCGATCCGCTAAAGAACTTTCTTATTTCGGGTCTAATAAGACTTTCATCAAGAGAGATAGGTTTTTCAACCCCTTCATTAACGATAAGTCCTTCAAGTGTATTTGATGAGATTTTATAATCCTTTGTAAATTGAATCTTATTGGGGAATTGGAACGCGCATTCACCGCAGAAATTACATTTCCCAAGGTTCAGCCTTACTGGGCTAACTTCAATTGCCCCTAAAGGGCAAACTGCCTTCAGCGCTTGCTCTTCAACTTTCTCGGTCGATATTACAGGTCTTCCTCTGAAAACACCTGGCACTTCAACCGTTTTAACATTTGGGATAAACTGTTTCCCTTGATGGTATAGTATTTTTATATTATCGAACATTTTGTTTGGCTTTTAGGTATAGTACTATTTGGTCATTTGTCAATATTTATAAATCATGCCCACAATAGGAAAGGTTAAAGCTCTTATTACAAATCGGAAAATCGGATATCTCGTTATTCCGAACCGATTGCGCCAATGCCAACCAGTTATGGAACGATGGGTCTTTAACCTTGTATAGGGCTAGTTCACCTCTTGCATTTGTAATAGCGCAATGGCAAATCTCGCCTCGCCAACCCTCAACAAGCGAAAGCGCAAACATATCGGGTCTTGGCTTTAATTCTGGTTCCGAAAGACTTGTAAATGTTGGAACATCGCTAATTAATGCTTTGATATATCCAATGGATTGCTTTATTTCTTCCTTGCGAATTTGTGCCCTTGAATAAACATCGCCATGGTTTTTGATGATTGGCTCATGAATTATTGTAGAGTACAGATTATGTGGATGGGAAGCTCTTATGTCCCTATTCAAACCGCTCATACGTGCTGCCATACCTACAGTGCCAATAAGCTTAACCTCTTCGTGAGTTACAATGCCAGTCCGCTCGAAACGGGAGAGTGCGCTTGGCAGCTTGAATAATTTTGTCATCATCTCATTGAAATCAGGCTCGTAAGCTGCAAAAACTTCATTTAAGCGCTTTGCGTGATATTCTGTATAAGGGAAGTTCGTTCTTCCAGCACGAATTAACCCTTTTGACAAGCGATTACCGCACCACTCCTGAAAGTAGTTGACAATTGGGGTTCTTAATCGACCTAAAACGGAATTGCCCAATTGGTAAGCAATATCGGTGCATAATGCGCTTAAATCGCCTGTGTGAATGGCAATACGCTCAAGTTCAAGGGCTAATGTGCGAGTGAATTGCAAATCTTGCTCGGCACGATAATCCGAAAGGCTCTCCCAAAGGTTTGCAAAGGCTGTTGTATGACCAACCGTTGTATCGCCTGCAATGCTCTCGGCAAGAATCGTTTTCTCGAGTAGACTCTTTTTCTGAAGAAATAGCTGTTCAACCCCACGATGCTGATAGCCTAGCTGAATTTCAAGGTGCATTATCTGCTCGCCATTGCAAATAAAGCGGAAATGCCCCGGTTCAATGATACCAGCGTGAACAGGACCAACGCCAACCTCGTGCAGCTCCTCGCTTTCAACACCATATAACGGATAGTTATCCATCACTTTGGATTTATCAACCCTGTTGTGTGCGTATCTTACAGGCTTAAACCATGGATGATCGGTATATTTTAATCCAAAATTCTCGTTTAATTCACGCTCGAATTTTTCAAAGGCAAAATTGAATTTCGAGAACGAGTTAAGCGTTGCACCCTTACTAACCATGCACGATGAGATATAGATTAGATGCATTGAATCATCGGCAATACAGCAGAATAGCTTAACCGAATCGGCTAAGGGATATCCAAAGTAGTTTACACAATGCCTATCGTCTCTATCCTTTAGCAAGTTTATATTCATTTCGAGAAATGAATGGTACGATTGCTCAGGTATATCCTTTAGTGGGATTGATTGATTATTTCTTATGGCAACGTTGTAGTTCATAATCAATGGGGTAATAGGTTAACAGCATCTTGAATCATCTGAACGAATATGGCAGGTGGGTTGTAGGCCACATAAACTGCCAATGCCAAAAGGGCATACTGCGAAAACGACTCCCAAGGGTTTATCTTTGGTATTCTCGATTCATCAATTTCAAGAGGTGGTGTGAATAGTAGTTTGAAGATATTTGAGCCAAATCCCCAAATAATCATTGTCAATAGTATCAATACAATAAATAGTATGATTACTCGATGCGCTTCAAAAAGGGATTGGAATATCATAAATTCGCTGATAAATAGACCTGATGGCGGCATAGCGGTTGCCGATATAAACCCAAGTAGCAACACAATTGCGCCGGCTTTATTGTATTTAAAGTAGTTCCCAACATCGTAGATGCTCTTGCTTTGATAAACCCTGTAAACCTGATTAAACTGGAAGAAAAGGCTAGGTTTTACAAATGCATGAAGAACAATATGCAATATTGCAGCGTAAACACCAATTCCTCCTGCAGCCAGGCCAAGCATCACAAGTCCCATGTGCTCAATACCCGAATAGGCAAACATCCGTTTGATGTTCTTGATACGGGTCATGTACACTGTTGCAACAAATATCGATAATAGCGCAGCAATTAGAATGATGGTGTTGGCCCAATCCTTAATCTCGGTGTTGGCTACAATAGCATAAAACCTATAAATACCTATAAAACCGAGGTTCATGATAACACTCGATAATAATGCACCAGCAGGAGCAGGTGCTTTATCCTTTGCATCGATACCCGCAGTGTACATTGGAACTAAGCCTAATTTAGCGGTGAAGCCTGTAAAGATGAAAAGGAAAGCAAGTTTTAACCAGAATGGATTTAGCTGAGCATAGTTTTTTTGCAGCGCATCGAACGATAAATCGTCGACTCCAGCCTGTTTAAGCGAAAGGCTTAGGAATAAAATACCAATGAAAACGAATGTGATACTGATCGCGCAAATGAACACGTATTTCCATGCACCTTCAAGCGCTTGCGTATTACGATGATGGTAGATTAGAACCGATGCGCTAAGTGTTGTTATCTCAACAAATATCCACGTTACGGCAATATGGTTCGATAGGTATGCAACGGCAGTTGCAGTAAGCAGGAGAGTCATTGCAAAGAAGAACAACGCTCGCGATTTTCGCGATTCATCATGCGTAGCAATATACCTGTAACCGTGGAATAGGGCAGGAATTGCAACAATGGTGAGCGTTATCAGTAAAAGAACTCCAAGCGAATCGCTTTTAAAGTATCCTAGCTCAATTTGGTTTGGGTTAAGAAACTCGTAGATGGTAAAAGCGATAAGCAAGACTCCGTAGGAGATAACCAACGTGTAGTTCACAATTTTGCTTCGGTTAAAGAAGAGCAAAACGCTTATTAATATGGCTAATGGTAGAAAGAGAGTTATCATCGTAATCTATATTAATCTTTTAAATGTCTAAGCTGGTTAACATCTGGATCTTTAAGGACGTCACCAATTTTGTTAAAGAAAACGCCAAGGATGAAAACGCTGGCAAAGATATCGAGCATAATTCCAAGGTTCACAAGCATTGGCATCTCGTTACCAACCGCAAGCGATAGGATAAACACGCCATTCTCGATAACCAGATATCCCATTACGTGGGTTATGATTTTCCTTCGGGTTGAGATGATGTAAAGACCCGTAAATAGTGTTGATAGCGCTACAATAAAGAACGTTTTATCCAAATGGGTATCGTGAATAGAGTTGGATAGTATTATGGTTATTACAAGTATTAACGTGATGATAATTAATGATATAAAGTTGGGTAGATAGGGTTCAGCAATCCTTGTAATCCCATTCTTTTTTATTATATAGTTTAGAAAGATTGGTACGGCGAGCGCTTTAAAAATTATCGTTTCCAAAAGAATGAAAACCAAGTTGGTTACATTGATATCGCTCAAAGCCAAAAAGGTGATACCGAATAGCAAGAATCCCTGAAAAACGAGTATCCTGATATACGTTAAAAGCCTGTTTGCTATACCGATGTAGAGCAAAGTCATGGCAAATGTGATAAGTAAAATGTCGGTCATATCTTATTTTTATTACTCACTTTAAGTTTAAGATTTTAGACTCTAGATACAAGACGCTAGATTTATTAATATCAAAAGAAAACCTTATTATACTCTTCATTCTTTATCAATGTTTTTGTGTCTTAAATCTCATGTCTAATATCTGATGTCTGATTATACAAATCGTTGGAGCAGCAACAGTACGCCAAAGAAAATTAGCAGCGATACTGATGTTAAAATAAAGATAAACTGAGGGTTATGGCTCATCCTAAAGCGTGCCATAAACGACTCGAAAATGCCCACTGCAACGGCAAACATAATCTGAACACCAAAGAAAATTGGTATTGTATAGTATAATGGTAGGTTGCCTATAAAGAAGTTCGAAATGATTGCTCCATACATGGCAAACTTTAGGTTTGTAGTATGAAGGATCAATCCTAAATCAAAGCCACTATTATCGAGAATCATCACCTCGTGAATCATGGTTAGCTCAAGGTGTGTTTTGGGATCATCAATGGGCATGCGGCTATTCTCAATCATAGCAATGATAACAAACACAAAAGTCGCTAAAACGCCCAGCATATAAGAGATTTGTGAGCCATAGTGGAGCGTTGAGAAGATACCATGGAACGAAGTTTGACCCGTTAGGAGAGCGAATGAACCCATTAAAATGAAAAAGGCTGGCTCAACGAGCATCGAGAAAAGCGACTCGCGGCTAGCGCCCATTCCCTCAAAACTGCTACCCGTATCGAGCGCAGAGATTATCATGAAGAACTTGCCAAAAGCCAATAGGTATGCAAAAAGGATAAAATCGCCCTCAAAGGATATTATTCCGTGGTAATTTCCAAGCGGAACAACGAGTATAGCCATTAGCACCGAAGCAAAGTAGAAGCTGGGCGCAATCTGAAATATAATGCTTGTAGTACGACTATACACCGAACCCTTTTTGAAGAGCCTGAAAATATCTTTCATTGGCTGAAAGATACCCGGTCCTTTTCTCCCCGAGGTAATGCTTTTGGTTCGAATGATAATTCCTGTAAAAAACAGGCTTGCTATGAATATCAGAATTAAGCTAACCATGGTTATAGCTGGTTTAAAAATTTAATCAACATTAAAATCTTCAGATATATCTCTGGTATTAATATAATCAACGTAATAAAGATGAACCCGTAAAGGATATATGACTGAACGTTACCGCTTTGTAAAAATGTGAATCGCGAAAGTATCCTTCTTAAAACACCTATTGGCTTATCGATAAGCCAATTCTCAACCTTATCGTATGGGTGCGTTTCGTGATGAATTGGATTTGAGAAAATGCCTTGGGCTTCAGTTTTAAACTTCCGAATCCAAAGTATTGGCTCAACCAATTTACGATAGGTTCTAATAAAGGAGCTGGCTGTATATTGCATTTTATCGGTAGAGCCTGTGTAACCACATCCCCAGGTTGGGGCTAGCTCAATAGATCTATTTCTGGTTATATATCTTCTCAAATAAAATAGCGATACTGCAATGGCTAAAAATACCGAGGCATAGATTCCCACTAACGAAGAGGTTTTAACTAGCGAATTGAATGCCTCCACGCTAGCAGCATTAGGGCTGCTAATAAATTGACCTACAGGCAACGAGAGCACTCGGATAAACAACGATGGAACCAATCCGATTAGTAAAATTAACCCAACAATTGTATAAAGTGGGTAAGTGATTGAATTCCTTTCATTTTCAACTTTATCAATGCTTACATGCCTTGGTGTACCTAGGAAAACAATGCTGAATGCTTTTGTAAAGCATATCATTGCTAGCCCTCCAATAAGAACAAGACCCAGAATAGCAAACATCATCAAAACGGTAAATGAGAAATCGATGCTATTTAAGCTTTTGAACATTCCTAGGTAGATAAGGAACTCCGAAACGAAGCCATTAAAAGGAGGGAGGCCGCAAATGGCCAGCGAGCCAATAAGAAAAAGGATTGCTGTATTGGGTAATTTTTTTACCAACCCACCTAACGATTCAATGTTGATAGTGTGTGCATGTTGATAAACCGAACCAGCGCTGTAGAATAGCAACGACTTAAAAAGCGAATGGTTTAAGGTGTGCAATAGCGCACCGCTAAAGCCAAGTAGAATGAGCAGCTGATTGTTATACCCTATACCTAAACAACCTAAACCAATGCCAATGCCAATGATACCAATATTCTCGATACTGTGATATGCCAGTAGTTTCTTGAGATTATGCTGAATTATTGCCAGCATCACCCCGTAAACACCCGTAATAACAGATATAATCAGTATAAAGTAACCAATGGTTATGTAGTTAGATTGTATCAGCAAAAGCATTCTGAATATGCCATAAATGCCAATCTTGATAATTACCCCCGACATCACACCCGAAATATGCGCAGGTGCTGCTGGATGGGCGAGTGGAAGCCAAGTGTGGAATGGCACAAAGCCAGCTTTAATGGCAAATCCAAAGAAGAAGAAGGTAAACAATCCCACTCCAACCAATGCTGGCGAAACGCTTGTGTATGCTGTAATTCCATTAAAATCGAAAGTACCAGTCTTTATCTTAACCCACATAAAACCAAGAGTTAAGAAGAGAATGCAGAAGTGCGATTGAATTAAAAAGTTGATACCAGCCCTTAGCGTCTCCTTTTTGTTATGCTCAAATATCACAAGGATAAAAGAAGCAAGCGCCATTATCTCCCAAATTACAAGAAAAACTAGGCTATTTTGAACAACGCAAATATCGATAAGCATTGTGTATGCTAGGATATATGATATCGCGTGCATTGCAAGGTTGGCCTTTTGCTCCTGATATTTTTTAAGGTACTGAAAGCCGTAAACAGCCCCAGTTAGGAATGTGAAGCTGATTATCATTATAAACCAAGCCGATAGATAATCAGCACGGATGGGAATTGCCCCGGTAACGAACGATCCCTCATAGCTGAAATCGATTGGATTGCCCGTTAGCACGGAATAAGAAACGATTGAAGCCATCAAAACCTGAACGCCAATAGTAGTGAGCGCAACAATCCCATTGCCCTTAACCTTTAGGAAAGGGATTAGGATAATTGCTACCAGCGCAATAAGGTTGAAAGCCTCAATCAGCGTTATCATATCCAGTTAAAAATGGTACAAATAAATATCATCAAAATAAATAGTATTCCGTAAAGCACATAGGTCTGAATTTTTCCATTCTGTATGAATTGGAAGAAGTTCATCGAGTAGTTAAGCCTGCTTGTTAACGGGGTAATTACGTAATGTTCCAGCAAATCGAAATAGTACGATGAAAACGACCTCTTTTGTGGGAAAATATCAGTCTTTTCAATCTTATCGTAGTTCTTCTTCTCGATGGTTAAAAAGCCCAATAAATCGGCAAAAGAACGCGAAAACGAAAGTCCTGTGTACTGCGCCTTTGGAATCGATCCAGTATATCCACAGCCCCAGGTATTCTCCTCGCCAATAGGCTTTTTGTGGGATAGCATCCAGCGAAGCGAAAAGATAGATACTAATACCATTATAAATAGTAAGCAGGCTAACCCAATCATCGAAATGGTAGAACTCATAGGTAGTTCAACTGCACCACCAACAAACGAGGCAGGGAAAATTGTGCTTACAATATTCGATACCGATTTGTAGTAGAAACTTGGTACGATGGCTACCGAAAGCATCACGAAAACAACTATATACTGAGGTAAGCGCATAATTAAGCTAACCTCCTTGGGTTTATGCTCGTGTTCATGCCTTAGCGATCCAGTAAAAATTACTCCAAACGATTTTGTGAACGTGAGCAGCGACATACCGCCAACAATGGCAAGTCCTGCTATGGATAAGATGAAAAGGATGAGTTGAGGCATATTCCCAAGGCTTAACCCTTTAACCAAACCGCTATAAATAATAAACTCAGAAATAAACCCGTTAAATGGTGGCAAACCGCCAATAGCCAATGCGCCAATAAGAAACAGTATTGCTGTTTGCGGCATTTGTTTAATCAAGCCACCAAGTTTATCCATATTGCGGGTGTGCGTTTGCTGGTAGATGCTTCCTGCTGAAAAGAATAACATCGATTTAAACAGCGAGTGGTTAAGCGTGTGCAGCAAAGCACCGCTAAAGCCAAGTATAATTAGGGGTTGATTTTTAAAACCAATTCCCATCAATCCAAGGCCAATACCAATGCCTATTATACCAATATTCTCGATGGTACAGTAGGCAAGCATCCTTTTATAATCGTATTTAACCGCGGCGTTGGCAATGCCATAAATGGCTGTGATCACTGAAACGGCAAGAATTATCTCACCTATAATTATATAATCGGATTGGATATTGGATAAAACCCTTAAAATTCCGTAAATGCCAAGCTTAACGATTACGCCCGACATTATCCCCGATACGTGCGATGGTGCAGCAGGGTGGGCGTGAGGTAGCCATGAGTGGAATGGAATAAAGCCTGCTTTAATGGCAAATCCTGCAAGCAGAACTACAAGAAGCCAAATACTCCCATTATTGCTGAAAAAGGTCGATAGAGAGGCAAAGTTGAACGAACCGGTTTGAACGTAAAGCCAGATAAATCCAACAGTGAGCAGTGCTACGCTGATGTGCATCTGAATCATGTAGTTGATACCCGCTTTTAGCGTATCTTTTTTCTGATACTCGAATATTACCAGCACAAGCGACGAGAGCGACATAATCTCCCAAGCAACCAAAAAGGCCAAGCCATGCTCGAGCATGCAAACCCAAAGCATTGATGAGTGAAAAAGAGTAAGGAATACCCAATGTATGGCAAGGTTAGTTTTAAGATCGTGATATGATTTTAGATAACCAATACCGAAAAGGGTACCATTAATAACAGTAAGGTTGATAATAAGGATAAACCAAGCCGAAAGCGCATCGATTTTAACCGTGATATCGCCTATAAAGCCCGATAGATGGTAAATATCAATAATGGGTTTACCTAAAATAGCCGAAATGGCTGGTATTGAAGTTAGAATTGAGATAATAATAATTGTGCTTAAGGCAAGGAAAGGCTTAACCCTTTGAGGGGTAATTATCAATCCAATAATCCCAAGAATCAATACAATCGCTGCAAATCCAATTAAAATGGGAGAATTCATAAAAAATTACATTTGAAAATGGACATCTTAAAACCTTAACCGCAGAGTTCGCTAAGCAATACCGCAGAGAGCACAAAGAGCCAAATTAAAAAATTAAAATCTCAGCGTACTTTGCGAAAACCTTAGTGACCTTTGCGGTTAAGTTTTCCAAACCCCAAAATTAAGCTTTAATCTTTGGATAGGTAGGAAATATTCTATTTTTTGACTTTCAGAAACTTTAGGATACTCAATATTAGCGGGTTAAACATCTTATTTAGGATGGATCTAATTTAGTGACGAATGACGGAGTGTCGGGTGATAAGCAACGTAAATATTCGTAAGTCAAATATTTACAATCACCATTGATTATCGCAAGCTCATAACCATAAATCATCTGCTCATAAAATTAACTTGACTTTGGTTTCTAATATCGTAAATTAGCCCTTATAGGTTTGGACTATTTGTGCATAAAGGAAAGCAAGCCTAGCATTATTTCATCTTTTTGCCTTATGATTTACTACGATTATTTCGAAAGTTATAAACTTTTGGTTGTTCGATGGGAGGGTGATACTACCGTTAATGACTTTATAGGAGTAATAGATTCAATGGCTACAGAGTTTAATGATTGTAAGCCAGATTATATCCTGAGTGACTTTCGTAAAGCAAAATTTATATTCGATCCCAAGGGAATTGATGAAATCCTCCGATTTAGAGCCGAAAAGGCCCATTTTAAGCCAAAGTACATCTCAGTTTTTCTTGTTGATGATGTTATACAAACCACATACACGACACTTTATAATTCCTTTTTAAACTCAAAAAACCTCAAGTTTGAGATAAAGGTATGTGTTACTATATCTAAAGCGGCATCTTTGCTTGGCTTAATGGCAAATCCCGGCGAACTTGAGCGCATGCTCCAAAATCTTAAGCAAACATATACACTACACGAGCAGGTTAGACTGTAGTTAGTAGTAGTCAGTAGCCAGTATCACAATAACTCAACAACCCAATAACCAACACTCAACCGCTTCACAGCAACACATTACACAGCATCACACTTGCCTCCTGTCACTTGTCACTAATATAATTCCCCTTTCTCAAACTTATCAATCATTTCTCCGGCAATACTTATGGTAGAGGAGTGTTGTGGGAGGTTTCCTCTTGTGAACCATGCTGCTTCAACAATTTCCTTTTCATCAATAACGATCGGTTGATTTTCATCTGCTTCGGCAATAAACCCAATCATCAATGAACCCGAAAGCGGCCAAGGCTGACTTTTGTAATAATGGATGTTCTTGATATCTAGCCCAACCTCTTCTTTAACCTCGCGTTTTAGGGTCTCCTCAAGCGATTCGCCTACATCAGCATACCCAGCAATAAACGAATACCAGCTTCCCGAGAAGTTTGAATTACGAGCGAGCAGTATTTTATCGTTGCAAACTATGGCAACAATAACTGCTGGAGATATTTTAGGGTAAACGGTTGTGTTGCAATTGGGGCATATAAGCGCCCTTTCGTTGGGCTTTTGCTGTGTTCTTGAGCCACATTTCCCGCAAAATCGGTTATGCAAGTACCAGCTCATCAGTTGAAACCCAACAATACTAACCCAAGCAATTTCATGCTGTTTGGTGGTTCTGAAAAAGTTTATCTCCTTGTAAGTAAATTGGGAACTATAGGTTTTAGGCTCATCCCAAATAAGAAAGCACGAACTATCGTTTAGGGTAAATAGGAATGTGCATTCTGTCTTATCTGAAATATCAAGGAAGTCCTTTTTTTGTGGTAACTCAAACTCATCACCACGGGTTTTCAATAATAGCGTATCTCCAATGTAATGAAAGATAAAATCCTTTTCTCCAATGGCCTTGTTTGAGAGGTAAAGGTTATTGAAGTGGTGAGGAAGAATTTCGTTAATCATGATAACGGTTGCATTAATTCAGAATGTAATAATGATGATGTTTGTCCATGCGAAGATAATAGCTTTACATTAATGTATTGTTACTTGTATTATGTCCGTAGGCTGTAGACTGTGAAGTAAAGTTTATTGTTGACAGTTAACAGAAACGAAAAATCCAGGAATAAGATGAGCAGACAGTCACTTGCCACTTGTCGCTTATCTCTTAAATTGTCAAATTGCCTCATTATCAAATTTTCAAATTGTCTAATTTTCAAATTAAATTCAAATTAAACATCCTATCTTTGCGCCCCGAAAGAGAATCGAAAAATGAGCTTAGAAAAAGAGGTAAAAAGGCGCAGAACCTTTGCCATTATTAGTCACCCCGATGCGGGTAAAACAACCCTTACCGAGAAGTTATTGCTTTTTGGAGGGGCTATTCATGTTGCTGGTGCAGTAAAAAGTAATAAGATAAAGAAAACGGCAACCTCCGACTTTATGGAGATTGAGCGTCAGCGTGGTATTTCGGTATCGACTGCCGTTATGGGATTTGAGTATAAAGATGTTAAAATCAATATTCTTGATACACCCGGTCACGAGGATTTTGCCGAAGATACATACCGCACGCTAACAGCGGTTGATAGCGTTATTATAGTTATCGACCAGGCTAAAGGGGTTGAGACACAAACCCGTAAGCTGATGAACGTTTGCCGTATGCGCAATACGCCTGTTATTGTGTTTATCAACAAGATGGATCGTAACGGGAAAGATCCTTTTGAATTGCTCGATGATATTGAGAGCGAGTTAAAGATTAAGGTTCGTCCGCTTAGCTGGCCTATCAGCTCAGGCCCAACATTTAAAGGAGTTTACAATCTGTTTGAGCAAAAACTTTGCCTTTTCTTTTCGGAAGATAAGCAATCGCGAACCGACGATATTATTCAGATTGATGATGTCAATAGCCCAGAACTCGACCAGTATATCAAACCATACACTGAGAAGTTTAGAGAGGAATTGGAACTTGTAAAGGGCGTTTATCACGATTTTGAGATTGAGAAGTATTTAAGTGGCGAGCTTGCACCCGTATTCTTTGGTAGCGCGTTGAATAACTTTGGTGTTCAGGAACTGCTCGACTGCTTTATCCAAATAGCACCACATCCAAGACCAACAGTTACCGATGTTCGCGAGATTTCACCATTTGAGGAGAAGTTGACAGGCTTTGTATTCAAGATTTTTGCCAATATGGATCCCAATCATCGCGACAGGTTGGCATTTCTAAAGATATGCTCAGGCACATTCGAGCGCAATAAGTTTTATCATCATGTTAGGCTCGATAAAGATTTTAGATTTTCGAGTCCCAACGCCTTTATGGCCGATAAAAAATCGATAGTCGAATTTGCTTATCCGGGTGATATCATTGGTTTGCATGATACCGGGAGTTTTAGAATTGGCGATACGCTAACCGAAGGCGAAATAATAAAGTTCAAGGGGATTCCTAACTTTTCTCCTGAGTTGTTCCGCTATATTGAGAATGCTGATCCAATGAAGTCTAAACAGCTAGCAAAAGGTATCGACCAATTGATGGACGAAGGAGTTGCTCAGCTGTTTACCCAAAAATCTAACGGTCGTAAAATTATTGGAACGGTTGGAGCCCTTCAGTTCGAGGTAATTCAGCATCGCTTGGAGCATGAGTATAGCGCAACTTGTAGGTACGAATCAATCAGTCTGCATAAGGCATGCTGGATTGAGAGCGATAATAAGGCTCAAATCGACGACTTTAGAAAGCGTAAGTTCAACAACCTTGCGGTTGATAAACATGGACGCGAAGTTTTTCTAGCCGATTCGCCTTACTCACTACAAATGGCGCAGGAAAAGTTCCCTGATATCAAATTCTATTTTACATCAGAATTTTAATTAATTTGCATATAATGTTTAAAGCCTTGAATTTTTCAAGGCTTTTTTATTTATACCAATTAAACCCTTGTAACGAAACTTACTCTTATATTGTATTAATACACTAAGTAGAGATGATCAGAAGGTTGTTTGTTTTTGCCTTATTAATTGGGGCTTTAGGAGAAGTACATGTTTTGGCTCAAACTGAAAAGAGGAAAGTAGAAACTGTTAGAGTATCCAATTCAATTGTCGTAGATGGAAAATTAGATGAGATTGAATGGCAGAATGTTCGTGAAGCATCTGATTTTATTCAGCATGAACCTTATAATGGTGCGGCACCATCTGAAAAAACATCAGTTAGGATACTTTACGATGATAATGCTATATACATTGGCGCTCGCCTTTACGATTCAAACCCAAGCATGATTTATCGCGAATTGGGGCAAAGGGATAATGACAATCTAAAATCTGATTATTTTGGGGTTTTTATTAGTCCTTATAACGATGGGATAAACTTTTCAAACTTTATTGTTTCGGCATCTGGAGTTCAAACTGATATTAAAGCAACGGGTGAAAATGAGACAAAAAGTTGGGATGCAGTTTGGCTAAGCGAGATTAGCTTTGATGACAAGGGCTGGGTTGTTGAAATGAAAATTCCATTTTCAGCATTGCGTTTCTCTCAAAATAGCCCACAGAATTGGGGTATTAATTTTGTTAGGCTAATAAAGCGTTATAACGAATGGAGCTCGTGGAACTTTATCGATAAAAAGATTTCGGGTGTTGTTAGCCAATCTGGAGAGCTTACAGGGATAGCAAACGTAAAACCCCCTATTAGATTGTCGTTAAGTCCCTATGTTTCGGCCTATGCCGAAAAATTTCCATTCTCAAAATCAATGGAGTATCGTTTTAGTGGTGGATTAGATTTAAAGTATGGGTTGAGCGAAAGTTTTACCTTAGATATGACGCTTATCCCTGATTTTGGACAGGTAAAATCCGATGATAGAATATTAAACCTTACACCATTTGAGGTACAATATTCTGAGCAAAGACCATTTTTTACTGAAGGCACTGAATTATTTGGCAGAGGTGATATTTTCTATTCACGAAGGGTAGGATCTAAACCAATCAATTATGCTGATACCTCAATGATAGATAAAACAAAAGAATGGATAGACGATAATCCCAATGAGAATAAGATGATTAACGCTACGAAAATATCCGGTAGAACATCTAGCGGGCTCGGAATAGGATTTTTTAATGCAATGACATCCAATACTTTTGCTACGATTAAGGATACTTTGGGTAACTCTAGAAAAATTCTTACTCAAGGTTTTACCAATTATAATATGGTTGTGCTAGACCAAACATTGAAGAATAACTCATATGTAAGTCTTGCAAATACGAATCTATATCGACCTGATGATAAATATTCAGCTAATGTAACAGCTACTGAATTTATTATTCGCGATAAACGCAATATGTATTCAGTATCTGGCATAGGAGGTTTAAGCCAAATCTTTAACGACTCAACTACTCGTGGATATAAGTCGTTTCTGGAAATTGCAAAAGATGCGGGCAATTTTCAGTTTGAACTTTGGAATAATATTGAGAGTGAAAACTATAATATCAATGATATGGGCTATTTGCAAAGCCCAAATGAACTCTCTTTTGGAGCCGAAGTGGGATATGAGGTATATAAACCTTTTTGGAAGTTGTTAAACTTTGAATCAAGCCTCGAATATGTTAATGAGAACCTTTATAATCCAAGAAAATTTGTTTCATCAAGTATTGGTTTAAATGCCCGAACGACTACTATAAAAAAATCATATACCATGGGGCTTAACATGTCTTTTGATACCCATGATCAAAACGATTATTATGAACCACGTAGAGAGGGTCGGATGCTGGTTGTCCCACGAAGAACTTTTGTAAGATGGTTCGGCTCACCTGATTACCGTAGGCCTCTTGCTATCGATCATGGTTTTAACTTCTGGGTTTCCGATGCTTATAATCAGCATGGATATGGAATTAATATATCACCTCGAATGCGGTTTAATGATAAATTATTTGTGGTATATAACTATAATCAATCATTTGATTATAATCTAATAGGTGCTGTGAGAAATGTAAATGACCCAAGTAACGTTTATATGGGTAAAAGGGATGCTGTAACAGTTACAAACACTATCGATGCACAGTATACACTAAATTCAAAAGCATTCTTTAATTTGCGGTTAAGGCACTATTGGAGTTTTTACAAATACAATGAATTTTACATCTTAAATCAAGACGGCTCTTTAACTGCTGATGGCTCTGTTTCGGCAAAAAACAACAACATAAACTATTTTAATGTTGATTTAGTTTATCAGTGGAACTTGGCTCCAGGTAGCGTGCTTTCCGTGGTATGGAAAAATTCTATTGAATTGGATGGCGGTAAGATTGAACATAACTACATTCAAAATCTAAAGAACGTTTGGGATACCCCTCAAACCAATAGCATATCCTTTAAATTATTATACTACTTGGATTATCAGATGCTTAGAAAGCATAAATAGAACTTAGGCTATATCTACAATAGTTATTTTTTGACCATTAAAAGCTACGGTATCGCCCGTGGCTTTTTCTTTTAGGGCTTGATATATGGGGGCTAGTGGAGAAATTGCATAGAATTCGGCCTCTGCCAATATGATTTTTCCTAATCCGACAGATACGTAGAACTTTTGTTTATTGGTTATTACTAAAGTGTTAATGGTGAGTTCTTTATTCAAGTTTGATGGGTCAAGTTTTTCTAAGAAATCTAATTCATTTAATGCTTTTTCGTATTGAGCGGCATGAAGGTCTCTCTTTCTGAGTAGTTGCGCTCTAAATGAATCATATCTATCTCTTGGAGCACCATACTCATTAGCGGCTGTTTGCGCTTCATCCATTGCTGCTTTAGCGTTTTCAAGAATCTCCTTTTGCTTCTCAACGCACTTTTGATGAAGTTTTATTTTAAGTTCAATTAAATCCATAGAAATAGGTAATTTTTTTCAAGTAAATTTACAGCATTAATTCAATTTAACAGCAATCATATGGATTTTACTAATAAACGAGGTTTCGCAAGCGATAATAATTCAGGGGTTCATCCGGCTATGGTTAAAGCTATTGTGGACGCAAATCATGGTCATACCATTGCCTATGGCGATGATCCTTACACCGAACAAGCTAAATCAAAGTTTAGTGAAATATTTGGTAATGACATTGAGGTGTTCTTCGTATTCATTGGCTCTGCAGCAAATGTACTTGGTTTAAAAGCTGTTACCGAATCGCACAACGCAATAATCTGCTCCGAAACAGCTCATATTCAGGTTGATGAGTGTGGTGCGCCTGAACGTTTTACTGGGTGTAAATTGCTGACTGTTGCAACGCCAGATGGCAAATTGACTGTTGATTTAGTGAAAAAGCATATGCATGGTTTTGGTTTTCAGCATCATGCTCAGCCTAAGGTTATTTCCATATCACAAACAACCGAATTGGGGACTCTTTATCAACCAAAGGAGATAAAAGCCCTTGCTGATTATGCACATGCAAATGGTTTGCTTCTCCATATGGATGGGGCAAGATTAGCAAATGCTGCCGTTTCTTTAGGGTTGGGATTTAAGGAGTTTACAAAAGACCAAGGTGTTGATATTCTATCGTTTGGCGGGACTAAAAACGGTATGATGTATGGCGAAGCCATTGTTTTTTTCAATACGAAATATGCTGAAAATTTCATGTACACTCGTAAGCAAGGGTTGCAGCTTGCATCAAAAATGAGATACATATCTGCTCAGTTTAATGCATATCTGTCAAATAATCAGTGGCATAATACAGCTGATCATTCAAATAAGATGGCACAAATTTTAGCCCAAAAGGTTAAGGATATTCCTAAGGTTCAAATTACTCAAAAGGTAGAGGCCAACGGCGTTTTTGCAATTATTCCTAAAGAAGCCATTGCGGCTCTTCAAAACGATTATTTCTTCTACGTTTGGGACGAGGATAAGTCGGAGGTACGCTGGATGACCTCATGGGATACAACTGAAGAGGATATCATAAAGTTCAGCCAACGGCTACATGAACTAGTTGTAAGTTAATAATTAGGTAATACATATTATGTATTTGAATATCATTATTATATAATTATTAATTATCTCTTTATAATATTTTATTAATCAAAAAAGTATCCCTTTAGTGGGATATTTTTTTTGAAGTTAATAGTTTTGCCGTCGTTTGATAAAGTTGATATGCATCGAATCATTATAAAGTACAAGCATTTTAAGGCATTTGCCGTAATCTCTTTTTTCTGCCTTTTCTTTCTAATCGACTTCTCATCGGGTCTTTCTATTAGAGGTAAGCGAGATGCATTTAAGATAACCAACTCTGATTATCCCGAAAGTTATAAGTTAACCAACAATCTTTCAGATTTAGAAGCATATAGCAAACTCGATCAGACATTTGATAAGTTCATTAAGTATTGGGATTTGGCTAGCGCTTCTGTTGCAATTGCAAAGGATGGCAAATTGATCTATGCTAAAGGATTTGGTTATACAGACAAGGAGGATAGCGTAAAAGCAGAGCCTTATAGTCTTTACCGAATTGCTAGCGTATCGAAGCTTATAACTGCCGTAGGTATTATGAAGTTAATTGAGGAAAAGAAGTTAACGCTTGATACTAAGGTTTTTGGAAAAGAGGGGCTTTTGAATGATACTGTTTATTTACATTACGTCGACAAACGTGTTGAAGATATTACTGTTAAGCAATTATTAAATCATTCAGCAGGGTGGACTAGTTATTGGGGCGATCACATGTTTATTAACGATATGATTGCAAAGTCGTTAAAGAAACCTTTGCCAGTTAGCCTTCAGGATATCATTGTGTTTGCGCTTTCAAAACACCTTCACTTTAAGCCCGGAACTTATAGCTCTTACTGCAATTTGGGCTTTTCAATTCTTCAGCTAGTTATTGAGAAGGCCTCAGGTAGACCATATGAATCATACATAAAAGAGAATGTTTTTTACCCACTTAATATCGAAGATGCACACCTTGCTTTTAATTTCGATAGTTTAAGGTATCCTAATGAGGCTAGGTATTATGAAATTCCCGAGGCACAAAAGATTATTGCATTCGATGGCTCAAGGGATTCTATCCTTAAGTCAAGAGGTGGTAACGATATAAGAACACTTGGAGCAGCGGGTGGTTGGATAATTTCATCAGTTAGTATGCTTAAATTGATTTTAGCAATTGATGGAAACGATAATTTCCCAGATTTGCTTACAAGACAATCGATTATGAGGATGGTTGAGCGCGATGGGGAGTATCAGCCACTAGGCTGGAAAACCATTTATTCAAATGGCAAATGGTGGCGTTCAGGCTCATTTCCAGGAACATCTGCTTTAGCAGTGGTTCGCAATGATGGATTCTCCTATGTTTTCCTAACGAACACAAGCCCATGGACAGCATCAAAGTTCCCCTACGAGATAGATAGGTTAATGAGTCGTAATTTAAAGATGATGGAGAATTGGCCTAAAATCAACTTATTTTACCCTTCGAGGCCTATCGATTAGTGATAAGTTGAAAAGTATGAAGAAACAGTCAACTGAGAACTGTCAAATCATTAAAGCCTAATTAACCCTCTTTGTAAACCAATTCTTTGGATTCAAATAGGATTTGTACTTGCTAAACAGCTCTTTACCAAGCAAAATACCACCCGACCAAAAGGTGATCTCAGCAATAATAAAAGTCACTGTTGTTATTGTGACCTTGTTTTCTGTTTGTAGAAAGGGAATTAATGGTAATGATAGGAAGAGTATGCACGAAAAAATTACAAGTATTATACCTAGTTTTATCTTCCAATTCTTTGATTCCATTTGAGTTAAATCAATCGTTGTGATTTATGTTGTTAAATATCAGTACTGTAGATATTTAATTTAAAGAAAAGTTCTTTTGAAGAGCTTCCTCGTTATTCTTTACTAACTCGTAAAATTTGAGTTGATTTATAAGGAATTGCTCCATTTTTTGCTGATTACGAAGCGAATAAAGCTTAAACTTATCTTCCGACTTCAATAAAAGCGACTTAGCAATATCAAAAAGGTTAAACGACATGTGACTGGTAATTGGACCTAACACTGGATTAATATCAAGCTTAAGCCTTTTTACAAGCACAATTAGCTCAGGGTTATTGGTATTAAACTCATCATCAACATATTCAATGATTCCACCACCATATTGTTTATTTGGAAGCTCATCGAAAAAATCGAGAAGGTGGAAGTTTCTTACCCCTTTAATAAGCACAACCTTTTCATTAAGGCTGTTTTTGGCAACAATGCTCTGGAGTTCAACCTCACAGCCATAGGAAGATATCTCTTCGTTTGTAGTATAGGGAATGCCAAAACGCATACCCGTTTTCTCACAATCCTCGATTAGCTCAATATAGCGAGGTTCGAATATCCTCAAAGGTATCTCTTCTCCTGGTAAAATAAAGGTTTGAAGGGGAAACATTGCCAATTTTATCTCTTGAGAATCCATTTAATACTACTTTTTTATTGGTGTAAATTTTACTGAAACTGAGTTTATGCAAAACCTTTTGCCTGTTGGTTTTGGGCCATCGTCGAATATGTGACCTAAATGGGCACCGCACTTCTTACATAGCACTTCAGTTCTTATCATATTATGGCTGTAATCGTTCTTAAACTCTATATTATCCTTATACTTCGAATCAGAAAAACTCGGCCAGCCGCAACTCGATTCGAACTTGGAATCAGATTCAAACAAATTCGTTCCGCAGCATACGCATGAGTAGGTTCCTTTTTCAAAAAAGTTCCAGTATTCACCGGTGAATGGTCTTTCTGTTCCTTTTTCGCGAGCAACATAATATTCCATCTCGCTGAGTTTTCCCTTCCAATATTCATTGCTTTTCAGCGAATCATTTTCTTGAGCCATAGCATTAATTGAAAAAAGTATTATTAACGTTGAATAATACAGTGACTTAATCATAACTAAACTTGTTTCATTTTCTGAAGAACGTTAAAGTCTCTAAAAAGTTCATTTAATAGGATTATTGTAAGCTATTTTGCACCATTTTTGTTAAACTATCTACATTTAATAAAAAACAAGATATGAAACGACTAATAGCAATTTGTGCAGTAATCTTATTTGGTTCATCTGTATTCGCTCAAACAACCGAGGAGCGTAAACTTCAACCATTCGATAAACTTGACGTAGCTGGCGATGTAAAGGTTTTTCTAACCAAAAGTACCGATGAAAAGGTTAAAATAGTAGCCACTAACATTGAAGTAGTTGATGTTCTAACTACAATTGATGGAAAAACATTGAGAATTGAACTTTCGAGGGGCATTCATAAGGATGCTAGCGTAGAGGTTTGGGTTAGTTACAAGGAGATGAGAGATATTACAGTTAGCTCATCGGGTAGGCTTAGCATGCAAAACCCTTTAGATGGCGATAAGGTTGTTTTAAACGCTAATACTAATGGCGAAATTGATGCTGAGTTAAATATCACAACCGTTGATGTAAAAGTCAATCAGGGCGGTACAATTCGTTTAAATGGTAAGACAGGTTCTATTGATGCTAAAGTTTCATCAAAGGGAATTTTATCAGCATTAGAGCTTAAATCGGATAGTACTTATGTTCAAGTTGGCAGCGCTGGAACAGCAAAGGTATTTGCAACAAATCTTTTAGACGCAACTGTAAAACTTGGTGCAACATTAACCTATTCAGGTAGTCCAAAACAGAAAAGTATTAAATCAGGTGTTGGAGCTACTGTTAACGAAGTAGAATTATAATCCCTTAATAAATTTCTATATAAGCCTCTTGCATAATTTTGCAAGAGACTTTTTTAAATTATTAAATAATAGCGCTTTAATAATTAATTAACCAAATGGTTAAAATAATTGGTTAAAAATTTTGTAGATTAAAAATCCACTCATATATTTGCCACGTGGTTTAACCAAGTGGTTAATTTAATATTTTAAAGTTATGACCGAGCAACAAAAGGATACAGAGCAGCAGATACTAATAGCAGCTCGTAAAGTATTTATCGAAAAAGGATTAGATGGTGCAAGAATGCAAGAAATAGCTGATGAGGCTGGAATTAATAAAGCGTTACTGCATTACTATTTCCGTAGTAAGGATAAGCTATTTGAGATGATTTTTCAGGAGGAAATTGGTAAGTTTTTCCCAAAGATGGTTACTTTGATGGCATCGCCAGAAGTTAGTTTCGAAGATAAAATAAGGGCTTTTGTCGATAATTATATTTCCATTTTTATCAATAATCCTTTCCTTGCACCTTTTATTCTAAGGGAGATTCACCGTAATCCAGAAACAATAACAAACTATTTTGCTAAAGCAGGAATAAACCCTGATCATATAAAGTTCGCTCTTTCAATGCTTGGCCAACAGTTAAACATGAACTTTGATGAAGCAAGGCACTTTATTGTCAATATGATAAGCCTTTGCATTTTCCCTTTTGCTGGTCGCCCGTTGATTGGCCGCCTTCTATTTCAGGGCGATGAATCTGAATACAATATTTTCCTTGAACAGCGCAAACGGGTTGTGGCCGATTTAATTATCAATGTATATAAAAGTAAAAATTTATGATACTTAAACGAAAAACATTAACCTTTCTTTTTCTTGGTCTGTTGCCAATAATATCGCAATCGCAAAAGGTTATAACTCTTGCCGATTTGTATAAGGCGGTTGATGCCAATAATCCATTATCTAAAATAAATGGAGGAATCGATTCGGTTTACCAGCTGAAGAAAAAGAATTTGAAGGTAAACTATCTACCAAAACTGGATTTTTACGCAACATCAACTTGGCAATCGCAGGTTACAGGCCTTAATGTTAGTTTACCTGCACCAATGAGCCTTGATTTGCCAAAAGCGGATAAAGATCAATACAAGGTAACCCTCGATGTCTCAGAAGTGATTTGGGATGGAGGAGCAACCAAGGCAAAATCGATGCTTGAGGATTTTAACCAAACTCTCGAAAAGAATAGGGTTGATATTGAAGTATTAAATGTTAAGGATAGAATTACAAACCTTTACTTCAATCTTTTAATCCTTAAAGTCACAGAAAGTCAGTTGAACTTAATGTGTTCTGAACTAGATAAGCGGATATTGGAAGTTGAATCGGGTGTAAAATCGGGTTACCTCACAAGTTCAACAATTGATGGGCTTCAAGCCGAAAAGTTAAAACTTTTGCAAAGCCTTGATGCCGTTCCTACACAGCGGAAATCGCTGATTTCATCAATAAAATCGTTAACTGGCGTTGAGTTCAGCGATAGCGTAAACTTTGTTACCCCAAATCCCGATGAACTTAATGATTTGAGTTGCAAACGACCCGAATTCGCTGGGTTTAGCTATCAGCAGCAGATTTTAAATGCATCGGCCGATTTAGTATCAAGAAAGAGATATCCTGTTTTAGCCGGCTTTGCAACAGCTGGTTACGGTAAACCAGGGTTGAATATGCTTAGCAACCAATGGGATAACTTTTTCCTTGTGGGAGCAAAGCTTTCGTGGAATATTTGGGATTGGAACACGGTAAGAAAAGAGAAACAGCAAATTAAGATTCAGGATAACATGGTTGATTACCGAAAGCAATCCTATGTTGATTCATATCAATCACAAATAGAGTCGATTAAACTTGAGATTGATAAACTTAAAAACCAACTGAATAAAGATCAAGAGATAGTTCAGTTGCTCCATCAGGTTACCGAACGAAGTGCTTCAGCGCTAAAGAATGGAACAATAACTTCATCAGCATACATAACTGATTTTAACTCCGAATCAAGGGCTAAACTTGAACTTGAACTTCGAAATATTAAGTTATCTCAACAAAAGGTAATGCTTTACAATGTTAGTGGAAACGAATTGATTAATAAATAATTATAGTATATGAATAGGAATAGTTTTTACGCAATAATAGGTTTAACCCTTGTAGGGTTAATGTTTAGCTCGTGCAGTGGCAATGGCGATAAAGCTGATGCTTACGGCACATTCGAGACCGATGAGATAACTATTTCGGCTGAGGCTACAGGCAAACTGCTGAAATTCGGAATCGAGGAGGGTGATATGATTAAGAAAGACCAAGAGGTTGGTATTATCGATAGCGTTCAGCTTTACCTAAAGTTAAAGCAGTTGTCGAGCCAAGTTGATGCAGTTAGAGCGCGAATTCCTAATATCAATGCTCAATCTGATGTACAAGTTGAGCAGCTTAATGTGCTTCAAATTGAGTACGATAGGATTAAAAAGATGTTTGCTGATGGTGCTGCAACCCAAAAGCAGATTGATGATATCGAAGGCAGACTCAGCCTTGCTCGCAAGCAAAAAGATGCAATTGATGTTCAACGTTCATCAGTTATGGCCGAAATACCCGTTATTAGTGCTCAAATTGAGCAAATTAAGGATCAACTGAGTAGATGCAAGGTTATCAACCCAACTGATGGAAAGGTGCTTGTAACCTATGTAAATCAGTTCGAAAACGTGATGCAAGGTAAATCGCTTTATAAACTTGCAAATATGGACTATATGTATCTTAGAGCATACATTGCAGGGAATCAACTTCATAGTTTTCAGCCAGGAAATAAAGTTATGGTATATATTGATAGTGAGAATGATAAACTTATTGAATTAGAGGGTACTATCACTTGGGTATCTTCAGAAGCAGAGTTTACGCCTAAAATCATTCAAACTCGCGAGGAGAGGGTTAAGCTCGTTTATCCTATCAAGATTAAAGTTAAAAATGATGGTAGTATCAGAATTGGAATGCCTGCTGAAGTAAGGTTATCTAGCGTTGAAAAATAATTTCAACCCAATATTGGCTACGCCGATTTCCGTTTCGCTCCAATTCCATCATTCTATAATTCCAAATAAAAAATAGATGAAGCCCATTATTGTTGATAAATTAGAAAAAAGATACGATAAGGTTCAAGCCCTTAAAGGTGTTTCATTAGAGGTCGAAGATGGTGAACTCTTTGGGTTAATTGGTCCCGATGGTGCCGGTAAAACAAGCCTTATAAGGATTCTTGCCTCATTGCTAATTCCCGATTCAGGAAAGGCTACATTGTTGGGTAACAATGTTGTGACCGATTATCAAGAGATAAGAAAAATTGTGGGCTACATGCCCGGTCGTTTCTCGCTATACTCTGATCTTACTGTAAAAGAGAATCTTGAGTTCTTTGCTGGAGTCTTCGGCTCAACAATTGAGGAGAACTACTATCTTATAAAGGATATTTACCATATGCTCGAACCCTTCAAGGATAGGTTAGCTGGAAAGTTATCGGGCGGTATGAAGCAAAAGTTAGCGCTTTCGTGCGCATTGATTCACAAACCAGAGATTCTTCTATTAGATGAGCCTACAACAGGAGTTGATGCAGTTTCGCGTAAGGAGTTTTGGGCCATGCTTAAAAACCTTAAAAAGGAGGGGATTACAATTTTTGTTTCAACTCCTTATATGGATGAGGCATCACTTTGCGATAGGATTGCCTTAATCGATAAGGGCGAGATTTTGGGTATTAATACCCCCGAGGGAATTATCAAATTTTTTCCACATCGATTGTTTAGCGTAACAGCTTCAAAAACATTTGATTTGCTAAACCTTATTCGTACGCTTCCAATTTGTCAAGGTGCATTTATTTTTGGACAGGAGATACACGTAACTACAAGTGATAGCGCTTTGACTTCTGAATCTCTTTCAAAGATTCTATTTGATTCTGGCTTTAGTGATGTTGATGTTAAGCAGATAGAGCCTACCGTTGAAGATTGTTTTATGCAACTAATGGGTAAGTAATGATGGAAACGAATACTAGGGAAACAATTATAGAGGTTGAAAATCTCGTTAAAAAGTTCGGCAACTTTGTTGCCAACGATAACCTAACCTTTAAAGTTTATAAAGGTGAGATTTTTGGTTTCCTTGGAGCAAATGGAGCGGGAAAAACTACTGCGATTAGAATTCTTAGCGGATTACTCGAACCAACATCAGGTAAAATAAGCGTTGCAGGGTTTAATGCCTATACTCAGCGCGATTTGATTAAGGCGAACATTGGCTATATGAGCCAAAAGTTCTCGTTGTATGATGATTTAACTGTTAAGGAGAATATTCGTTTTTTTGGTGGTATTTATGGCTTAAACCGAAAAACCCTAAAACTTCGTATTGATGAGTTGCTAAGCGATCTAAAAATGGAGGAGTTTAAGGATGAGCTTATATCGTCGCTTCCATTAGGATGGAAGCAACGTTTATCGTTCTCAATTGCTATGATTCATAAACCTGTTATAGTATTTCTTGATGAACCTACCGGAGGTGTCGATCCTGTTACGCGTCGAAGTTTTTGGGAGATGATTCATGATGCCTCTAATCAAGGAATCACGGTGTTTGTAACGACTCACTATATGGATGAAGCCGAATATTGCGATAGGGTTACAATCATGGTTGATGGTCGGATTGAGGCTCTCGATACTCCTACTAATATGAAGCAAAGCTTCAATGCCAATAGCATGGATGAGGTATTTGTTATGTTAGCCCGTAAGGCTAAAACCGTTGCTTAACAAATTAAAGTTTATGTCGAATAAGAAACCAAATAAGTTCTGGGGATTTACCCTTAAAGAGTTTAGGCATATTTTTAGGGATAGGCGTACCCTTCTTATTATCTTCGGTATGCCAATAGCTGAATTGCTGATATTTGGCTATGTTATCACCAATGAGATTAAGGATACAAACATTGCCATCTACGATAAATCGGGCGATTATCTTTCCCAGAAGTTAACATCAAAGTTAGGTTCTTCAGGTTATTTTATCCCAAGCACCTTCATCTATTCCGAAAACGAAATTGAACCTGCATTACGTTCAGGTAAAGCAAGTTTGGTCGTTGTTTATGAAAAAGATTTTGCAAAACGATTTCAAAAGGAGGGGAATGCTGCAATACATGTTATTACTGATGCCTCTGAACCAAACACTGCAAGTCTTTTAGCCAATTATGCATGGTCGATTATTAACAGTTTTGCAGCTGAAAATGGCGTTAAGGATAAATCATTAACGCCAATCGATATTAGGGTTAGAATGCTTTATAATCCCGATCTGAAATCGGTATTTATGTTTGTTCCCGGTACAATGGCGTTAATTCTTATGCTTCTAACTGCAATGATGACTGCCATTTCCATTGCTCGTGAAAAGGAGTTAGGAACTATGGAGATCTTGTTGGTTTCACCCTTAAAGCCATCGCATATTGTTATTGGTAAGGTACTTCCTTATGTTGGATTAGCATTCACTAATGCGTTGGTAATTCTCTTTTTAGGCTACACCGTTTTTGGTTTACCAATCAAAGGTAGCCTCGCTTTATTACTGCTCGTTTGCTTCTTTTTTATTCTACTTGCCTTATCATTAGGTATAATGATTTCTACTGTTAGTAAAACTCAGCAAGTAGCCATGTTCTTCTCAATGATTGGGTTGATGCTGCCAACAATGCTTCTATCAGGGTTTATTTACCCTGTTGAGAATATGCCTGTAATTCTTCAGTGGCTAAGCTCAATAATGCCTCCAAGGTGGTTTATTTCAGCAATAAAGACCATTATGATTAAAGGTGAGGGTATAGCCTATGTATGGAAAGAGATGCTAATCATGATTGGAATGATTGTTTTCTTTTTAACATTGAGTATCAAGAAGTTTAAAGTTCGCTTAAGTTAACGTTATGAGATCAATACTATTTTTAATACAGAAAGAGTTTCTGCAGATATTTAGGAACAAAACGATGCTTCCTATTATCTTCATGCTTCCCATTGTTCAGCTACTTGTGCTTGCAAACGCAGCAACTAATGAACTTAAAAACATCAATTTATCTGTTGTTGATTACGATAATACCCAAATATCACGCGAACTAATTAGTCATTTCGATGCATCACCTTTTTACACTATAATCCCTACTGCTCAATCGGTTGATAAAGCTCTTGAATTGGTTCATTCCGATAAATCGGATATAGTTTTGGTTATACCCAAAGGATTTCGAAAGGATATCGATAACGCATCAACACCTAACGTTCAATTATTAGTAAACTCAATAAATGGCATGGGTGCAAGCATTGCCAATGCATATACTTCGTCAATTCTGATTAATTTTGTGAAAAATATTTCCATAAATAAGATAAATTCAAGCATCACCTTACCTCCAACCATCTCAACACAAACAAGTTATTGGTATAACCCTGAATTGGTGTATTCGCATTTCATGGTTCCTGGTATTCTTGTAATTCTTGTTACAATTATAGGGATGTTTTTAACTGCATTAAATCTCGTTAGAGAAAAAGAAATTGGTACAATTGAGCAAATCAACGTAACGCCAATAAAAAAGTACCAATTCATTGTTGGTAAACTAGTTCCGTTTTGGATTATTGCCATGTTTGAGCTAGGGTTTGGCTTAATCGTTGGAAAACTTTTGTTTGACATACCAATCAATGGTAGTTTGCTGCTGCTATTCAGCTTTGCAGGTGTTTTTCTAGTATCGGCTCTTGGTGGTGGGTTATTGATATCATCGAGTTCTTCTTCTCAGCAACAGGTAATGTTTGTGGCATTCTTCTTTATGATTGTTTTTGTGCTAATGAGCGGGATTTTTACATCAGCCGAGAGTATGCCAAAATGGGCACAACTCTTTAACCGCATTAACCCTTTATACTACTTCATGAAAGTAAATCGGATGGTACTAATTAAAGGTGCAAACTTCAGCGATATTAGGGAGAGTTTTATATCAGTAACAATTCTTGCTGTAATAATGCTTTCGTTGGCAATTAATCGTTATCGAAAAACATCGTAGCAAAATATAAAAGACTTGCATAACAAATCATTGATTGAGAGGTGGTTTTGATGGATATGGTTTTCTGAGCCATTAATATTTTATAAAACCCAATGAAATAATAATCACTTTTGGTAAGTTTACCGTATAATTGGTGTTCGAAAAATTGTTTATATTTTTTGAACCGATTAGATTTGTTTTTCGTTTAAATTACAGCAACATATAGTAGCTATCATTATTGTAAAGTATGGGAAAACCTCTCAGAAAGTCAAATTTTCCTTATCTAAAAGGTATTTATTTACTTTTTATTTCTCTTTTTTTATTACTCATTTTTTCAAATAATGTCTATTCACAGAAAGGCTTAAGTTGCTTCGTTAAGCTAATTATTAGGAAGGGTGATGCAGAAGGTGCTAAAATTGTTCTTACAAAGAATGGTAAAGTATTTCAGGAGATTAAAGCTAAAAAAGGAAGCAATTTTGAGGTGATTCTTGAATATGGAAACGTGTTTGTTATGTCATTCGAAAAGAATGGGTATGTCGCAAAAAAAATCGAAATAAACACCAATGTTCCTGATACTTACCCTAAAGATGTTGAGAATATCAAAGATTTTGATGTTGAAATTTTTCCTCAGAAAGATGGTGTAAACGTTATGGTTTACAATAATCCTGTTGGAAAAATTAAATATGATGAGGCTGCTGGCGATTTTGGCTACGATACCGATTATTCTGCAACAATTAAGAGCCAAATTGATAAGGTGGATAAGGATATGGCTCAAAAGGAGAAAGAGCAAGAAAAGGCAGAGAAACAAAAAATAGATGATGAAAAAAAACAAGCCCTCTTAGCCGAGGCCAATTTGCGCAAAGCTGAAATTGAGCAAAAGAAAAAGGAAGAGGAAGAGAAAAAACAAAAGGAGATTGCTCAGCAAAAAGCCTTAGCCGAAGCAAAATTAGCTGAAGAAGTTAAAAAGAAAGAAGAGCAAAAGAGGAAAGAGCTAGAACTTAAGCAAAAAGCCGATGAGGAAGTTAAGAAAAAAATCGAGGCAGAAGCAAAGTTGAAGGAAGAAGTTCGTCTTAAAGAGGAGGCTCGATTAAAAGAGGAGAATGAAAAAAGAATACTTGCTGAACAAGAAAAGAAGAAACAGGACGATGAGCGAAAGCGTCTTGAGCAAGAAAAACTTAAAAAAGAGATAGAGGATAGACTCGCTGCTGAAGCTAAATTGAAAGAAGAGACTAAGAAGAAGGAAGAAGAGGCTAAAAAGAAAGCCATAGAAGAAGCTCGATTAAAAGCTGAAGCAGAAGCTAAACAAAAAGAAGAACAGCAAAAGAAAGAGTTAGAACTTCGTAAAAAGGCCGAAGAGGACGCCCGTTTAAAAGCTGAACAAGAGGCTAAACTTGCCGCAGAAAAGAAAAAGGCTGAAGAGGAGCGTATTCAGGCTGAAAATTTGAAGATGAAGCAAGAGCAAGAGGCCAAGCAAAAATTAGAAGAGGAGCAAAAGCGCATTGAGCAAGAGAAACAAAAGAAGGAAATTGAGGAACGATTGTCTGTAGAGGCAAAGCTAAAAGAGGAAGCAAAACAACGCGAAATAGAACAAAGGAAAAAAGCCGAAGAGGATGCTCGTTTAAAAACAGAAGCTGAAACTAAGCAAAAGCTTGAAGAGCAAAATAAAGCCGAAGAGTTAAGGAAGAAGACAGAGGAAGAAACTCGTTTAAAAGCTGAACTAGAAGCAAAATTAGTTGCCGAGAAGAAACAGCAGGAAGAGGAACGAATAAAGGCCGAAAACGAGAAAATTCAAAAGGAAAGGGAAGAGAAACTTCGAATTGAACAAGAGAATAATATTAAAGAGCAAGAACGCCTTAAGAAAGAGGCAGAGGAGCGTTTATTGGCCGAACAAAAGCAAAAAGAAGAAAACCAGCGTAAGCTTAACGAGGAGCGTAAACAAGCCGAGGAGTTAGCAAAGTTAAAATCTGAAGAGGAAGCAAAGAAGATTGCTGAGCAGCAAAGACTTGAACAGGAACGTTTAGCAAAAGAATCCGAAGATCTTAAGATTGCTGAAGAAAAGCGTTTAAAAGAGAAAGAGGAAGCTGACAAGAAAGAACGTGAGCGACTCCAGAAAGAGGATGATGAGCGCAAAATGAAGCTTATTGCTGAAAAGATAGAAAGGGATAAGAAGTATCAAGAGGCTAAAGAGGAGGTTGTAAAAGTTATTCCAGCTGAAGAGATCGCTAAAAGATATTCAAATGAGCGTTCAGATGAGGTAACTAAACTTAAAAGGCTCACCATAACTCGTACCGTTTTTAATCGAAAAAACGTGCTAACGTTTTACACTAAAGTTGAGCATAAGTATGGCGGTGTTTACTACTTTAAGGATGCTTTTGATATCTCAGAATGGCAGTATAAGAACGATACAAAGTAATTTCTCCTTTAATTTATTATGAAAAATTTTATAACTGCATGTCCGCGAAACTGCTATAGTACATGTAGTTTTAAAGTTTTCGTTGATGAAGGACGTGTAGTGAATATTGAACCTTTATCTGAAAATAAGGCTACTCCCGAAGGCATTTGTTTAAAAGGCTTAAGTTACATCGAAAGGGCTAACTCGCCCGAAAGAATTATCTACCCACAAAAAAGAAATAGCAACGGCACGTTCTCACGCATCAGCTGGGATGAGGCTTTATCAATCATTGCTCAGAAACTTGAATACTTCAAAAAGGAGTATGGACAGCAAAGTGTACTTTTTTATGCAGCCAGTGGGATGTCGGGATTATTAAACGATTTTAGTTTAAAATTTTGGCGCGAAATCTATGGTGGAGCGACAACCGTTTATGGAAACCTTTGCTGGCCAGCAGGTTTAGAAGCAACTCGTTTAACTCTTGGCGAAAATAAGCATAATGTACCTTGGGATTTAGAGAATGCCAAACTCATAATTCTATGGGGAAAAAACCCTGCTGAAAGCAATATACAGGAGATGATTCCTCTCGGAAAAGCTCTCAATAATGGAGGTAAACTCATTGCTGTTGATCCTCGAAGAACTGAATCGACCCAGCGGGCCGAACTCTTAGTTCAACCACTACCTGCTACTGATGCCGCATTGGCGCTTGCAATCGCAAAATTATTAATTGATAACGATTGGATTGATCACCAATTTATCGAAAAGTATGTTTTAGGTTTCGATGAGTTTAAGGAGAGTTTAAAGGATTGTACTACAAAATGGGCATCAGAAATTACAAGCATACCCGAAAATTTAATAAGTAAAATGGCTTGGATGATTGGTAATATAAAGCCAATGACATTAATTCCAGGCTATGGTATGCAGCGCTACTCCAATGGAGGCCAAACAACAAGGTGCTTACTTGCTCTTTCTGTTTTAACCGGAAATATTGGAAAAACAGGGGCTTGTTGGCATTATGCAAATTTGCAAAGTTATGTCTTTGATGATGTATTAGAACCTCTTTGCTATTATCCTCCTAAAGTGTCTGATGGAATAATTCGAAGGGCAATATCGACAGCAAGACTGGGTGAGGAGATGCTTAAATTGAATGATCCTCCACTAAAAATGATTTGGGTTGAAAGAGGTAACCCAATCTCTCAAAATCCCGATACCAACACTGTTCAAAAAGCATTTAATTCGCTTGATTTCAAGGTTGTAGTTGAACAGTTTTTTACTGATACTGCGCTTGAAGCAGACATTATTTTGCCTGCGAAGAACATGTTTGAGCAAACTGATATTATTGGTTCGTACTGGAATCCATATGTTCAGCTTAGACAAAAGGTTGTTGAGCCTGCAGGTGAAGTTAAGCCTGAAACAGAAATATACTATGCCCTTGCTCTAAAAATGGGCTTTCCCAAAGAGCAACTTGATAACATACTATTACCTCCCGGTGATGAAGCAGTCATAAATCATCTCCAAAAGGTTTTAAAACCCTTTCCCTCACTGAGTATTGATAAATTGAAGGAAGGTCCAGTGTTGGCTCCTAACTTACAAGAAATAGCCTTTTCAGATTATATTTTTAAGACTACTTCTGGCAAAATTGAGTTATTTTCAAGCGAAGCTCAAACCAAATGGGGAGTAAGCCCATTACCATCATTCGAAAAAGGTATTGAGGCTGATTTGGATTATGATAGTGAGTTCCCTTTATATATGATGAGCCCAAACTCGAAAAATCGTATTCATTCTCAGTTCAATAATCTAAAAATAATAAGAATGGTTAGCGGTGATCCGAAGGTTCAAATCAACCCAAAGGATGCTAATGATAGGAATATTGTTGATGGTGATTTGGTCAGAGTATATAATAAAAGAGGTGAACTATTAATAAAGGCTGATGTATCATACCAAGTTAGGGTTGGATGCGTAGTTATCCCAAATGGATGGTGGAAAAGCCAAGGTGGAGCAGTGAATGCTCTTTCAAAAGGACGCGAAACGGATATTGGACATGGCTCCGCTTTTCACGATAATAAGGTTCAAATCGAAAAGTATTCTTAAAAGTAAATATGCAGCAAACAGGGTTTATATTCGATTATTCAAAGTGTGTAGGATGCCATGCTTGCCTTGTTGGTTGCTATAACGAGAACAAAACCAATCCACCTATCTCATGGCGGCAAGTCAATAGTTCTAATCGAAAAAAGATTCCTCTTGCAGGTTTTGTTCATCTCTCAATTGCTTGTAATCATTGTGAAGATGCACCTTGTTTAAAGTATTGCCCTGCAAAAGCATATCAAAGAGATGAAATTACGGGTGCGGTAATCCATCAACCTGAGAAATGTATTGGCTGTAAGTATTGTACATGGGCTTGCCCATTCGATGCGCCAAAATATAACCCGCAAAAGGGAATTGTTGAAAAATGCCATTTGTGTACTCATCGAGTCGAAAAGGGACTAAAACCGGCATGTGCCGTCCAATGCCCAACTGGTGCATTAGCTTTTGGTATATTAGAGAAGCACGATGTATTTGGTATCCCCGAGACAAAGTTTAGTCCACGAATAAACACCTTGAACTCGTCAGTTGTAAATAATATTCCCGAAATGGATTCAAACGTTTTAGGATTTGATGAGAAACATGGTTGTTTGGAAGATAAGCCAAACGATAAGATTCATGCTATTGAGGAGTGGCCTTTAGTTTTGTTTACATCAATTTATGCTTTCCTGTCGGGTTGGATTTTTGCTTTTATGAGAAGCGAATCATCGCTTTATCGTTATTTATTTATTGGATTTGGAGTTGTTGGTATGATATTGAGTGCTTTTCACTTAGGAAAGCCCTTTAGGGCTACCCGATCGATTTTTAATTTAAGAAGTAGTTGGCTTAGTAGAGAGATATTGCTTAGTGGACTTTTTTTAACGTCTGCCTTTGTTTATTTATTTGTTTTAAAATCAACTATTTTACTTATTGTTACTGCATCAATAAGCATATTGCTTCTTTTATCAATTGAAATGGTTTATGCTATTGCTGAAAAAAAGTACACCACAATTATACATAGTGCAAATACATTACTAACAGCTTTGCTTTTTGCTTTTCTCTTTGCTAGTATTTACAAACTGTTTGTTGCGGTATTGGTAATCAAAGCCTTATTATACTTATCGCGCAAAAAAGAGTTAGATGTTCTAAACAAATCTTTTTTAGCTTTAGCTCGATTTCTAATTGGAATCTTAATACCATTAGCAATGGTGTTATTCCAAAACCCATTTGCATTTAAATTGGTTCTATTATTCATAATAATTGGTGAATTGATTGATAGATTCGAGTTTTACGACGATATTTATATCAACTCACCCAGTATGGTTTTATTTAAAAAAGTAAACCTTATTAAACATCAGAATTTTATGGTTTAACATATTTTTTTTTAACAACTCACCAAAAGGATTGTTAAGTATATTTGATAATCGTTTCAATTATTTTAAATTTGTTACTTAAGAATTTGTAATTTTCGAAAAGCATTTAATTTGATAAAACATGGACGTTATTAGCATTAAGGGTACACAAGAAACACCAGAAGTTCTGCTCGATAGCAGTAAAGGAGTATTTGAGTTGTCTGGAAAATCATTACCCGAAGACGTAAAAGAGTTTTACAATCCAATTCTCAAGTGGTTTGATGAGTATTCAAAGAGCCCTAATAAGCAAACAATCGTTAAGATTAAAATGGACTACTTTAATACTGCATCATCAAAAATGATTCTTGAGCTATTTGAAGTAATTCAGAAAGTTCATACTTCTGGTAACGAAACCTTAGTCGAATGGTACTACCAAGAAGATGATGAGGATATGCAAGATGCTGGGCAAGATTATTCCGATTTGATCGAGGTGCCTTTTAAGTTAATCAGCTATCAATCAGTTAAATAATTTACACATCCGGTTTTTTTAATTTAACGACTCTAACTAATGGATGATTTATTTGTTGAAGCAACTGATGTAACCCCTTTGGTTGATTTCAGCAAGAATAAAAATACTTTTAAAATAATTGGGAAATCGCTACCAGAGGATGTGAAGAACTTCTATACTCCAATAATTCAATGGTTTGATTCATATTCTTCACAGCCAAATGCAGAAACAAATCTTTTTCTCGATTTTGAGTATTTTAATACTGCATCATCAAAAATGATTTTAATTCTTTTGAATAAAGTTCGCGAAATCAACAAAAAAGGCTTTCAAGTTTTAGTTACGTGGTCGTATCCTCCGCACGATGTTGAAATAGAGGAAGCAGGAGAGGAGTTTGCTGAATTATTGAATATTCCGTTTCAATTTATAGCAAAAGATTAACGTTTTTGTTGTTCTTAATGTATTTTTCACTACATTTAAACTTCGTTTTTTTATTTTGATTAGTATGGAAAAACTTGATATTCATGAAACTAAAGATTCTCCAAGGGTATTTTTTGATCCTAAATCTAATGTATTTAGTATTGCAGGAGTATGCCACCCGGAGAATGTGACAAAGTTTTACGAACCTATCATCGACTGGATTGAAAAATATAAAGTTGAGATTAGCAATTCAAAAGTTACAAAACCCATTGAGTTATCGCTCTTTTTTCGTTATATTAACTCAGCTTCGTACAAATACCTTCTTACTTTTCTTCAATTGATTGAGGGGTATACTACATTAGGCGTTCCAGTTAATGTTACATGGTATTATGAGCCAGAAGATGTTGACATGCGTGAAGCAGGGATAGAAATATTTGATTTTTCTGGAGTAAAACTTCCGTATGTTTGTAAAGAGAAAATTGATTAAATAAATAAAATAACCTTATTGAAGCAGCAGATATGCTGCTTTTTTATTTCCAATTTTCCTGAATTGTAGGCTTATTTATAAACAAAAAGAGCAGCATTAAATAAATGCTGCTCTTGTGATCCAGCTGGGATTCGAACCCAGGACCCCATCCTTAAAAGGGATGTGCTC
>CAYMII010000015.1:0-80441 GCA_964390565.1 uncultured Rikenellaceae bacterium
CTTCCTATTATCTGCTATTTGCATAAAAATAAGTTGCGAAATTAAATATATTAAGAAACATCAGTATTTATTTAATATGAACATATAGAGGATAATACATTAAAATATATTATACTGATTAATAAGGCAAAAAGAGCTGCAAATTTAGATGAGTTTCCATTACATTATCCAAATATAAGTGAATATTTTTTATTTAACTGGCTGACAAGCATTTAACGATTAATAATAATCATTTTCTGACTCCAAAAATCAAATAATGTCGAAAACGATGGTAACTTCCCGAAGCACTTAATGGGTTTTAAAAAAAGAGATAATCTCTTTAAGGTTTTGCGATTGACTTGTCAATTTATCAGATGCTTCAGCAAGTTCATCAGAAGAGTGAGCATTTTGTTGGGTTATATCATTCAACTGTGATATTGCATTACTAACCTGATGGGTTCCTTCCTGCTGCTCAACACTTTGAGCAACAATTCGTTTAACCATTTCAAGTGTTTGTTCAATTTCAGGCACAAGTTCTTCTATCCTTTGTTGAGCAATAGTGGTCAACTTAACACTCTGAGATGAATATTTGGTAATTTCATTGGCGGCTTTACTGCTACGCTCAGCTAATTTGCGCACCTCACCAGCAACCACAGCAAACCCCCTGCCCGATTCACCTGCTCTTGCGGCCTCTATAGCGGCATTAAGAGCAAGGATATTGGTTTGTCGTGATATTTGTTCAATCTCATTTATCTTGTCTGCAATAAGCTTAATGCTATTGATACTTTGAGCCGAACTCTCAACAACTTCCTGTAGCGTATCACTAACTTTCTGATTTATCTTTTCGGTCATTCTAGCATTTGTGGTGTTCTCCTCAATATTGGAAACTATCTGCACTATTGACGAAGAAACTTCCTCTGCCAATGTTGCCTGATTATTAGCAACCTCAGCTAAACTTTTCGACAACTTCCTGAAATCCTGACTTTCTGCCACAAAGTTTGTTGACTCCCTATCGATATTTGCAACAATATCTTTAAGGTGATCGATCATCTTATTTACAGAATTTGACATTAACCCAAACTCATCATTTGCGATAACATCAACCTTTTCGTTTAAATTTCCATTAGCGACTTGACCAGATATTGAGGTAATATTGGTTATTGTTTTCAACGACCGTGAAATAGTTAAATACAAAGCGAATATTGCGATTAGGAGTAATGCAACCCCGCTAAATATTATTATCAGCCTATAATTTCTAATCTCATAAACAAGAACGCCAGCATCAAAATCGCAGCCTAAAACTGCAACAACTTTACCGTATGAATTAATGATTGGAGCATAACTTGAAACCATCCATCCGTAGGTCTCATTGTATGAAAGTTCAGAGGATGTAATCGTTTTACCATTAATACAATCACTAATATTTTGCCAATCTTTTTCATTCCAATTAGCAACTGAACCAAAAGCGGAATAATCCTTAGCATTAATATCTCCTCCTTCAATTGCATAAAATGAGTTTTGGTCATCAACACAAAAGGTATAGAGATATTTCATGCTCGCCAAATCTCTTATCCTCTTTAATTCATCTCTTAAATAATTGGCATACGAAGATTTATCATTTTTATCCGAAATAACCCTTTCCAATGAATCGCCATTAACGGAATTCATAGCAAAAAGCACAACAGTTTTTGTATGCTCACCATTAAATGTATGTCCAAATTTTGATATTCGCGAATAGCTTATCCATCCAGTTGTTAGTAGCACAGCAACAAGAATTATCGTAACCAGAAAATAAAGTTTATAAGCAACCGGGATAAATCTATTTTTCATCATATTGTCAGTCATTTGATTAGAAATGCGTGTTAACAATTTTAGATATTTTCAATATATGAAAAAGTTAAATATTAATGAATCAAAATATCAATTTATGTCATCGTTTGATATAAATATGTCAAAACCGTTTTTTAAAGAAAAAAAAATCTTCTTGTTTTACTATTTTTGCGAGTGATGAATAGTTACGCAAACCAAAACTTAATACAATTATATTTAATAAAGGTGTCGCATTGGTTCATGCTAACCATGCCAATAATTGTTCTTTTTTACACGAAGAACAATGGGTTAAGTTTAAATCAAGTATTTATTCTTCAAGCTATTTACTCTGTTTCAATTGTTGCGCTTGAGATTCCATCAGGTTACTTTGCCGATGTGTTAGGACGAAAAAAATCAATAATTGCTGGAGCAATAATGGGATTTTGTGGATTTTTGATATACTCACTATCATATGGCTTTTGGGGTTTTGTTTTTGCCGAAATAATACTAGGCTTTGGTCAAAGCATGATATCGGGAGCAGATTCTGCAATTCTTTACGATACGCTTATCGATAAGGGTAAGGAGAAAGACTACATTAAACACGAAGGGCGAATGACTTCGGTAGGAAATTTTGCCGAAGCAATTGCAGGAATACTTGGAGGCCTGCTTGCTGGCTTAAGTCTACGCTACCCATTTTATGCTCAAACGGCTATTGCATTCATTGGTATTCCTGCTGCATTTACGCTTGTTGAGCCAAATGTTAGTAAAGAAAAACTGGAAATTGGTTGGAAGGAAATCAAATACATTGTAAAGTTCTCGCTTTTCACAAACCATCGTTTACGATGGAATATTATTTATTCATCAGTTGTTGGAGCATCAACATTAGCAATGGCTTGGTTTGTACAACCATGGTTTATCAGAGCAAACTTTGAAACGAGCTGGTTTGGTATAGCATGGACAATCCTAAATTTATCGGTTGGCGTTAGCGCTTTTTATGCTTACAAACTTGAGCTAAAACTTGGAAAAGTCAATACTGCTGCTGCATTTACAATCATTCTTGCAATTGGATTTTTCGCAAGCGGATGGGTTAAGGATTTCTGGGGTATTATCTTTATTCTGATGTTCTACCTAGCACGGGGAGTTGCAACTCCTATTCTAAAGGATAACATCAATCGGATTACCCCTTCAAATATGCGTGCAACAATACTATCGATTCGTAATTTTATAATCCGAATTTTATTTGCAACATTAGCACCATTTTATGGCTGGGCTATTGATAAATTAAGCCTTGCCTCTGCATTAACCATTGCAGGGTTAGTATTTATTACCCTGTCAGGAGTTAGCTTCTTCTATTTTAGAAAAACAGGGAATCTTAACGGCTAGTATCAATATCGAGAGTTAACCCATCGTAAGCAACGCTAACATTCTCGGGGAGTTCATTAACAAGTTCTGTGTACAATCCCATATGATGGCTTACGTGCGTTATGAAGCCCTTTCGAGGGCTAAAATCGGCAAAAAGTTTTAACGCTTCCTGAAGATTAAAGTGCGACATGTGCTTTTGACGTCTCAATGCGTTTAAAACAAGATATTTTGTCCCAATAATTTTTTCTTTTTCCTCCTCAGGAATGAAGTTAGCATCGGTAATATAGGTTAAGTTACCAATTCGAAAGCCGTAAATTGGAAGTTTATGGTGATAAACCCTAATGGGAATAATCTTCAACCCGTTTATTTCAAAAGGATGTCCATCTATATCATTCATTGATATATCAGGTACTCCTGGATATTTTGTATCAGCAAAGATATACCCAAATTCTTTTCTTAAAGATTCTTGAACTCGCTGTTCAGCCCAAATATCCATTGGCTTTTGCTGAACCCAGTTGTACGCACGAACATCATCAAGACCAGCGATATGATCGCGATGCTCATGAGTAATCAATATGGCATCAAGTTTTTTGACATTTGCAGATAGCATTTGCTGGCGAAAATCGGGCCCAGCATCAATAGCAATAGTAACGCCCTCATGCTCAATTAGAGCAGAGGTTCGAAGTCGTTGATCCCTCGTATCAATCGACTGGCATATCCGGCATTGGCAAGCAATTACCGGTACTCCCTGTGATGTTCCCGTTCCTAAAAAAGTAAACCTCACTTTAAAATGCTTTTATTAAACCTTAAAGATAGAAAAATTAGGTAAAACAGCACCATAACAGCCATAACAGCCGAAGGTATTGCTGCCTCTTTTCCAAACAATGATAATGCTGTAAACACCGAAAAGCCTGAACTTTTTATTGCAACTAGCATAATCTGAGTAGTCCGAAGCGAAGTCTCAACTTTAAAATATTTGGTTAATGCTTCATAAGCCAAGCCTAATCCAAAAGTGGCTAAACCAAGCACTATCGATATTTTAAGCAGTAGAATTGGATTAGTAAAGAACACATCTCGATTAACACCAACAGCAACAAAAATAAGAACAGCAAAACCCCAATCAACAACCTTTCCTCTAATTGGCTCAATGTATTTAAACAGTGGTTTATATAGCAATAATCTTGATATTATCATCGGTATAATTACAAGTTGCACCATCATAATAAACAAGTCATAAGGCTTAACTCCTTGGCTTGATGCAAAAATATTAACTAGCAAAGGAGCAATGACAATCGATGCTAGAAAAGCACCTGTAACACCAAGAATTGCATATTCAACTTTTCCTTTTAGTATATATGAGAAAGGTATTATTGCAACACCCGGGGGTGCCGCAGCAATAACAACAAATCCATAAAACAAATTTTTTGTTGGCATTAGCCACCATGCAAAAGGGAGTAGAACAATCGTAAATATTACATAATTGAGAAAAGCCCCCATAAACATTGGCTTCGATACATGAATTGGGTTTTTCAAATACGCCATGCTAATACCAGTCATAGAAAACGACATGGTAACTGCTAAAGCTAAAAAGGTATAATCTTTAAAAAGAGAGGCAGCATCACCAGCAACAAGACCAAGAATTACAGCGAAAACTAAAATCGAATTCCTATTCAGTAGAATTCTTTTAATATTATTAATCATTAACGTTACTTTAGCGAATAATTTTATAAAGATAATACACCTATTGTTTATCTTCGTTAACTCTATATAATTTATTAATGCTTATGTCAGGTACTCTATATCTAATACCAACAACAATTGGGACAGAAAGTTGGGAGCAAGTAATTCCAACTGCAGTTATAGCCAAAACCAGAACACTTAAACACTTTATTGTTGAAGATGTTAGAACGACAAGACGCTATTTATCAAGAATTGGCATTTTAACGCCAATTGATCAACTAGATTTCGGTTTACTGAACGAACATACCAAACAAACTGAGATTGAACAATTAATTAAACCATTGCTTGAAGGTAATGATGTTGGTTTACTATCGGAAGCAGGTTTACCGGCTGTAGCAGACCCTGGAGCACTTGTAGTTGCATTAGCACAAAAAAAAGGAATAAAAGTTATTCCTTACACTGGGCCTAGCTCTATACTTTTAACCTTAATGGCAAGCGGCTTAAATGGTCAGAATTTTGCTTTTATAGGCTATCTTCCAATAAAGCCTGATGAGCGGAAAAAAAAGATAAAACAAATCGAACTTCGTTCAAAAAACGAGAAGCAAACACAAATATTTATTGAGGCACCATACCGAAACCTACAACTATTTCAGGATATACTTAAGGAGTGCAGTACTGAAACCTACCTAACAATAGGTGTTGAACTCACAACTGAATCTGAACTTATTTCTACAAAAAAAATAAAGGAGTGGAAAAACTCTCCACTCCCTGATATTAATAAGAAAAATTGTGTGTTTTGCTTATTGTAGAAGTGTTTTGTACAATTTTCATTACCCTAATTTCAAAAACCAAAGGTGTATTTGCTGGTATTGGAGTATCACCGTTTGATTCACCTTTTGTTCCATATGCATATTTCGAAGGGATAATACATAATATTCTTTGATATAAATTTGCTTGCTTCAGAGCAAATTCAAAACCAGGTACTGTCGCGTTTTCCCCAATCTTAAGTTTTAAAGGAGTATAAGAGTAAGTACTGTTATAAATACCATTAGCTAATGCGATATTCTTTTCATTCGTATCAAAAACAAACCCATCAAGAAACTTACCAGTATAATATACCCAAACAGAATCCCCTTTTACTGCTGCACTAAGTTTCGCACTATTGTTTGAGGTTTTATAATACGTATCATCATAGATGTTTTTATAATAAATTGTATCCATTTGGATATAACTTTCTGGTGCTGTATCAGCAGCAATATATTCATCAATTAGCAATTGTTCAAATTCTTCCTGAGAACCATCAAAAACTTTTAATAATTCAATATCATAAATAAGTGAATTGTGATTATAGTTTACTTCAGGTGCTAATGTAGATGGCATAATAAGTCTTACTTTTCCACCTTGCTTCATTTTACTAATTCCATCAAATCGACCATATTTTTTTTTAGAACTTAAAAACAAATCAATCTCTGGAGTATAGTGCTTTGTAGCCAATACAGTTTCGTAACCATGAATTATTGCAGTATCTTTATAAGTACCTTGATATATTGCTCCATCTATGTTACGTAAAACATACGAATACATAACAATATCACTATCTTTTGGGTATTCACCTGTACCTTCCTTTTCGTTAATAAGATATATTCCACTCGGGGTTTTATAACTTCCAAGGTTATAATAATCTATCCATGCATTGAATCTCACCATTTCATCTAAAAGTGGATCCTCTTTAACCCTATCGCAACTGAAAGTTAAGAATAAGATCGGCAAAACTAAAATTTTTATAATCCTGTATTTCATATGTTTAACAATTATTCATTATCATTTAATACTATCAAGTCTGATTTGATATTTAATTGTCTCATAGGGTTTAACAATTAAGTTCCCTTTATTGCCAAAACCTAAATAAGATGGTAAAACCAACTCTGTTAAACCACCTTTTTTTGTAAGCAAAAAACCTTGCCTTACCCCATCAAGTAACTCTTTTGATGAAAGAACTATCATTTTATTACTAGAAGCAACTTCATCAAAAACTGTCCCATCAAAAAGTGTACCCTTATACCAACCATAAATAGTATCTCTTACAGTAGGTAACAAACCTGTTCCTTCAGGGTTAAACTTATAAAATAATCCACTCTTAGAGTCTTCAGCAAAACCATTAGAAACTAAATTCAGGGCGCTAATATAACTTATTTCTTCTTGAATTTTAGCACTGTTAACACTAATAAGCTCTATATCGAAAGCGACAGGGGAATTTGGAGCAATTAAACCCATTGATTTTTCACCATAGGCCATGGTTGATGGGAATATAATTGTAGCTATCTCTTTTTCATTTAATAACAGCAACCCTTTCTCTAAACCCTCAATTAGTTTGCTTTTACCTGCAAGTATTTTTAGGGGTTCAAAAGTGCGAACCAAAGTATCAAGATTTGCTTTTCTTGCTACTTCTATAACATTGGTTTCAAAAACTAATCCATCTAAAGTATACCCAACATACCAAAATTTAATGGTATCGCCTTTAGCTGCTTGATAACCAAAAGAAGGTTCTCGAGCTATAAGATAAACACCGTCAACCTTTGTATAGGTCCATTTATTTATTGAAATAAAACTTTCGATTCTTTTACTCTCATTACTCGCTTGCTCATCTTCAAGTGCTTTTTTACATGAAGATAGATTCATAAGAATAATTAGGACTAAAACTATATATTTATTAGGATTTCTTAAAACCATCATCGCAACTACTACCCTTTCCCTTTTTTAACTTCAATCAGTTCAACCTCAAAAACAACAGATGTAAATGGAGGTATTATTCCTGTGGAACTTCCTTGTTCGCCAAAAGCAATTTTTGATGGCAAAATAAAAAGTGAACGTTCCCCTTCTTTCATCATGCCAATGGCCTCTTCGAGGCCTTCTATCACTTGCCATTTTTGACCATAAACGAATTGAAATGGCTCATTACGCTTTCTAGTAGAATCAAATATCTTATTGTTAAAAAATCTTCCTTCGAAATGTACGGTTATAGTATCGCCAACAGCAACACTTTCGCCATTTGTTTTGCTTACAGGAATGTAGTATAACCCATTTATTGATGGAGCAATGCTTAACTTTTCTCCATCCATATATTGCTTTAGTATTACCTTTTCATAATCGCCAAAATCGTTAATCCAATGTAAAAAAGCTTCTTTCTCGTACTGATATTGCTTTTCGGTTTGAATCTCGAGCATTTTGATATCGACTCGCATCATTTCACCCTTATTAATGAACTTTGGGAGCGAAGTTTCAAGAGTTTTTGTAAAAAATGAATCGGCTGGGAAATAAAAACTAGCACTATCACCTAAGGCAAGCATCATAAAGCATTCATCAATTTTGCCAAAGACATTCCTAGAATTAAGTTGAAATTTTCTTAAACCTTGAAAGAAGAGTGAATCTTTAATTGTACGATAAGCTACGTTAACAGTAATAAAATTTGTTTGCTCAGGTTTTACTGAACCATCTCCTAAACTTACAAGCTTGTAATGAATATCGCTATCGGTTACTGAAAACCCAGAAAATTTTGATGATTTATTTGAACAACCAAATACTACAAAAAGTAGGGCTATTACAAAAAGTTGGATTCTAACTCGCATCAAATAAGGTTTAAAATTCATTGTAAAGTTAGTAAAACTTATGGCATACTAATGATAAACGTTCAACATTTCAATATCATATACTATTATAGAGCGTGATGGGATTTTATCTACATCACCCAATAAACCATGAGCTAAATGGGGTGGAAGTATAAATTTCCCCTTTTGTCCCTTTTTCATCAGAACTACGGCTTGTTCAAGCCCCGATTCAACACCTCCTATTCCAACCTTAAATTTCTTAGGAACATCAGGTTCTGATTGGTAACAAAGCGTCCCATCAAGGAGAGTGATTTTATAGGAGAACTCGACTACATTGCCATCACGAATAGAATCACCTTGAGAATCACCCCAAACTAAATAGTATAAGCCTGTTCCTGTTTCTTTCATTCCATCCAACCTATACCTATTTATATAGCCCTGAATCAATGAACGATCTTCGTTAACTAAAATCTTATTAATTTTTGCAAATGCTTTTTTAGCTTCGCTAACATCTTTTTGAGTCATCCTCCTCTCTTCCTTATTACTGCAAGAGTGAAAAGCAAAAGCAAAGATCAAAAGTATATTAAAAATTTTCATCAAATTAGCTATTATTCAGTTGAATAGAATAGGTTTTCAGTAACTCCTCGAATAATTTTTCGGTTTGACTTAATGACATAAATGCCTTTCCTCCTGCGGCATTTTTATGACCACCACCATTGTAATGTTTTTGAGAAACTTCATTTACAGGAAAACTACCCCTTGAACGTAACGAAACCTTTACAAACGATTCATGCTCAACAAAAAGGACCGAGAATACAATTCCTTTTATTGATAAAGGGAGGTTTACAAAACCTTCCGTATCGCCCATATGATGATTGTATTGTTTAAGTTCTTCTCTAGTCAATGATATATAAGCTGCTTTATGCTCGGGAAAAACCTTCATCTTCTCATTTAAAGAGTATCCCATCAACTTCATTCTATCTGCTGAGAAATTATTATAAACTAAATCTTGAACCCTTTCAACATCAACCCCCTTGGCAATTAATTCCCCTGCCACCTGGAATGTTCTTCCTCTAGAACAAGCGTAGCTAAAGGAGCCCGTATCTGTCATTATCCCTGTATATAAACAATTTGCTGAATCAATACTTACAACATCAGAACCAAATGCCTCTGTCAATACTTCGTATACCAACTCGCAGGTAGAACTAACTTCTGTGTAAGAAAACTGCAAATCAAATTGGCTTTCTGGAGATGGGTGATGATCAATTAAAATCTTTTTGGCTTTTGCCTTCTCCAAGTGCGTGCCCATTGTTTCGGTACGTTTAAAACCATTAAAATCGAGGCAAATAATCGTATCGGCATTGAACAAAGCGTCAATCGCCTTTGTTTTCTGCTCTGAGTATCGAATTACGCTATCAGTTGATGGTATCCAAGATAAAAAATCGGGAAAGCCGTTAGGCGATACAGCCAATACAGGGTATCCTATAGATTTTAAAGCATGGTAAAGCCCTAAAAGTGACCCAACGGCATCGCCATCGGGGTTATGATGAGTTGTTAAAACAATACTCTTAGATGAATCGAGGATATTTTTAAACTCTTTTATTTTATTAAGTTCTGATTTTAAAAGCATTATGAAATTCGGTTTAGATTCAAAGATATAACAAAAATCGTACTTGTTTGATGGAAAAATATTTGTTATTTTGTTAAAAAAAGTGATTATGGAAAAAGAGATGACCTTCTCAATGATTAAGCCCGACTCTTTTAAAAAGGGCGTTACAAGCGATATTCTTTTGCAAATTCTTGAAGCAGGGTTCAAACTTAGAGGAATTAAAGTTACTATGCTTACCCTCGATAAAGCGGAAGAATTCTATAGCGAGCATCGTGGCAAAGAGTTTTTTGAGCGCCTTACCTGCTTTATGAGCTCAGGACCTGTAATGGCGCTTATACTCGAAAAGGAAAACGCTGTAAGTGATTTCCGTAAACTAATTGGTAATACTGACTCTGCAAAGGCTGCTCAAGGCACTGTTCGACATAAATATGGGACAAACACTACCTTTAACGCAGTTCATGGTGCTGATAGCGTTGAGCATGCACAAAGGGAATGGAGTTTCTTTTTCTCGAAAAGAGAGATTTATTAAGAACCATAAGAGGTGCCTTGAGTAATTAAGGTACTTCTATTTAAGAATTATATCCTTAACCACCGATTGTCCAAAATAACTGTTGATAATTATTACCATTTTTTGCCTATTCATCTGCAGCTCTTTTCGCAATACTGATGAGTTAAGATAAACTGTAAGTTTACCACTTTTTAGCGCAAGACTTTGGGTATAAGCTGCAATGTTATGCCCCATAATTTTTTTCCAATCCTCGATGATTTTAACCTCATAGATCTTCTCTTCAAGTTTATTATCATGAATAAACTCACGAATTGCATCACCCAATGATATAATATTATGCTTGCTCAAGTTTTTAGCTATTCTTTGTTTTTATTAATCATTCTTTCCCAGCAATTTCCTCAACCATCCCTGCATCAACTTTAAAAAGTTTATAGCCTGAATGAAGTTTTTCAAGTATTTCGTTTAGCCTATTCTTATTAGTATCGGTAATAAAAATTTGGCCAAAACTATCCTCAGATACTAGCTTAATAAAGTTCTCAACACGCCTAACATCAAGTTTATCGAAGATATCATCGAGCAAAAGAATTGGCTTTACCTTTGATATGTTTAACATAAACTCGAACTGCGCTAATTTTAGTGCAATTAGGTAGGTTTTCTGTTGCCCCTGCGAGCCCTCTTTTTTAATTGGATGATCGTTGAGCATTAGCGTAAGATCATCTTTGTGAATCCCAACTGACGTAAACTGCAGCATCCTATCCTTTGAAAAGCTAGTAAAAAGGAGGTTGCCATAATCTTCCGTATCGAGATGCGATTGGTAAACAAGTTCCACTTTCTCGTCTTTCCCCGAAATGGCTGTATAGTACTTTTGAAAAATTGGGATTAGCTTATCAACAAAATCTTTACGTTTATGGTAAATGGTTTCTCCCATCATCACCAATTGCGAATCGAGAACCTCAAATAAATCCTCGCTATAACTACCTCTCTCAGCAATATCTTTTAAAAGTTTATTGCGTTGTGCAAGTATTCTATTGTATCTAATTAGCTCATCGAGGTAAAGTTTATCGAACTGAGATAAAACGCTATTCACGTACTTTCTTCGCTCCTCGCTACCTTCAATTATCAGCGATAAGTCGGCAGGAGAAATAATTACAACAGGCAGTAAACCAACATGATCGGCAAGTCGCGGGTACTCTTTCCCATTTCTTTTAAAAACCTTTCCCTCGCTGACTTTTACTGCACAAAAAATATTCTCCTCCTTTTCGTCGCGTTCGTATTGGCCTTGAAGGATGAAATAATCTTCACCGTGCTTTATATTTTGAGTATCAATTGGGTTGAAGGCGCTTTTGCAAATGGATAAGTAATAGATAACATCAAGAAGGTTAGTTTTCCCCTGACCATTATCGCCAACAAAACAGTTAAGTTTTGGATGTAAACCTATCTCTACTTGGCTATAGGATTTAAAATTAAATGCTGTTAGATGCTTTAAAAACATATACCGAACAAATACCAAAGTTCAACGAGCACAAATGTACGCAAGAAAAGCTGCTAAACCAACCATAAAATATTACTGCAAAAATTTCCATATAACTTAAAAACCATTACTTTTGCGTCTGCTTTGATAAAAAAGAAACTGTATAATTATGACTAAAGATAAAAAAGACATTGCTGCTACTGGCGTAGAATCTGTTGAGAATGCTTTAACAAGAACTGAGCATTTCATTGAGACAAATCAAAAGAGTTTAACCATTATTGTACTTGCAATTATTATAGTTGTTGGTGGTTATCTTGGGTACAAGAGATTATATCTTGCACCAATGGAAGAAAAAGCTCAATCACAAATTTTTGCTGCTGAGCAATATTTCGAGAAAGATTCCTTTAAACTTGCTTTAAATGGAGATGGAAACTACTTAGGTTTGATCCAAATCATCGATAAGTATGGTCCAACTGAAACTGCAAATCTAGCATACTACTATGCTGGTATCTCATATAGAGAACTTGGTCAATACCAAGAAGCAATCAACCATCTAAAAAAATTCAACGCTGGCGACGAAATGGTTACACCCATTGCTTTTGGTGCTATTGGCGATTGCTATGTTGAGCTAAACAACCTAAGCGAAGGCGTTGATTACTACGAAAAAGCTGCTAGCTATAGAGAAAATGAGTTTACATCACCATTATTCCTTAAAAAAGCAAGTGTCATTTATGAAGAGCTAAAAAAATACGATGATGCCATTGAACTTTACGAGCAAATAAAAGCAAAGTACCCAAAAAGCACTGAAGCAAGGGAAATCGAGAAAGACTTAACCCGTGTTAAAGCATTAAAAGGGAACTAGTAAAAAGATATTCAGCATAAACCAACCTTTCGGGGTTGGTTTTTTTTTACCTTTACATCAAATAATTTAACCACTAACAATATGGCAACCAAAAATAAAAATCTATCAGCATACGACCCAAAGCAGATTCCTTCTGCAAAGAAAATGATTTTCGGCATTGTAGTTGCCGATTGGAACGCTGAGGTTACCCATTCATTACTCGATGGAGCATACAAAACCCTTATTGAGCATGGTGCTAAGGAAGATAATATACTTGTAAAGCATGTTCCTGGAACATTTGAGCTAACACTTGGTGCTCAGTTTATGGCTGAATACGCCGATTTAGATGCTGTAATTTGTCTGGGTTGTGTTATTCAAGGTGAAACTCGCCATTTCGATTTCATCTGTCAGGGTGTTACACATGGAATTACCGAATTGAACATGAACTACAATATCCCATTCATCTTCGGCGTATTAACTACTGAAAACATTGATCAAGCGCTTGCACGTGCTGGTGGTAAACATGGGAACAAAGGGGTTGAAGCATCAATTACTGCAATAAAAATGGCAGCTCTTCAAAAAGAGATGGAAGAAATGGAAGATTAGTTGAGAGTTGACAGTTATGAGTTGACAGAAAAAAGCCTCTTCTAAAAGAGGCTTTTATATTTTTTAGCCTATCTTAATATCTTCCGAACAAAAGCAACTGTAAAGTACGACATCATGAACACGCCTACAAAGGCAGTGATATCGGCAACCAATCTTAAAATTCCTATCGGAACAATCTCGCCATAGCCAACTGTAAAGTAGGTTATACCTGTATAGTAGGCTGCTATCCAGAATTTTGTCCAATATGTATCTTGTGGGTTAAAGCCGCTAAGAGTTGTATTTGCAATGTAGGGCAAGGTTGTATAGATAAATGAAAAAATGGTAATCATTACGATGTTGCTGAAGATTACACGCCCCGGAGAGGTTGCATAAAGGCCCATCCAATCAAAAATCAACTTTTTAAATCCAAATGATGGGATTTGCCATATTGCAGTTACCTTTTTCTTACCTATCGATTCAATTAGTATTGCTTTAGCTTCACTCCTTTTAAATTCGATATAGGCTTTATCCTCATCATCGTATTGACCCGAGTTATTGAAGTTTTGCTTCAGAATACGAAATTGTTCGGCTTTCTGTCTTAAACTGGTATCGGTTTGGTTATAGATTAATTTCTTAATACTATTAATCTCCCAATCTAAATATAAAACACCTAATAATCTCATCCCTGTGAGATTTAATATGTTTACTTTTGGAGGTTCACCATGAGTGTAAAACTCAACAATATCGCGAAAGGTACAACCTGTGAGGTCAATTTGTTCACAGGTATCGACATGAAGATTGAATGTAGAATTGAACTGACATTCGTCCAAATGTAGTCCTTTTAATATAGCTCCTTTAAAACTCACATCAGCAGGGAACGAAGAGCGTTCGAAAATTAGCTCTGAATCTTTTCCTTGATATAATTCAAAGCTTACATTTGAGTTGCCAAAAGTTGCTCGTTTTAACGAAACCTTTCCCGTTAAGGCTTCAGCACCCTCAAAGGTTACCTCACCATCACCAAATACGCATCTGTTAAAGGTTGTGCGACCAGTACCAAACTCAACCGTTCTAAAATCGGTTCGACCATTACCAAATTCGGTCTGTTCAAAGGAAATATTGCCTTGGCCAAACTTAGCATAGTGAAAATCGACCTTGCCTTGTCCAAATCGAGCTACCTTAAAGCTAACATCACCATCGTTAAATCGAGCATTGATGAATGATACATCGCCATCGCCAAACTCAGTGTTTACGAAGCTAACATTACCAGTTCCGAAATCAGCATCCTGAAAATCCTTTACGCCAATATCAAAAATTGTATTCTTAAAGTTTACATCACCATTATTAAATTTGGTTTTACACATGTCAAACCTATCAGCCTTGATAAAACAGTTAGAAAAAGTGACACCGTTTGTGTTAAATGTTGATGCGTGTAATGTAAATTCTTTCCCTATGAAAATAGATCCATCTACTGAAAAATTATCGGAATTAAACTCCCCATAAGATAAATCGATATTGAATGCCGTTTCAAAAACTGCATTGCGAGCCGAGAACCCATTGATTTTAACAATAGTGTTTTTATCCTGAATTAGGAATCTACGGCAGGCTGTTAAAGAAAAACCATGCAGATAGCACTCATCAAGGTTTATTGCTTCGCCTCGACCGATGGCCTCATATATCTCTTGTATTATAGGAGCAGCAAGTGCATACTCAACAATCACTTTACCACGAGCATCGTAAAGTTGAATCCTTGCTGTGCGTGGTGTTGAAAAACCATCGCTTCGAAGGTAAGTCCGATCAACCATTTCAACTTTGAAAGTATCGAAACTATGTGCCATTTCACAAACCTTTTTTCAAATATAATGAATTTTATTGTGTTGCAGTTTTGAAGTGTCGATGTATTGCAGCACAACGTTAATTTATCGCCCACAAATAGCGTTATATGGGCAGTTCTTACAAGTCTCTTTACTATCAGTTTGATTAAACTGAGTAGAAGCATCGAAAATCTGAGCAATTAAGATTTTCAACCTTTCAATAAAAATTTCTTCCCACTGATTAAATGAATTTACATCAGAAATTTCTTTCCCTTCCTTATGCTTAACGCATGGGAGATAATCAGGCGTAGTATCACGAATAAACCAAAGTTCAGGCTTAATATCACTATAACCCTCTTGACGCTTTAGCGCGTAACAATACGTGAATATCTGGAATATCTCCTTGGTTTTATCGCTTTTTTTAGAGTCAAAAAAGTCATCAACGCTGCTAAATACTCCTTTATCCTTGGCTTTGCCTGTTTTATAATCGACAACACGAATAGTGTTCCCATCTGTATCGAGCCTATCGACAATTCCGCCAATCCTCAATTCATAATCAGCACTATTTGCAGTAAACTTAATAGTTGCTTTAACCTTCTCCTCTTGCTTTATAATTCTAAATGGTGTTCGCTTGATATCAATTCTCAGCATTTTAACGATTGAGTTCTTAATCTGATCGAGCACAAGCAGGTTACGTCCAGCCAAAAGAGAACGATTTGTCTCCTTTTTATCTTTTAGATAAACCTTTGAGTAAGCCTTATCAATTATAGGATTGAGTAGCGATGTGTCTTTTATGAATGGTAGCAAATCTACTTTATCGATATTCTCCTTGCCAATACTAGCATATATCAACTCCATTACCGCATGGAGGATTTTACCAAATCCTGGCAAATCAACCTCTTCGGAAACCTCATCCGCTTCGCGTATATCGGCAACATAGCGGTAATAGAATTGCAACGGGCAATTGATGTACGAAGTAAAGGCGCTTGGCGAAAGGTATTTCTCACCATCGCTACTCGTTAAATACCTATTTAATCGATTATTAACTTTATCGGTCTTTTCAATTGTAATATCGTTGGGTGCTGAGATTCCCAAATCAAACTTAACATCAATACGCTCAATTTTTTTCTTGCTCTCCATGAGCAATTGTAGTACGAATCGGCTTAGTTCGCCCGAAGTAAGCCCCTCTGCCCTATTCCGATAAACCAAAAATACCTGCTTGGAGCGTTGCAATAATCTATAGAAATAGTAGGCATACATGGCATCCTGATGAGTATAATCGGGCAATGCGTAGGCAAACCTTAATGAAGGGGTAATAAACGAAGGACGATGGTGGTTACCGGGCAGCACGTCATCATTAACCGAGAGCATGATGATATTCTCGAAATCAAGAGTTCGCGTTTCAAGGAATCCCATTACCTGTAAGCCCGATAGCGGCTCGCCGCTAAAAGTAACTCGAACCTGCGATAGCGCCTTTCGGAATAGCTGACGAAATATCTTTACGCTTAGCTCAATTTTGTTCTTATTGACAACATCGCCTAGGCGATTAAGGTTTGTATAAAGCGAAAAGAGGTACTCCAACTCAATGCGACTATTAAAGTTCAATTCGTCAGATTTTTGGTTAATCAGCCCAGCAACATTTTTGCAAACATCAACAAGATAATTTACAATTCCCCTACCCTCCGCTTGTCTTCTGAAAATGGATTGAAACAAAGGTAAGCCCTCAAAAAGTGTTGCATCAACGAAGATTATATTCTCAGCATTTATGCGACTAATCATGGCTGAACAGCCATCGAAATCGATAATTTGAAGATATGGGTGGTTTAAAACCGAAAGCACATCCTTATGGTAGAATCTAACAGTTGAATCATCAGAAACCCTTGAATTGATATGCAATCGAATTAGAAACTCTGCCAAGTTGTAGGCTGCTGTTTCTTTCAATGGGTAACCCATTGTGATATTTAGTTCGCCAATGCTCTCGGGAAGTGCTGAAATTACAGGCAAAAGAAGATGCTCCTCGGGTAAAACAATGGCTGTGTTGATATTTAATTCAGGCGTTACCTCTTTAATCCTATCAATAATCTGTGGAATAAGCTTTGCCTGTGTTACTCCCGACGGAGCAGAAACGAGATATATCTTTGAATCGTTTGCTAAATTGTTGAAATGGCTTGTTGCCAGTTTATTCTGAAACTCTAAAAGGTTATCCTTTAAGAACAGTGCCGCCTCGTGAACGTCTGATTGTGTGTAGAAAGTATCATAATCCCAATAGAATAGGGCCTTACCCGTTTTCTTTAAATATCTAAATAAAGATTTTTCGCACTGGTTAAGAGCATTAAAGCCTATAAAGGCGTAAGTTCCATCGAGTTGAAAATCGGAGCGACTATCGAGCTTAGCAGCAGCAATGTTGTAGGCTAGTCCTTCGTAACTGAGCCCTTCATCAATTAGCGACGAACGAAATTCATTATAAATTGCTCCTAGCACTTTCCATATAGAAAGATATCGATCCTTGATAATTGAATCATTCGAATCGGTCATTACCCCAAGATATGCCTTAAGCGCTTCAATCTGTTCAGGTGTAAGGCCTCCAAAACGCTCATCAATCTCCTTAATATCAACAATATTCGTAAAAAGGGTTTTAGCATCAACCCTGTACTTATCGATTTGATCGAAATCGGCAAGCATCACTTCGCCCCAAAAGTAGAAACTATCAAACGTTTCCAGCGAATGTAGCTGCTTTGTGTAGATATTGTAAAGTTTGATGATCATCGTAACCGGGTCGACTTGATTCAGCCCCGAAATACGATACATCAAATCGGAAATGGTTACTATATTTGGCTGCCAGATTGGCTCAGTGATGTTTTCTGAGAGGTATTTATTGAAAAAAAGCGATGCCCTGCGATTAGGAAATACAAGGTTTATATTGGAAATCTCCTTACCAAAATCGTTGATTAAATCGGTTGCTACCAGTTTTAGAAAAGGAGTCATATTGGTTGACAGTTGTTAGTTGACTGTTGACAGGGAATTATTTTTCATTATATAGTTTCCCTTGCCAAGTATCGCGTTCTTCGAGTATTTTTTCAATTTTATTCAGGAGCTGATCAGTTCGGAGAAGCCCCCACCCTTCAACTGCCAAAAATCGAGGCGGAGCTTCGCTTGTAAAGCGCTCAACCACGAAGTTGGGGTTTAGCCGTTCCAAGAAATCAACCACAAAGTGAAGATAGTCATTCATCTCGAAAAGGTTGAACATTTTGGGGTTTTCTTTATACTGTTGCTCCATCTTAGTACCTTTAACTATTTGTAACTGATGAAACTTGATGGAGTTCAAAGGCAATTTCGATAGAATTTTGGCCTCGGCAAGCATCTCATCCCTCGATTCGTTGGGCAACCCAAAAATAATGTGTGCACCTGTGTTGATTCCTCGTTTGGCAGATTCATCAATAGCCCAAACCGATTTCTCGAATGTGTGTCCTCTGTTGATCAACTCTAGCGTAGGATTATAGCACGATTCAATTCCAAATTCCAAGGAGATGTAGTAATCCTTAGAAAGTTCTTGAATGTAATCGAGTTTTGCCTCATCAACACAATCGGGACGCGTACCAATAACCAATCCAATTACTTTGGGATGCGAAAGAGCTTGGGAATAAAGTTCCTTCAGCTTCTGCAACGAATCGTGAGTATTTGAGTAAGCCTGAAAGTATGCTAAGTAGTTTTCGGCTCGTTTATAGCGAACGGCATGAAACTCTATTCCCTCCTCAATTTGCTGCGCAACCGACTTTGATGAAGTACAATAACTCGGGTTAAAAGCATCGTTATTGCAATAGGTACAGCCACCAACACCAACAGAACCATCCCTATTGGGACAAGTAAAGCCAGCATCGATGGTTAGCTTTTGAACTCTGCCTCCAAAAGTGCGCTTAAAATAGTTAGCATAACTATTAAATCGCCTACTATCGCCCCAAGCGTAATTCATTACTTTTAGTTAAAGGTTTGCAAAGAAATAAAACATACAAAACAACGATATAGGTGTTTATCCCTATATTTTAAAAAACAAATACAAATCTACTCAAACAAAGCAGGCTAGCCAATGGCCAGCCTGCAAATAGGAATTTTTATAAATAACTATTTAATCTTAGCCAAATATTCATCAAATAAATTAGTTAATTCTGCACCTGATGATGGTCTTGGAGCAGCGGATGAAATAATAATACCATTTTCGTCAATCAGATAAAAAGTTGGAATAAACTTAATCTGATAATCTTTAGCAACAGTAGATTTAAAAGCACCATCAGCATGAAGTTGTAGACCTTTCATCTTTTTCTCTTTCACCATCTTATCCCAAGCAACCATATCATCATCCATCGACATGCTAATGAAAGTAATCTTTTTGCCCTCGTAAGCCTTTTCAACTTCCTCAAGGTATGGAAGTTCATGACGGCAAGGACCACACCAAGTTGCCCAAAAATCGATATATACTAGTTTGCCCTTTAAATCTTCTAAAGCATACTCCTTACCATTAATATCTTTATATCTAAATAATGGAGCAGGTTTACCTGGGGCTATTGATTGTTTTTCCTTATAAAGGTCATCAACTACTTTCTTATAACCTAAAGTTTGACATTCAGTCAAAAATTTATTAACCAAATCATTAAGTTTCCAAAATTCTCCATAAGATAAATTGTCAACTAACTCATTATGTTTTAAGAAATCACGAACCTCTGGATTAGTAACCTTTGAATCAATTAATGCAAATTTTTTCGTCAGCATTTCAAAAGCAGGCATCGTTTCTTGATCTTTAGCATTAACCTGTTTTCCAAAGTCAACATCAATGGATTTTTTAACAAGTTGAATATAATCATTGAAAATAAGATGTTGTCCATTATTTAAATCTAACCCCTCTAGTGAAGAATAGTCTGCACTATCAGCATTAAATTCAATGCTATTTACATAAGCATTGTACTCAGGATACATTGATAGATAGTTCTTATACATATAGCCATTTGCTATCGTTTCAAGGTCAGCAATAGCACTTTCAGGAATAGATTTAATCTTCTCATCAATCTCGTTCTTCAAAGAATCAAGTTTAAGCATAAAGTTGGCTTTATCAAGACCAAATGCTTTTACACCTGCAAAGTATTTACTTGAAATCTTATCTTTCTCTCCCAAATAGTTATTTGTAGTTTCTAACTTACCCGAAAACCTAGCGCCATCCTTTACATTCTCGTAATCAATTGTAAATTCAGTTACATCGCCTGGATTCACATAAAATTCAACGCTAGTCTTACGTCCAGTTCTTAATGAATAAAGCACTGGTTTATCAATAGTTGTTTTAAAAGTAAATGTTTTATCGGCATTTAGCTTAATAGTCTCTGTAATACCCTTTGAGGTAATATTTACAACAGAATCTTTAAAGTTTTTAAGAGTACCCGAAATCATAGATTCCTTTGGACCCTTTACGCATGCAACCATTAATGGGAGCAATAAAAATGCGAAGTATTTCTTCATAATTATAATTTGTTAGATTAATTTTTAGAGCTGCAAGATAGAGAAAAAAGTTATCGGTTGTAGGTTGCTAATTTCAATTGTATGATGTCTATCTACTTTGAAAAATGGACTGAAAAATAATATATCACCCAATATTTTGCATATGTTTGAAATAAAAAAATCTACTAAAAAACAAAAACATTACTCCTTTCTAAGACTCTGCATTGCCTGATTAAGCTGCGCTGATTTTATACTCAAATAGTACATTAACGCATTATTAATTAGCTCATCTTGATCGACTTTTAAATAGTCTGATAAAATTTTATAACGTTTTAAAACTCTTGGATCTATCTGAAAACTTTGAATTGTTGAGGTTTCAACTTTACCCGTTTGGGTATTAATATGAGCTATTTCTAAAGGTTTTTCAAGCTCAGCGTCCTTTATGAAATGAGTATTAGAAAGAAGTGCTTTCTGAATATCGTCAATTGTAAGTTTATTTCTTGCCATACTTCTTAATCAATTCGTTTGCAAAATCCATATAATCCTCCGCTCCTCTACTCTTTGGGGCATACTCGAATATAGACTGCTTGAAGGCACCCGATTCCATTAAAGAGATATCCTGACGGATATAGGTGCTAAACAACTTGTCTTTAAAGTGTTCATTGACCGTTAGATTTGTAATTACAGCCTGACTAAACTTAGTTCGAGTAACCAATTTCACAAATAGAATACCTGCAAGCTGAAGCGAAGGGTTCATGCGTTTTTGAATCTTTTCGGATATAGACATAATCCTATCAAGCCCAATAAATGCGAAGTTTTCAGCTTGCATTGGTACAATAAAATAGTCGGCTGCTACCAACGAGTTTATGGATAAAGTCCCTAAGCTTGGAGGACAATCAATTAAAATATAATCGTATTCATCCGAAACTTTCTCGAGTTTCTCTTTAAGTATATACTCTCGTCCAGGCTCACTGCTTATTAAAAATTCTGTCTCGAGAAGTTTATCGGAAGCGGGGAGCAAATTTATCTTTCCATTTTGTTTTATTGCCTGACTGACAGAGCATTTCCCAAGAAATAAATCACACATATTATTCTCTACGCCCCATAATCCTAATGCTGATGTTAAATTGCATTGGCTATCCAAATCGATAAGCAAAACACGTTTTTTTTTGTTTACCAGCGCAGCACCTAAATTTAGCACAGTGGTTGTTTTGCCTGTACCACCCTTATTATTAAGAATAGAAAAGATTTTTGCCATAGAACTTTCTATTACAATTTGAGATAATATGAGATTAACTGGTCTAAATTACGGAAAATAAAAATACAGCCTTAACATTTATTGACAATTGCTATGAAATATCAGGGTTATCTATTCTTTTAGTAAAATTCAAACCACTATTTGCAATACAAACCATTAGCCAATAAAAATAAGATGTGAACGATTATTTAAAGGAAATGAATTTTAGCACTTAACCAGGTTTTCCGAATCGACATACCACAAATACCCTTCAACCTTTGAATAACCCATTTTTTGAATTAGTTCAACATACCTCTTTATCTGTCTTTTATATGAATCTGATTCGGTGCCAAACTTATAATCAACAACAATAACCTCATCACTATTTAGCATAACCCTATCGGGGCGATGAATTGAACTATCGGGAGATATTACAGAAATCTCGTTTTTAACCTCCCATGCATCCGAAAACCATGTTTTATAAGGTTCTTGATTTAAAAGGTTATCTATCTTTAATTTCAACTCTTTCTTTTGATCATAATTGATTAAACCGCTAAACTGCATATTATCAAGCGCAACTTCAACATCCGATGAGGTCTTGATTTGAGAGAAAAGAGTATGCATCGTTTTGCCATAGTTTATCGAAACTCCCTTAGTTGGCTCATCGGTAAAGAAATCGGTTGATTCCAAATGCTGCTTTACTTTCACCTTTAACTCGCCAGCAGGGTAATAATCGAGCACCCAAGAGGTGTTACTCTCATCCTTTTTCTTTTTATCTTGAGCATACATCTCGCGATTACCAATGCAATAGGTCGTTATAGAATTACCTGCCTCATCAACCTCAGAATTAACCTTTAAATCGTTCGAGCCTATTCCTGAAAGAACCTTATCTATTAAGATTGACGTATTTGAAATCGTCTCCTTTTTACCAGATTTATCATCTTTAGCTGGCTTGGTCGGACAAAAAGCATACATCTCATTCTCGGCACGAGTAAATGCAACGTATAGCAGATTCACATTATCGATAACCGTTTGAATATTATCCTCAATAGTTGATTGGGCAAATAGACTATTCTTTGAATCGGTGCCTGATTTTACAGGGTATTTAGGCAAAGTATCGAAAGGCTTCTCCTCCGAATCAACCCAAAGCATAGGATTTTTACCAAAGGGTCGGAATGGCCATTCAGCATTAGGAATAATAACGATTGGGAATTGCAATCCCTTTGATTTATGAATAGTTGTAATAGTAATCGCATTGGATGATTCGGGCATAGATAGTGATAGCTTTATACCATCCTCTTCCCACCACTCAACAAAACGGGAAACATCGTTTGGTCCACGACGCGACAGGTTAACAATTTGCTCGTGTAGTTCAGAAATGTAAGCTAATTCCTTTTTATTATGAAGTAATCCATAACGATTAATAATTGCCTCAAAAACCTCTTGAACTGGTCGGGTACGATAGCCTTTTAGCCAGTTAACCTCCTCATCGAGATAATTGATTTCAAACGAATCGTGCCAGTCGACCTTTTTATCAACCCAAATGCCCTTTAATCCTGCGGCTAAACTTGCCCTTGTAATGCTATCTTTAGGTTGAGAGATAATCTTAATTGCTGCAACACAAAATTTTACTGCTGGTGATGATGAAAGTAATAATCCCTCCTGACTAACAACATCAAATGAGCCAAATGCCTCGGGGTGATTTTGCTTATAGGATATGAGCATATTGGCAAACTCCTGCCCTTCCTTATTAGATCTTACAAGAAGTGCAATATCACCTGCTTTGTAGCCCCTTTCCTGGATTTCAGAGATTAACTCGGGCAGATAATTATTGAGATCATCCTTAAAGGATTTATCGATATCGGGAATAAACTTTACCTCGGCATAACCAGAACCACTGCTAGTTCTACTAGTTTTCTGCTCAACATTATCGTAAGCCAAAGCAAACTCTTTGCTAAAATCGTAGTTGAATTGAACATCCTCAACCATCTGCTCGGTAATCCCTTTCAGCACCTTCGATGCGCTAGCAAAGAAAAGGTTATTAAACTCCACTATCGATGGCAAACTCCGACGATTTATATCAAGCGGTTTATAGTTTACACCTAACAACGAGAAATCGTTCTCCAAACCTGATGATAGAATTCGCCAATCGCCATTACGCCAGCGGTAAATTGCTTGCTTTACATCACCAACCACCATGCTAAAGCCATCCTGTGCCAAGCTATTCTCGATGAGCGGTTTAAAATTTTGCCACTGAATAACTGATGTATCCTGAAACTCATCAATCATAAAGTGTTCGTAACGTGTGCCCGCTTTCTCATATACAAACGGAGCATCATTTTCCTTAACAAACTCCCTTAACAGCGGACCGCTATCGGCTAACAGCATGAAGCCTTCGTCGTTTGAGAGTTTCCTGATTGTATGCCACAAATCACCTAAAATTGCAAGCGAATCGAGGTTTCGAAGCACTAAACGTGCTGAATTATAGGTTCGTTCTTCTCGCTCAATGATATCATTAAGCTTTTTAAGATTAGGATGAAGATGCGAACTCACCATATTTGATATAACTGCAAATTTTGAGATATTCTTTTTATCCTCTGCTTTAACCCAATCATCACCGTTAGGACTATCTAATGCTTTCAGAACTCTTGCTCCATCTGGTTTTGGTAATAAGTCTCCACTCTCAACATTCGAGCATTTTAGAAAGAACCCGTAAACACCTGAAGTTCCATAAGCAAAATCTTTCTCGCTAAAACCATACTGATTAATAGTTTCAATCGCCTCTTTTCCTACTTCTTCAACTTGTTTAACTATACTATTAATAATTTGATTTAGCTCATTTTTAAGTAATTCAACCCTTTTTTTATCTGTAAACTGGTTTACCTCTTCAGGTTTCATCAACCTAAAACTCTCGGAGAAAAGCTCTTTCCCAAGAGCAATAAGACCGCTACGAATATCCCAGCTCTTCCCCTCCTCCATTTGCGATTCGCCCATTTTCCGAAGCCACTCGAAAAGGGCAGAATTATCAATCGATTCGTCGAGCATGATATCTGCAGCACGCTCGAGCACTGGGTTAAAATCGAGCCGAATATCGGCTCCGCCCTGCTGGCCTATCTCCCAAAGTAGCGCTTGTATTATTCGTTGTACAAAGCTATCAATTGTACTTACCGAAAACCGTGAATAATCGTGAAGAATGTTGGACAGCGCCCTTTTTGCACGCTGTGGGATTGTATCGGGGTTAATTTTAGTTTCCTCAGCAACAAGCGTAAACATGGGTGTTTTATTGCCATCGGCAATGCTTTTTAGCTCATCTAGAATCCGTCCCTTCATCTCGGCAGTTGCCTTGTTGGTAAAGGTTACAGCCAATATTTTTTTATAAGATAGTGGGTCGTAAATGACCAATTTAATATACTCAGCCGCCAACCGGAATGTTTTTCCAGATCCTGCAGAGGCTTTGTATACTGTTAATTGTGACATTGTTTATTGTGATGCTGTTTATTGTGATGCTGTTTATTGTTTTGCTGTGATGCTGTATAAAATGCTATAATATGATTAATGTTAAATCCTAAGTTTAATACTGTAAATATAGAAAACATAAATATCTATTTAAACCTATCGAACTATAATCATTCTAATTGGTTGTTAAATTAAAATCTAAATTGAATATGAAAAAAGCCTTTTTTTATCTCTCTCTTTTCGCTTTTTTGTTTTCAGGTACATTAAATGGTCAGAACAAACCTATCGAAAAGGCAAACTACCAACTTCCCGCCAAGTTCTCTTCTAAAAGAATCAACAAAATGGTGTTCAGCACCAGCGTTGATGCTCATTGGCTAAAGAATGGCGATAAGTTTTGGTATGCTTACGAAACATCTAATGGCAAGACCTACTACATTGTTGATGCAGCGACAAAAGCTAAAAAAGTCCTATTCGATAATGTTAACATGGCAGCGCAAATGTCGCGCTTAACCAAAGATCCTTTTGATGCCCAGCATCTTCCTATTGAAAAGATCAAATTCATTAAGAACGAGACCACCCTTCAGTTTGAGGTAAAAAGTCTTCTTATGGATGAGGATAAAAAGGATGAAGAGAACGACATGAAAGATAAAAAGGATAAGAAGAAAAAAGATAATGATGAAAAAAAAGAGAAAAAAACATTTCACTTTGAATACGATATAGCATCAGGAAAACTATCGTTAATTGATGATTTCAAAAAGATAAAGGAGAAACCCGAATGGGCTAACATATCTCCTGATGGCGAAAAAATCCTTTTCTCGAAAAAGCACAACATTTACCTAATGGATAAGGCCAACTACGAAAAGGCTCTTAAAAACGAGGATGATACTACAATTGTTGAAAAACAGCTAACGACTGATGGTGAAAAGTACTATTCTTATGGTTATACCGATGGTAACGAGGATAACGAAGAAGAGGTTAAAAATGCCGATAAGCGTAAATCAACTTGGGTACTTTGGTCACACGATTCAAAGATGTTTGCTCTTACCCGTAGTGATGAACGTAAGGTTAAAGATCTATGGGTAATTAAAACCCAATCAAGTCCTCGTCCTACGCTTGAGACATACAAGTATCAAATGCCAGGTGAGAAAGAATCGCCAATTGAAGAGATGTTAGTTTACAACTTTGAAACAGGCAAAATGGTTAAAATGGATGTTGGTGCTTTCAAAGATCAAACTCTTTCGCTAATGAGCTTTCCTCGCTTAGCAAAGGAACGTGACGATGATTACGTTTCTGCAAAATGGGCTTCGAAAACAAACGATAAACTCTACTTCACTCGCGTTTCTAGGGATTTAAAACGTGCCGATGTTTGTTACGCCGATCCTAATACTGGAAAGGTAACTGTCCTTATTGAAGAACGCCTAAACACCTATATCGACCTAAACGATGTAAGCCTCGTAAACAATGGCAAAGAGATTATTTTCTGGTCAGAGCGCGATGGCTGGGGACATTTCTACCTTTATGATGGTAACGGTAAACTTAAAAACCAGATTACCTCTGGTCCATACCACTGCGAGAGCATCGAAGGGATTGATGAGGTAAACCGCGTAATCTACTTTACAGCAAATAACCTTGAGCCAAACGAAGATCCTTACTACCTTCATTTTTACCGCATCAACTTTGATGGCACAGGTTTAAAACTTTTGAATAAAGGTAACTTTAACCATAGCGTAAGCATTTCGGACTCATACAAATACTTTGTTGATAATTTTTCAAGGGTAAATACTGCCCCCGAATCATTCCTAATGGATAATATGGGCAATAAAGCGTTAAGCCTCGAAAAAACAGATCTTTCGTTACTTTTCCAAGCTGGATATAAGTTTCCTGAACCTTTCAAAGCTAAAGCAGCCGACGGAATAACTGATATTTATGGTGTTATGTACAAGCCATTCGATTTCGACTCAACAAAATCATACCCAATTATTGAGTACGTTTATCCAGGCCCACAAACTGAAGCGGTTGACAAATCGTTCTCGAAGAGAATGGATAGAACTGATAGGCTTGCTCAGTTTGGATTTGTTGTAATAACTTTAGGAAATAGAGGTGGACACCCTGCTCGCTCGAAATGGTATCATAGCTATGGCTACAATAATTTAAGGAACTATGGACTTGCCGATAAGAAAGTTGTTGCTGAACAGCTAGCTGATAGGCACAAGTATATCGATATTAATAGAGTTGGTATCCATGGTCATTCAGGTGGTGGATTTATGTCAACCGCAGCCATGTTAGCATATCCCGATTTTTTTAAGGTAGCAGTATCGAACGCAGGTAACCACGATAATAGCGTTTATAACCGTTGGTGGAGCGAAAAACATCATGGAGTAAAGGAGATTGCCGATACCAGTGGAAACGTTAAGTTCGTATACGATATAGAGAAGAATCAGCAGATTGCTAAAAACCTAAAGGGTCATCTACTTTTAACAACTGGAGAGATTGACGACAACGTACATCCAGGCAATACGTTAAGAGTTGTTAATGCCTTAGTAAAGGCAAACAAGCGTTTCGATTTCTTTATGTACCCTGGACAACGTCATGGCTATGGCGATATGATGGAGTACCATTTTTGGCTAACAGGCGATTATTTCTGCAAATGGCTAATTGGTGACTCCTCTCAAAGTGTTGATAATATTGAGATGAATAAGGACAATGAGTTAAAATAGGATGATTCTCTAAAAATAAAAAAGGCACTTTTCAGTGCCTTTTTTATTTAATTCTCAACAGTCGATTTTATTTCAACCTTATCAACTACCCTGCAAACAGGGTAAGGATTATAGGTTCTGCTCCACTGTGGAACAAGATATTTATCGAAAAAATTCCAAAATAGAAGGCCATCATCAGCCTGAGGTTCCAAAAGATACGAAATCAGATTTCCCAGTTTCTGTGAGGTTCTGATGATGTAAGCTCCATTTGCAAACTCTTTGGTTTCTTTAACAAATTTACCCTTTAGCGTTTCAGTATAATGGCCTTGGTTTAACCTTGGCGAAGGTTTCAACTCTTCAATTACAAAACGTTCAACTTCCAACGAAGTTGTATTATCCAACCTTTCAACGCTAATACCATGAACCTTAAGGAGAGAGATAATTGCAGGATCATGAATTGATAAAACGTAAGCAAAAGGAGACTTTACGCTTTTAGTTGCAAAGTAGTCGGCTATATAATCGACAGTTACATCAATACGTCTATCGCTTTTTTTATAACGCTCCCATTCATTATCGGCTACAACCTTATCAGCTTCGTAGGATTGAATGGTTACTTTATTCGGAGTGGGTCTTCCCTCGTATTTAATGGCAAAAGAATCGACAGCAGAAGGATTTAACCCTTTGGCAATAGTTTTTGCATCAGCATCTTTAACCATCTTTTTAATATCTGCGTAATTCGCCGATGAATAGTCCATCAAAGAGTGTATTAAGTAATAGCAACCCAAAACCCTCGATTTAAAATCTGCATAAACGTAATTCTCATTTAGGATTGATAAGCGATTACGAACGCCCATATAGTTTGTAAAATATCGAGGCTCGGCAGCATACGATATCCAACCCTTGCTATAATCGCCCATATCAACAAACTCACCATAAAAACAGTTCTCAACTTTATATTTTTCAAGAAGTGTCTTAGACACAGATGGCATCATCTTATCGCGCATATAGTTGATAAGAAACCTATCGCCATTTGGGTTCATCATCCAAGTGAAAGTAGTTGGCTCAACATGGTATGCACCATTTGTGGTATGGCAATCCATAATTACCTCAGGATCCCATCTGTTAATCACATTCGTAATAACACCACGCATCTCGGGGGACTCGAGTTTCATCCCATCGCGGTTTAAATCGAGCATTTGAGCATTATACCTTACTCCTACTCCATTCTTAGGACCGTTCTGATTCGTCCTATTCTTTGTACTATATCGCTCGTTACCATCGGCATTAAGATTAGGACAAACAAGAAGAATGGTGTTTTTTAAAATCTCGGGGTTTTTATCTTTCAATAAATCTCGTACATACATCAGCGATGCCTCTTTCCCTTCAACCTCACCGGGGTGAATATTTGCTTGGATATAAACCAAAACACGTTTATCGTTAACCAAATCCTTAGGCGATTTCGGCATTGGGTTTGCAACAATTAAAAGTGGAATATCACGTCCTTCGATAGTCTTTGCAATGTTTTCAACAGCAACAAACTTCGATTCTATTTTTAGCTGATTAACAAAGTTGATTACATCATTATAAGTTGATGTTGACTCGTAGTTAGTCTTCTCGGCTAATGTTTGGAGTTCCGCTTGAGCATATGTATTGGTCAATGCAAAAACTGATATTAGGCTTAGTAGAAAGTTTCTAATCATATTTTAGGATTTTAGTATTCGTTTTGACTCAATAAAGTTAAAATAGATTAACTGATAATCGATGAATTTGTTTACCCTTTTAAAGAAGAAGATAGCAGCCAAATTTTTACACTACAGACTACAATTAACTCAAAATTAACACCAAACACGAAATACTAAACACTAACATTTTATTACTAAATTTGCAGCCTCAAATTAGGTTATGAAGCGAGTTGTTGTAGGATTATCGGGAGGTGTAGATTCAAGCGTTGCCGCATATCTGCTCAAAGAGCAGGGTTATGAGGTAATTGGCATGTTCATGAAGAACTGGCACGATACTGTTGGCGTTCTTCAGGGCGATTGCCCATTCGATGATGACCGCAACTTTGCCGAAATGGTGGCTCGTAAGCTTAAAATTCCTTTTGAGTACGTTGACTTAAGCGATGAATATCGCAAGCGCGTGGTCGATTACATGTTCGACGAGTACGAAAAGGGACGAACTCCCAACCCCGATGTACTTTGTAATCGCGAAATAAAGTTTGATGCCTTTATGAAGGCAGCATTAGCCCTCGGTGCCGATTACGTGGCAACTGGTCACTATTGCAGAAAGGAAGAAACGGTTGTTGATGGGAAAACCTATTACAGGCTGCTTGCCGGGCTTGACCCAAACAAGGATCAAAGCTATTTTCTTTGCCAACTGAGTCAACAACAACTTGAGAAAGCGCTTTTCCCAATCGGCCATTTACATAAGCCCGAAGTACGAAGAATTGCATCGGAACTTAGCCTAGCTAGTGCCGATAGAAAAGATTCTCAAGGCATATGCTTTGTTGGCAAAGTTGATTTACCAGTATTTCTTCAGCAAAAGCTTAAATCGGTTAAAGGCGATATCATCGAAATTCCAAAGGAGTTCTACAATACAACTAATCCTATTGCTGAAAATGATCTTGTTGCGCTTTCGAAGCCTATAATCTATAAATCATCCGATGGGAAAGTGATAGGACCACATCAAGGGGCAAACTTCTTTACCATTGGTCAACGAAAAGGCCTAAATATTGGCGGCAAAGCAGAGCCCATGTTTGTAATATCTACAGATATTGAGAAAAACATAGTTTATGCTGGTATGGGACAGGAACATCCAGGGCTATTCAGAAAAGGCTTGTTCATTAATGCTCCCGAAGTGCATTGGGTTAGGCCAGATAGAGTTATGAAATCGGGCGAAAGCATCGATATGCTTTTAAGAATTAGATACCGTCAGCCTTTGCAAAAGGCAACTATCCATTTCCGCGATAACGGAATTTATATCATCTTCAAAACCCCACAAAGAGGAATTACTGCAGGTCAATTTGCTGCTTGGTACGATGATGATGAGCTGATTGGTTCAGGTGTAATATCAGAATAGTTGACCGTTGTTAGTTAACAGTTGACAGACAATAGTATTCGCTTGTCACTGGTCACTTGTCACTGGTCACTTTCTTCATAAGATATTCCTCTGCCATAGCAATACTCTGAGGTTTACCAACATCAAGAACAAAATTATTGCCTACATCGTAGCCCTTTATTTTATTCCTACAGCAAAGGCTTAGGTATGCATCTACAATAGAGAATGGGCCCTTTGAAGTAATGAGATTGAATATTGATGGGCTAATAATATGAATCCCTGAAAAAGCATATGCATCGAGGTGTTCGCGCGATGTATCGGGTACAATTTTCTTACCTGTTAGGTTGTTCTGCCAACCCGAGAGGTTCATATTCGAATCGAACAGAAATACCCTTGATGATTCCCTTTTGCCTATGGCAAGCGTTGCAATTGCTTCAGATTGTTTATGACTATTATAGAGCAATCTCAAATCGATATCAGTGATAATATCCACATTGTGAACTAAAAATGGATCATCACCATCGAGAAACTCTGCTGCTTTTAGGATTCCACCACCTGTATCCATCAACCTATTCGACTCATCAGAGATATGAATCTTAACTCCAAAATCTTTACTTTTCAAAAACTCAATAATCATCGATGAGAAATGATGCGTATTTACGACAATCTCATCGAAACCATTCTCAGCCAATTTAAGAATTGTGTACTCTAACAGGGTTATATCTCCAATTTTAACAAGCGCCTTGGGTCTATCATCGGTTAATGGTTTTAACCGAGTACCCAAACCAGCAGCCAATATCATCGCTTTCATAGAGTATCGCTATTTATTCTTAATCGGTTTACAAAGTTTTTTTTCTTTATTAGATGTACTACCACACTTCTTACATTGATAAGTAGGATCCTCTTTCTTGAGTTCTTTCTTATCCTCTTTTTTCTTTTCGCACATCTTGCTCATGGGTAATATGATTTAATGTTTATTCATTTTTTTTACCGCTGAGCCGCAGAGAGCGCAGAGGATTTAATTACTATTCCACTAATTTCTGCCGTGCCTTCCTCTCCATTGGAAGAATACAGCTATAAACAAATCGATTTACAGGAACATATACATTATATTTAGCAGCAATTCGAACTACAGCGCCATTCTGATATTCGATTTCGGATGGCTTTCCCTCCCAAACATCGCGCGTAAGCGACGAAGTTGTATCGTAGGGAAGAGCATCGATGGCAGCAACTGATTTATCTACAAAATCACACTCAATCTTAACCCCTACCTTTTGGGATAAAAGGAAAATCTCAGTTAACAAATCAACCATCATTCTTCGAGTCTCAGAGAGTTCCCTTAACTCACCATAGTTGGTTTTTGTGATAGCAAGTAAGCCGCTAACGCAAATACCAATAAACTTTTTCCACAATTCGGATTGGATATCATCTGTAACCTTAGCATTAATACTTGCTTTATCAAAGACCTCTTTAAGTTTAGTAACCCTCTCGGAGATTGAATTATCTAGCTCGCCAAAAACAATAATTGGGTTAATCCCAAAATGATTGATAACGCCGGGCGATTCAATTTTGCTGATAATCCGGCATAATCCACCAATAATGTGCTTAGGATCTATTTCTGTTTGCAATTCATCAGCAGTTTGTACCCCATTCTGCAAAGGAAGAATGATAGAGTTTTCGTGCAATATCGATTTTAATTCACTTCCGATATCCTTAACCTGCCATGCCTTAAGGCATAGAATTACTAAATCGCACTTACCTATCTTTTCGATACTATCCGTTGCGTTAACGCGTTCAACATGAAAATCGCCGTTGATGCTTTTTACAGATAACCCGTTCTCCTTTAGAGCCGCTAACTGCTTTCCACGTGCCAAAAAGGTTACATCGTAACCTGCTTTAGCAAGTTTACCGCCAAAGTATCCACCAATTCCACCAGTGCCTATAATTGCAATCTTCATTATTATGATAACTCGCGATGAGTAACGTTTATTTTAACATTTTGCAAGCAATCGAGCATTTTGGCCAGCCTATCGGCGCAATATACCGAGCGATGTTGACCTCCGGTACAGCCAAAGCCTACAGATAGATACTTAAACCCACGTTCGATATAATTGTTTGCAGCAGCAAAAACTAATTCAAAGGCTCTACTCATAAAAAGATCAACCTCTTCCCTTTCGTTTAGGTATTGTGCAACTGGCTCATCAATCCCAGTAAGGGTTTTGAACTTTAGTAATCTCCCTGGGTTTTGAAGCGAGCGACAATCAAAAATAAAACCTCCGCCATGCTCAGGGTTCACATCTGGGTAGCCGTTTTTCAACGAAAAACTTGAAATATCGATAGTCAAACCATTAAATGCAGGCGTTTCTACGAACTTTAATTCAACTATCTTAGTCACATCTTTTAATACTCCAACTAAATAGTTAATCTTGATATCAGGGAAATTGGCATTTAGCAGCTGGTTAAGATTCTTTATCGCAGGAGGAATGCTCTGTACAAAATGGGTTTTACCCTCGAAATATCCACGATAGCCATACGCACCAAGCGTTTGGATTATTCTGAAAAGCACAAATGCTGGGAAACGCTCTTTCAGCAGGGCTTTATCTATTTGCTTAGCATTACCTAAAAAGTCAAGATAATGCTCAAAAAGAATATCTCTTTGCTTTTGAGGAATTGCTGCCTTAGCCTGATAAATAAAAGATGCCACATCGTACAAGCATGGTCCTCTCCTACCTCCCTGATAATCGATAAAGTACAGTTCATCATCCTTTACCATCACGTTTCGCGATTGGAAATCGCGATACTGGAAGTAGCTCATATCATCATCAAGAAGGTAGTTGGCAAAGGATTCAAAATCATCTTCCAACTTCTCCTCATCGAAAATTGCCCCAACGGGCTTAAGGAATGAGTATTTAAAGTAGTTAAAATCCCACATCACCGACCTGCGGTCGAATACCTGTTTGGGATAGCAAACGCTATAATCAAACCCTTCATTCCCTTGAATTTGAATTTTCACCAAATGCTCTAACGATGATTTAAAGTAACCCATCATCTTTTCATTATAGTCGCTATCAAATATATGACATGAGAGCATCGAATAAAGAGTAGAATCACCTAAATCCGATATAAGGTAATATTGTTGATTGGCTGTTACAGCCAAAAGTGCAGGCACATTTATACCCTTTGAAGCAAAATGTTTGGTAATAGCAAAAAAAGTTTGATTCTCCTTAACATCAGCATTATAAGCACCGATGAAGTTATTACCATCACCTACAATTCTGAAATAAATCCGATTAGAACCAGATTTTGGCAGAACATTAATAGATATGGGCTCTAGCTTAAAATGCTCTTTAAACAGCGATGTAAGCGCTTGAATATGTTCGTTATGTTTTACTATCATTGGTACAAGTTAGCTAAAAAAGTAGACAAGTGGAACAATGTATATCAGTGCAGTTATAAAATCGATTACATATATCTTCTTAATATCCAAAAGATTAATTGCCATTCCAATTAACAAAATTCCTCCAACTGCTGAAAGTTCGTTAATTATTACCTCACTAAACGATCCGCCAACCCATTTGGCAAGCAATGTGAGTAAACCTTGGTAAATCAAAATGGGCAAAGCTGAAAAAATCACACCAACCCCTAATGACGATGCAAGAGCCATGGAAGCAATGCCATCCATCAAACTTTTAATAAGAAGCAATTTAGGCTCATTGCCAATTCCCTCCTCAATTGAACCAAGAATAGCAACTGGTCCCATGCAAAATAGCAACGAAGCGACGATAAACCCTTCGGTAAACCTATCGCCTTTTAGGTTGAACCGACTTTTGATTGATTCGCCAAGTCTATCGGTTTTATCCTGAAGATTTAATATAGAACCTGTTAATGCACCTAAAATCAAGCTAAAAGCAATAAGAATTGCATTTTGGGTTTTCAAACCCATCATAATGCCTAAGTAAAGCGTAAATAGTCCAAAAACTTGAAATAGTAAATCGATAACCCGTTGGGGTAATACAGACTTGAATTTCACACCTATAGCACCGCCAACTATTATCGCCCCAAAGTTTACAAGAGTTCCCAGCATCTTTTTTTCTTCAAACCTAGCAATTTTTATCGAGTGGAATTATCATTTTCATCTATATAAGATCAACAATTTATACCTATTTATCTACAAAATATTGCCCTTATGATTATAAAACCTTAAATTTGAATAAATGATTATACAAAATTTCTCAACAAACAACTTTGACTATGAAGTTTGAATTGATGACCAAGGATGAATGTATCGATTTCATCGAATTCAATATAACTGGCGATAACGAAAACTACAATAAATGCGATGAAGAATCGCTTTTCCTTAACAGCAGCCTATTCAACATTTTTGCAGGATGTTTTGAGCGAAGCAATCATCTTTTCGAGTTTTATGGGCAAACAATGTACAACAGCCGTACATTCATTCCTCTAAAAAATGAGTTAAATGACAACTTAGAAAAGCTTGTTGCTATAAATAACTTTGACGAATTCCAGAAACACCTCTCAAGCATTTTTATGGGTCGCGAGCTGATTAACCATTTCAACCAAAACGATCCCGAATACCAAAAACACTGGCGCAGCTATATCCGCAGATGGATTCGTATCAACAGGGGCTTAAACAAACTGGTTAATCGTTGTATCGAAGAGGAACTAGTCCTTTGGGTTATAGGGTATTAGTAACAAATCCAAGTTTCGATAATATTTCCAACAATTCAGCATTGCTACTATCCACTCTGTAGCCCGAAAATTCACGCCTTAAGGCGTAATCGCTACGATATTTCTCAAACCTATCAGCCGATTGCCTAAAGCTGGCATCATCGACCTTGATATCGTAAGTTTGAACGATAGTATCTATAAGATCTACAGACTGAATTGATTCCTTCTCATTGGTTGGATTAGCCAAAGGCTGCCATGGGTGAATACCAATATTGAAGAACTTGCTCAATGCGTCAACAACCATCCTTGTTCCGTTGACTTTTCCTTCAAGAGAATAACCTGCAATATGAGGAGTTGCAATATCAACAAGTGGAAGAAGTTCCTTTGAAATATTTGGTTCATTCTCCCAGACATCAAGGGCAACGGCAGTAAACTTTCTATTATTTATAGCATTAATAAGGGATTGCGTTTCAACAACCTCTCCTCGCGAAGAGTTTATCAATACAGCACCATCTTTCAACGAGCTAATCAACGAATCATCAACTAGATGATAGGTTGCATCGACTCCATGATAGGTTAAAGGAACATGGAATGTGACAAAATCGGATTGCTGAGCAATTGTTTTTAGATCAACAAAATCAGATAGGTGTTCTTCTTTCTTACGAGGTGGATCGCAGCAAAGCACCTTCATTCCTAAGTCCAATGCTACATCAACCACTTTTCGACCAACATTACCAACGCCAACAACACCAAGCGTTTTTCCCTCAAGTTTAATCCCTTTTGTTTTTGAGATATAAATTAGCGCAGCAGCAATCCATTGCTGAACAGCACCAGAGTTGCAGCCCGGTGCGCTAACCCACTCAATTCCCCTTGAATTACAAAACTCGGTATCGATATGATCAAATCCAATGGTAGCAGTACCTATAAACTTAACCTTTGAGCCCTCAAGCAAATGAGCATTACAAATAGTTCGAGTTCTAACTAAGAGTGCATCAGCATCAGAAACAACTTCGGGTGTAATTTCATTTGCTGGAAGTAATAGAATATCATCAAAAAAAGAATCCAGAACTCCTTTCAGGTAGGGTATATTTATATCGGCAACTAACTTCATCGTTTAAATTTTCACAAATATAGGAATTACTTATTAGCTAACAGTATTGGGTATTTAGCACACATCTCTTGCCCCTTGTTACTTATCACTTGTCACTTTTTTCTATCTTTACAATCAAAAAGCTATGATAACTGCGCCAATATCTGAATTTAAGCAATATGTAACTCTTCACCCAGCATTTCAGAAGGTTGAAGAATTTCTAAAATCATACACGTATGGAAAACCGGTAGAACGCATTTACATCGATGGTGATAAACTATTTGTTATCCCTGCACTTGACAACGCAAAGTCTAAAGAAAACGCCCTTCTCGAAGCACATAATAGGTATATAGATATTCAAATTTGCCTCGAAGGGCATGAAATAATGGGTTGGCAAAGTCGCTCGAAATGCATAGAGCCAAAATCAGCATTTAACACCGAGAAAGATATCATCTTTTACAATGATAAACCAATCACCTACTTTGCAGTACCAGCGGGCTCATTCGCCATATTCTTCCCCGACGATTGTCATGCTCCGCTAATTGGGGAAGGGTTAATTAAAAAGATAATATTTAAAGTTGAAGTAATTTAAAATGAAAAAAATTAAAATACACCTTTTCTTATTGATATGCCTTGTTGCGGTGCAATCATGTACTCCTAAAAAGCAGTTAAGAACAGAAATCCAACAAATAGTTGACAAGGCTAACGGAACAATAGGTATTGCAATAAAGAATCTCAACACTAACGATACACTAACAATTAATAATAATCTGCAGTTCCCTATGCAGAGCGTTTATAAATTTCCTTTAGCTATTAATGTATTAAATCAAGTAGATAAAGGTGTTTTATCTTTAGACCAAAATTTTAGAATCGACAAATCGGATTTGCTTCCAAATACATGGAGCCCTTTAAGAGATAAATATCCCGAGGGAAATGTAATTATTCCACTGAGCGAAATCATTAGCTACACCGTTTCGCAAAGCGATAATAACGGATGCGATATCCTATTCCGATTACTTGGAGGAACAAGTGCTGTTAATGATTATATCCATAGTATAGGAGTTAATGAAATATCAATAATGGGAACTGAAGAGGAGATGCATAAGGATTGGAACGTTCAATTCACCAACTGGTGTAAGCCCTATGCTATGGTTCAAATCTTAGAAATTTTTCATCAAAAGAAACTTCTTTCCGATAGCAGTTCTAATTTCCTTTGGAAACTAATGGTTGAGACGTCAACTGGCCCCAATAGAATAAAAGGATTGTTACCAAAAAGCACAATTGTAGCTCATAAAACTGGCTCATCGGGCAAAAACGATACAGGTCTTACAGCTGCAATTAATGATGTTGGCATTATTAAATTACCTAACGGACAATATATTGCAATTGCTGTTTTTGTTTCAAACACAACAGCAGATGATAGTATAAGTGAAAAGGTGATTGCAGATATCGCGAAAGCCACGTACGATTACTATTCAAAAAAATAAGAAAATCAAAAGTTCCGAACCTTTTAAGAGTTCGGAACTTTTAATTTTAGAACAACCCTTCAACAGAGAAATAACGCTCTCCTGTATCGTAAGTGAAGGTAAGAATCGTTGAACCTTTAGGTATGTCTATTAGCTTCTTTGCAACCGCCGCAAGCGATGCTCCAGATGATATCCCAACAAGCATTCCCTCAAGCGTAGCTGCTTTTCTTGTATAATCATAGGCCTCATCCTTGGAAATGGTTATAACACCATCAAGAATACTCCTATTTAGATTATCGGGGATAAAGTTTGCCCCAATCCCTTGAATTGGATGCGGTGCAGCTTTTCCACCGCTAATTAATGGCGATAGTTCTGGCTCTACAGCAAAAACTTTCAATTTTGGAAATTTGCTTTTTAAAACCTCTGCAACACCTGAAAGGTGTCCACCCGTTCCAACTCCTGATATTAAGTAATCAATTCCTTCAGGGAAATCGTTAATTATCTCTTGAGCAGTGGTTCTTCTATGAGCATCGACATTTGATGGATTATCGAATTGCGATGGCATCCAAGCATTTTTATCGTTTTGAACAATCTCAATTGCCTTATCTAAAGCGGCCTTCATACCGCCTTCACGAGGTGTAAGCACAAATTCGGCTCCATAAACCGACATCAACTTTCGACGCTCAACGCTAAACGATTCGGGCATTACAAGTATCAACTTATAACCTTTAACTGCAGCCACCATAGCCAATCCAACGCCCGTATTCCCTGAAGTTGGTTCAACTATTAGCATTCCCGGTTTTAGTTTTCCACTCTTCTCTGCATCTTCAATCATTGCCAAGGCAATTCTATCTTTGATGCTTCCTCCCGGATTACTTTTTTCAAATTTCACCCAAACTTCATAATCAGATGAATACAGTTTATTAACTCGAATATGTGGTGTATTACCAATTATATCTAACAAATTAGTTGCTTTCATGATTTTTAATTAAATGATAAAATGATTCTTAACGATGTGTAGTAGCTACACGTATTTTGGGTGTAAAATTATAATAGTCCTGTGTACACAGGACAACAGCATGCTGCAAGCATTAAAGAAGAGGCGATATTTGAATTAGAAATAATCATCAAATTACAAAACTGATTGAATCGTTAACCTTTCGTGAATTCCTTATAACAACCTCGCTTTTGTGATAAACAACCGAATTGGGTTGAACGCTCTCGGTAAGCCATACATTACCACCAATGATAGTATCATGACCAATAACTGTTTCTCCTCCAAGAATTGTACTGCCCGAGTAGATAATGACATTATCCTCAATGGATGGATGACGCTTGGCATTTGCCAAGCCTTTGCTAACGCTTAAAGCGCCAAGCGTAACACCTTGATAAATTTTTACATTTTTACCAATTACAGTCGTTTCTCCAATTACAATTCCTGTTCCATGGTCGATATAAAAACCTTCGCCTATTGTTGCACCGGGGTTAATATCAATACCGGTCTTGCTATGAGCGTACTCGCTCATAACCCTAGGAATAATTGGCACTCTTAAACGATAAAGGGAATTAGCTAGTCGATATACTGCAATAGCATAAAAACCAGGATAGCTGAGCATAACCTCTTCAACGGAATAGGCTGCAGGATCGTTATTTAAAAACAGATCAGCATCTTTCAACAGGCCTTCGAATATATTTGGAATTTGAGAGAAGAAATCATCAGAAAGGTCATCAATGCTACTATTCAAATTCTTTTCAATAGGTAAAAGTAGGCTCTTAAAACGAAATTGCATCTCGTGCCACTTCAAGTCAACTTCATCGGATGTTCTATGTGCAGAAATTTTAACTGGAAACAACAAGGAGATTAACTCATCGACAAACTCTTGGGTCTGTTTCATCGATGGGACAGTATGTAAAATGCTTTCATTCCTAATAAAAAGCATCTTTGGAAAACTATCAATTATCTCTTTTTTTCGTTTCATTCGAATACATAAATCACCGATAAATATAATTATTTTTATTTAGTATAATTTCAAATAATGAAAATGCTTTTAAAAAATTGAATTGTTAACTGCTTAATTAATTTATTTTCAATAAATTTCTTTATATAATTAAATTATGATGGAGAGCAGAAACCATCTAAAAAAACGTGGCGTAACCGAAAAGCCTTATGAGTAGGAATAAAATAGTTTAAGCATGAAAACAAAACTACTAAACTTATTCAGCCTAATTTTCATTGGACTATTCATTCTAATTCTAACATCATGTACAGTTCTTCGAACGCACTCGACAAAAACTCAAGACGTATATGGTTTAGGCGCAATTCAACTCCCTGTAATAGTTGATCTAGATGTTAAGGAAACCAAGGTTACTGGTACTTCAACCACATCGGTTAAAGGAGAACCTATTTCTGTAACTAAAAACAATGCTGTATATGACGCATTAAAAAGTGTAAACGCTGATGTTCTTATCGAGCCAAGATTTGATACAGAAACTATTGGCGATAAAACAAAGGTAACTGTAACTGGATTTCCTGCTACTTATAAGAATTTCAAACCCATTACTGAAAGTGATGTAACGTTAATAAAAGTTATAGATAAAGGTAATGAAGAAAAACCTTCAGGATTTACTAAAGGGGCACTACCCGTTGGAACAGTGAAACGTAGCAAATAATATAATTTGAATTTATTTGCTACATTAAATTGTGGAGTCCAGAAACCACTGAATAAACGGGGCGTGTCCGAAAAGCCAAATGAGTAGGCCAATTAATATTCCTGATTATGAAAACAAGAATACTTATTTATTACAGAATAGCTCTCCTTTTTATGTTAATTTTCTCATTTTCATCTTGTACTGTTTTAAGAACCCATACCACTAAAACATCCGATATTTATGGATTAGGGGTTATTCAGAAACCATTAGTTGTTGATCTTGATGTTAAAGATAAAAGAGTATCAGGAACTGCTTCAACTTCGTTCAAAGGTGAGAAGATTGAAACAATAAAAAACAACGCAATTTATGATGCCCTTCAAAATTCAAAAGCAGATGTGCTTGTTGAGCCAAGATTCGATACCGAAACAAGTGGAGATAGAACTACTGTAACCGTAACAGGTTATCCTGCTAATTATAAAAACTTCAGACCAGCTACAATAAATGATACAACATACCTTAAACTTGGAATCTCACGTACTGCTAAATCTTATGAACCAGCAATTGACCTCAAGAAAAAAGGAGTTGGTGCTGCTGTTGGTGCTACTGTTGGAAGTGTTTTACTCGTCATTATACTTCTAGGCGCCTTATTGTAATCAAATATCAAATTAACAAGCCACAAAAGGGAGTTCAAATTAATCTAACTCCCTTTTTTATTGTTCCCTGAATTTGACTAATTCAGGACAAAAAGTTTTCAAAAAAATTTATTATCGCCTAACTTTGGTTACATTAACCAATTAACTCATTTGAATATGCGAACAAAACATCTTTTTAGCATATTAATTGCCTTACTAATTACTTGTATTTCGCCACAAATAGTATTCTCGCAAGGAGTTAGCTTTTACTTTATTAAAGAAAATATTGGAACAGTAACTACAAATACTGAGCTAATAGTTTCGGACCAACTAAACCTAAGTTGCACCAACCCATCGCTAATAGCTGAAAGAATTGATGAAACAAGGAATATTTTCATCAACGTGGAATCAAGCATAACCCCTACAAGTAAGTTTCTTATAATCCCTTTTGGGTATACATTCAAAAAGAAGTATAGCGTTTCATGTGTTATTCCATATTATGTTAATAGAGGATTAAATTACTCGCATGGCCCTGAGTCTGCATCGGGCATAGGTGATTTAACTTTAAAAACTTCATTCAAACACAATAAAGGAAAATTCAGAAATGAATATAGCCTTGCTGCCAAACTACCAACCGGCGATGCTTATAAGCAAGTTAATGGCTATATAGTGCCCCTTGGAACAGGAACAACAGATTATATGGGACAGGCCATTCTCAATTACAAAGTAAACAAAAGCACCTTCTATGGTAACTTATCTTTCCGTATTAATGGGAAACTTAAGCGGAAAGCCATTATAGATCTTACTTCTGAAACGAAAGAGATAAAGTATAGTATCAAAAACGGAAATACTTTCATGTTCTACTCCTCTTACTCTTATAAGTTTTGGAAATATGCTTCATTCCTAACGGGTTTATCTGCAATTAAAAATGGCAAAGGTGAAATTGATCAAACAACCAGTTCTAGCACGGGACCATCTTTTACCATAACAGGAACTACAGCAGGTCAAGATTTCTTTATTTTTGATGGTAATCCAGCGATAGTTTTTTCAATTCAAAAATTTAACCTTCTGTTAGGCTGCAAAATCCCACTATATACCAAAGTAAGCGAACTCAATTCTGAGGAGAAAAGAAAACTCATGTATACATTTTCTCTTTCATATTCAATATATTAACTAGATATAAATACATTATGAAAAATAAATCTACAATACTTCTCATAGCCATTATTTCCATTTTTCTTTTTACAAATTGTAATAAGGAAAAAGACTTGAATTTATACCCAGTTGCCTCACTAAATGTGAACTTCAAACTTAAAGAGTATGGGAAAAAGGGTTCAAATTCAAAAGAAGAAATTCTTTCACCAAACTTTAAAGTATCAATAACAATCAACGGGCCTGATGTACCTCAAAGGACAATTACTTCTTCAATAGCAGGAAACCCAAATGTAGGATACAATTTAGTTAGTCCAATTGAAGCCCCTTTTAATAAACCATTTTCAATTTCAATCTTAGCAAAAGGCGATAGCACAACATGGGAAGGTTCTCAAAGTAATATTATTTTAGAAGAGAGTAGACTCCCATTTCAAACAAGTTTAACTCTTGGCATTAGTTCAATTATGGATATTGACGGAAATATCTATAAAACAGTTCAAATTGGCACTCAGCTTTGGTTAGCAAGCAATCTAAAAGTTACGCATTACCGAAATGGTGTTGCTATAACTTATGCTCCAGATGCAACTCAGTGGCAATCATTAGGCGATTTCACCGCAGCTTACTGCAATTTAAATAATGATGCAGATAATGCAACCCACTATGGCAGACTTTACAAATGGACAACAATAAATGATAGCCGCGGGCTTTGCCCATCGGGTTGGAGAGTTCCAACTTCGGCAGACTGGGTTGCATTATCCGACTATTTAGGTGGGTCAACTGTAGCAGGTGGAAAAATGAAATCAACAGGTACAAGTTATTGGTTATCACCTAATGTTGGAGATAATATTTCAGGTTTTTCAGCCTACCCAAGTTTAAGTAGAGGAGCCGATGGAGTTTATGATACACAAAAAGGAAGAACTGCAATGTGGTGGGCTTCAGACTTTGTTGGAACAGGTATTTCTTGGGTTTATTATATCAACAACGACAATACATCGTTAACCTTGACGAGTTATCAATCATCAGCAGGAGTTGCTATAAGATGTTTAAAATAGATAACCCATCGCAATAATAAAAAACCTCTTGATTTCTCAAGAGGTTTTTTTATTTGTGTTTTATATTCTATTCAAGATATGTATAGCCATACAATCCAGACCTATAGTTCGATAAAAATTCCTTACCCTCTTCGAGCGTAATGGTCCCGGCTTTAACCGAGCTGGTTACCCAAGTCTCAACGGTACGAACCATCTTCTTAGAATTGTACTGTACATAATCCAAAACTTCGGCAACTGTTTCACCATCTATTATCTGATCTATCTTATAGCTATTCTCATCTACCGAAACGTGAACGGCATTAGTATCGCCAAAAAGGTTATGTAAATCGCCTAATATCTCCTGATATGCACCTACAAGGAATACTCCCATATAGTAAGGCTCTCTGCCTCTTAGACTATGAACGGGTAGGTTATTCGTTGAGTTCTTGGTTGTAATAAAGTTATCAATCTTACCATCGGAGTCGCAAGTGATATCCTGAATGGTTGCAAAACGAGTTGGTTGCTCATCGAGCCTATGAATAGGCATAATGGGAAATACCTGATCGATTGCCCATGCATCTGGCAGTGATTGGAATAGCGAAAAGTTACAGAAATACTTATCGGAAAGCATCTTGGTTAGCTGACGAAGATCGTCGGGTACGTGTTTAGTTTGATTTGCTATTTTCTGCACCTCACGGGCAATAGACCAGAAAAGTCGTTCAATCTGTGCTCTTGTTTTTAAATCCACTAAGCCAAGGCTAAATCTATCCAACGCCTCCTCGCGTATTTGTTGAGCATCGTGCCAAGTCTCGAGCAAGCGGGGTTGATTCAAATTATCCCATAGTTCGTACAACTCCCTAACCAGCTCATGATCGTGTTCGCCAACAGTTTCCTCGTTATCCCACTCGGGCAACGATGAGGTTTCAAGAACCTCAAATATAAGAACAGAGTGATGAGCTGTAAGCGAACGTCCTGATTCAGTAATAACATTTGGATGCGGAATCCCATTCTTATTACTTGCATCAACGAATGTGCTAATTGAGTCGTTTACATACTCCTGAATGGAGTAGTTGATGCTGCTCTCGCTGTTAGATGATTTTGTCCCATCATAATCAACTCCTAAACCGCCACCAATATCAACAAACTCAACTTTAAAGCCCATCTTCCAAAGCTGAACATAGAAATGGGATGCCTCGCGTAAAGCCACTTTAATACGACGAATTTTTGTAACCTGGCTGCCAATATGAAAATGGATGAGCTTAAGGCTCTCATGCATCTTGTTCTTATCGATATAGTCAAGAGCTTCGAGCAATTCGCTTGATGTTAAGCCAAACTTGCTAACATCACCGCCTGAATCTTCCCACTTACCGCTTCCTGAGCTGGCAAGTTTAATACGAATCCCAATATTTGGAACAATTTTTAATCGCTTCGATATCTTATAAATAAGCTTTAACTCGTTCAGTTTCTCAACCACAAGGAAAATTCGCTTACCCATCTTTTGTGCAAGAAGTGCCAACTCGATATAATCCTCATCCTTATAACCATTACATATAATGAGCGATTCAGGATCGGTATTAATTGCGATAACCGCATGCAGTTCGGGTTTTGAACCAGCCTCAAGCCCAATGTTAAACTTTTTTCCATGGCTAACTATCTCTTCAACCACAGGGCGCATCTGGTTTACCTTAATTGGGTATATAATGAAGTTTTGGGCTTGATACTCGTACTCCTCAGCAGCAGCTTTAAAACAATTCGAAACCGTTATGATTCGATCGTCAAGAATATCAGGGAAACGAATAAGCATAGGAGCTGATACATCGGAAAGCATTAACTCATCAAGGAGCTCCTTTAGATCAACTGGGCAACCATTCTTTTGTGGAGTTACAGTTACATTCCCCTTATCGTTAATTGAAAAATAATCAACACCCCAACCGTTTATATTATACAGCTCAGCGGAGTCATCTATTTTCCATTTTCTCATCTTCGTAATGTTGTTAGGGTTAGCGATTTATCGTATTGAAAAATTATGCGAATATATCTATAGTTATTTAATAATTTACGAATTAGTCATCAAATACAAAACTATTTTGAAATAGTAAGTTTCCATGCTTCCAAATCAATTATCGACTCGACATTATTCTCCTCATTATCTGGCAAATACTTATAAAAATCGAAGTTGCAAAAATGTTCTACGCTATCTATTGAAACCGCATAGTTTTTAATAGGATCGTTTACCTTTTTATTTGGAAAGATAAAACCAATCCCTTGATACTTCGAATTTTGATACATCAAAATTGTCTTGTAGTAGTAACCAGGTACAGTAACGCTATCGGGGCCTATCTTTTTGATATTATCTTTGAAAACTGGACCAACATACACTTTTACGGAGTCGAACTCAACAGCCCAATCACGTACCTTTTCCTCAAGCTTTTTCCAAGCGCCTCGGTTAAATGATGGAACCTGAGGACTTATATTACTGAAGTAGAATGTTTCTTTCATCGCCTCAGGCGACCAGCTCATATCCGCTGCAGGTAGCATATGCCCTTTGTCGTAACCAGATTTAGTGTAGTCAATATCATCGGCTGTTTTTGTTGAAACTAAAGGATCTGGAACAAAATTATTAGAGCGAGGCTCATCGCCTCCAACATATTCTTTCTTTAGGGTATAGCAAACCCACGCAGGTTGTTCATTATCCTCACTATAAGCCAAAGTGTAATATTTATGCTTTACAATTTGATATTGCTCATGATTTGATTCAACTAATTGCTCCTTATTAATTTCAACTTTTTTACTTTTCGCTGGAATTGGTTTACACTTTACATAGAAATAAACAACAAAGGCGATTAAAAGTATAATTAAAATTATTGAAACTGTTTTTTTTGACATCTCTTGATGATTTGACTGTTCGACTATTTGGCTTCTTGTCTATTCTGCAAATTAACTTGCTAGCTTAACCTAAATCGCAACCTTACTATTCCTTCATTAAAATCAGACGAAATAATTTAAAAGGTTCCTATTTCTGAGGTATTTGCAACATGAGGTCCAATACATGCACAAGCATCGTAATCGCCAACACGAATTACACGAATCTGATCTGGAGCATCAGCTGGGAGTTTGGTTAAATCGAGGAATTCTGCTGCTTGGGCTTTAATTACAAGACCCTCCGTTACATTGTAATTAGAAGCAATAATAGAATTGACTTTATCCTCAATCAATTTAACTTATTCCAAACTTATTTCTCTACCAACTCGATAATCGCATTTTGACTTTTTCCGCTCAATATGGCTGTTAAACGAACGCCCACAGCCAAACATCCTCACCATTGTTTGATTTAAAATATGTTCGGCTGTATGCATCCGAGGATCGTACTGCTTTTCGCTCATTGTTTTTTATTGCAAAGTTATTTCAATTAGCCCTAATCATTCATTTAACAGATGTGTATATATGAACAAATAGTTAACACAAACAGAAATCATTTAACAGGTTGATATAAAACAACCCATCAAAACTTTTTTTCATTCATCTTACATCTAACTTTTAACCATATTTTGCGTTTGAGTTAACACGTATTAATTAAGGGGTGATTTTATGCAGAAAAGATTCCTTGCTTTCAATATATTAATGATAATCTGTTTATTATCATTTAGTCAGCTATCTGAACTTGACTCATTAAAGTCACTAATCAAAAACGCCTCCTCTGATACTGCAAGAATAAGGTTTACTATAAAATATGCTAGTGAATTGACTTACAGCGATCCTAAACAATCAAAAATTCTGTTAGAAGAATGTGTTGCTGAATCGAATAGAATTGGCTTTAAAACTGCCGAAGCAAGTGCTTTATTTGCTTTAGCAATTCCTTATGCTTTTGAAGGGAATTACCAAACTTCTCTTAAATACATGATTGAATCAAGCAGTATTTACGAGAAATTAGATAATAAGAATGGTTTGGCAAAATGCTTAGGTGGCCAAGGAAATATCTACTATTTTATGAGTGATACTTCTAAAGCGCAAGAATACTATGAAAAGGCTTTAGCTATTTACAAAAAGACCAATAACTATAACGGAATGGCCAGTTGCATTAGCAACCTTGGTCTAATTTGTCAGGAATCAAAGGATTTCAAAAAGGCATTACAATATCAACTTGAAGGATTAAAACTTGAAGAGAGATCAGATAATAAACGAGGTATTGCTATATCGCACATTTCAATTTCTTCAGTATTGAATAAATTGAAACGATATCAAGAAGCCAAAAAGCATGCCTTATTATCAATTAAAGTATCTAAATCGATTGCTGATACTATTGCAACATCCGAAGGATTACAGCGCTTAGCAGATTGTTATAAATATACACAACAATACGATTCAGCATTGTTTTATATTAAAGAAAACATTCGTATTTGTGAAAAAGTGAGAGATTATCATCAGCTATTATCTGCTTTAGAGATTCAAAGTGCTTTATACGATTCAATAGGCTATTTTCATAATGCGTATAATTCTCAGAAAAGATTGATGGCTGTTAAGGATTCCATCCTTAGCAAGGAGAAAACTGCTCAGCTTATCGAAATGCAAACAAAGTTCGACACAGAGCAAAAACAAAAGGAGAATGAAATCCTTACCTCAAAAAATTTTACTCAGAAATTAATACTTTGGGGCTTAGTCATCATAATTGCGCTTGCATTATTATTAATAATGCAAATAATTAGAAACAAACGAAAACTTAGAATTTCACATGAGAATCTATTAGTTTTACATCAAGAGGTACAACAACATAAAGAGGAAATTGAAACCCAAGCTGAAAGTCTCATTATTGCAAACGAAGCTATTATACACCAAAAGGATCAGCTAGAGCATACGCATCAGAAAATATCAGACAGCATTGTTTATGCAAGTTTCATTCAAGGCGCGATGCTTCCATCCGATGAAATACTCAGCAAATTATCTTCCGATTTCTTCGTTTTATACAAACCAAGAGATGTTGTTAGCGGTGATTTTTATTGGATTAAAGAACGCGATGGTAACTATATAATAGCTGTAGCAGATTGTACTGGGCATGGCGTACCGGGAGCACTGCTAAGCATGATGGGAATCTCCTTCTTAAACGATATAGTTGCAAATATTTCGGAATTATCAGCTTCAGGGATTCTTGAAAATCTAAGGATAAACGTTAAACAAGCACTAGGGCAATACAACAATAATAGTTTAAGAAAAGAAGGTATTGAAATTGGATTAATAATTTACAACCCTTATCAAAAGAAAATCTCGTTCGGTGGAGCTTACATCTCGTTATGGTTGAATAGAAATGGCATAATGCACGAATACAAATCGGATAGAATGTCAATTGGAATATCATTAAAGGAAACACCTTTTACCGAAGTTGAATTTGACACCCAAAAAGGAGATACAATATACATGTTTACAGATGGTTATGCCGATCAACTTGGTGGTCAATCGAAAAAGAAATTTTTAAGACGCAATTTAATTCAAGAACTATCATCAATATCAAACCATTCATTCAAAGAACAGAAAGAGCATCTTGAAAATTTACATAATTCATGGAAAGGGGATAAATTTGATCAAATCGACGATATTCTTGTTATGGGAATTAAGTTTTAAGATACATTAAATTATATTATTACTCTCTTCTTATCATATTTCATACATTTGCATCTTTATTGATAATACAAGATGTTTAGCCTTTCGAAAAAACGTTGGCAATGGGCAGCGATGCTGCTTTTAGCATTTATTTGGGGATGTTCTTTTATCTTAATGAAAAAGGGACTTGTCTCGTTTACTTACATTCAAGTTGCCTCAATCCGCATATTCCTAAGTTTTTTAATACTCATCCCCTTTGCCATAAGAAGCTTTAGAAAGATAAATTCAAATAACTATAAATTCCTAGCAATTTCTGGCATAATTGGGAATCTACTTCCAGCCTATCTATTTACTTTTGCTCAAACAAATTTATCAAGTTCTGTTGCTGGTATCTTAAATAGCTTATCACCATTCTTTACCTTAATGGTTGGTATTGCTATATTTAAAAACCGACCAGGAATACTACAGTATGTTGGAATCTTTATCGGATTAATTGGAGCAGTGTTACTAATTTCAAATGGCAATTTCAGCTCATTTAAGGATATAAACCTCTATGCGCTACTAATTGTTTTTGCCACCTTGCTATATGGAACAAACAGTAATGTTATTAGTCATAAACTTGTGGGGTTAAGCGGAATTGAAATTACCTCACTGGCATTTATGTTTATTGGTCCTTTTGCAGGAATAGTACTTTTCTCAACCGATTTAAGTCCAGCGCTAAATTCTCCACACTTTGGCAACAGCCTTCTTGCGATAATTGCCCTAGCGGTCTTTGGCTCAGTCCTTTCGTTATTCGTATACAACTCACTCATCCATCATACGAGCGCTTTATTTGCAACATCTGTAACTTACATCATGCCTATATTCGCATTAATGTGGGGTGTACTTGATGGAGAATCATTAGGTATTCTGCAAATAGTTAGTATGCTCGTAATACTTTTTGGAGTTTATCTTGTTAACAGCCGCTTGCTCAAATCAAAAATTCAAAAAAAGGCTTCATCATAATAAGCAAGTAGAATCGTATTCAAACGAACATTTTACCTTACTTCTTGAAAAATAGCATAATAAATATTTGTAATTGATTGCTTTTTCATAAATTTATTGAGATCATTCAAATTGTTATGGTGTAAACGAACTACTATCAACCTAAACCATTTTGTTATGTCGAAAAATGAAAAAGATAAAAAGCATCACAAGAAGCATGATGATGATAAAGAAAAAGGTCATTATGAAGTAGTTGAATCTAAAAAAGAGAAACTAGATAAAAAGTTCTATGAAGAGGAACTCGAAAAGCTCAACGTTGAGTTGAATAAACTTCTTGAATGGATAAAATTTAAAAAGTTAAAAGTAGTATTAATATTTGAAGGTCGTGATGCTGCTGGCAAGGGCGGTGTTATTAAAACCATTACAGAGAGTCTAAATCCACGTTTCGCAAGAGTAGTTGCTTTAGGTGTTCCAACCGAAAAAGAGAAAACCCAGTGGTACTTTCAACGCTATGTTCCTCATCTACCTGCAGGAGGTGAAATGGTATTTTTCGATCGTAGCTGGTACAACCGTGCGGGTGTTGAAAAGGTAATGGGATTTTGCACCGATGAAGAATACTTAGAGTTCCTTCGCTCCTGCCCTGAGTTTGAGCGAATGCTTGTACGTTCAGGTATCATTGTAATCAAATACTGGTTCTCGGTAAGTGACCATGAACAGGAAAAACGTTTCCAAGACCGTATTAACGATCCTACAAAACGATGGAAACTTAGTCCAATGGACGTTGAATCGCGTGACAAATGGGTTGAATACTCTAAAGCTAAAGATGAAATGTTTGCCCATTGCGATATTAAGCAGGCTCCTTGGTGGGTTGTACATGCTGATGATAAGAAACGTGCGAGACTTAATTGTATTAGCCATTTGCTTAGCCAAATACCTTATGAGGATTTAACTCCTGAGCCAATAAAACTAAAGGCTCGTAAAGAGGACAACTCATACGTTAGGCCACCTATAACTGATCAGAATTTTGTTCCAGAAAAATACTAAACAATTCCTTTATGTTCTGTACCTAAAATTTTTATCTATGGGTACAGAACATAAGGAGTCTATAAGACTTTACATATCTTGAAAGCCAGGAATAGTCTCAATTTTCATAGGTCTTCCCTTGTTTAATCCAACCCCAATAACCTTAGCATGTACAACATGCTTATTGTCTGGCAGTTTATAGATTTCCTGTTCAAATACCAATCGCAAATTACCTTCCTTGTATGTATTAACTTTTACCACAAATTTATCATCACTGGTAAGCGAATATTTATAGTCAATTTCAATTCTTGATACAACCAAATCAATACCCTCATTATGCAGTTTAGCAAAATCAATCTTCTTATTTAATAGGTATTGATGTCGTGTATGTTCCAAGTAGTTTAGATAAACTGCATTATTAACAATTCCCTGTAAATCACATTCATAATCGCGAACTGTGAACTCAAGTTCAAACTCATATTTCTTTTCAATCTTATTCATCATTAAATCAGTTAAATATTTTTAATAAAACAAATTGGGCAAACTATTATAAATATTAATTGTTATAAGGTTGCAATAAACTGAAAAATCAATAAAAATCAAATAAATGGAAAAGAAAAAACTATTCGAAGCTTATTCTTTAGGCAAAATTGAACTGAAAAATCGGATTGTTATGTCACCAATGACAAGATCAAGGGCTATTAGTAATATACCAAACGATTTAATTGCAACCTACTATGGTCAACGTGCGGGAGCGGGATTGATAATTACCGAAGGCACTTCACCATCACCAAATGGTTTAGGCTATTCTAGAATACCAGGAATTTTCAGCAAAGAGCAAGTTGAAGGTTGGAAAAAAGTTACTTCAGCTGTTCATTCAAAGGGGAGTAAAATTTTCGTTCAACTAATGCACACAGGGAGGATTAGTCATCAATTGAACCTCCAAAACGGGGCAATAGTTCTAGCACCATCTGCAGTAAAGCCTGCTGGACAGATGTGGACAGATAGTAATGGAATGCAAGATTTTCCAACTCCAAAAGAGATGTCAGCCGCAGAACTATTTCGTACAAAAGAGGAATATGTAACAGCATCGAAGAATGCCATTGAGGCTGGTTTTGATGGCGTTGAATTGCATGGGGCAAATGGCTATTTGCTTGAGCAATTCTTATCACCTATAAGCAATGTTCGAACCGATAGTTATGGCGGAAGCGTTGAGAATCGTTGTCGATTTGTGATTGAAGTTGCCGAAGCGGTTATCCAATCAATTGGCAAGGAAAAGGTTGGAATTCGCCTCTCTCCTTACGGAGTAGCAAGCGATATGCCTCATTACCCCGAAATTGATGAAACATACACTTATCTTGCTAAAAAATTAAACGATTTAGGTCTTCTGTACATCCATCTTGTTGATCATAGCGCAATGGGTGCACCACAAGTACCAGCAAGTATAAAAAAGAGTATTAGAAATATTTTTAAAGGCAACTTGATTCTTGCAGGAGGATATGATTTAAATAGAGCCGAGCAGGATGTAGAAAATAATTCTGGCGATTTAATTGCTTTCGGCCGTCCGTTTATTAATAACCCAGATCTTGTTTATAGGTTGCAGAATAACAAGCCATTAAACTCTGAACTCGACATGACAAAGTTTTATACTCCGGATGAAAAAGGTTATACCGATTACGCTTTTTCAGAATAATTTTCTACAAATCGATGTAAGTAATTAAAATAATTCTTAACATTGCAATCGAATAAAAGCCGATTTATGAACAATCGTTTGGCCACTTGCACTATAAAACATGACATTATGCTTAAGAAAAGCATGATGAAGAAAAACATGTCTATGGGTAAGAAGGAAAAGCTGTGCAGGCCAAAACTAGAGGATTGATGTGAAAAAACTATAGCATTAATATAAAAGACAAAGGCCTGCAGAATACTGCGGGCCTTTTTTTGTTTAACTCTTAACCATAAAAAAAATGAAAGTTTTGAAGTTTGGAGGAACTTCGGTTGGAACTGCCCAACGAATCAGAAATCTTGCGGAGATTATTCCGTCGAGTGAACCCATCATTGTTGTTCTATCAGCAATGTCGGGTACAACCAATTCATTAATCGCTATTGCCGACGAGGCAATGAAGGGCAACTTAGAAAAGGCAATGGATTTGGCAAAGGAACTTGAGGCTAAGTATCATAAAACTAGCAACGAGCTTTTCTTTACCAATCTATATATAAAACGTGGTAAAGAGTTTATCAATGATATGTTTAATAAGATTTATCAAGATATCAATAGAGGTTTTAAAGGCAATGCATATAACGAAACCGTTGCAACTGGTGAACTGCTATCTACAGGGCTATTTCATCTATATCTAACCGAGCAGAATAGAAACTCAGCATATATCTCCGCGCTTAGCTACATGAAAACAAATGCTGATAGAGAACCTGATTATGATTTTATTAATGAGATGGTTGAGCGCACGCTCGATAGCCATTTTAGCGCTACAATATTTGTAACTCAAGGATTTATATGTAGAAATGCTAATGGTGAGGTTGATAATCTTGGGCGCGGTGGTAGCGACTACTCTGCAGCAATTCTTGGAAATGTAGTTGATGCTAGTGAGGTACAAATCTGGACAGATATTGATGGGATACACAATAACGATCCTCGATTTGTTGAAGGAACATCAGCCATCCGAGAATTATCTTTTGATGAGGCTGCTGAGTTGGCTTACTTTGGAGCAAAGATTCTTCACCCTGCAACAATATATCCATGTAGCAGAAAAGGAATTCCAGTTATCCTAAAGAACACGCTTCAACCAAGCGATCCAGGAACTATAATCAGTCACCATTATAATCCATCGGGGGTTAAGGCAATTGCTGCGAAGGATGGCATTACTGCCATTAAAATTCGCTCGTCGAGGATGTTGATGGCGCACGGGTTTCTCAAAAAAATCTTTCAGATTTTTGATGATTACGCCACTGCAGTAGATATGATTACAACATCTGAGGTAGCTGTATCTCTAACTATTGACAACACTAAAAATCTAGATAATATAATTAGAGAACTTAGCGAGTTCTCATCAATAGAAGTAGACAGTGAGCAATCAATAATTTGTATAGTAGGTGATTTTGTAGCTGATAGGAAAGGTTATGCAGGAAGAATTTTTAAAACGTTAAAAGATATTCCTATCAGAATGATCTCTTACGGAGGTAGCGACCATAACATCTCTATCCTAGTAAGTAGCGAGCATAAAATTGAGACCCTTAGGGCTCTACATCAAATTGTGAGTGAGAGTAAATTAGTTGAAGCATAAAATTATGATAACGCTAGAATCCTTAGGTATATTGGAATCAAACCCAACACCATTCTATTTTTACGATAACTATTTGCTCGATCAAACCCTAACTAAAGTAAAGGAAACATCTGAGCGTTATGGGTACGATGTTCACTATGCTGTTAAAGCCAATGCTAATCGCAAAATCCTTACACGCATTGCTTCATTTGGTCTTGGGGCCGATTGTGTTAGCGGGAACGAGATTGAACTTGCCATTAAATGCGGGTTTAAACCTGAAAAAGTGGTATTTGCTGGAGTTGGAAAAACTGACTCGGAGATTGAATTTGCGCTAGATAAAGGGATTTTCTGCTTCCATTGCGAATCGGTTCAGGAGCTAGAAGTAATCAATCAACTTGCATCGCAACGCTCGATGGTTGCTAAGGTTGCATTAAGGTTAAATCCTGATGTAAAGGCTGGTACACATCGACACATTACAACAGGAATGATTGAAAACAAGTTTGGTCTCTCCATTGAGGAGGTATCTGAGGCAAAGGAACTGCTGCCAAGCCTGAAAAACATCAACCTTATTGGTTTGCATTTTCATATCGGCTCTCAAATAATAGACCTAGATGTGTTCAAAAGTCTATCTATTAAAGCCAATCAGCTAAAAGAGCAGTTATTTCCAAATAGCAATTTTAGCTACATCAATATGGGTGGTGGCTTGGGAATCGATTATGCAAATCCAGATGATAACCCAATACCTGACTTTGAAGGCTACTTCAGAACATTCAATGAAAACCTAAACCTTGCACCAAACCAGAAAGTTCATTTTGAACTTGGAAGAGCAATTGTGGCTCAGTGCGGAAGCCTGATAACAAAGGTAACCTATGTTAAAGGCCCATCGGCTCATAAGTTTGTTGTAGTTGATGCTGGAATGAACGATTTAATCCGCCCTGCACTATACGATGCAAGCCATTCAATTGTAAATCTATCATCAAAAGGAAGCATCTCGAGCTACGACATTGTTGGTCCTGTTTGCGAATCGGCCGACTGCTTTGCAAAAGAGATTAAACTACCTCAAGTTGAACGTGGTGATATCCTTGCAATCCTTTCGTGCGGAGCTTATGGAGAGGTTATGAGTTCACGCTATAATATGAGAGAAATTCCTTATGCTGTTTACTCAGAAGATAGACTAGAACCTGTATACTCGGTAAGGGATTGATTAATAAAAATAGAAAACATGAAAATTAACATAAACAAGATTAACGGATCATTTATTGCCAATATTGATTGCGATGAAGTTATCATAAATAATGTTCAAGATGCTCTTGATCTTATGGCAGATTGCGGTTATAAAGGTTCAAGAAAGATTATTATTCACTCAAAGAATATCGTTCCAGAGTTCTTCGATCTTAGAACTCGTATTGCTGGTGATATTCTACAAAAATTCTCGAACTATAACGTGGATTTGGCAATTATTGGTGATTTCTCGAATCCTACAAGTAAAAGTTTACGGGATTTCATTTACGAGAGCAATAAATTGGGTAGAATTAACTTTGTTGATTCACTCGATGAAGCAAAAGATCGACTTGCTATGCATTAATAATTAGATAGAAAATAGTTTAGTAGTAGTTTTACGATTAACCACACTAGGCACATAGAACACAATAGAATCAAATCTATGTGACCTATTGTGTCTAATGTGGTTCAATATCCTTTAGTAACCTAGAACTTTTCCCTTCTTGATAGCAGGAATACCTTGTTTTAGCCATACTGGTTGCGATGCATCTTTAAGGTAATAGTCAAAAAACTGCATCATTCTGATAGTCCAGTCAATACGGTTTGCACGACGAACAAGATTGTGAGGCTCATCATTGTAGTTAACCATCCAAACGGGCTTGCCAAGTCGACGCAAAGCAAGGAAATACTCAATACCTTGATACCATGGTACGGCACCATCTGCATCGTCATGACGAATCAGCAACGGAGTGTTAACCCTTGGAGCATAAAACAAAGGTGAATTCTCGATAAAATTTAATGGTTTTTCCCAAAGCGTGCCTCCTATCCTACTCTGCTCATGCTCATACTGAAACATACGAGCCATACCCGATTCCCAACGAATACCACCATAAGCACTTGTCATGTTTGTTACAGGAGCGCCTGCTGAAGCAGCTTTGAATAAATCGGTTTGGGTAACAAGGTAAGCAATCTGGTAACCACCCCAGCTTTGACCTTGAACTCCAATTCTATCTTTATCAACAAATCTTTTATTAATTAAGGCCATAGTTCCGCTGATAACAGCATCGTATGCACTTTTTCCTGGCGAACCAATTCGATACTTAATATCAGGGAAGAAAACAACATAATCGTTGCTTGTGTAAAGCGTAGGGCAAATAACAGAACGGCCTGGCTTTGGCTCAAAGTGAGTGTTCAAATTATCCGAATGAGTCTCGTAGAAATAAACCATCATTGGGTATTTCTTATTAGGATCGAAATTATCGGGCTTATAAAGTATCCCAACAACACTATCGCGATTAAAATCAACCCATTTAACCAATTCTGCTGTACCCCATTTATACTTATTCATCTGAGGATTTGCAACCGAAATCTTCTGGGGATTAGAAAAAGTTATATCGCTTGTCCATAAATCTCGATATTCTCTGTAAGATTCCTTTTGCCAGATAAGCTGATTAGAGTTTTTTGCTTTATAAATATTTGAGTAATCAAAATCATCAATAATCAATTGATTAGTTATGCCAGGTTTGTTAAAAACAATACTACTAAAGCCGCTTTGCTTATTCTTTTTATTGAAAACCGAGAGTAACTCGGTTGATGCTGAACTGATGTAAAATGCTTCCTGATCGAGCTTTTGATAGCGATAAACAAGATTCTTCGCTCTTCCATTGGTGAGACAAACAGGCTTAATCTTACCTGCTGGATCAAGATTCCAGATATCAAACTTATCGTAAACAATAAAACCCTTATCACCTTCGAGCCAACCTGCAAATCCATATGGATTTGGTAAACTTGGGGTATCATTCTCCTCATCATAAAAATTGATATTCATCCCTGAAGTAAGACAAATGGATTTCCCATCTTTAACAGAATACATATACCACGCATTATCAGAAGGTTGATAATATGCTAAGTAATTAGTTGAAGGCGAAATCGATACTCTAAAAGGAATTGCAGTTAATGCTTTACGTCTTGCGCCTGTTTTTAAATCGATAATGTAATAATCGTTGTTACCTGATGACTCCCATGTCATAGCGTATTGATAAGGAATATCGCTTACTCCAAGGGCATTAGGAGCATCACCTTTCATGAAAACTCGAACATCGGGAACTTCCTTATCGGCTAGTTGGATAAATTTTTTATCAACAAAACTATATGTAGCAAGATATGAGCGTTTCAGCTCATTTTTAAGATTATTCTTTTGCTGGGTTTGAAGAAGTGTATCCGTCCAACTCCATAAATCAAGAATCACTTTCTCATCATCAGTTAAAGTATCCTTAGGCTCTTCAAATTGCTTTGGCATAGTTGTTAAGAACAGACGATTCCCTAACCTTGAAAAGTATGGTGTTGTATTCTGGCTGACAACCCAACCCTTAGGCATCCCAACTGTTTGATTGGAGATTAGTTTTTCTGCACTCTTCGCATTTACCGACCAATAGTACAAATCGTAGGTTTTAACCTTTCCAGTATCGGCTGAGAATTGGAAAACAAGTTGTTTCCCTGCTTCATCTGTCGTAAGATTTTTAATATCACCCTTTTGCTCAAAAATTTTAGTAGCCTCTCCTCTAGCATTATCAAGCACCTGAACATTTGATAAGCTGAGCGTATCGTCAGTTTTAGCATTAAAGACAATTAAAGCACCATTTCTTGATATTGAATAATCGTAAACCTGATTGAATTCAAATTTCTTATCCTCGCTAGGGTTTACTATGGTTAACAGGCTTGGCTTCTCCTCATCATTACTTTTGGCTGGTTTCTTAACAACCTTTGGTTTAGATTTCTTTGAAGTATCGGCTGATTGCTTATCTTTTTCCTTTTCTTTCTTTTTTAAATCAGTAAGTAAAGCAACCCAATTACCATCAATCTCGCCAATTTTGTAGGATTTTACTTTTGCAAAGGAGTACTCTTTTTTACTATTGAACGAGTAAATCTTCAAGGAATCCTTGGGCATATCATCCTTTTTCTTTTTATCAAGTTTAGCCTTACGAGTAACTGATTTTTGGGGTTTAACCTGATACACAACAAAACTATTTAATGGGGATAAAGTGGCTTTATATCCTCTTTTAAAAACCTGTTTAGCATTTGATTTATAATCGATTAAATAAAGGTTTCCATCTCCATCCTGAGGGTTTACCTCATATGAAATCCATTGTCCATTTGAGGAAATTAATGGATTCATCAAATCATTCCAATTATCATACACATCATGTGTTAAGGGTACTTTGACATTTTGGGCAAAACTGTAAAATGATAAAATAGCAAAAAAAGATACAATGAAGATTCTTTTCATCTTATTGATATTTTGTGGTTTAGTCTATAGATTAAGGGTTACCTCAAGAGTTTAGACAAAGAATAGCTGATTAGGTTTAAGCCTAGAAGCGATTGACCAGAAACTATTGGCTACAACTTTTTCTCAGTCAGATATTTCCAAAACCTCTTGGGCATAAAGTTTTGCTGACATCGAAGGTTGGTTCGCTCCCTAATTGCAATCTGCTTAAAATAGGATTTCCACATCTGCTGCCACTTATCCTCTTCAGGATGTGTAACGTCGCTATTTAGTTGTCCGGATATAACGTTAAATGCTGGATTATCGATGGTTATCTGCTCCATCTTTTTAGTATCGAAGAAAAATCCATAACCTCTTCTGGTATCATAGATCAGCCAAGGCTGATCGGCAAATCGTTCTCTAAAATGGCCAGTAATCAAAGGTAGAATGTCATATTTTGGCGAGATTGGTGCAAACCAAGTACCATCGGCTGCTTGCTCGAATCGGATGAACATCACAAAATGCTGAGCCTCGCGAAGAACCTTTTTCTCAAGTTGACTAACCCTCAAAACCGCATCGTTTGCAAAATTTGTGGCAATACAAACCTTTTGGATAAATAATTCTCGACAGTATCGAAGTAAAATCATCTCCACGTCATCGTCGAGCGAAAGGTAGGCATGAAAAACTTGCTCGCAGGTTAACTCTCCACCATAGCGTTTAACACCATCCCAAACCCTTGATGCCTTCAGTTCATCGGTGTTTATTTTTACTATCTCACCAAACAACAGGCCTTGTTTTTCAGGTCGAATAATGGCCTCGGGCCAATCTTTCGACTCGTATGCATGAAAGATAACCGTAAGCAAACCCGGGAAAGTGCCGTCGTAAGTATAATTTGACATTAAATCAATTTGAAAATTTGAAAATAAGTTAATTTGAAAATGAGACAATTTGCCAATTAGGCAATTATAATATTTTAGATTTAGATTACTTGTGACTTTTCACTTGTCACTTTCCTCTTACCATACTCCTTACAAAACTCGCTTACACCACACTCCTCGCACTTTGGTTTTCGGGCAATACAAACATATCGACCATGTAGTATTAACCAGTGATGAGCAATTGGGATTAAATCTTGAGGGATAAACTCTATTAGCTGAAGTTCGGTGGCTAAAGGGGTTTTGGCATTATGGCTAAGTCCTAATCGTCGTGCAACTCTAAAAACGTGAGTATCAACTGCCAATGCGGGCTTATTAAAGGCCACAGAAGCAACCACATTAGCAGTTTTGCGACCTACACCTGGAAGCGTCTGTAATTCATTAATATCTGACGGAACAACACCACCAAAATCGGATATAAGCATTTTGGCCATTCCCAATAAATTCTTCGCCTTATTATTTGGGTATGATATCGACTTAATCATCTGAAAAATATCCTCAACACTAGCATTTGAAAGATGGTTAGGAGTTGGGTATTTTTTAAAAAATGGGGGTGTTACAATATTCACTCGCTTATCGGTACATTGTGCCGAAAGTATGGTTGCAACAATTAGTTCGTAAGGAGAAGTATGATCGAGTTCTGTCTCGGCAACAGGCATATTTACCTTGAAGTAATCAATGATTTGCTTAAAGCGCTCTTTTCTAGTCATTACATAGCATTTTTATCGTTATAAAGATATGAATTATTGCAAAGCCTATTCGCTTAAAAATTGTTATTGATTATAAGTTTATTCAATTCTTCCACTCTTATACTTTCCCATAAATTAAACTACTTTTGCAAAAATTTCTAGAAGATGATACCCTACCTACAAGTTGAAAATTTGACCAAATCATTTGGAGATTTGGTGCTATTCGAAGATATTAAATTTACTATTGGTCAAGATCAACGCGTAGGTATAATTGCCCGTAATGGAGCAGGGAAAACAACCCTTTTGAGAATTTGTGCAGGTAAAGAAACTGCCGACTCTGGAAATATTACATTCAAAAGTGATTTACATATTGGTTATCTTGAGCAAGAACCTGAACTGATTGAAACTGCAACTATAATCGAGAATGTATTTGCTTCTAATGATAGGGTTGCAAATGCAATTCGTGCCTATGAAAAGGCACTTGCCAATGATGATAAAGAACTTCTTCATCATGCCATGGAGGAGATGGATAGGTTATCAGCTTGGGATCATGAAGTTAAGGCACGACAAATACTATCGAAACTTAAACTTGATGATGTAAATAAACCAGTAGCTCAACTATCAGGTGGACAACGCAAGCGTGTTGCCTTGGCATCCACATTAATCAATAATCCAGATATCTTAATCCTTGATGAGCCTACAAACCACCTCGATTTAGATATGGTTGAATGGCTCGAAGAGCATCTTCTTAAAAATCGTATTACTTTACTAATGGTTACCCACGACCGTTTTTTTCTCGACAGGGTTTGTACCGATATCATTGAGTTTGACCAAAAACAGCTTTATTGGTATAAAGGCAACTATGCTTATTTCCTTGAAAAAAGGCAGGAACGAATCTCGTACCAAAATGCTGAGGTTGAAAAGGCTACAAACCTGCTTCGCAAAGAATCGGAATGGATGGGAAGAATGCCTCAAGCAAGGGGAACTAAAGCAAAGTATCGCATTGATGCTTTCTACCAAATTCAGGAAAAAGCCAGCCAGCGACGCAACGATTCGGAGGTAGAAATTAATGTAAAAACCTCAAGATTAGGTAAAAAAGTTCTTGAGGTTAACTCTATATCAAAAAAATTTGGGAATAAAGTTATTTTAAAGGATTTCTCATACAGATTCAATCGCTTCGAAAAACTTGGTGTCATCGGACGAAATGGTACAGGCAAATCAACTTTCCTTAATATAATTACCGGTAGCCTAATGCCCGATTCGGGTACAATTGACCCAGGTGAAACCCTTGTTGTAGGTTACTACAAGCAAGAGGGGATGAGAATAAACGAGGATCAGAAAGTTATTGATGTTGCTCGCGAAATAGCCGAGGTGGTTACTCTTGGCGATGGCAAAACCCTTACGGCATCACAATTCCTAAATCTTTTCCTTTTCTCACCCGAAACGCAATACTCTTTCGTTCATAAGCTTAGCGGTGGCGAAAAGCGTAGGTTGTATCTGCTTACCATTTTGATGCGCAATCCCAACTTCTTAATTCTCGATGAGCCAACCAATGATCTCGATATCCTCACTTTAAATGTTCTTGAGGATTATTTAAGAAGTTTTAGCGGTGTTGTAATAGTTGTATCGCACGATAGACATTTTATGGATAAAGTGGTTGATGGCCTTCTAGTATTTGATGGCGATGGTGAAGTAAGCGGATTTCCTGGTAGCTATTCCGATTATCGCGAGTGGGCTAAGGAGAATGAAGCCAATCAAGCAAAGGAGACTAAAGAAAAGACTGTTGCAAAATCAGAAAAAGCAAAACCTGAAAGGGAAAAGATAAGAAAGTTAACCTTTAAGGAAAAGCAAGAACTCGAAAGTATAACCAAAGAGATAGCTGAACTAGAAGAAGAAAAGAAGAAACTTGAAAGTGAATTGAGCAGCGGAACTCTTTCAAGCGATGATATCACAAAGAAATCTGACAGATATTCTGAAATAATTAAACAATTGGATGTTAAAGGTGAAAGATGGTTTGAGTTAACTGAGATTGCAGAAGGATAAAGTTTAGTTGACAACTCTCAGTTGAGAGTTTACATCTTTTCGATTTTATAAATTTTCGCAGTTAAATCATCAACCTTAAATCTATTATCAATTCGCATACCTACAACCCAAACAATTTCATTGTTTGAAGTTAAAACATAGACCTTTTCTTTATCAATCATCGATACTTTTAAGTCGATTAAAAAGTCACTAACCTTTTTGAATTGCGCCATCCCAAAAGGCATAAACTTATCGCCTGAATTCCAAGGCCTTAATTCTAAAGGAAATTGCAATTTATCGAAATCTAAAGAAGCAACTTTTGAATTACGAGGAATATCTATGATTTCGGTCTTATTAATTAAGTGAAATTTAAGATTTACAGGAGAATCAACTAATTCGCATTTCTCATCAATCTTCACAATCATTTTTTCAAACTCTTTTCTTTCAGTCAAAACGAGAAATTCTCTATCGTGTAAGAGTTGATGCGTCGATGAGTAAAAAACTTTCCCTGATTGTCCATGAAAAGATTGCGAAACTTGTTCAACAGTATTATGAGAAAAGCCATACTGAGTAAGTTCTTCGAACAAAAAGAGTTTGCTGTACTTCTCACGCAATAATGCTTGGAGACTATACAATACTTTATCACTTTCAATTGTAACAACCTCTTTTTTCAGTTTTAACAGATAATCTTCAACAAGACTCCATGCTTCATGAACATGGCTTGCCGTTTCGGCAATTGATCGCTTAGTTGATGGATTCAACTTTTCGAGTTCTGGTAATACGTTATGACGTATACGATTTCGAGCATATTTAACCGATGAGTTGCTTGAATCCTCGCGGAAGGCTATTTGATGCTCCTTGGCATAAGTAATAATCTCGTTCCGGCTAAAATCGAGTAATGGTCTTATAACCCTCCCGTTAACCTTTTTAATTCCTGACAAGCCCTTTAAGCCTGCTCCTCGTGTAAGATTAAGAATTACCGTTTCGGCTACATCATCACGATTATGGGCAATGGCTATTTTATTATAGCCATGTTCATCACAAAGGCTACTAAACCAATCATATCGTAAATTACGAGCAGCAACCTGAATGGAGAGCTTATTATCATTAGCAAACATCTCGGTTTCAAAACGAATTTGATGTAATTTAATCCCTTTCTCATTACAGACACGAACAACCAGTTGCTCATCGCCATCAGATTCTTCACCACGTAACGAAAAATTGCAATGCGCAACAGAAAAGTTAAAACCAGCCTTATAGAAGAGATTTAGCATTACCATTGAATCGATGCCACCGCTAACCCCAAGCAAAACTTTATCATCAGCATGTATGAGGTTATTACTTCGAACAAAATCAACAAACTTACTCTGCATCAATTATTTCAGCTTTTAGGGTTGAAAGAATTGCTCGGGCTTTAAGCATGCACTCCTGATATTCTTTCTCGGGATCGGAGTTAATGGTAATTGCTCCTCCAACGCTAAACGAAAGGTATTTTTTATCTTTATTGTAAAGCAAGGTTCGAATAACAACATTCAAATCAAAGTTATGATCTGGTGTTATATAACCTATAGAACCTGAGTACAAACCGCGCTTTGTACGCTCAAAATGCTCAATCAGCTGCATTGCTCTAATCTTGGGAGCACCAGTCATTGAACCCATTGGGAATGTGGCTTTCAAAACATCAACAAAATCGTGTTCTTTCTTTAGTTTGCACGAAATGGTTGATATCATTTGATGCAGCTGGCGGAAAGGGTAAACCCCACAAAGTTCATCAACATTTACAGAACCGATTTCGGCAATTTTAGATAAATCGTTGCGAACAAGGTCAACAATCATAATATTTTCAGCGCGTTCCTTAGGGTCGTTTTTAAGATTTTGCTTAATCATCTCGTCCTCATCGGGATCAATACTCCTAGCAACTGTTCCCTTTATAGGTTGGCTAACTATTACATCACCTTTCTTCTTAAGAAATCGCTCTGGACTTGCAGAAATTATGTAGTTATTTCCTTTTTTTAGGAATGTTGCAAATGGTGTTGGGGAGTAACGATTAAGAGCCACAAAAGTATCGGCTGGGTGAATCTCTGCCTCTTCGTTGTAGAACTCCTGGCAAAAATTCATCTCATAAATATCGCCCTTCTGGATATGGTTTTTAATATCTTTTACGGTATTCAAATACTCTTCCTTCGTAAATCGAGCCTTGAAGTGTTTAATTGGGCTTTCGAAATCACAATTAAAACATGGCACATCCAAACGTTTAACAATCTCATTAACCTCATCAGACGAAGTTACACTTGGAATGTATTTTACATTTAACTTATCATCTTTAAAGAGCAATACAATTTTCGGTTGAAAAAAGAAAAGATCGCTAAAAGCTAATCCATCAACATTTTCAGAAATTAACTCTTCTATCTCATTCTTAATATCATAACCAACATATCCAAAAATCCAATCCGATACATCAGAATACTTCTTGCGAAGTGTTTCTAACTTATCTGAAGTTGGTCGGCATATAGTAAGAGCTGATAATCCTGCTAAAAAATCGTAGCTACTACGAACGGACTGCTTATCCTTTTTCGACAAATAGCTATTACTTCGGAGGATAATACCACAATCTAACAATTCGATATAACGAGCTAGGTTATCGGCAAAATCCTCAGGGTAAGCAAGATCATATTTTAGGATTTCTCTCATATCTACAAATGTAATATATTGAGTAGATAATCGACATAAAAAAACAAAAAAACCGCACCTAAAAGATGCGGTTTTCATTAATAATAAAAAACCTATTTCTTCTCAGATAGAAACTTTGAAACACCTTCTTGGGTTGGTTTCATAGCTTTATCACCTTTTTTCCAGTTTGCGGGACAAACTTCACCATTTTGCTCAAAGAATTGAAGTGCATCAACTACACGAATAGCCTCTTCAACGCTACGACCAAGAGGCATATCATTTACAAGTTGATGGCGAACCACCCCTTTCTTATCAATAATAAAAAGACCTCTATAAGATTGTGGTGTTCCAGCAAAAGATACCTCACCATTCTCACCATATTCATAGTTACCTGCTAAAACATCATAGTTTTCAGAGATTGTTTTGGCGAGATCGGCTACTAATGGATAGGTTACTCCTTTTATGCCTCCTTCATTGAGTGGAGTTTGCAACCATTTCCAGTGCGAAAATTCAGAATCGACAGAACAAGCAACAACAGCTACATCGCGTTTCTCAAACTCACTTAGCTGATCTTGAAAAGCCAAAAGTTCGGTTGGGCAAACAAATGTAAAATCGGCAGGGTAAAAGAAAAAGAGAACATATTTTTTATTTAAATACTGCTCAAGTGAGAAATTTTCAACGATTTCGTTTCCTCTTACAACTGCTTTTGCCTTAAAACTTGGCGCATTTTTACCAACTAATACAGACATATTTTTTTGTTTTTTTTAGTTTTTACTAGTTTCAGAACAACAAAACTTCATCTTTGTTCATCGAATAACACCGAAAACTATTCAAAAGGAACAATTTGAGGTTCACGAGGTCTAAAATGCTCGAATCGTGTTCGCTGCTGACCTGTAATCAGCCAATAGGTTACATCCGCATTTAAAGGTAAATTAGGATAATACCCTAATCGTATGCTAATAGAGTTTAAAACCAAGTTTTCATTCCTAATTCTAACACCTAAGCCAAACCCTGAAAAGGATTGTTCCCCAATTATTGACTCACGCGCATCTCCAATAATTCCAAAATCGTAGAAGCCATAAAAAGCAAATCGAAAGCCATAAAGGTACAATGGGCTAAAAGCAACTGTCTCAAGATTAACAACCAATCTTGTAGTTCCATACAACTCACGACTTGACAACCCTCTAATCCCATTATTTTCATCTAAAAAAATTGCTTCACCCTCCTCTCCTGCTCCATAAAACCGGCTAATACCCCGAGTATAATCTATTCGAGCAAACTGACGAGCTTTTATATTTCCTATATTAAAGAGATTTGAAAAATAGGTCGCCCTAATATTTGATGTAACCTGTTGAAATTGCTGAGGATATGCTATAAATCCACCAACCCTTACTGAGGTAAAAAGATACCCCCAAGGTGACATTTCCGCTGCAGAAAATTCATTACCTAAATAATACCTATTAACAAACTCTCTCTTCTCAATCCCAGTAGTAACCTGAACTCTAAAACCGGTAGGGATATCCTCGGTTGACCCTTGTGAATAAATAAGATTTGCTCGGAACAAGTCTTGTTTTGATAAACTCAAGCCTACCAAATAATACTTTCGATTATGAAAATAGTAGTTAAGATCTGACTTAACAATTGGTCGGTTACTATAATGTTTATCGATATATCTTAACGCTAAAACTAAATTTAGTGCTGAACTTAATGAATTCTTTGGGCTTAATCTAAAAGATCTACCAAGCCAATAATCATAACTATTATAGCATACCTGTTGTGAAGTATCAATTGTTTTAAAACGATAAGGCTCACAAATATCAACAAATCCAAACCCACCGCCATAATGTGTTTTAGATGCAAAGAAGTCTCTTTTAAGATCAAAAGCGTAGGATTTGTAGCCCTGTCCTAGCCTCTCCCATATATCTGCATCAATGAAAGATCCTCCAATGTTATAAATTCCCACTTGATATTTTCTACCAAAAAGGTTTGATTCTCTTGAATCATAAAAAAGGTCACCACTTAAATAAACTCCATAGCCTAAAAAATTCTTATCATATATCTGGAGTTGACTTGAATACTTGTTTCCATATCTATAATCAACACCTATTGACCAATTATCTTTTGTAATAACAGTCACATTAACCAATGTTGTATCAACAAGTTTTTCAACAATGATACTTGCATCCTCAATGTAATCGTGGCTACGAATAAGTTGTTCTGATTCAGCAAAGTCTACTGGGCTCAACGCATCGCCTTCTTTAAAAAGTAGACTATTTTGAATCATCGATTTTGCTGTTTTTATATGAATTCGATTAGCCGAATTTTCGATTAGAGATGTAGGTTTTAAAGTTGTATCGTTGATTGATTGCCCAAAAGCATTAAGTCCAACAAAGTCAATTCTATTAATTATTTTTCCGTTATAGTCAATAAATTTATCAATTGAGTTCGCTTTGGTATACACCCTAGCTGCAGCATCAATATTTTGCTTGCGAAAAAACAAACCATAGAGTTTTCGAGTAATATAATTCTTACCTGCGCTATTCTGGATCTTTACATAAATATCATTCTGCTTCTTTTTTTTAACTTGAGCCGTATCACTTAATGCTCTCTTATATATTGTATCTTGATATATTGAAGAATAAAATAGATCATTATTCTCAATAAAAGTTGGAGATGCAATTAATGAGGTATAATTAAAAAAAGCCATCTTAATTAATAGGATGGCTATAAAAGAATAATAATATTGATAATTACGAACGTGCATTGACTATTAAACCTTGTTTGTAAATAAAGGTTTAAATGGCATCTTTAGCAAATTTTTTTGAGTTAATTTCAACTTTTAAGATAAAAAAGTAACTCTCCTCGTCAAGTGGAAGAAACTGATAGTTCAAGGTTTCTCCGGTTTTGCGGGCAATATCTATAAGTCCAAGCCCAGCACCCCCTTTATTAGAAAGGCTACCTTCTTTAATTTGCCTTTTATACATCTCCTTTAACTCTTGTGCCGATGCGCTATTTACAGATATTAAAGCTTTCTCGAGATGATCTTTATGGTTCTTAGCAACTTTGTTTGAGGTAATTACATAGTAAATATCATGCTTTTTGCCAATGATAAAGAGCCCATTCCCAATGTTGCGCTCTTTAATCTCATCCGAATGTTTATTCATATTCTGCAAGGTTTCAACCATAACATGGTATACCTTACGTTGCACCGAGCGCTCCTCGCTATTCTTCTCCATATCAGACTCAGCCATTGATGTAAACATTTTCGTAATCTCATGGCTAAATTCACCTAAGTAAACCAAAGAGAAACCATTCTCAATCATCTCATCATAAATGTTTGAGATTGATTTAATGAAGTTAAATGATAGGTTCATGCTGATATGTTTTAGTGATTATACAATGGACTTAAAAAAGTATTCGGTTAAAGATAAATAATGATTAAAGAGTTTCCAAAATTTTAAAACAAAAAACTAAAGGAGGCAAAAAAGGGCTGATTACTCAGCCCTTTTCTATTAATTTAGCTCAAGCACTTTAGCCCCTTGATTATATCTTAGATCTTTGGGGATATTTGCACCTGCAACTCGATTCAAATCTTGCTGAAGTTCAATTCCCACCTTGCCTTTTTCTTCAAATAATTTCACTACAGCATCGTAATTCCCATCGCCTTGAAGTGTAAGGATTTTGTTTGCTAAACTGTTCATGGCATCGGTCATCTTATCAAAATCAACTTTATAAGTACCATCAACGGGATTACGTGTAAATGCGCCATTTTCCTGAAAGTAGTAGAAGCAAACCATGTTAGCTTTACCATGCGAAGAAGCAGCTCCAAACCTAACAGATCTGAATATTCCTGCCATAAAGGTTACATAGTTATCCATTAAATCTTTATTGGTCAATTCGCCCATTTCGGCTAGCTGCTTAACCATAAAAAGACCAAGTATATCAGCCTTCCCCTCTTCCAATCCGCTATATTTTTCTTTTAACGCTTCTCTCACTGTTCCTTTGCCATTAATAAGGTTCTTAATACCTAACCCATGGGCAACTTCATGAAACATAACATTCTCGAAGAATGCTTCAAATTTTATATGCTTGCGCTGTGATGAGTCGATAAGCATATTACCAATTGGAAATAATATTCTATCAAATTTGTATTGCATTGCGTTCTTTAGCTGCAGCTTACGGCTACCTTTCTCGATATGAACCTTTGGATCATTAGGAAGGTTGATAGCAATGGTTTTACTTCCCGAATTACAATCGCCAGCATAGAATACAGCATCATAAACTCCCAAATCAGAGTCTGCACCAGGAACTTCCTTCTTATACTTAGCATCTACAGGTAAACTGGTTTGAAGCTGAGGTAATAGTTTTGCAAAGCGAGCAAGTTTTTGACTCCATTCCAAGTCTTTTATCAGAATGAAAGATTCGAACGCTGCTTTATAGTTGTATAATGCATCTTCATAATTTTCAATTGGCCCAACAATAAAATCAATATTATTGGTTTTCATATCCATCCAAGCCAAATCACTTTGGAGGTACTCATCGGTAAGAAGTGCGTCTGCTCTTAAACTTAAATAGTTTTTCAACCCAGCATCTTCGGCAAGTTCTGCTGCTTGCTTAAGCAAAGATGCTACCTTTTCAATTTCTTCTTTGTACTCAATATGGAAAGGAATAGATTCCAATTTGCCATCAGCATTTCGCTTAATTACAGTGTAAAGGCTTGTTTTGTCAGCAGAGTCAAAAGCATCAAACTCTTCCTTTGTCATATCTAAAGGGTAAAAGCAAGCTCCTAACGGCTTCACTCCTACTCCTTCAATAAATGGACTATTATCATTTAGCCTATCCCAAGGTCCATAGTTAATCTCAACAAACTCACGTGTTGCCTGATCGTTAATACTCTCAAAAAGTTTAGCTTTATCGCCATAAGCCTGTTTCCAATACAAGTTATCCATTATTTGAGCAGCCTCAAAAAGTAAGGGAAGCATCTGTTTCTCCTTTTCTGAGAGGTGGTTGATATTTGAAGTAAGATCAACCTTTACAAACTCATCAACTTTCTTTTGCATTTCGCTATTGCTATTTTCTTGTTTTGGTTTTGTTCCGCATGACCAAATGAATAGAACCATCAGCATGCTTGACAGAAGATATACTCTTTTCATATTATTAGGTTTATGTGATTATTATCTATTCTAAAACATCATCAGAATTAAACTTAAAACCAAGACGCTTCCCAGTTTGAAGTTTTGAATTCTCAATTTTGGTATTCATCTGGTTAACAGAGGCAATCTTTACCACATCGTAAGGTGGAACAAGTAAATCGAATTCAAGAGTATAGAGAATGGAAGACTGAATTATACTAATTAAAGCCTCTTTATCAATAGTTGCGGAACCAAAATTATTGTAAAGGAATCCCATTTGGCGTTTTCCCTCAACAAAGTAGTGGTAATCCCTGTTAATGAAAATCCGACCAATTAAGTAGCCCAAATCATCTAAACGGTTATATTTAAACGAATCTCTTAAGAAGTTGTAAATATTGATTATACCACAATATGAAGCATTTTTATTATCCTTTACGTATGAAAGTTTCCAGATATTGTGATCGCGATCGAATTGGAAAACATTCGAGTGCATACTAAAAATTAGAATATCACCTGCAACTCTTATCTCAGCCTCAAATTTGCCTCTATCGTGATACTCTAGTTTTACCCTTTTATCAATCCCCTTAAAAGCAGAATTGTAATCGGAAGCCATCTCATGCAATACCTCTTTAATCAGATTAAAAGTGGCAAATGTATTATCATACACCAGCTGCTTCATCCCTGATTTTTCAGAAAGATTATTCAGAATAAGCTGCCTTGTTTCCTGTTGTTTTGGCTCCATAAACTTGAGGTATTTATGATTTAAAGATTAAACTTAAGTGTTTTAATATGCACGAGCAAAAATTACTCGCTTGTTTGATGGATTTCCAGTTAGAATACATTTTCCCTCTTCGGCCTCAACATCAATTGGGATACAACGGATTGTCGCCTTTGTTTCCTCTTTGATTTTTTCCTCAGTTTCTTTAGTTCCATCCCAATGCGCAAGCACAAAACCGGCTTTTTCGTCAAGAACACGCTTAAACTCATCGTAAGTATCCACCTTGGTGGTATTCTCAGATCTGAAATTTACAGCTTTATTGAATAGGTTGTCTTGAATATCCTTTAAAAGATTTTCAACATATTCGGCAACATTATCTTGGCTAACAAATTGTTTAGTTAACATATCGCGACGAGCAATCTCAACGGTACCCTTCTCCAAATCCTTTGGTCCAATGGCAATTCGAACAGGGAAGCCTTTCATTTCGTATTCAGCGAATTTAAAACCTGGCTTGCAGTTATCCCTATCATCGTAAAGACAGGTAATTCCTTTTGACTCTATTGATTTCTTTAATTCTTTTACTTTTTCACTAATTTTCGCAAGTTCTTCTTCAGACTTGTAAATAGGAACAAACACCACTTGCGTAGGCGCAAGCTTTGGAGGCAAAACCAATCCGTTATCATCGGAGTGAGCCATAATCAAGGCACCAACTAGTCTTGTTGATACACCCCATGACGTAGCCCAAACATAATCAAGAGTTCCCTCTTTGCTCGAAAATTTAACATCAAATGCTTTCGCAAAATTCTGACCAAGGAAATGTGAAGTTCCAGCTTGCAAGGCTTTACCATCCTGCATTAACGCCTCAATACAATAGGTTTCAACAGCACCTGCAAAACGCTCTGCTTCTGATTTTGTACCTATAATTACTGGCACCGACATCCATTCTTGAACAAACTTAGCATAAACATTTACCATTTGCTCTGCTTCTGCAATTGCTTCTGCTTTTGTAGCATGAGCAGTATGTCCCTCCTGCCACAAAAACTCAGCAGTTCTTAAGAACAAGCGAGTTCGCATCTCCCAACGCACAACATTTGCCCACTGATTTATTAGAATTGGTAAATCACGATATGATTGTATCCAACTACGATAGGTATTCCAAATAATAGTTTCGGAAGTTGGGCGCACAATCAGCTCCTCTTCGAGCTTTGCATCGGGGTCAACTATAACACCTTTTCCGTTTGGATCATTTTTTAATCGGTAATGAGTAACTATGGCACACTCTTTGGCAAATCCTTCAACGTGACTTGCCTCTTTGCTAAAGAATGATTTTGGTATAAATAGAGGGAAATAAGCGTTTTGATGACCTGTTTCCTTAAACATTTTATCGAGTTGGGCTTGTATTTTCTCCCATATTGCAAACCCATAAGGTTTGATCACCATACAGCCTCTAACCGCTGAATGATCAGCTAATCCAGCCTTTACAACGATATCGTTATACCACTGTGAATAATTCTCGCTTCTACTAGTAATTTCCTTAGCCATTTCTATCTGCTTGGTATGATTTTTGTAATAATTCAGTTAGTTTATCAGCAACAAAAATAAGTAAATAAAACAATCTATCATAAAAAACTGGAGGTGTGATATGAAAACCAAACTACAAATAATATCAATTGCTCTAATAGGTTTAATTATTACCTCATGCTCGTCGAGCATGAACATGAGCAAATCATCAAGTTCTTCAACTGATGACATCTACTACACACCAAGTAATTCCAATACAGTTCAGACAACTTCAAACACCTCTACTAAGAAAGAGGCTGTGAATGTTGAATCAAACAATCCTAATTTAGCACAACTGGAAGAAAAATATTCCAAAATATTAACTTCCGACAGTTCTAATATTGATACTGTAATTTATAAAGCGAAAAGCGAAAACCCATACGACAGAATTCTCTCAGACTCTTATCAAGATTCTTACGAGCGTCGAATTAAAGCTTTTCAGGATCCTTGCTATGGATTTCACAACAATTACGACATCTATTTTTCCAGGGATTACTGGTATTCAACCGCTTATGATCCATATACTTATAACACAGTTATTGCAGGCAACCATATTTGGGTAGAACCTTGTTCTGTTTCAGTAATGTTTGGGGCAAACCTACCATATTATTATTGGAATAACTTCAATTTTGGTTATAGAGTTTGGTGGAGTCACAACTATTGGTATGATAACTACTTTTATTCACCACAAATGTTATATAGCCCATATTATACCGATTTAAATTACAACAATGGGAATTATTATTACGGTCCAAGATCAGGTGGACTAACAACGAATACTTCTCCTAGATTCAGAAATGATAATTCAATCGAAAAACAAATTATTACATCAAGAAGAAGAGATGGTTTAACAGCAACAACAAAAGGTAGCAACACCAACTTAAGAGGTACTAACCAAGAAATATTTACTCGTCGTACTAATAACGATATGAATAATACACGCTTAAGAGAAAATGGTAATGCAAGAAATGTGAGTCTAACTGAACCTACTCGTAGAAATAATAACAACACTTACCAAAAGCCACGCTCAACAAATAATGATGGATATATTAGAACAGGGACAAGAAATCAGACTAATGGAACAACCACAAGAGATAATACAACTCGTGGTAATTCAAATGTAAGGGAAGGCAGAAATACTACCCCAACCTACAATAAACCTAATAGAGTTGACACATCTACTGAAAGAACGAGAAACTCAAACACTAGCAGTTCAAACCGTGAATCTACCTATAGAGGTTCAAGCGATAATCGCTCCTCGGGAAGTACTACAACACGTTCGAGTTCAGGTTCGAATTCAGGTTCAACATCTAATCAAAACAACAACTCTAACAACACATCGCGCAGGAAGTAAATTATCCATTAGAATATTGTTTTTGAATAACATAAGTAGTTTAAAAATGTAAAAAATGAATATGAAATCTAAAATATTTCAAGCATTAATATTTTCAATTTTATGCTTTTCATCGTACGCCCAAACAACTGCCGATGCCTTAAATTTCTCTCAGACCTTTAATGGAGGTACTGCACGTTATGTTGGTATGGGAGGTGCTTTTGGGGCACTTGGAGGCGATTTTAGTTCAATTGGAACTAATCCAGCGGGTTTAGGGGTTTATCGTTCCTCAGAATTTTCAATTACACCTTCCTTTAAAAAAAGAGAAATAACCTCAGATTACAATGGCAACAGTTCTCCTCTATCAAAAAATAAATTAAGTTTTGATAATATTGGTTTTGTTTTTTCATATAAACCAAATGGGGATAATGAAACTGGCTTAGTAAACCTAAATCTAGCCATTGGTTATAACAAAACAAATGATTTTCATACAAATTCCTTTGCAAAAGGGGATAATCCTGACAACTCGATAATGGATTATTTTGTTTCAAAAGCAAATGGTAATTATCATTATCAGGATCTATTTGATGATGAGGATAAGTTTCCTTTTTTTAAAGTTGCCCCAGTAAGTGACTGGGATGTTGTAATGGCCTGGAACACATTCCTTCTTTACGACACAACAAACGGCAGCCCAACCCAATTTAAAAAATTATTACTTCAAGGCGATGGTGTTATTCAAAGCAATAGGGTTGAAACCTCAGGCTCAACGGGTGAGTACCTTTTCTCATTAGGGACCAACTTCTCTAATAAAGTATTCATTGGTGCTTCAGTGGGAATTAGCAGCTATAGTTACACCTATTATGCAATATATAGTGAGGAGGCTTTTGAAGATAACAGAAGTTGGAGTAATGGCGATAGGTTTTACTTATCAGAATACACTCAAAATTATGAAACAAGAGGTACTGGTGTAAACATTAAAGCAGGTGTAATATACAAACCAATTGATGGGTTAAGACTTGGACTCTCATTCCATTCTCCTACTTATTATAATTTTGAAGATACCTATTCCTACATGATGTATGCAGATATTGATACTGCAAATACACCTGTAGGCTTTACCTCTGAGTCTCCAATTGGAAAATATGATTATAAGTTCGAAACACCATTCAAACTAATTGGAAGTATTGCCTATACCTTTAAAAACATTGGTCTTTTAAGCGTTGATTTTGAACATGTAGCGTATGAGGATATGAAATTTAGCAATACTGGAAATGGCGACAACTTCTTTGAAACAAATCAAGATATCAAAAGTACTTACAGAAACATTACAAACATTAAAGTTGGAGGTGAATTAAAACTTAACGATTTCTCAATAAGAGGTGGTTATGCTTTCTATCCCAGCCCATACAAGAAGGGATATTTAAATGAAAATGCAAAAAGAACTATTATTTCTGGAGGCTTAGGGTATAGATCAGGCAATATTTATGTTGATGCGGCATATCAGTATTCTATCCAAAATGAAAAATATGTTTTCTACAGTATTGATGATATTTCGCCAAATCCAGTTTCTACAAAAATGACCGAAGGGAAGTTTTTGCTTACTTTAGGCTTTAAATTTTAGTTTAGGTTGTTTATTCTATTAAAAAGCCTGCTTGATTTAAGCAGGCTTTTTAATTATTGATTGATTTAAAATATCCAACGTGCTTAAACCTTCATTAAAAAGTAAATCTATAATGCTTAGGTTTGGTTGAAAATCGAACTTATCGCCAAACACCTGATAGTATTTAATCGGCCTAAAACTATTATCAATAGTTTGATTTTGTTGCTTTGGATGGATTAAATCTCTATAATCTTCAACACCCGAAGGGTGCAATTTCATATAATCTTTAGTAAAAGCAAACGGTTTTTCAACCTCAATAAAATCTAGAATTTCTCTCAACAATTTACTATTAAAATTTATCAGCAACTCCTCTCTCCTGCTATAAAAAGGGCTTATAACATCGGCTACAAAATCGAAATAAGTTGAGTTTCGATAAGCAGACTCAATTGCCTTCCAATGCAATTTCTGCCAATTAGTTGAATAATCAATAGCAATATCTTTTGTTAAAGTATTATTACCATCCACCTTGATTACTGGAATTGATAATGCAAGAGGTCCATTACAGCTAAGAATTATGCAACGGTTCCGATAGCTCTGCTTTGCATATGACTCATACACTTCGATCTCAATGTTTGAATGGCTAACTACTTTAGCCATATACTGAATTGGAGGCAAGTACGCAGTATTGAGTATTGCTTTACTATTACTCATTTAGGTTGATATTAAAAAGAGAACCTCAAAGATAGCTTCTCTTTGAGGTTCTCTAAAATGTATTAATAAATGCTCAGTGAATTGAACGGAACATTCTACTCCATCTGATATTTCCAGGGAATCCTTTCTCCTTATCTAAAGACAACCAGATGAACACTGCTTTTCCTACAACATGATCCTCGGGAACAAAACCCCAAAACCGACCATCAGCCGAGTTGTGGCGATTATCACCCATCATAAAGTAGTAGTTCATTTTGAATGTGTAGGTTGTTTCGGACTTGCCATTTATATAGATAGTTCCATCTTTAACAGCAAGGTCGTTATTTTCGTAAACGTCAATTATTCTCTGGTATAGTGGAAGATTATCGACTGTTAACTTAACGGTTACACCTTTCTTTGGTATTCCAAGTGGTCCAAAATTATCCTCTGTCCAAGGATATTTGGGGCTATGAGGGAAAATAGAGTTAACCATCATAGCAGCATTTGTGTTTTCAGTTTTGGTAATGCTTACCACGTTATTAAATGATTTTATCTTTTCAGCGGCTTCATCAGTTAATGGGATTCGATAAACACTATTAGCAGAATTATAGTTCTGATCGGCCTTTGAAACCTTTAAATCTTCAAAAATCATTGGATTAATCGGCGTTCCACTGGTTTGAACAAAATAGTTATATTGCTTTTTGCCAATTACAGTTTGCATTTCGCCATTTACATAAAGTTGATCATGCTTAACTTGAATAGTATCGCCGGGTATACCAACACAACGTTTAATATAGTTCTCGCGTTTATCAACAGGGCGAGTAATAATTGTAAAGTTCTTCCACAGGTAATCGCGACCATACTCCCTAACCATACTATGGTAACTAACATCCTGATATTGCAAGATTACAGTATCACCTTCAGGAAAGTTAAATACAACTACATCATTACGCTTTATATCCCCAAAACCAGCAATCCTTTTGTAAGGTCTTTTAATCCATTCTACAAATGACTTAGTCTCTTTAGAAAAAGGCATTGTGTGATGGACAAATGGGAATGAAAGAGGGGTGTTTGGCATCTTAGGGCCATAGCTAACCTTGCTTACGAATAGGTAATCGCCAATAAGCAACGATTTTTCCATTGATGATGTAGGGATGGTGTAAGCCTCGATAAAGAACATCCTAATTAGCGTAGCAGCAACCACTGCAAAAATGATTGCATCAACCCATTCAACAACTGCACTTTTCTTTTTACCATCGCGGCTTTTCCAGAAAGTCCAGTTAACCTTACGACTAACATACAAATCATAAATTATAGCTAAACCGGGAAGCAACCAATAGTTGCCCATCCAGATAATCCAAAGAAGGTATACAGTGGCAACAAAACCAAACTTAAAGTATTTGTTGGCAAGAAATCCTTTAATTTTATTAATCATAATAAACCTTGTTTAATTAAAGCGTTGCAATTATAACTATTTTATCATTCAATAACCAATAGATCATCCATAGAGTGAAAACCTTTCTTTCCCTTCAAATACTCAGCAGCCACAACTGCTCCCAATGCAAGCCCTTTCCTATTCTTAATTCTATGCGTTAGAGTAATTTCATCCTGATCCGAATCAAAAGTGATAACATGGGTTCCGGGTATTGTTCCCTCTCTAACTGACTCAATAGGAATTTTATTACCGGAACGCTCGGGTAAAAGTGTCCAACCATTTAGTTCATCAATTGAATCGGAAACAATCTGAGCCAAAGTAATCGCAGTACCACTTGGCGCATCGAGCTTTTGGATATGGTGTATCTCTTTGATTGAGGAACTATAACCTTTAACAGCGTTTAAATATTTTGCCATTACTTTATTTAACCGAAAAAACAGATTTACTCCAACACTATAGTTCGATGCGTAGAATAGTGCTGTGCTATTTGCCACGGCCATTCCTTTAGCCTCATCTAGCTTATCTAACCAACCGGTTGTACCCACCACAATTGGAACACCAGCCTCGAGACAGACTTTAATATTCTGAAAAGCAGTATGGGGTGTGCTAAACTCAATGGCTACATCAGCCTGTTTAAGTTTATTGGCGTTTAAATCGTGCTGATTATCCTTATCGATAATCAAAACAACTTGATGATTTCGAGTCAAGGCAACCTGCTCAATCTCATGCCCCATCTTACCGTATCCTATTAATGCTATCTTCATACAAACAATTAGTATTGGTTATATTTGAAATGTTACAAAAGCTAAAGTACTTTTTTAGGTTAAATAAAAAAAGGGAAGATAAACTTCCCTTTTTCTATACTTTATTGTTCAAACTATTTTACTGAATCAACAATTTTCTTGAAAACTTCGGGCTCGTTCATTGCTAAATCAGCAAGAACCTTACGGTTAATAGCGATACCCTTTTTATTTACTTTACCAATGAACTCAGAGTATGACATTCCAAATGGACGTACTGCTGCATTGATACGCTGAATCCAAACTGCACGGAATTCTGCTTTTTTCTTCTTACGGTCACGATAAGCGTAACCCAAACCTTTTTCTACGGTATTTTTTGCAACCGTATAAACACTTCTACGACCTAGGAAATTACCTTTGGCCATGTCGAGAATCTTCTTTCTTCTTGCTCTCGATGCAACTGCGTTGACTGAACGTGGCATTTTGTTTACATTTTTGAATGGTTAGCGTTCCTCTCTAGGACTCTTCGTGCTAATTCATTCTGGTTAATAAATTTAAATACAAAATCAAAAAAAAGAACGATTGATTACTTAAGTCCAAGAAGAACTTTAACTCTGTTCTCATCAGCTTTATGAACTAAACCTGCGTGAGTTAAGTTACGTTTCTGCTTGGTTTCCTTTTTAGTAAGGATGTGACTCTTGTAAGCATGTTTCCTTTTGATTTTACCAGTACCGGTCAAAGAGAATCTTTTCTTTGCTCCGGAATTTGTCTTCATTTTAGGCATTCTTACTCTCTATTTTATTTGTAACTATTTCTTCTTTGTTGACTTAGGTGTAATAAAGATTGTCATTCTTTTACCTTCGAGTTTTGGGAGCTGTTCTACTTTACCAATTTCCTCTAGATCTTGAGCAAATCTTAAAAGTAGGATTTCACCCTGCTCTTTGAATAGAATTGAACGACCTTTAAAGAACACGTACGCTTTAACCTTCGAACCTTCCTCCAAAAAGTTTTGAGCATGCTTTAACTTAAAGTTATAATCGTGCTCATCGGTATTGGGTCCGAAACGGATCTCCTTAACCACCACCTTTTGGGTGTTAGCTTTAATTTCCTTTTGTTTCTTTTTCTGTTGATAAAGAAACTTTTGAAAATCGATAATTCTACAAACAGGTGGATCTGCTTTTTCTGAAATCAGAACCAGATCAAGTTCAAGGTCTTCGGCAATTCGACGAGCCTCGTCGATAGAAACCACGTTTTGGCCTTCAATATTATCGCCTACTATACGGACAAGCTTATATCTGATTTGTTCGTTAATCAGGAACTTATTGCTGTTGTCCTTATCTTGCTTCTTTATTAAAACTGGTGCAGCTATTGTTTTATCCTCCGAATTAGTTAGTAATTATTATCTATTCAAGTTGTTTCTTAATCTCATTATTAATGAAATTGACAAATTCTTCGAGTTTCATCGAGCCTTTATCCCCTTCTCCCTGCACTCTAACAGCAATACTGTCGGATTCAGCCTCTTTTTCACCCACTACAAGTAGATAAGGAATTCGCTTTAACTCGTTGTCTCTTATCTTCTTACCTATTTTCTCGTTTCGGTCGTCAATCAGCGTGCGAATATCGGAATTATTTAGGAAATTCAAAACTTTTTTTGCGTA
>CAYMII010000016.1:0-77675 GCA_964390565.1 uncultured Rikenellaceae bacterium
TAAATAATCTTTTCTATTTATTTTTTACTAATTTTAATATGAAAGTTTTTTGAGTAGTAACAACCATAAATGCTGGGATTATGAAACAGAAATTAATATTTGTTATTGGATTTACATTAGTGTTTTGTTCCAATTGCAAAAAGGATGAGAATAACAGACCTCCAACTTTAACAACTACTATAACAACAAATATTGCATCAACAACGGTCTCGAGTGGTGGAAAAATCAAATCAGATGGAGGAGCTTCCATTACAGCGAGAGGTGTATGCTGGGGAACAATTGCCAACCCAACAATATCTAATTCAAAAACAACTGATGGTAAAGGCCGTGGTTCTTATACAAGTAGTATTATTGGATTAACTCCAAATACTACCTATCATGTACGTGCATACGCAACTAATTCAGAGGGTACGGGTTATGGTAATGATGTTTCATTTACTACTCAAGCTGAAGTTGCATCAATAACAACTTTATCTGCTGTGGCTATAACAAGTACTACTGCCGCATCAGGTGGAAATATTAACTCAGATGGTGGGTCTCCTATTACTTCAAGAGGGGTATGTTGGAATACGGAAACAAATCCTAGTATAGAGAACTCAAAAACAAATGATGGTAGTGGGAGTGGTGCTTTTATTAGTAACATAACAGGGCTAAGCCCAGGGACCACTTACCATTTAAGAGCCTATGCTACAAATTCAATAGGTACCTCCTATGGCAACGATGTTACTTTTTCAACAATAGGAACAATAAATATTACGACTGCAGAAATTACATTAATAACAGCAACAGGTGCATCCTCTGGTGGTAATATTACTAATGATGGTGGTTTGGCAATTACTTCAAGAGGGGTATGTTGGAATACCTCAACTGGACCAACCGTTGCTAATAGCAAAACGATTAATGGTAGCGGAACCGGAGTTTTCACAAGTAGCATTATTGGGCTTAACGAAAATACATCCTACTATCTGAGGGCGTATGCTACGCACAGTGCTGGAACAATATATGGCAATGAACTAAGTTTTACAACTGCGACAGCTTCTCCAACTGTAGCTGATTACGATGGAAATGAATATAATACGGTTACTATTGGAACACAGGTTTGGATGCAAGAAAATCTAAAAGTTACTCACTATAGAAATGGGGATGCAATTGCTAATGTTACAGATAATACTGCATGGACAAATCAAACTAGTGGGGCATTTTGTTGGTATGATAACAATGAAACCACAAATAAGCCAATTTACGGCGCATTATATAACTATTACACAACGGTTGACAATAGAAACCTATGTCCAACAGGGTGGCACGTGCCAACAGATGCAGAATGGATTGTATTAGAAGATTTTCTTGGTGGCAGAACTGTTGCAGGTGGCAAGTTAAAGTCACCATTACTTTGGGCAAGTCCCAATACAGGCGCTGATAACAGTAGTAGTTTTACTGCACTACCAGGAGGCTCAAGGGGATCAAATTCTACATTTTTTGTTATAGGTCAAATTGGTTTTTGGTGGTCTACTTCAAATTACAATGGGTCAGATGCCTGGGATCGTGAAATTAGATGGGATGATGCTTCGACCCAAATTGTAAATAGAGGTAAATACGAAGGGTTAAGTGTCCGCTGTATCCAAGGCGAAGGTCAAGTTTTACCAGCCATTACAACAACAAATGGTTCAGCAATTACGTCGACAACTGCTACAAGCGGTGGCATTATTACCTCTGATGGAGGAGCCACAGTTACAGCAAGAGGAGTATGCTGGAGTACTTCACCAAATCCAAGTTTATCTAATAGTTTTTCAACAATCGGTTCAGGAGTGGGTTCATTTTCGTACACAATATCTGGTTTATCTAGTAATACAACCTATCATGTTAGGTCGTATGCAACCAATTCTGTTGGAACAGAATATGGTGAAGATATTATGTTTAAAACATTATCTCAGTCTCTACCAACATTAACAACAACTTCAATATCATCAGTAACAGGAACGACATCAATATCTGGTGGTATAATTACAAATGATGGAAATTCTACTATTTCTGCAAAAGGTGTTTGCTGGAGTACCTCTGTAAATCCAACGATTGAGAATTCAAAAACAGTTGATGGCTCGGGTAATGATGAATTTACAAGCAATATTTTTGGTTTAGCAATTGGTACTACATATCATGTTAGAGCTTATGCAACAAATTCAGTTGGAACTGCATATGGTGTTGACATTTCTTTTACAACTTTAGACCACCCATCAGTTTCAACCTCATCGATAACAGGAATAACGTCTTCTTTTGCAAATTCTGGGGGTAATGTCACTTCCGATGGTGGTGCAACCATTTCTGCTCGGGGGGTGTGTTGGAGTACTAGTTCGAATCCAACCACAGCGCTTACTACAAAAACTGTTGAAACTGGAACGACAGGTATTTTTACAAGTAGCATTAGTGGATTAGCACCAAGTACAACCTATTATGTGATGGCTTACGCTACCAATAGTGTTGGGACGGTTTATGGGAGTGAGATTAGTTTTACGACACTTGGGGCAAATCAAATTACTGATATTGATGGCAATATATATAATACTGTTACCATTGGCACACAAGTTTGGATGAAGGAAAACCTAAAAGTTACCCACTATAGAAATGGGGATGCAATTGGCAATATAACCGATAACACCATTTGGTCAAATCTTACAACTGGAGCTTACTGTTGGTACAATAATGATGAAGCATCCAATAAGCCTACATATGGTGCACTTTATAATTTTTATGCTGTAGATAATATTAAAAATTTGTGCCCTTCTGGCTGGCACGTACCTACACATTCAGAATTTACAACCTTAACTGATTATCTGGGTGGTTTAACCGTAGCGGGAGGAAAACTGAAAGAATCTGGCTACATTCATTGGTTGAGTCCAAATACTGGCGCTGACAATATTAGTGGATTTACAGCACTTCCATCTGGTACTCGTTCAAATGACGGTACTTTTTTTGATATTAGAAGCACTGGAACTTGGTGGAGTTCGACAGTTTCATCAACGAATCCGACTATTTATGCTTGGAGAAGGGGGTTGGGTAATAACTATGCCAATGTTGGAGTTATTGCAACAAACAAAGAATTAGGATTTTCTGTTCGATGTGTTAAGGATTAGTAGTTTTTATAATGTGTATTAATTAATCAATCATTGAATGATTAGGTTATAACTCCACCCATCCAATTCACTAGTATTGTGAACGGACGGATGGTTTTATTACTGTTAATTTTCAGAGATTTCCATTGCTCCCGTGGATTTGAAACCCGTGCGCCTAAAGGTTAGAAGTTGTGTTTAATACATATAAAACCTAAACGGAATTTTCACCAGTTCCGAAAGCGTTTCGCCCTCCTCCTTCATACCCTCATCGTCGGGGTGGTAGTACCAATCGATATAAACAGGGTTATTGTTTTCGTGAATCTCCTTGCAAATGAGAATTATGTCGTGAATCTTTTTCTGCGAAGCAGAGTTGATATACTCCATCTTAAATGTAAGAACCGTTTCGTTATTGGGTTCCTTCGAATACTCCCTAATCCAATCAACAATTGGGTTAAAAAACTCCTTCGGATTTTCAGGTAACGCTTTACCGCTAAACTCTAAGCAGTTCATCTTCTTATCGAGGATAACGTCGGGGCAATCATGAGTTGCTTGAATTATTAAGGGCTCCATCATCGCACTTATATATTTAATAATATGAGACTTAACCAAACAGGATAAATCTTCTTAAAGGTAAAAAAATTTATATAAAAACTCAATTTTAATGGGGTACTATTTTAATATACTCTTCTACTGCTTATAAAATGAGTCTTTGAGTGGAACTACCTTGTAAATTTTTGCATTGCTACACTTTGAACCTTGAGATTAAAGTTTTGCAACAGAGTGAAAAATATCCAAAAACAAATATATAAGTATAATAAAATCAACACATTGAAAAATATTTTCATTTTTTGATAGGGTAAGTTGAATAGCTTCAGCTCATATATGCAAACAAGTAATAAATTATAACCTAAGGTTCTTTGAGATGGATAGTAATAAAAAATTAGCTAACGTTAGCTAATTGAATAACAGGGTGTTCGTTACCGAACGCAAATTATAAAAAACGAACAGTAATTTATGAAGTATTAAATTGTTATATAATTGATAATTAAATAAATAATATGTTTTGGCACGAACTCTGTAAATAGAAAAGCATTAGTATACAACTATATAAATAAATAAAAAAAGTAATTTAAAATTAGGAGGTTACATTATGAAATCACTATTAACTATTTTGATGGTTGCGCTTATTGGCACAGCTGTTAATGCGAACCCTGGCAGTAAAGGGGACTATCTAGTAACAAAAGACGGTAAACTTATCGTTGCAAAAGTTCATCTAGGTATGTTAAATGTTAAAGCTATACAAGAGAATGGCGAAAAGGTAAAGGTTAGTTTCAATAACGTTGAATCGTTTAAAATGGATGGCGAAACCTATTCGAGAAAACCATTATTCAACGATAAGCATTACGAAGGAATGGTTTTTATGAAAAAGATTGCACATAGAAACAGCCTTGGTCTTTATTGTTACGAGGATCCTTTAATCGTCGGTTCAGACAATAAAAGGTACTTTGTTTACAAGGACGAAACAACTTTTTGGCTTGAGGTTGAATATAAATCTGCAGAGAACATCAAAAATTTCTTCAATAGGATGTAATACAAAAAGGTTAGTTTAGGTAAAGAAAACCGTCATATGACGGTTTTCTTGTTTATATATGTTAACAAAGTAAATATGAAATTTTCATGAATTGTTTTATATCTTTGATAGATAAATTGAAGCGACTATGGATTCTGAAAAGTATTTTGTGCAGAGCGCACCCATTAGCACGGGACAGGTATTTATCGATTCGTATACCGGATTAACTTTTGGAATTAGGAATATAACCTACGACAGGCAAGCGTTTGGTAGCATTACTTTACCTAAATCCGCATCACAAGAAGTAAACAATGTCAATCCAGGCCAAAAATGGGTATTCAGCTTTCAAGGGAAGGATTTTGAACTTATCCTTTTAGAGCTTAACTACCTTTACGATAGTTACAGAGTTCAAATATCCGAGAAATAGAATGACTTTTAAAGTTCAGGTCTTTTTTTTAGCTCATCGAGCGATAAAATTTGGCTAAACTCGCAATCGGGTAACGAAATGTGTTCGTACTTTTGGTTGCGCAGTTGAGGGATAAAACCTGCATCAACAATCGCCTTTTGAATTCCATATGAGTCCATTCGGTTTAGGGCACCTGCCGATGAAACTACATTTTCCTCAATCATTATCGACCCAAAATCGTTAGCACCAGCATGTAGGCATACCTGAGCCGTATCCTTGCCAACGGTTAACCACGATGCTTGAATATGCTTGATATTGTTGAGCACTATTCGGCAAATGGCAATAGTTCTTATATACTCCTCGGGTGAAACTACGCTGTTTACGCCAACGCTTTCGAGCTTTGTCCCTTTACCCTGAAAAGTCCAAACGATGAAGTTAAGGAAGCCGGGGTTGCCTTTGTACCGTTTTGCCTGTAAATCGCGAAGTTTAATGAGATGCTCAATGCGCTCCTCGATTGTTTCAATGTGTCCAATCATCATTGTAGCTGAAGTTACAAGCCCTAACTCATGGGCTTCGGCCATAACATCGAGCCAAGCTTGTGCATTTGGTTTGCCGGGCGAAATAAATTTACGTACTCTATCAACCAAAATTTCGGCACCAGCACCGGGTAAACTATCTAAACCAGATTCGATAAGTGTTTCAAGAACTTCTTTATATGAAAGCTTCTCAATTTTAGCAATAAAAGCTACCTCTGGTGGGCCTAGAGCATGAAGTTTGATGTTCGGAAACATCTCTTTTAGCTCTCTGAAAAGGGATGTATAAAATTCTAACCCTAGCTTTGGATGCAAACCACCTTGTAGAAGAAGCTGATCGCCACCATATCGCTGAAGTTCCTCAATTTTAAGTTTATACTCTGCAATTGAAGTGATATAAGCCGTTTCGTCGGAGAGGTTGCAGTGGAAGTTGCAAAACTTGCATCCCGAAACGCAAACATTGGTGATATTTACATTCCTATCAATTTGCCAAGTAACCTTGTTCCCGGGTACATGAATCTTTCGAAGCTCGCTTCCCACAAACATTAGTTCGTGCGTTGAAGCGTTTTGGTATAGAAAAACACCCTCTTCTAAAGTTAGTGGTATTAATGATAAAGCCTTATTGAGTAGCTGGTTAACGTCCATTACAAGGATTTTAAAGAGTTATAAAAGTACAAAAAAATAACAAACCCCTCTTTTTACCGTTGGCAATCGATTCAATTCACATATTTGCTAGGGTTTTACGCTAAATATAAAAACATCACAACTACAACCTTGTTAACTCTTTGAACCTTGCCCTTTTTTTATACTTTTGTACGATAAACCTTAAAAAGTAAAAAAGGTTGAGTATGAGCGAAGAAAAAGTAAGAGTAGGTATAACCCAAGGCGATATCAACGGTATTGGTTACGAGGTAATCATCAAAACCTTTTCCGATCCACGCGTTAATGAGCTTTGCATACCAATAGTATACGGCTCGCCCAAGGTGGCTGCATACCATAGAAAGGCTTTAAATGTTGAGAATTTTAGCTTTAACCAGATAAAAGATGCCAGCGAAGCAAATTCAAAAAAGGTAAATATTGTCAACTGCATGGACGAGAACGTTCGTGTTGAACTTGGCAAATCTACCGAATATGGAGGATTGGGATCGTTGCAGGCGCTTAAAGCGGCTATTGTAGATATTAAAGCAAAAAAGATAGATGTTTTGCTAACAGGGCCAATTGATAAGCACAACGTGCAGGGGCAAAACTTCCAATTCCCTGGTCATACCGAGTTTTTAGCCAGCAGCTTCGATTGCAAGGAGGTGTTAATGCTGATGATTAGCGAGGTGATGAAGGTGGGAGTTGTAACGGGTCACATTCCTATTTCGCAGGTTCCATCGATGATTACGAAAGAGGCAATTCTTTCAAAACTTCGTATTTTAAATCGTTCGTTGATTCAAGATTTTGCAATTCGTCGACCACGCATTGCCGTGCTGGGGCTTAACCCACATGCCGGCGATCATGGTGTAATAGGCGAGGAGGAGCAAAAAATTATTATACCAGCAATCAACGAGGCTAATAACGAGGGTATTGTTGCCTTAGGGCCATATCCTGCCGATGGATTCTTTGGTTCCGAAAATTTTGTAAAGTTCGATGCAATTCTTGCTATGTATCACGACCAGGGGTTAGCTCCTTTCAAAACAATAAATTTCGATACTGGTATAAACTATACAGCCGGATTACCAGTTATCAGGACTTCGCCTGCACATGGTACCGCATACGAATTAGCGGGTAAAGGTGATGCATCACCAAACTCGTTCCGACAGGCATTATACCTTGCTGTGGATCTTTTCAAAAACAGGCAGCAGTACGACGAGCTAACCAGCAACCCATTGCAAAGGGTTGACCCCGAAACGATATAATAAAAGGCATATGTTTGAGTACATTAAAGGCCCTATCGCGGAGTTAACACCTGCTTACGTAATAGTTGATTCGGCTGGAGTTGGTTATTATATTAACATTTCACTCCAAACATATAGCAGTCTTGAAGGAAAAAAGGAGGGAACTGTTTACCTGCATCAGGTTGTTAGGGAGGATGCTCACCTGCTATTCGGCTTTGCCGAAAAGGATGAAAGAGAACTTTTCCGTTTACTTATAAGCGTTTCGGGTGTAGGTGCAAATACCGCAAGGGTTATACTTTCATCCATGTCTGCTGCTGAAATTCAGAAGGCAATTCAGAATGCCGATATCAACGCCTTAAAGCAGATTAAAGGGATTGGGTTAAAAACGGCTCAGCGAATAGTTGTCGATCTAAAGGACAAAGTATTTGGCAAGGAGTTGGGAGCATCGCAATTATTTTTGGGTTTAAACAATACAACCAAAGACGAAGCGTTATCAGCATTAGTAATGCTTGGCTTTAATAAAGCCGCAGCAGAAAAGGTGCTCGATTTGCTTATAAAAGATGATAGTAAGCAAAGTGTTGAAGCACTCATTAAACAAGCGCTTAAGCGACTATAGATAGAATAGGGATAGAAGATTGAAATTTATTTACAAAAATACGCTAGCAGGATTTTTTATCGCTGCCTCTGTTTTTTTTGCTACAACAGCAGAGGCTTCATCTATTTTTACTGCTAGTTACCCGAATGTAGTTAAGAATTTTAAGGAAAACTCGTTTAGTTTTTCTCAAGCACAACCACAGGACACATCAAAACTTCCATACCCGCTAAAACAAGGCGATGCTTTTGCAACCGAGAAAAAATCACGCTCATCTTTTGATCTTGAATCGCCCTCAAATATAACCGTTACCGTTGAGTACGACCCTAAGGCAAAACAATATATCATTTACGAAAGGGTAGGCAAGTACAATATCAAGCCTCCGAGGGTTATGACCGAAGAGGAGTATCGCAGCTACCAGTTCGAAAACTCCATGCGCGAGTACTGGCGTAAGAAAAGTGCCGGTGAATCGTTCGATGCAGGAACCGGTCTACTTCCTAGGTTGCAAGTGAATAATGAAACCTTCGATAGAATTTTTGGAAGTAATGTAATAGAGATTATCCCCGAAGGAACAGCAGAGCTTAGCTTTGGCCTAAACCATGTAAAAACGGATAATACATTACCCATTGACCAGCGGAAAAGCACAACATTCGATTTTAAATCGAAAATCCAGATGAATGTGAACGGAAAGGTAGGGGATAAGCTAAAAATGACCGTTCAATACAACACAGAGGCAACATTCGATTTCGAGAATAATGTTAAAGTTGAGTATACAGGTTACGAGGATGAAATTATCCAGAAAATTGAAGCTGGTAATGTGTCATTACCTCTTCCCGGAACCCTCATAACCGGTAGCCAAAGTTTATTTGGATTTAAAACACAGCTAAAGTTTGGGCGGTTAAATATTACATCAGTTGTATCGAAACAAAATGGGCAGAGCCAGGTAATAGAAGTAAAAGGAGGAGCTCAAACCACCGAATTCTCAGTTAATGTGGATGAATACGATGCGAATAAGCACTACTTTCTATCACCCTATTTTAGAAGCAAATACAATGGCGCATTGAGTAGTTTACCTATTGTAAACTCGCAGGTTAGGATTACAAAGGTTGAGGCGTGGATTACAAACACTAATCAGAACTATGAGAACTCTCGCGATATTGTTGCTTTTGTTGACTTAGGAGAATCGGCAGGAAATCTATTCGAAAGTTTATTTGGAAACGAAACGGGTCCCCCTAGTAATAATCGGAACGATCTTTTTACAATTCTTAAAATATTTGATACCACATCTGTTTTTCGAGATATCAAGAGGTTGGAGACCGAAATGGCTGGACTGCAAACGCCAAACTTTAAGCAAGGGCGAGGTTATGAGAAGATGCAAATCGCTCGCAAGCTACTGCCCAACGAGTTCAGTGTAAACGCTTTTTTGGGTTACATCTCATTGAATTCACCGCTGGGCAGCAATCAACAGTTAGCCGTTGCATATGAGTATACAGTTGATGGCCAGTTATTTCAGGTGGGTGAATTTTCAACAGATGGGATTGATTCTCCACAAGCATTATACCTTAAACTTTTAGCAGGAATGGATAAAAGTCCTAAGATAAAACCACTTTGGGACTTGATGATGAAGAATATCTATAAGCTTGGTAATGTTTATCAGGTTAGTCAAGAGAATTTTCTATTAGATGTATACTACCACGATGATGTAATTGGAACAGATCTTAGGTATATTAACGGTGTTAAGAATAATACCCCGTTAATTAGGGTTCTAAATCTGGACAATTTAAACTCACAAAATGATCAAAAGCCGGATGGTGTTTTTGACTTTCTGGATGATGTCCCAAATAATACTACTGATGTTAAGGTTCCAATAACAATTAATGCCCAATATGGGAGGGTGATTTTCCCTTTGCTTGAGCCGTTCGGAAAAGACCTTCGTGCAAAAATTGGGAATAATGCAATAGCCGATAAATATGTTTACCAGGAGATTTACGACTCAACCCTAAGTAAGGCACAAAAAGTATCGCGCAAAAATAAGTTTAAAATAGCAGGCTCACTCAGTTCTTCATCAAGTAATGAAATATCGCTTAATGCAGCTAACGTTCCAAAGGGCTCGGTAGTTGTAACAGCTGGTGGCGCAAAACTTCAGGAGGGAACCGACTATACTGTTGATTATAACTTGGGTTCGGTTAGAATAATTAAACCGGGTCTCATTGAATCGGGCATGCCAATTCGAATCTCGTTAGAGAACAATGCCCTTTTTAACTTTCAAACTAAAACGCTGATCGGAACGCATCTCGACTATAAAATATCCGATAAATTCAATGTCGGAGCAACCATCATGAACCTTACCGAGCGACCGCTTACACAAAAGGTTAACTTTGGGAACGAGGCCATTTCCAACACAATTTGGGGTTTAAATACATCGTTCGAGACTGAATCGAGTTTCTTAACCAAGATGGTAGATTTGCTACCGCTAATTCAAACTAAGGAGAAATCGAAAATTACATTCGATGCCGAGTTCGCCCAGCTGATCCCCGGTTACTCAAAATCAATAGGCAAGAATGGGACAGTATTTATCGATGATTTTGAGAGTAGCTCTACGCCTACCGATTTGACACAGCCCCTTGCATGGAAATTGGCAAGTATTCCCAAAGGGCAAAGCAGTTTATTTGGAGCAGAGTCGTCGTATATTGATAATCTTGAAACAGGAAAGAAAAGGGCGCAGCTAGCTTGGTTTAGAATCGAACCTCTCTTTTTAAGACAAGAGGGCGAAAACCCTTCGTATATTAGAAATAGTGACAAGTTAAGGAGTAGCCATTGGGTTCGTGAAATTTATGAGCGCGAACTTTTCCCTGCCAAAAATACGCCACAAGGGCAACCAACAAATCTTTATGTTTTGAATTTAACCTTCTATCCTAATGAGAGAGGGCCTTATAACTATTCATCAAACCTTAATTCGAATGGTTTTTTAGATAACCCTTCAAACAATTGGGGTGGTATTATGCGTGGGGTTTCCAATTCAGATTTCGAAGCCCAAAACATTAACTACATTGAGTTTTGGCTGATGGATCCTTTTGTATATGAAAAAAATTCAGATCTTGATGGTACTTTATACTTCAATCTTGGAACAATCTCCGAGGATATTCTTCCCGATGGCCATTATGCTTACGAAGGGGGACTTCCGGTTACGAGTGAATTAAAGAAAATTGACATAACCAACTGGGGAAGGCAGCCAGAGTTTGGGCTTCCAAATTACTTTGATCAAGCTAATAAGAAGTATCAGGATATTGGTCTTGATGGGTTAAGTTCAAGGTATGACATTGATGGCGATGGAGTTGATGATGAGATAAAGTTTTATGAGGATTATCTAAATGAAATTCAAGGAACGCTTGGTGCTAACCCACAGGTATATGAGATGTTTTCAAGCGACCCCTCAAACGATGATTACCGATATTTCTTAGATCCCTATTACACAACCGTTGAAGCAACCATTCTGGATAGATACAAAAAGATCAATAATACCGAGGGCAACTCTTTATCGAGTACAACCGTCAATCAACAAGCGACACAACAGCCTGATGGCGAAAGTATTGACGATAACCCAAGTCAGAATACCGTTGAAAGTTATTTTCAGTATGCTGTGCCATTAAAGCACGATGAGATGGAGGTTGGTAAAAACTTCATCACAAGCAAGGTCGACTACTATGCAGATATGCCTGCATATTCTCAAAAGCAAAAAGTTTCGTGGTATCAGTTTAAAGTTCCAATCGATAAACCAAGTAGTATAATTGGAGATCCTAGTCTAACGAATATTACCGCTGTGCGGATGCTTTTAAAAGGCTTTGCCGATACGCTTAACCTAAGGTTTGCAAAGCTGCAGTTTATACGAGATGAATGGCGTAAGTACGACAACCCAATGATTGAGGGACAAGAAGGGATGCCAGGCGGCGATTTATCAAATGGGATATTAAACATTTCAGCTGTTAGTTTGGAAGAGAATAGCGCTCGAACGCCCATAAACTATGTGCTTCCTCCGAAGCTTAGCCGCTCAACCGATCCTTCCCAAAGCCAAACCGTTGAGATGAACGAGCAGTCGATGGAGCTAAAAGTGACCGACCTTGCCGAGGGTGATGCACGAGCTGCATTTAAGAACATCAACTACGATATTCGTAAGTATAGAAGGTTAAAGATGGATGTGCATGCCGAGGAAATCCCGGGCTTCCCTCTTACAGATGACGAGGTAACCGTTTTCATCCGTTTAGGGAATGATAATACAGACAACTATTATGAGTATGAAGTTCCATTAAAGATAACCCCTCCACCTGCTGGTGGTGGGCGTTATAGCAATAATAGTGAAGCCGATAGGCAAATTGTTTGGCCACACGAAAATATGCTTGATATCGATCTCGAGAAATTTACCAATACAAAACTTGCTCGAAACGATGCCATGCGAAAATCCGGCTCAAATGTTTATATGAGCACGATCTATACTAAATCGGATGGTGATAATAAGGTAAAGGTAAAAGGTAACCCGAGTTTAAGTAGCGTTAAAGTTTTGATGATTGGCGTTAGAAACCCAGGAAAGTCCAACGATCCAAATAGCGATGGGTTATCGAAATCTGTAATAGTTTGGGTTAACGAGTTAAGGGTTTCAAATACAATAAACGATGCCGGATGGGCTGCGAATGCACGCATTTCAGCTAAACTTGCCGATTTGGGTATGGTTACAATAACTGGCGCTACTAGCAAACCAGGCTTTGGATCCATTGAGTCAAAGGTTGCCAACCGTACATCTGAGGATTTTTATCAGTATGACTTAACTACAACGGTTGAACTTGGAAGATTCTTTCCTACCAAGTGGGGCGTTAAAATACCAATGTATTTTGGTTATGGGGAGTCCTTTTCAAACCCTCAGTATAACCCTTTAGATCCCGATATTCCCCTTCGGACAGCCTTAAAAAATGCTGCAAACGAGGCTGAAAGGGATTCAATCAAGCATTTCTCTCAGGACTATACTCGAAGAAAGAGTATCAACTTTACAAATGTTAAAATTGACAGGCAAGATGCAAAAAATTGGCCTTTAGCCATTTCGAATTTTTCGGTTAGCTACTCATACAATGAAACTTTTGCAAGGAATATAAAAACGGATCATAGAGTTGACAGGGAGATTAGGGGTGCATTAACTTACAATTACAACACCAATATAAAGCCTATTTACCCTTTAAAGAAGGTGAATTTCTTAAACTCAAAGTATTTGAGATTAATAAAAGATTTTAACTTTAGCCCTGTACCTTCACAAATTTCGTTTAGAACAGATTTAACAAGGAATTATTTTGAGCAGCAGCTCAGAAACATTACCAATACAAGTATTCAATTTGAGCCTACCTATTCCAAGGACTTTTTATGGAATAGGGTGTACTCGTTAAACTGGGATTTATCGCAATCGTTGAGGTTCGATTTTAATGCAAACAACTTAGCCATTATCGATGAACCAGAAGGCATTGTTGATAGAAAGTACCGAAATGCTTATGATCACTGGAGAGATTCGGTGGTTTATAATATCCTAAATTTTGGACGTAATAAGGAGTATGGGCACCAGTTTAATTTTACCTATAATGTTCCTTTGAACAAAATTCCTTTCATCGATTGGGTTGCGGTATCTGCAAAATATTCTGGCAATTACAGGTGGGAAACAGGCCCAATTCTTTCAGATACTTCAAGGTTTGATCCGGGGAATATGATTCAGAACTCAAATATTATTCAATTAACTGGACAACTGAATCTCCAGGGGCTTTATAACAAAGTAAACTATCTTAAACTGCTTAATCAAAAATTTGATCAAATAGCTCGTGGTACTCCTCCAAAAAAGACCATGAAAACAGTAAAGTATGAGGAGAGCGGAATAAAGCTTAAACCTAACCTTTCCAAATCGATTAACCATAAATTAAAAACCGAAAATGTAACGGTAAAAGTTTATTCCGATAAAGGGGCTGAAGTTAAGGTTAAAATGGAGGTAAAAAGTAACGAACGCATAACCATAAAAGCCGAAAATGAATTGGAAAATGTAAAGGTTGTTGTTGAGGGTAAGATACCTGAAAAAACTAATCCTTTTAAACTCGTTGCGGAAAGCACAATTCGTGTTCTGATGGGATTGAAAAACATATCACTTTCGGTATCGGATAACAGGGGTACTGTTTTACCCGGTTATAAGCCTACAACCAGATATATGGGGATGAATGATGTGAATGGCGTTTATGCTCCAGGATTAGCGTTTGTTTCGGGTTGGCAAAATCCAGACTTTGCTTGGTATGCAATTAATAATGGCTGGTTAACCAAGGACACAACCTTTAACGATGCATTTCGATTGACTTATAGCGAGAATATTACATTGAGAGCACTTTTTGAACCAATGCCAAATTTCAAGGTTGAGATAAATGCGCTTCGTACCTATTCTAGAAATAAAGATCAAAACTATCGGGCTAATGAGTTTGGTGCGTATCGTACAACCATTCCTGTTATTAATGGTAACTACAGTTTAAGTATAATAAGCGCAGGCTCAGCCTTTAAATCGCCAAAAAAAGTATTTAATCGCTTCAAAGACTCGCGTTTAACGGTGGCTAATAGGTTGTTTGAAAAAAGAGATAGGAATGCTGGACAGGCTTATGATCGTGGAACAAATAAATTCCCCACTGGTTATGGAGAGTTGTCGCAGGAGGTGCTTATCCCATCATTCCTTTCCGCATATTCTCAGTACTCACCAACCAATGTTCCGTTAGATAATTTTCCAAAAATCCCTATGCCTAACTGGCAAATAACCTATGATGGGTTAGCAAAATTGAGTTTCTTTAAAAGCTATTTTAGAACATTTACGCTTACCCATGGATATAGATCTGTTTACTCAATCGGGGCTTATGCTGCAAACTTGAATTATGATGAGAAAGAAGATGGGTTTAACTGGGTAACAAATTCGGTTGGAGATTTTGTTGCAAACCGCACTATTTCCAATGTCTCAATCATTGAACAGTTCTCGCCATTAATTGGATTGGATATGAATTGGGTTAATAATTTAACCAGCCGTTTTGAGGTGAAAACGAGTCGCTCTTTGGCAATGAGTTTTTCAAATAACCAGTTAACTCAAACCAATGCATGGGAGTATATTATAGGAGGCGGATATAGATTTGAGAATTTACCACTTGTTTTTAGCCCCGAGGAGGGAGGTGAGCGTAGAACGTTAAAAAGCGATTTAAAACTAAGGATTGATTTCTCTATTCGTAAAAACGAGACTGTGCTCCACAAATTGGTTGAAGACGTGAGTATAAAAAATGCGGGGATGATAACTACTTCAATTAAAGCGTCAGCCGATTATTTAATCAGCAACCAGGTTACATTCCGAGCGTTTTTTGATTGGGGGAAAACTAAACCAACCGCATCAGGTCCTTCGTTCCCGCAGATAAATAGCAGCTTTGGTTTCAGCCTTCGGTTTACAATGATATAGTTTCCTCACCAAATATTTGTCAATCAAAAAATAATAGAAGGATATACCTTTGGGTTTTATAAAAAGTAGTAATTTTGAGTCGCTAAAACATAAAGTTTCCTATACTAAAAAAATTATAATCATGAATGTTCCCGCTAATCTAAAGTACACAAAGGATCACGAGTGGATTAAAGTTGAAGGCAGCAATGCTGTTATCGGCGTAACCGAGTTTGCTCAAAGCCAACTTGGTGATGTTGTTTTCATTGAGATCGAGACTCAAGGCGAAACCCTTGATAAAGAAGAGGTTTTTGGTACAATTGAAGCCGTTAAAACCGTTTCGGATATGTTTATGCCTGTTGGAGGCGAAATTCTTGAGGTTAACCCTAAACTTTCTGAATCTCCAGACGTAGTTAATAAAGATCCTTATGGTGACGGTTGGATGATTAAGATTAAAATTACTGACGCCGCTCAGCTTAACGAATTGCTAAGCCCTGAGCAGTATAAAGAGCTAATCAATGCTTAAAAACGGAAACCCTGAGCAATCAGGGTTTTTTAATATGCTATAAGATTTAAAACATTGGTCAGATGCTAAAACCCGATAATAAAATTGCTGTTTTTGGTGCTGGTGGCTTTGGGAAGGAAACGATTTGTTACCTAATTGATTCCCTAGCAAAGTCAAATCAAAGGATTGAAGATATCGCTGTTTTTGTTGTTGATGATGAATGGTATACTTCAAGAACTGTTATGGGGATTAACGTTATTCCAAAATCCAAGTTTTCAGCAAATGATTATGAGGTGCTAGTTGCCATTGGCGATCCCTTAAAAAGAAAGATAATTGTCGAAAGCCTTCCTTCCAATACAAGGTATCTTACGTTGGTTCATCCGAGGGCTATTGTTTCAAAGTATGTTGAAATTGGTGAAGGGAGTATTATTACACCCGGAGTTATTATTACGGCTGAAATTAAAATTGGTAAACACGCACAATTAAACTTAAATACAACTGTTGGTCACGATTGCATCCTTGGCGATTATTTTACCTCAGCTCCAGGTGTAAATATTAGCGGTAACTGTTATATAGACGATTGCGTTTATTTTGGTACAAACTCATCTATTCGTGAGAAGTTAAAAGTGTGTAAGAATGCAATTATTGGAATGGGGGCAATCGTTCTTAAGGACATATCCGATGAGGGGATTTATGTTGGCAATCCTGCAAAGAAACTTGAACGAAAGTAAGGTTAGATATTTGCTTTTACAACCTCAATAACCTTTTTTTGCTCCATCCATTCTAAGTCTCCAAATAAAGGTAAACATAGTACCCGCTTCGATATCGATTCAGATATCGGTGCATTCTGTGGCTTAACGTAGTTAAGCTTTTCAAGAGATGGGTAGAAATATCTTCTAGGGAAAATATCGCTCCTATTTAAAGCATCCTTAACTTTTAGCAATATCTCTTCGCTTTGAAATACCACAGGGAAATAGGCATAGTTGTTGGTTGCATCGGCATTGAATCGCTGAAAAGTCAATGAGTTTAAATGGAGTAGCTCTTCTTGATACCTCTCGTAAACCTTTTTTCTTCCATCAATAATCAAATCAAGATCATCAAGAATGCAAATGCCCATAGCTGCTTGAAACTCGTTCATTTTTGCATTTATACCCAGTTCCGAAATTTGATCATATCCTGGAATTCCAAAATTGATGAGAAGTTTAGCCCTATCGTATGTAGCTTTATCCTTAACAATAATTGCTCCCCCTTCAATGGTATGAAATACTTTAGTAGCATGGAAGCTAAAGGTTGATATATCGCCAAGTTTGGCTATAGATTCCCCTTTGTATTTGACGCCAAATGCATGCGCAGCATCATATATAATAGGTATAGAGTTTTCTTTTGAGATTTGGCTTAACGAATCGTTATCGCATGGATTCCCAAAAACATGAACAGCAACAATTGCTGAAGTTTTAGAATTTATTTGCTCTTTTACCTTGCTTGGGTCGATGTTGAAAGTACTGGAATCGATATCAGCAAAAATGGGCTGAACCCCTTCCCAAACCATCGAACTCGATGTTGCAACAAATGTAAAAGGTGTAGTAACCGCCTCATTTTTAACATCAAGTAATCGATAAGCAATTTGCAGAGCAAGTGTTCCGTTTGAAACAAGTACAACGTATGGTACTTCAAGGTATTCGGCTAACCTCTTTTCAAGGGCTTGAGTAAATTTACCGTTATTGGTTAACCAGCCCGACTCAAAAATTTGACGGACATACTCCTGATATTTCTCAAGCGAGGGCAAATATGTTTTGGTTACGTTTATCATTTTTTGCTAAACAAATTACTCCATAGTTCTTTATAATGCTTCTCGGAAAACACATCCAAAACTAAGGTTTTATTTTTAATGGCATCGTATGGTTCAATAGATATAAAATCTTTAAATGAAAGATTTGCTATTTCTAAAGTATCAGAAATAGCAATTCCTTCCGATTTAAAATAGCTGAAAGATGTGGTATCGTTACGTACAAAAACTTTTTTTCCTAACCACAGAATTGAAATTAAATTCCCTAATCCTTGTTGACGTTGATGATTCATAACTGCAACATCAACATTAAGAAGTATTTTGCCATACTCTGCTGGATTAAGAAATTGTGTTAATGGTTTAAACTTATCTCCAAATATTTTTTGTCCTTCATTTATAATCTGGTTTGTATAGCCCTTATCGGGGCCATAGGAGAGAGGGCAAATAATTTCAATGTTTTGGTCATTAAACTTTTCTAAGAATTTGAAAAGTTCAGTATGATTATTAGATGGATCAGCTGAGTTTCCTGCAAGAATTGTTTTTGCTGAATTACCCTTTAGTTGCTTTTCGTTCGAAACCTTTTCAAGCATCGAGAAATCAACAGGTAAAGGGTATATAACTTTAGTGTAGCTGGCTTTAGTTCGATAAATCTTCTTTATTACCTCAAAATCTTCATACAGGAAGCCCGAGATGCTCTTGAGATTTCTAATAATTATTTTTCTGCAAAATTCGTAGAATCGAGATCTCAAAGTCTTATTCTTCTCCTTGTATGCATAAATATCGCCACCCCAGTAAACCCAAACCAGTTTATTAGAAAATAGAGAATAAAAGGTCCAGAATGGAAGCGAGGGCCCATAGGGTAAATAGTGGAGATAAATTTTATTCGCACGAAAAAGTTGTGGTACCGAAAAAAGCAACGAGGTAAAACTGGGCTTGCAAGCAATATTTGTTGTTTCCTTGTAATTACTCCTTTTAAATCGGTTTGATCGAAATATAAATTGATGATCGTGAGGATTAAAATTTCGCTCAACAAACTGAATTAGGTTAATATGATAAGCATTCTCAGATGTTAGTATATGAATATGCATAGGTGTAATCTTACTTGTTGAAGTTAAGCAAATATCTTTGCTCAAGCCTTAAAAAATCCATGTTGTATTTACAAAAGTAGTTTTTTCCCTTTTACAATTAATAGCCTATTGGTTAATAATAACAAAACACAATTTGTTAATCTGTTTGAGTAAGGCTAAATTGGCATGTTTTTTAATAATGGATAGAATGAAAAGGGTATTAATGGTTTTGGAGAATGAATTTCCTACCGACGACAGGGTTGAGAAGGAGATTGAGAGTTTGCAACGCATAGGTTATGAGGTTTCTATTGCAGTGCTAACTTTTACCAATAGGCCAAGCGTTGAATCGTATAAGGGATATACGATTTATCGAAAGCAAGTAACCCCTCTTTTCTATAAAACTTCAGCAGCAATCCTTATTTTTCCATTCTATTTCATGTTTTGGATGAGGTTTTTAAAATCCATCCTTACTCAAAAAAAGTATGATGTTATTCACATCCACGATCTTCCATTATCAAAGGTTGGATATCGCCTTGCCAAAAAGTTTAACATGAAGCTGGTTTGCGACCAGCATGAGTACTATAGCAATTGGATTGTACGCACCAAGCATTACAATACTTCATTAGGGAAAATCATTAAGAAGTTAAGCAATTGGGTAAAATATGAACGTAAGTATCTTAACAAAGCAGATTTGGTAATCACTGTAGAGGATTCATTAAGGCAGATATACATTGAAAAAGCAGGAGTTCCCAAAGAGAAAATTATTACTGTTCCCAATACACCCCGAAGTGAGATTTTTAGGATGGATAATATTGATGAGTCAATTGTTGCAAAGTATAAGGACAGCTTCGTGCTAGTTTATGCGGGGGGTCTCGATCACCTTCGAGGAATCGATTTTATTATTGAAAGCATTGCAAGTATCAAGGATGTTGTGAAAGAGGTTAAGTTTGTTGTGGCAGGGAAAGAGAATAAAGCCTTCAATTTAAAAGGATACATTTCACAATTTCATGTTGAGGATTATGTTGATTTTGTAGGCTGGATTCCAATTGAGAAGTTGCCATCGTACATTGCAGCAAGTAGTATTTGTGTGCACGTTCCAAAGCCCGATAACCTTGAGGTTAACAATACCATTGCAACCAAAATATACCAATACGCTTCTATGGGAAAGCCTGTGATTGTAAGCGATGCTCGCATGATGCAAGAGTTTGTAGAATCGAACAATATAGGCTATTCGGTAAAATTCGGTGATGTAGAAGGCTTTAGAGATATTGTGAAAAAGTTATACGATAATCCTTCTATTGCTGCAGAAATAAAGTCAAGAGCAGTTGATGTTGCCAAAAAGTATACATGGGAGAATACATCCGTTGAGCTTACTAACTCGTACAATACATTTTAAGGTAGAGAAACTGTTATATCTAATTTATTAGGCTTCCTCTATTTCAGATATCTTTTTATCGATATCATTAGGTGGGGTACTTATAAAGATACTCCGAATGCTCAGAAAGAAAGCTTTAATTTTTTCAACATCAGAGCTGTCAAAAATTCTGAATACAAGTAACAGAATAGGGAATAGAATTAAAGCTACACCTTTTACAAGTAGCCTTATTCCCAAAGAGTCGTTGTTAAATTGACAACCAGCAATAAAAATAATCACTCCAATTAAAATGATTGTGAAGACTTTGTCTAATCTATATGGTATTCTATAGTGTTTTTGAGCGTACAGGTATATTATAACAAAAAATAAAAATTGGGCAATTAGTGATGAAACTGCAGCCCCAGTATAGTCGAATAGAGGGATGAAGAGAAGGTTTAATCCTAAGTTAATGATGGCAATTCCCATTAGAACAACCCCTATTATTTTGGTCTGTTTAACTATCTGAAGTCCAATTAACGATGAGTCTTTTAAGGTGCCAAATACAATACCTAAGCAAAGAATTGGAATAACCTTATAGGCCTCCCAGTATATTATTCCCTTCGAAAATATTTTGGTAAGCTCTAAACCAAATAGCGAGAGAAATAGTGAGGCATATACAACCAAAATTGATAGCCATACCATCATTTTCGAGAATATTGCTTTATGATCCGGGTGGTTCATCAACTTGAAGTAGGTTGGCGTAAGAGCAATTTGTATCGAATTTACAATGAAGAGTTTAACCATATTAGCTATTTTAAAGCCAAGTGTATAGACCCCTACATTTATGATCGACGATCTGTAGTTTAGCACAAACCGGTCAAACTGGGTAAGTAATACGCCTGAAATTGAGGCAATAGCAAGAGGTAGACTATATGATATCATCTCCTTAACTACTTTTGCATTAAATCGTATCTCAATATTTTTATAGATATATGGTGATGTCACTATTAAAAATGCAATGTTTCCGATGATAACGGCTTCGTAAATGCCATTTAAACCATGATGTGCATACTTTAGTAGAAAAATAGTCGCTACAAGAGTAAACGTTAATCGAGTTAAATTGGAGGTAATGTAAAACGTTGGTTTTTCTTCAACTCTCATCTGAGATAGGGTAAGGTCGATTATTAGTTGAAGCGAAGTGCCAATTATCATCAATCTAATAGGGACGTAAAACGAGTCTTTATTAAAGAGTATTACTGAAATTGTTTTTGAACTTATAAAACCCGATGCAGAAAGCAATAAACCAATTGTCAATAGAACGACAAAGCATGAAAACAGAATATTTTTTCGCTCCGACAAATGCTCCTTATCCCAATACCACCTTATATATGCGCTGTATAACGAAAGGCTAAAAAGCGAAACGATTATTAGTGTTGTTGACTCTAAAACGCCCCATGTAGCAAATTCTTCAACCGATAGTATGTTGGGATTGGTATAGAGCCTAAGCAATACGAATCCAACAAGCTTAACTGAGACGTTGCCGAATCCATAGATTAAAATCCCCTTAATTAGGTTTTTAAACTGTTGCTGCATTGGTTTAGGTGGCTTTCTCTTCGTTTATAATTGCATTCCATCCTTGAGCCTTTAGCTTAATTTCATTGCCATCGGGGGTGATTAGAAACGCTCCAGTATTTTCAGATGTAATATGGCCAATTACCGAAATACCTTCCATATCAAGAAGTTTTTCGTGATGCTCAATTGGTGCAGTGAACAGAAGTTCATAGTCTTCGCCGCCGTTTAGGGCAGCAACAACAGCATCGATACCCATTTCCTCAGCCAGTTTAAACGTTTGCTGATCTATTGGTAGCTTTTCGAGGTAAATTCGACAACCAACGTTTGAATTCTTGCAAATATGCATCGCCTCAGACGATAGCCCATCCGATATATCAATCATCGCATTGGGCTTGATGCCCAATTCACGTAACTTTTCAAGAACCAATTTTTTTGGCTCGGGTTTAAGAAATCGTTCAAGAACGTAGTCCCAACCGGTAAACTGGGGTTTAACATTTGGGTTTCCCTCAAAAACTTTTCTCTCACGCTCAAGCAGCTGTAAGCCCATATAGGCTGCGCCTAAGTTTCCCGTTACGCAAAGCAAATCGTTAACCTTGGCGCTACTTCTATAGCAAAGTTCATCCTCACTGGCTTCGCCAATGGCTGTTACGCTAATTGTCAAGCCAGTATATGATGTTGAGGTATCGCCTCCAACTAGGTCAACTCCGTATCGCTCGCAGGCAAGGTATATCCCACTATAAAGTTCGTCTAAATCTTCCAAGCAGAAACGCTTTGATATGCCCAATGAAACGGTTATCTGCTTTGGGCTAGCGTTCATTGCGTAGATATCGCTAAGGTTTACAACAACTGCTTTGTAGCCAAGATGCTTTAGCGGAAAATAGGTAAGATCGAAGTGAACACCCTCTAGTAGGATATCGGTTGTTACAACCATCTTTTTCCCCATTGGGTCAATCACCGCAGCATCATCCCCAACACCCTTGATGGATGATTTGTTGGTTAATGTAGCATTTTGGGTTAAATGATCGATTAATCGGAACTCGCCCAGCTCGTGAAGTTCGGTACGCTTTGGTTTGTTTGACATCTTTAAGGATAATTTGAAAGCAAAGATAAGTAGATTATGTGATAAGTTTTAAGTTGATAAGTTAACCTCAGTTCGATCTAAGAATAATTAGCTTAATGTAATGATTTGGATAACTCAATTCTGCAGTTTTGTCGAAGACAAAATTGCAGAAAAACTCTGTGTTACTCTGTGGTTCTCAATGCCATATCGATTCATTGCTGTAGGTGCCATGCTTAACCAATAAAACTATATAAAGACAAATATAAATACTCTGTGTTAGAATTCTTAAGTTGAACTCACTTTAGGTTGACAAGCAAAACGCTCTGTCAGCACGGGTAGGCATTTGACAACTCTAAACTGTCAACTATTTCAATTGTATTCCCTCTTTCTGAAGTGCAGTTATAAAGTACTGCTTATCAGGCAGCGATGACTTTTCGAGTTGATCGAACCAAAACTTGGCGGTTACTTTATCTCCGCTATTATAGTAAATTCGGATAAGGTTAAAATACGAATATCCGTAAACATGGGTAGGTGATGACGGGATAACCTCAACAACTTTGCTAAAACATTCAATAGCCTCCCTATTTTTGTTGGCTGCGTATAATTCAACACCTTGTGTGTAAAGATTTATATCGCGGTTCATCTTCGGATCAAGAATAATGCTTTTAAAGCTAAAGCACGATTTATCGCAATCCTCAATCAGATTTAGTCTATTCACTCCACTAGGAATCGCTGGGAAAACCAGTGTAAAAGTTAACTTTTCCCCAACTTTTTTAAAACTGTGAGCCGCAGGGCAACGAGGAATTCCTCGTGCTTTAATAATGCTATATCGTTGATGTTCCCGTGTAGTTTCAATATATATTTTTCTATCGGCACAAAACCAGCCGCCCTGAACCAACTTGTTTTCAACAGAAAGGTTGATAACCGTTGAATCGGGGTAAAGGGCAATATAATTAATGTTTAAATCTTGGTGCGTTTGCTCGGCTACAGCAGGTTTTTCGATTATTTGCTGTGCGTAGGAATGTTGTAAGCAAAGTAAGGCAATAACGATGGATGCTAAACTTCTCATAGTTAGTGTTTTTATAATGTAACAAGGGCCGGACTAATCCGACCCTTGCAAGGTAACTATTTTTCAGATAAGCTGTTTAGAAGTGGTAATCAACACCAATAGAGAAACCAAGGTTAGTGCGATTATAAGTTTCTTTGTATGAAATATCCTCTTGAATTGGAGTTCCAGTTAAAACTTGGTAAGATGATGTTTTAGCATCAGATGAATACATTGTGTAAAGCATACCAAGGTTTAATGTCATTTTTTCATTTACCTTAAATGCTCCACCAAATCCAACTGTGCTTGATGTTAAACTGTGGCTTAAATCAGTCTGATAACCTTGTCCAACGCCCGTTTTAGCGTATAGATAACCTGCAGAGATTAGTACTTTATCCGTGATATCGTATTCGCCACCTAATGCAATTTCGTATAGGTTTCCATCAATATCTTTTTTAACCCCAGGTGCTTTCTCAATTGTTGCGTCCTTATCAAAATAGTAGTGCAAACCAGTACTTACTCTCATTTTTGGCATCAATGAATAACCAATCCCAATAGAAAGAATAGCAGGAACATCACTTCTGATTCTAGCCCCATCAACGAATTGAGGTTGAACCATGTCTTTCTTTGTGTTATTTTCAAGTTCGAGTTTTGTTTTAAACTCATACTTAATACCAATATTTAATTTCTCACCAAAAGTTAAGTTTGCTCCAATAATTGGGGTATAGCCAGTACCCTTCTGCTCGGCATCAACCTCTTGATCCGAAAAGAGAGGAGCTTTTGGAGGATTAGCACTAGCAAAAAAAGTTTCTGCTCGCATCATGCCTCCTGAAGGATTTAAAGCAGGATGTTGAGGGTTAATCATTACATCTTTAATGTGACCCTTATAAGTGTTTTTTGCAAGAACCATCCTTACTCCTGCTGAAACTGATATCACGCTACTTAGTTCATATGCAGCATTTAATTGTGCGCCCCAAAACACAGATGATCCTTCAAACGCAATATCAGCCGAATATTCTGTACAAAAGTTTACATTGCCAGCAGCTTTTGATAATGAATATGGTGTAGTTGCGTAACCCAATTCAAAACTTGGTAATCCGGTGTCATATTTTGCAGAACCACCTCCTGCGCTTGGAGTAAAGCCAAATCCTAATGCAAACTTACCTTTTTTGTAAGCAGCATAAATGTCTGGATATAAAGGAACAGTAACGTCACCAACATATTTATGCTCATTTAAATAGATAAGTGTGTTTTCAATGGTTTTTTTCTGAAAAAGTGACTGATTGTTTAGCGATAGGTGAAAACCATCGGCAAGTTTGGTTAACCCTGCAGGGTTGTAGTACACCGCATCGATGCTGGTTGATGCATCGCGTGCAAGCATACGCACGTACGCAGTGCTCTGGTTAGCGTTGGTAACAATACCTCCGGCAAGAACTACCGCAGGGCTTACTATGCCTGTAAAAAGTAATGCGATAAGTAATTTTTTCATACACATCAAATTAAGGTTATTAAAATTATCGTTTAGGTTATTATTTGCTGAACGTATGTTTTAAAAAGGCGTTTGAGCATCAATGCCTCGCAAAATGGATTACTCAGGGAGTAATGAAGAAAAAAATCAAATTAGAAGATGCTGGGTAAGAAAGCCGTTATGCAAACCCAAATTATTTGAATCGTTATGCGAAAAAAACTGCTCAAGTCGATTGAATTTGAACGAATGAGCGTTGAGTTTATAGCTGTCAGCTAATGATTCTTTAGGCTCTGAACCACTATAAAAAACATGATGAAACGACCTATTGATAAGGCGTTTAATGATGACGCAGTATGCAACTATTGCTAAAAAAATTCTGGCCCTTCGCATTAAACATTTGGGTTTAGCAAACGCTAATATAATAATTATTAAATACAGTCGGTATATCCTTGACAAAAATCATCGATTACGGTATTGTGAATCAAATAAGAATAGGTTTTATATTAAGAAAAAACGGATTTATCTCTACCAACTGTAAACTTATTATTAACTTGATCGATGTTTTAAACCAAACTTTAGTTAAACACATCTAAAGAAAAATTGTTGTTAAAGTATTTACTTCTGATTAAATAAAAACCTATGAAGATATTAGTGGCGTTATCAAGATTTGCCATTGCTGGCATCATTGTCATTTCGGTATTTGGAAGTGGCTACTCGCAGAATACCACATCAGGATATAATTTTACCATGCTTAAGCAGGTAAAAACTACTCCTGTAAAGAATCAGCAAAGCACCGGAACGTGTTGGAGTTTTGCTACAACCTCCTATCTCGAAACGGAAATGTTACGATTAGGTCAACCTGAATACGATCTTTCGGAGATGTTTTTTGCTCGTATGGCTTATGCCGATAAGGCAAACCTCTATGTTCGTTTCGATGGGACAAACAATTTTGGTCAAGGAGGCCAAGCACATGATGTTTTTAATGTGGTTAAAAAGTATGGATTTGCAACAGAGGAGGCATATGCTGGGAAAAACTATGGATCTAACGATCATAACCATGGCGAACTTGAAGCAAACTTAAAGGCCATTGTTGATGCAACGATTAAAAAGGATGGGGGCAAAATTACAACCGCATGGGCACCTGCATTCGATGCAGTTCTGGATGCTTACCTAGGTAAAGTTCCTGCAGAGATGAATATCAATGGCAAGAAACAATCTACAAAATCTTTTTTTGAATCAACTGGTTTTAAACTTGATGATTATGTAGAGATTACCTCGTTCAACCATCACCCATTTTATCAAAAGTTTATTCTCGAAATACCTGATAACTGGTCGCGCGACCAGTACTACAATGTTCCGCTAGATGATCTTATGTCGATAATGGAATATGCCCTTATGAATGGCCATTCTGTTTGCTGGGATGGTGATGTGAGCGAGAAGGGTTTTGGCTATAAAAAAGGTGTTGCAATACTTCCTGCTTCAAAAGTTGAAGATTTGAAGAATACCGACATGAGCCGTTGGACTGAGGTAAGCGAAAAGGACAGGATTTCGCAAATGTTTAGCTTCGATAAGCCCGTTCCTGAAATAAATGTAACACAGGAAAACAGGCAAGCCAATTTTGATAATCAAACTTCTACCGACGATCACCTAATGCATCTTACAGGCATTGCTACCGACCAAAATGGTACTAAGTATTACCTAACTAAAAATAGTTGGGGAACCGATAACCATATTTACAACGGTTACCTTTATATGTCAGATTCGTATGTTAGAATGAAAACCATTGCAATCCTAATTCATAAAGATGCAATTCCTATTGAAATAGGAATGAAATTAGGAATTGTTAAGACTCGTAGTGCAGTAAAATAAAGTCTTTGCCGCAAAGATTTGATATTATTACAAAGGTCGCAAAAATAAACTTTGCGACCTTTGCGTTTTCTTAGCGTTCTTAGCGGTTAATATTAGTAAACCAACAGGTTACACCCTCTAAGTTGTGCATCGTTCATTCTGCCTAGTACTTCGAATGAATTATCATCAAAAACTCTACCTAAATCCTCAGTTTGGATGAATGAGCATGAGTTTACATTTGCTAGGTCGATAATGTTAATTGCTCCGCTTAGCTTCTTTGGTTGAGTTGTAAACGGATCGTATGGGTCGCGGGTAATAATGCGCATCCAAGGCGGGCAACGGAATATGCCGTGTCCATTGGAGTAGGCTTGCGATAGGAGTTCGGTCATTCCATATTCTGAGTGGATAGCATCAACGCCGAAGGCATTACAAAGCAGTGTATGGAGTTCTTCACGCACCATCTCCTTTCGGCGGCCCTTCATGCCGCCAGTCTCCATTACAATGGTATTCTTGAGTTTAATTTGATATTTCTCAGCAAAGTCAACAAGAGCAAAGGAAACGCCAATTAGAAGACATTTTTGCCCTTTAGCATCCAATCGTTCCAATCGTTCCTTAATAAGTTCAAATTCATTTAAAAAGAAGCCGCTATCTGGATGATTTGATAGTTTTATCAGCTTATCGGTCATGTAAACCAATGATGAACCCTGACGCTCAAGGTAGGAGGGAAGTAACGCTATAATACAGTAATCGGAAGGATTGCCATAAAAAAGGCTGAAAGCCTTTGTAAAGCTCGTTTCGTATAGAGTTGTATCAATTACATGATGTCGACTGGTTTGATCACCAGTTGTGCCACTGCTTGTGAAAATAACCTGAGTGGTCGAATCTACTGGTTTAATTTCGCGGGTTTTAAAGAATTGTATTGGTAAGAAAGGTATTTTATCGATGCTAGTAACATCTTCAGTTTTAACCTTTAACCTTTCGAGATACTCTTTGTATATTGGAATATTAATCGATTGATATCGAAATACATCAAGAGCATTTTTTTCAAACTGCTCATCACTTTTAATATCAAATATTGAAGAGGTAATTTTATTCATGCTGCAAAGATACAGTTTGTTAGCAAAAAAAGAGTTCCGAACTCTCCAAGAGATCGGAACTCTAATATAAATGCAATAAGATTTACCCTCTGATCGCCTTAATTCCAGGCAACTCTTTACCTTCCATGTATTCTAGCATTGCTCCACCACCAGTAGATACGTAGCTAATCTTATCGGACAGGTTAAGTTTATTTACTGCAGCAACAGAGTCGCCACCACCAACAAGGCTAAATGCGCCTTTTTCAGTTGCCTTAGCAACTGATAGTGCAATGGCTTTAGTACCATTCGAGAATTTTTCCATCTCGAATACTCCCATCGGGCCATTCCAAAGGATTGTTTTTGAGTTCTCGATAACCTCACCAAACTTTTTAATTGTTTCGCTAGCGATATCTAAACCCATCCAACCTTCAGGTGTAACATCAATCTTTTGAACTTGGGTATTAGCATTTGCATCAAAAGCATCGGCATTAACAGCATCAACAGGTAGATAAACGTTTACACCTTTCTCTTTTGCTTTCTTAAGAATTTCTAAAGCAAGCTCAAGTTTGTCCTCCTCGCAAAGTGATTTTCCAATCTTTCCACCTTGTGCTTTAATGAAGGTGTAGGTCATTCCACCACCTATGATAAGGTTGTCAACCCTATTCAATAAATTTTCGATAAGCAATATTTTATCTGAAACCTTTGCACCACCCATGATTGCTGTTAACGGCTTTTCGTTGGAGTGAAGCACTTTATCCATTGCGTTTAGCTCGCTTTCGATAAGGTATCCGAACATGCTATCATTTGGGAAATACTGTACAATAAGCGATGTTGAGGCGTGTGCACGGTGTGCTGTTCCAAATGCATCGTTTACATAACAATCAGCAAAGCTAGCCAAAGTCTTTAAGAAGTTCTTTTGGCTCTCTTTAACTCTAGTTTTTGCCTCTTTCTTTTGCTCGTCAGTAGCATCTTCGGCTAAGCTGTAGGCTTTACCTTCTTCTTCTTCGTAAAATCTTAAGTTTTCAAGAACTAGAACTTCGCCCGCTTTAAGTTCAGAGGCTAATTTCTTGGCTTCGTTGCCGATGCAGTCCGGTGCAAATTTTACTTTTAATCCAAGGTTTTTCTCGATGGCAGGTAAAACGTGCTTTAGCGAATATTTTTCTTGTACTTTTCCATCTGGACGTCCAAGGTGAGACATTAGAATTGCTGCACCTCCACCATTAAGTATCTTTTTAATAGTTTTTAATGCACCGCGAATGCGGGTATCATCGGTAACCTCGAAGGTTTTTTTATCTAGGGGAACATTAAAATCAACCCTAACAATTGCCTTTTTCCCGGCAAATGAATAATTATCAATGTTATTCATGAATTATACTTTTATTTTATCAAGAAACAAATATACATCATCCTTCACCAAAATGGTATATTTCCTACCAGTAATCATCGCAAACGATTGATGAAAAAAGGGGATTAATTGAGTTTAATTTCTTAGAAAATTTAGTTTTTAGATCATCTTAATTTATTTACATCTTGCAAATCGTCGTTTTAGAACATTACGCTATTTTTTGTACTTTTGATTGTTTTGAATTTAATACATCAGAATCATGCTTTTTAAGGATATTGTTGGACAGGAACAGGTTAAGCAAAAGTTGATTAAATCGGCAAGGGAGGGACGAATTCCTCATGCTCAGCTATTCACTGGGCAGGATGGGACAGGAAAACTTGCGCTTGCTATAGCCTATGCACAGTATATTAGCTGCCAACAAAAAGGGGAGGAGGATTCGTGCGGGGTTTGTCCATCGTGCCATAAGTTTAATAAGCTGATTCATCCCGATTTGCACTTTGTTTTCCCAATAATCCTTTCTGAACGTAAAACTGATGATGAAGGTCCATCGGGGAAACTTAGCGATGCTTTTATGGTTCAATGGCGTGAGGTGCTTCTCGAAAATCCATATATCACCGAGTCGGATTGGTATGAGATGATTGGGGCAGAGAATAAGCAAGGAATTATTGGCACTACTGAGAGTTCGGATGTAATCCGAAAGCTGAGTATGAAAAGTTTTGAATCGGATTATAAAACCATGATAATATGGCTTCCAGAGCGGATGAACCAGCAGGCAGCCAATAAACTTCTTAAGCTAATCGAAGAACCACCCCAAAATACAACGTTTTTAATGGTTAGCGAGAATCCATCACAGTTGCTAAAAACCATTCTATCACGCACACAAGTAATTAAAGTTCCTCCAATTCATCGCGAGAGCATTGCTCTGGCGCTTGTTGATAGGTATCAGATGAACCCATCAAGGGCAAGTGATATTAGCCGAATCTCAAATGGAAATTACCGTAAGGCGATGAGCCTTATTTCGGTTGAGGAGGAAAACCCATATTTCCCATACTTTAGGTCGCTCATGAGGCTTTGCTATGCAAACGATGTGCTTGGTTTACTCGATTGGGTAGGCGAGGCATCATCACTTGGACGCGAACAGCAAAAGGAACTGCTTACAGAATCGCTTCGTTTGTTGAGAGAAAGCCTAATGCTAAATATGAACCTCGAGGATATATCCTATTTAGCAGGAGAAGAGATTGACTTCGGAAAAAAATTCTCACCATTCATCAATCCATCCAATGTTTATCAGGTGTTCACTGAGTTTAATTTGGCAATCGATCACATCTCACGAAACGGCAATGCACAGATTATCTTCACCGATATGTGCATGAAGCTGGTGAAGTTGATTAATAAGTAGATAAAATTAAGCATAAAAAAAGCGGTGAAGGAAACTTCACCGCTTTTGCTTTTATATACTTAATTCTTAGAGTTTACGTTTTACTTCAACCTCTGTGAAACTTTCAATGATATCGCCAACCTTAATATCGTTGAAATTTTTGATGTTTAAGCCGCACTCAAAACCGTTGATTACTTCCTTGGCATCGTCTTTGAAACGTTTGAGAGACTCGAGTTCACCAGTGTAAACTACTATACCATCGCGGATTAGACGTACTCTATTGTTTCTGATAATCTTACCTTCACGAACAATACAACCAGCAATGGTACCAACTTTGGTGATCTTGAACACCTCGAGAACCTCGGTTGAACCAATAATCTCTTCTTTAAGTTCAGGCGAAAGCATTCCCTCCATTGCATCTTTAATCTCATTAATTGCTGAGTAGATGATGGAGTATAGCCTAATATCGATTTCTTCTTTCTCGGCTAGTTTACGAGCACTCAATGAAGGACGTACCTGAAAACCGATAACAATTGCGTTTGATGCTGCTGCAAGTAAAATATCTGATTCCGAAATCTGGCCAACCGCCTTGTGAATAACATTCACTTGAATCATTGGGGTTGATAGCTTGATAAGCGAATCCGATAGCGCCTCGATTGAACCGTCAACGTCACCTTTAACAATGATGTTAAGCTCTTGGAAGTTACCAATTGCAATACGACGACCAATCTCATCAAGGGTGATATGCTTTTGAGTCCTAAGACCTTGCATGCGTTGCAATTGCTCACGCTTGTTGGTAATTTCTTTTGCTTCACGGTCAGATTCCATGATGTTGAAATAGTCACCAGCTTGTGGTGCCCCATTCAAACCAATTACCTGAACGGGCATTGATGGCCCAGCCTCGTTTATTTTGTTACCACGCTCGTTAAACATCGCTTTTACGTGTCCGAAGTTGGTTCCGGCAATCATGATATCACCCTGTTTAAGGGTTCCTGCATGAACAAGTACTGTTGCTGTATATCCGCGACCTTTGTCAAGTGTTGATTCAACTACAGTTCCTGTTGCTTTTTTCTTTGGATTTGCTTTTAGGTCGAGCAATTCAGCCTCTAAAAGAACTTTATCGAGCAATTTGTCGATGTTGGTTCCCATCTTTGCCGAAATCTCCTGACTTTGGTATTTGCCACCCCAATCCTCAACGAGGTAGTTCATATTGGCAAGCCCCTCTTTGATTTTCTCGGGATTAGCACCTGGCTTATCAACCTTATTGATTGCAAATACGATTGGAACACCAGCAGCGCTTGCATGGTTAATTGCCTCAACGGTTTGGGGCATGATGTTATCATCAGCCGCAACAACGATAATTGCAACGTCGGTAATTTTAGCACCACGGGCACGCATAGCGGTAAACGCTTCGTGACCAGGGGTGTCGAGGAAAGTAATTTGTTTACCTTCTTTAACCTCAACGTTATATGCTCCAATATGCTGGGTAATACCTCCGGCCTCACCGGCAATTACGTTTGTATGACGAATATAGTCGAGTAATGATGTTTTACCATGGTCAACGTGACCCATAACGGTGACGATTGGTGAACGATGAACCAAATCCTCAGGGCGATCTTCATCTTGCTTAATTGATTCTTGTAATTCAACGCTTACAAATTCAACCTTATAGCCAAATTCATCGGCAACTAAAGCCATTGTTTCGGCATCCAAACGCTGGTTGATTGAAACCATAAGACCAAGGTTCATACAAACCTCGATAACCTCGGTTGGTGATACGTTCATCATGGTAGCAAGTTCACTAGCCGAAACGAATTCAGTAACCTTGATGGTTTGCTTATCGATTTCTTGCTGCTCAAGCTCTTGCTGTTGACGAACGCTTACCATATCACGCTTCTCGCGACGATACTTCGAACCTTTCGATTTTCCGCCTTTTGAGGTTAAGCGTGCAAGTGTTTCTTTAATTTGCTTTTGAACATCTACCTCGCTAACCTCAGGTTTAATAATTTTACGTTTCTTCTTATTATTAGCATTGTTGTTATTCGCCTGCTGATTTCTTCTATCAGGTAAATCCGCCTTTTTGGTTAATGTTGGTGGGGTTGGCGAAGATTTTTGGCCTTCCTTTGGGATGCTAACTTTTTGGTTATCTTTCCTAATACGCTTACGGCGTTTTTTCTTGTTATTGCTCTTATCAGCATCGGATGATGAAGCAACGGGTTGTTTCTTTTTAACCTCAAATGCTTCGAGGTTGATTTTACCAACAACGGTAGGGCCTGATAGTTTTTCAACCTCTCTTCTAAAAAGAATGGCTTCCTGAGGCTCTTCCTTAACTACCTCTGGTTTTTCAACAACCGGAGGAGCAACTACCTTTTCTACTGGTTTATGGCGTTCTTCAGTTTTTGGATGCTGATGAGGTTTATGCTCTTTTCGTTCTGGATCTTGTTTATGCTGATCTTGTTTATGCTGATCTTGCTTATGTTGTTTTTGCTGAGGATGTTGTTGCTCGTGTTTATGAGTTGGGCGCGTTTTTTGATTAAGTTGATCGAGATTTACCTTTCCAACTACTTTTGGTTGATCAACATGAACGGGTGCAGTACTAATATGTTCAGGTTTTTTTTCAACCTTAGGTTGTGCAACATGTTCAGGTTTTTCCTCTTTTTTTAGAGGTTGCTTAGGTTGCTCTTTCTCATGTTTTTCCTTAGATTCATGAGTTTTTGGAGCTTCGGGCTGATGCTTTTTAGGAGCAAGAGCATCAAGATCGATTTTACCTTTTAGCTTGATATCAATCTTTGGCTTTTCGAATGTGCTAACCTCCTTTTGCTTTGGAGTTGAGAGAATATTTTTCATAAACTCCTCATCTTCAGCATCGGTTGATTCAACATCCTCCTCAACTACTTTCTCCACATCGTCTATTGAGATGGTTTCTTTCTTATCCCTAAGGCCTTTAAGGCTAACTTTTTGAGATTCCATTTTCAGGTTCACCTCATTACCATACTCTTTGGCTAGCAGATTGTAAAGTTCAGCATCTACTTTGGAGTTTGGATCGCTAGTGATTTTGTGACCCTTTTTATGCAGGAACTCCACAATGGTTGATATTCCTACATTAAACTCTCGAGCAAGTTTACTAAGCCTTAATGATTTTTCGACATTTGTCATACCAGGTAATCCCCGTTATTTAATAATAAATTGCAAAACTAAGCTATAAACCCTACTATTCAAACTCTGACTTCAATATTCTTAGAACTTCTTTAACAGTTTCCTCCTCAAGGTCAGTACGTTTAACAAGTTCTTTAAATGGTATCTCGATTACGCTTTTAGCGGTATCGCAGCCAATTCCTTTAAGAGCGTCGATAATCCAGCCCTCAATTTCATCTACGAATTCGTCGAGAGTAACATCTTCCTCATCTTCAGCATCAGATTCGCGATAAACATCAATTTCGTAACCAGTTAGCTGGCTGGCAAGTTTAATGTTGAATCCGCCTTTTCCAATAGCAAGCGAAACCTCGTTGGGTTTTAGGTAAACTTCAGCACGTTTCTCTGCTTCATCAAGTTTAATTGATGTAATTCTTGCAGGGCTAAGCGCTCTTGTAATATAAAGTTGTGTATTAGTAGTATAGTTAATTACATCGATATTCTCGTTGCGTAACTCGCGAACGATACCGTGGATACGGCTTCCTTTCATCCCAACGCATGCTCCAACAGGGTCGATGCGCTCGTCGTACGATTCAACGGCTACTTTAGCCCTCTCGCCTGGCATACGAACAATCTTCTTGATTGTGATTAAGCCATCAAAAATTTCTGGAACTTCAAGCTCGAATAGGCGTTCAAGGAAAACTGGCGATGTACGTGAAAGGACGATTAGCGGGCTATTATTGCGCATCTCAACCCTTATAACAACTGAGCGGATGGCATCACCTTTACGGAAATAGTCGGTTGGGATTTGTTCTGTTTTTGGAATAATCAGCTCGTTGCCCTCATCATCAAGTATAAGAATTTCTTTTTTCCAAACCTGATATACTTCGCCGGTAACAACCTCACCAATCCTATCTTTATACTTGTTGTAGGTATTATTCTTTTCAAGCTCTAGGATTCGTGATGTAAGGTTTTGACGAAGCGATAAAATTGCTCTACGACCAAAATCGATAAGCTTAACCTCATCGGTTACTTCTTCACCTACCTCATAATCATCGTCGATCTTCTTTGCTGCTGTCAGGGAAATCTGACGGTTAGGATCCTCAACGGCTCCATTCTCAACCACCTCGCGGTTACGCCATATTTCAAAGTCACCTTTATCGATGTTGATGATAATATCATAATTATCATCTGAACCGTACATTTTAATAAGCATATTCCTGAAAACATCTTCTAATACGCTCATCATTGTTGGGCGATCGATATTTTTCAGCTCCTTAAACTCGGCAAATGTGTCAATCAGATTCAGATTTTCCATTTTCTTTACTATTTTCAAACTATCTAAATGAAACTACAATTTTTGTTGATTTAATATCAGAATAGTTAAAGCTGTCAACTTCTGTTATTTTTTCTTTACGTTTTTTACCCTCTTGCAAAACCGTTTTTTCAACTTCAACCTTAAAACTATCATTGTTAGCATCAACAAGTTTTCCAGAGAATTTTTGTCCTTTTTTGGTAACAATATCAACCATTCGGCCAATATTCTTTAAGTATTGCCTTGCCACTTTTAGAGGCAAATCTAAACCTGCTGATGAAACATCGAGTTCATAATCCTCCTCGTCGCGGTTAAGATTCTCTTCAATAAATTTGCTAATTGAGATGCATTGATCGATTGTTACCCCTTTATCGCCATCGATAAAAATTGTTATATGATTCGTTGTGCTTACTGTAATTTCTACAATAAACAGCCCTTCCTCATCCACTTTAGGTGTAATAATACTTTGTACCTGCTCTTTTGTGATCATGCTATCTACAAAGGTTTGGTTAACAAAACAGGGGACTCCGTCCCCTGCTTAATTACTTCAAATTCGAGGCAAAAGTAGTTATATTTTGATTCTAATGCAAAATATTTACCTGAAAATTAGATGAGTAGTGATATTTTGTGCTTAATGAGCATCTTAACATATTGTTTAATATATACCTTAAGCCCATTTAATGCCTTGTTTATCTTGATTTGAGTTTATTGAAAACTTTTTTAATAAATATTTGTTATATTCATTATCAATCATTTTTGAAAAAATAGAAAAGTAAATTAAGTCTCACATTTAATACTTGGATCCAATGAAATCAACACTTTCAACCATAGCGTTAATTTGTATAATGCTTTTGCAAGGACATGGACAAGTTCCGCAAAAATTTTCTTACCAGGCAGTTCTTCGCAACTCTGATGGAACGGTAATTGCTAGCCAACCTGTTACTGTAAAAATCACACTTCGAAAAGCGGCTTCCAATGGCACTATTGTATACAATGAAACATTCAGCCAGAATACATCTGCACAAGGTGTTGTAAGTTTATCGATAGGAGGAGGAGATGCTGTTAGTTTTGCTGCTATTCCTTGGAGCGAGAATATCTTTATTCAAGTTGAAGCAAAAACTGGGAGTGAATTGAATTTTACTGATTTAGGTACAACGCAAATTCTTTCTGCACCTTATGCGCTAATGGCAGGAAGTGTTAAAGAGGTTAAAAGCCTGCCTGGTTCAAATTTTGATGATCCAATTTTTGTGGTAAAAAATAATGATGGACTGATTGTTTTCGCAGTTTATCAAGATGGCGTAAGAATCAATATTGATGATAAAGGGCTAAACAAAGGCGCAAGAGGTGGATTTGCAATTGGAGGACTTTCTCAAACGAAAATTTCAACAAATCCTGATTTTATGACTATTACTGCCGATAGTGCACGTTTTTACTTTAATAACACTACTGCAATCAAGGGTTCTCGAGGTGGTTTTGCTGTTGGGGGGCTTTCTCAAAGTAAAGGCGGAACTCAGGAGTACTTCAAAGTAACTAATGATACCAGCTATTTTAAAACAACTCTTTTTACCGAATCAAATATTGTTTCAACGGGAACTGTTAGTACTGGTATTGGGGTAAGTTCATCGGCTATTGCTGATAATGAAGGGAATACATATAAAACGGTAAAGATTGGCGATCAATATTGGATGAAAGAAAACTTAAAAGCAACCAAATACAATGATGGTACACCTTTGTCAACGCTTAACGAAGTTGCTGTTTATGATCTAAGACCTGATGGGGGTGATACGGCTAAGTTCTATGGCCGTATATATGCATATGAGGTTGTTACTTCAGGAAATAATGTTTGTCCTGTTGGTTGGCATGTTCCTACAGAGGATGATTGGAAAAAGCTTTTAAATTTCGTTGGAGGAGCTGATTGGTCAAATAATAGAATTATCACAGGATTAAAAATGATGGAGTCGGGTACAATCGCTGAAGGTAATGGCTATTGGAATATACAAAAGAACCTTGCCGACAATTCTAGCGGTTTCTCTGCTCGACCAGGAGGGTCTGCCTTTTATTCTGCAGGTTGGAGTGGATTTTTTGGAATGGGACAAGTCGCAACCTGGTGGGGATTAGTAAATCCTACAACACCAAAATCTTACTCTATCGATGGAAATACATATGAAATAAACGATGGTGGTGAAGCAGCATCTGGTAATGCATATTCTATTAGGTGTATAAAAGATTAATTAAAAGAATTAATCTTACTTTTATGGGTTGTAACGATAAGTTGCAACCCATAATTATTTTTGCTTTAGAAATTAGCTTTGCAAGATGGACAACACCAACAAAAAAAAGATTGTTAACGATCCGGTGCATGGATTTATAAATATTCAGCATCCGATTGTTTTTGATTTGATAGAGCATCCATATTTTCAGCGTTTAAGAAACATTAAGCAGCTTGGCTTAACATATTTGGTATATCCTGGGGCAAATCATAATCGATTCCAGCATGCCCTTGGCGCACTTCACCTAATGAATGAAGCCATTGCAGCATTGCGCTCTAAAGGTCATGATATTAGCGACGAAGAGGCTGAGGCTGCAAATATCGCAATCCTTTTACACGATATAGGACATGGACCTTTCTCACACTCTTTAGAATATAGCATTGCAAAAGGCATAAGCCATGAGGCCATTAGCCGTTGTTTTATGCAGTGGCTTAACAAGGAGATGAATGGCCGTTTGAGTATGGCTATCGATGTTTTTGATGATAATTACCCCAAACGTTTTTTACATCAACTCGTTTCGAGCCAGCTCGATATGGATAGGCTCGATTACTTAAGGCGCGATAGCTTCTTTTCGGGTGTAACCGAGGGAACGGTTGGCGTTGAAAGAATAATTAAGATGTTAAATGTTGTTGACGATCAGCTCGTGGTAGAGGCAAAAGGAATTTACTCGGTTGAAAAATTCCTTATTGCTCGTAGGTTGATGTACTGGCAGGTATATCTTCATAAAACAGTGGTTGCTGCAGAGCAAATATTAATTAAAATGCTCCAGCGAGCCCGAGAACTAGCTCAGCAAGGCGATGATTTGTTTGCGACCCCATCGCTTAAATACTTTTTAAAGAATGAGGTTACGAAGCAAGATTTTACTTTCAATCAATTGCTAACTAATCCTTCCGAGGCTCTTACCTATTTCTCAATCCTAGATGATAATGATATAATGATTGCGGCAAAGATGTGGCAATCGCACCCCGATATAGTTCTTTCAACGTTTTCATCAATGCTCGTGAATCGAAAATTGTTAAAAGTTGAGTTGAAAGGTTTGCCATTTGATGCAAATCGCATTGAGTCTATTCGAAAGCATGTTAAAGCTGAGCATCCTGATTACGCAAACAATATCGATTATTTTGTGTTCTCCGATTCGGTTAGCAATAACGCTTATAGCTCAAACGACGATTCCATTAAGATACTTTATAACAATGGAGAACTAGTTGATATTGCTGATGCTTCGGATATTTTAAACACTAAAGCGCTATCAACAGAAGTGAAAAAATACTTTCTATGTTACCCGAAATGATTTAGAAATACTTAGTTTTGTGAATTGTTTAACGAAAAATTGATTATGGAGTTTTCAGCTCAAGCAATAGCCCAATTCCTTGGTGGAACAGTTGAAGGGAATCCTGATGTAAAAGTTAAAACAGTTGCAAAAATCGAAGAAGGACATCCTGGTGCCTTATCATTTTTAGCAAATCCAAAATACGCTAATTACATTTATAATACTCAATCATCAATCGTTTTGGTGAATAACGATTTTGTTGCTGAGCAACCTATTTCTGCAACATTGGTGAGGGTTAGCAATGCATACGAAGCATTTGCTTCATTGCTCCAACTTTATGCTCAATCAAAAAAGCAGAAGTCTGGGATTGAACCAAACTCATTTATTCACAGTACCGCAACAATTGGCGAGAACTTGTACCTTGGATCTTTTGCATATATTTCAGAGAATGCAAAAATTGGTAAGAACACAAAGATTTACCCTAATGTATATATTGGTGATAATGTTAAAATTGGCGATAACTGCATCATTTATCCTAGTGCAACAATTTACGAGGATTGCGTATTAGGTAACGATTGTGTTATTCATGCTGGAGCCGTAATCGGTGCCGATGGATTTGGTTTTGCTTCGGGAGCTGACACTAATTATAAGAAAGTACCTCAAATCGGTAATGTCATTATTGAAGATCATGTTGAGATTGGGGCAAATGCTACAATCGATAGAGCTACAATGGGCTCAACCATAATTCGTAAAGGCGTTAAACTCGATGATCATGTTCATATTGCCCACAACGTTGAAATTGGTGAAAATACTGTAATGGCAGCCCAATCGGGTGTTGCAGGTTCAACAAAAATCGGCAAAAACTGTATGTTTGGCGGTCAGGTTGGCATTAGCCCTCATCTTAAAATCGCCGATGGCGTTAAAGCCGGAGCACAGGCTGGTATTCCTAGCGATATTAAAAAGGAGGGTTCAATAGTATTAGGTAGCCCTGCCAGCGACATATCAGCGCAACGCCGTTCGATGGCAGTTTACAAAAATCTACCTGAATTAAGGTCAAGATTATCTGATCTTGAAAAAATAGTAGAGGAGTTAACGCGCAAAATATCAGAGAAATAACCCATTTATCCCCAAGCTTAATCCATAGAGAACAACCAATTAATGGTTATTTTTTATAAATTGCGAAGTTTTGTAAACGCAATTCATATTCTATGGCAGATAAGCAAAGAACAATCCAACAACCCGTTACCGTTAAAGGTAAGGGCTTACATACAGGAGTTGAAGTTGAACTAGTCATTTGTCCCGCAGAAGTAAATACCGGATACGTATTTCAAAGAGTTGATTTAGAGGGACAACCCAAGGTAGATGCAGTAGCCGATAACGTTACCGACACCTCTAGGGGAACAACCCTTGTTCAAAAAGGAGTTAAGATACACACTGTTGAGCACGTACTTGCGTCGCTTTCAGGTATGGGTATCGATAACGCTCTTATCAAAGTAAACGGACCCGAAATGCCAATTATGGATGGCAGCTCAAGTTCCTTCGTTAAAGAAATTGCGAAAGTTGGTACAGTTGAGCAGGGCGCAGAAAGAAACTATTTCATCATCCGCGAAAAAACCGTTTATAGGGATGAGAAGAACAATATCGAGATTATTGCTTACCCAGATGATGGTTTCAGCATCGATGTAATGATTGACTATAACTCAAGAGTACTCGGACACCAATACGCAAAACTTACCAGGATTGAAGATTTCGAAAAGGAGATAGCACCTTGTAGAACATTCGTATTCTTCCATGAGCTTGAAGTGCTCTTAAAAAACAACCTGATTAAAGGGGGTGATCTTCAGAATGCCATTGTTATTATGGAGCGCGAGGTGCCTCAAATTGAACTTGATCGTATTGCTGATATCTTCAATAAACCACATGTTCAAGTTAGACCTTCAGGGTTCTTAAATCACCTCGATTTACACTTTACCAATGAGCCGGCACGTCATAAATTGCTTGATATGGTTGGTGACCTTTCGTTGCTTGGTTTAAGAATTAAAGGTAAAATAACAGGATTACGCCCTGGTCACCATGCAAACACTGAGTTTGCGAAGATGCTACGCAAGCAATACAAGAAGGAGATACTAAAGCCAACACCACCTACTTACGATATCAACAAGCAACCTTTAATGGATATCAACCAGATTAAAAAGTTGCTCCCTCATCGTAACCCATTCCTATTAGTCGATAAGATTATTTATATGGACGGAACATCTGTAGTTGGTGTTAAGAATGTTACTGTAAACGAGAGTTTCTTCATTGGTCACTTCCCTGATGAGCCAGTAATGCCTGGTGTTTTACAGGTAGAGGCAATGGCTCAGGTTGGAGGTATTCTTGTTCTTACATCAGTCCCAGATCCAGAGAATTATCTCACATATTTCCTAAAGATTGATCAAGTTCGGTTTAAAAAGAAAGTTGTACCTGGAGATACTTTAGTCTTTAAACTCGAACTTATCGAACCTATTCGTAGGGGAATTGCAAACATGCGAGGGTTAGCATTTGTAGGCGACACTGTTGTTATGGAAGGCGTTATGATGGCTCAAATATCAAAAACTAAAGAATCATGATATCAAATTTAGCATATATTCACCCAGATGCCAAGATTGGCGCTAATGTTACCATTGATCCATTTGCATACGTTGCAGGCAATGTTGTAATTGGCGATGGAACATGGATTGGGCCAAACGCTACAATCCTTGATGGAGCTAGAATTGGTAAAAATTGCAAGGTTTTTCCTAGCGCTGTAATATCCGCTATTCCTCAAGATTTGAAGTTTAGAGGCGAGGAAACTACTGCCGAAATTGGTGATAACACAACAATGCGCGAGTGCGTAACCGTTAACCGTGGAACCAAATCGCGTGGAAAAACGGTAGTTGGAAACAACTGCCTTTTAATGGCTTACGTTCATGTTGGTCACGATTGTGTAATCGGCAACGATATAATTCTTGGAAATGGTACTCAGGTTGCCGGTGAGGTTGAAATAGACGATTGGGCAATTGTAAGCGCACACGCTTTAATACATCAGTTCGAGCGTATAGGTGCTCATGTTATGATTCAAGGTGGATCGAAGGTTAATAAAGACATTCCTCCATTTATCATTGCTGCTCGCGAACCAATTACCTATGCTGGTTTAAACATTATCGGCTTACGCAGAAGAGGTTTTGATGCTCATAAGGTTGGTGAAATTCAAGAGATTTATCGTACTATATATAATAAGGGGATGAATGTTTCTCAAGCAGTAGTTCATATTGAGGAGAACATGCCACAAACACCTGAAAGAGATTTGATTCTGAATTTTATTAAAGGTTCAAAACGAGGAATTGTTAGAGAGTATACGGGTGATCCTTCGGAAGGATTAGACGATTAAGATAAATTAAAAACCCTCAGCAAATGCTTGAGGTTTTTTTTAATTCCTTTTTGGTTTAAGCGAATCGGATGGATTCTCTTGTAAAAGCCTTTGGTAAGTCTTTTTATCTACCCAGATGGTTAAATTTTCTCCAACATTTAGATTGTCGTCATTAATAGGATTCCAAATTAGTAAATCATCTACTGTACATCCATAAATTATTGCAATCTTATGCAGATAATCGCCTGATTTTACATTATACCTAATCTCTATTTTTCCTTCAGTGCTACCTGACTTTGCCACGATATCTTGATAAGTAATCTCTTTCGCTTTTGTATTATAAATGGTTTGCTCCTTTTTAATAAATTGTTCAACCAAATTTGAGGGTAGCCACAATGCAATAGGTTTGCCCATTTCAGGAATATAATCTCTTCGAAACATGGGATTTAAAAAACGAATAATTCCAAGCGGGAGGTTAAGTTCCTTTTCAATTGCAGAAAAGTTTGCAGGCTGTGTAATCATTACCGAATCTGTTTTGGAGTAATCGATAATTGGCTTAATAATATTTATCTTATGACTCGAAGCATTATTCATGATGTAAGCTGCGGCAATAAAAGCAGGTACATAATTTTGTGCAGCTTCGGGTAGGTAGTCGTATATTTTCCAGAAGTTTGTTTCGCCGTTGGCACGTGCTATTGCATTTCGAACTGGGCCAGGGCCTGTGTTGTAAGCAGCTAAAGCAAGATGCCAGTTGTTAAATATCTTATAAAGGTATTGTAAGTATTGGCAAGCCGCTTCGGTTGATTTAACAGGATCCATTCTTTCATCAACGTAAGAGTTTACGTTTAGGTTGAACATCCTAGCGGAGTTGATTTTAAATTGCCAAAGGCCTGCAGCACCTGATTTAGATATTGCCAAAGGGTTAAGCGCCGATTCAACTATTGCCAAATATTTAAGTTCGAGTGGTAGCTGATACTTATCGAGCATCTCCTCGAAAAGGGGAAAATAAAGTTGCGATAGCCCAAGCATTTGCGAAACCTGCTCCCTACGTTCTATGGAGTATATATCGATATACCTTTTCACTTTTGGATTGTAATCAAAATCGATGGGCGAGAGTTTGCCTATGGCAGCAATCTTATACTCGTAAACAAGATCGGGGAAAGTAGGGTAATCTTTAACGGAGTTCTTTTTACTAGAAACGGTATCTTTAAAAATATAGAGACCCTCAAGAGCCTCCATTGACTCTATTATTTGGTCGTATCTATTTACAAAAGGGTTAACTCTTTCAGCACATTTTGAATTAGGTGAAACAAAAACTAAGGCAAATAGAATAACAATTTGCTTTGTGAAAGAGCTAAGAATCATACTGCTATAAAAATTTCAAGCGTTTTTACTCTTTTGGAGTTTTTGAATCCTTCTTTTCCTCATTTGAGGTTGGTTGATCACCTCCTTCGTTCATCCCTTTTTTGAACTCACTAACACCTTTTCCAAGGCCTCGCATCAGCTCTGGGATTTTTCTACCTCCAAAGAACAGTAAAATTACAACGAGGATGAGAACAATCTCCATCATCCCAATTTGTCCTGCAAGTACAAAAGCATTCATATAATAAGTTTTAGTATTACAAACCTAGTTCAAAATATTTAAAAGAAGAACTATTTAAAAAAGTATCTAAAGATATCATTCCCATTTGCGTAAACAAGCAGCGTAAGCAGAATTATCATTCCTGTAATTTGAGCATACTCAAGGAATTTATCGCTAGGCTTTCTTCCTGTAACCATTTCGTATAAAAGGAATGCAACATGACCTCCATCCAATGCAGGAATTGGTAATATATTCATAAATGCAAGTATTACAGAAAGCAAAGCGGTTAAATTCCAGAAAGCATACCAGTTCCATGATGCTGGGAATAAGCTACCAATTGCACCAAAACCGCCTAGCTGCTTAACACCTTCTTTGGTGAATATTTTGGACATCCCTTTTACGTAACTTGCTAGGGTATTATAACCTAGTGATATTCCCGCAGGCAATGCTTCCCAGAAACTATAGTCAACGGTTTTTATATCGAAATAGGAATAAGGATCTTTATTGCCAATACCTAATTTCCCTGCCTCAGAAACATTACATTTTAGAGTTATAATTGAAGTATCACGTTTTACTGAAATCGCAACCTCTTTACCCTTATTTTCCATTAAAATTGGGGCAACTTGGTGAGCATAAGCCGCGGGCTTATCATTAATTTTAACTATGATATCCCCTTTTAATATTCCTGCTTTTAAAGCACCCTCATTAGGAAGTACAGAATCTATAATAAATGGGAATTGAAATGTTGCAAAATTCTTAATGCCTAACTCGATTAGCTCTTGCCCAAATTTTGGAGGAATGCTTAAAACAAATGTAGAATCTCCACGTTGAACGGTTAGCTCTTTTGCATTGTATATTGCTATGTATTTGGCAATATCTACAGGTTGATCAATTTCATAATTATCGGCCTTGAGAACTAAATCACCATCTTTCAAGCCAATCTTCTGAGCGGATTCATTAAAGCAAAGACCATACTTTGCATTCTTAGCGGGGATGTACTGTTCACCGTACGAGTAAAGAAGCATCCAATAAATAAAAATGGCCAAAAGAAAGTTAACCGTAACACCTCCTATCATGATCAGAAGTCTCTGCCATGCTGGTTTCGACCTAAACTCGAATGGCTGAGGCTCTTGTTTCAGTTGCTCCTTATCCATCGATTCGTCAATCATACCCGAAATCTTAACGTAACCACCAAGAGGTAGCCAGCCAATTCCGTATTCTGTTTCACCACGTTTGTATTTAAATAATGAAAACCAAGGGTCGAAGAATAAGTAGAACTTCTCGACGCGAGTTTTGAAAAGTTTAGCAAATACAAAATGCCCTAGTTCGTGAAGAACAACAAGGATTGATAAACTTAAAATAAGTTGACAAATTTTAATTACTACTTCCATGGTTATGATTGATATTCATTAATTACTGTTTTTGTTAAAGCCCTCGTTTCGGTATCAGATAACGAGTAGTCATCAAATGTTGGTTTTGAAATGAATGGAGAACGAACAACTACCCTTTCGATAATCTCCGACATTTGAGTAAATCCAATTCTCTCTTTTAAGAATGCATCAACTACAATTTCGTTGGCTGCATTAAGAACACATGCTGCATTTCCTCCCTTTATCAATGCATCTTTAGCGAAAGCAAGATTTGGGAATCGTTTTGTATCGGGCTCCTCAAAGGTTAACGTTGGGTAATTAGCAAAGCTAAACCTAGGGAAATCCGATTTAATTCTATATGGGAACGATAATGCGTACTGAATTGGCAAGCGCATATCGGGTAAACCGAGTTGAGCCTTAATTGAACCATCTTCAAACTGAACCAGCGAGTGAACAATTGATTGTGGGTGGACAACCACATCAATCTGATTTGGATTAAGGTTAAACAACCATTTCGCTTCAATTACCTCCAGCCCTTTGTTCATCATTGTTGCTGAATCAATAGTTATTTTAGCCCCCATACACCAGTTTGGATGATTAAGCGCATCGGCACAGGTAACGTTTCTGAGCTGCTCTAGCGTATGCTTTCTAAATGGACCACCAGAAGCAGTAAGAATAATCTTCTCAATAGGACTTTTCTCACCTACCAAACATTGAAATATCGCCGAATGTTCAGAATCGACAGGGATAATTGGAACATTATTTTGAAAAGCTAGTTCATTTACAAGTTCTCCGGCAACCACTAACGTCTCCTTGTTGGCAAGAGCAATTGTTTTTTTAGCCTTGATAGCGTTAATTGTAGGTAGCAGGCCTGAATATCCTACCATTGCGGTTAGGACGATATCAATTGTCTCCATCTCAACAATCTGTGCAATAGCGTCATTACCAGCATAGACCTTAATATCTGTTGATGATAGAGCATCTTTTACGAAACCGTATTTCTCTTTATTACCAATAACAATAGCATTGGGCAGGTAGGTTAATGCTTGTTGAATAAGCGTTTCGTAGCTGTTATTTGCAGTTAAAACCTCAACTTCAAATTTATCGGGGTTTGATGCAACAACCTCTAGTGCCTGTGTCCCAATAGAACCAGTTGATCCGAGTATTGCTATTCTTCTCTTCAATGCTTTTTAGTTTGATATTCTAGAATACGATATACTTTTGAGGGTCAATGGGGTTCCCATTATACCAGAGTTCGAAATGAAGATGTGGACCAGTGGTTAGTTCGCCTGAATTGCCAATAATTGCAATTGTCTCTCCTGCTTTAACTCTAGTCCCCTGCTTTTTAAGCAGCTGGCTGTTATGTTTGTATACCGATATAAGGTTATCGTCGTGCTGAATTTGAAGAACATATCCAGTTTCGAGAGTCCATGTTGAAAGGGTTACAGTTCCATCTGCAACTGCAACTACGGGTTCATTTGGTGCTGCAACAATATCTACACCGTAATGATTTAGCTGAAGGCTAAATGTGCTAGTAACAACCCCCTTTACGGGTGTAAAAAAAAGCATATTACTAATATTGCTTTTAGTTTTTCGTCCATCGAAAACCGAAAGGTTGTACATTTCATTTTCTTCGATCTGCATTCGAAGCAACGAATCTTCAACCGATCGAGTAAATCGAATCTCTTTATACTTAACGGATGAGTCGGGTTTGCTAATTACGCTCAAAGGCTCTCCACCTCTAATAATATTGTTGATATTATTGTAATAATCTTTCCAAAGTTTTAGCTCATGCTCAAGTGAGTCCGCTTTTAATGCGTTAATCACAATATTTCTGCGGGTATTTCCATCGGGATAACCAGGGATAAACTCTCTGATTGGGGTAAAAGCGATTAAAGCAATAACAAGGATAACAATCAGAATGGCCGCGCTGCCAAAAAAAGCTATTACATTTAAGCGCGAAAGCCTCATCGCCCATACCTCTTCAAAGGTTTGATCGTTAAGTATATTCAGACGATACTTACTCTTAAGCTTATCAATATACTTGCGTTTCTCTTTATTATTTGCCATATGAAATTAGAAAAGTGTCACAAAGATAATTGATTTTAGAGATTAGGATGTTTCTCGATGCGAATAGTTTGCTGATTCATAAGCTAAAAAGTGTATTAACAGCTCGTTTATAACTTGAAAATTAAAGGATTAATAATTAATTTTTAAAAAAACACGAAGCAATTTGCATATTGTAATATGAGATGTTATATTTGCACCGCGTTAAACAAAGCATGTTCTTATAAACATACGATATATTGCGGGGTGGAGCAGTTGGTAGCTCGTTGGGCTCATAACCCAAAGGTCGCAGGTTCGAGTCCTGTCCCCGCTACTAAGAAGCCTCCGAGAAATCGGAGGTTTTTTTATTTAATGATACATTCAACACTTCAATTCTATGCTTTAAAATAAAAAAGCACCAAACTTTCGTTTAGTGCTTCACAATATTCTTGATCAAACTTAAACTGTCTCTATCAAATTAAACTCAACCTTGCTAATTAATGCTTTGTAATCGTTGCCAGCAAAGAAAATATCCTCATCGTCTTCCTCGTAATACCAATTTATTACAACGCGTTTTCCTGAATCAGCAGCCATTTTCTCCAACTTTTTCATAATATCGAAGATTCGCTTGCTTGAGCTGGTATTGAAGTACTCAAACTTAAGGGTTATCTCGGTGGTTTCGCAGGGCTCTTTGCTATATTCATCAATCCATCTAAGAATGGGGTGATAGAAGTCTATAACATTCTCGGGAATAGATCTTCCGTCGATTTTGAGCAAACCAGTAGTATGGTCAAAAAGGACGTATGGAGTAGTTGCCGTTTCTTTCAGTTCGAATTTCACCATGAGGCTAAATATTAAGCAATACTGAAAAACAAATATAATGAATTAAATAATCTCTTCAAGTACGATGTATTCATCGCCATGACCATTCCGAATAATTGCATCCCAGTATCGATATGTTATAATCGCTTCATTACCCGATTTCTTGCTCATTATTCTTACTCGCTGTGCTTTTAATTTCTCAATTTCTACCATTTCAAATTTGAATGGCAAGTTTGAAACTGATTCAAGATCCTTGCCAAGTTGATAAATCGATTCATCATCCTCCTCGTATTTCCAATTGATGATCATTTTATTCCCTTGTGCATGACACTCTTCGAGCCTTCGAAGTAATTCATTGATGTATTTATTCGAGCTGCTATTAGTATACTCAAGGTAAATAACAACATTTGTAAATTCCGCAGGCTTATTGCAGTATTCAGCTATCCATTCTAATAATGGTTGCCAAAACGAGAAAACATCTTCGGTAATGGAACGACCTTCAATGTCGATAAATCCATCTTCGGAGAAGTTAATATACGGACAATCAGCTGTTTTGTCGAGCAGAATACCCATGAATACTAGCGTTTAATAATGAACATGATATTTTATAGGGTTTAAAGATAATCTTTTAGCTAGAAAAATTCAATAGCATTGAATAAATTTTACTAAAGCTTGTCCACCTGCATTTTTACAATTATTCTTTTGCTATTAATTTAATTAATTCACTTACCCTAATTATTCTGAAAATTAGGCCAAATGCAAAGGCTGATAAAATGGAAATAGTAAATCCGATTAGCCAATTTGACAAAAGAAATTTATATAGCAGAGTAAGGGATATTGTAAGAGGAATATATAATAAAAATGGACTTAATTTATTCAACGATAAATTAAACTTAAAAGTTCTATAGGCTAAAATAAACTGAAGAATTGCAATTATTACTTGAGTGAATAGATTTGCCAAGGCGGCTCCAATCGATTTATAATATGGTATTAGCATCACATTGATAAACAAACTAATGAATACGCCAATTAGCGATATGTAATTAAGCTGCTTGATACTCCCTTTAGCTGTTAATAGGGTTCCAAATATGTAATTTATCGATATCATTAAAAAAGAAACCATTAAAATGCCAAGAAGCACCGATGATTCAGAGGTGTGCTGGTGGTAAAGCAGCTGCATAAGCTCTTTACTGTAAACAATACAAGTTGATGAGATGGTAAAAGAGGGTATAAATAATAGCACAAAAGAAAATCCTACAAGCGGTTGGACGGGTTCATTGTTTTTAATCATCCTCGAGAACATTGGGAGGAGCAAGCCTGCAAAAAGGAAAGGGAGCATATTTGCAGCATCAACAATTCTAAATGCTTGAGCATATATTCCGGATTCTACTTTGCCATTCGAAAGCATTCGCTCGAGCATAACAGAGTCCACGCGGCTGTATAAGCTCATCAACAAGATTAGTAAGGCGTAAGGGTAACTTTGCTTAACTATTGTTAAGGCAAAAACTCTGTCGAATCGTAGATTAAAAGATTGAACCTTTGTAAGTAGTATTATTAATGTTATTATAAAAGTAATTGTGTAGGAGATTGTTTGGGCGTAAATGAACCATTCAATTGAAAAATGAACCTCGAATATGTTCCCCCAAATTAGCATGCTGCAGATAATAATCATCAAAAATCTATCGAGGACAGAGATTATGCTATCGGTTTTAAAAAACTGTAATCCGCTTAGGTTTGAGCGTAAGTAAAGTATGAATGATGAAATAAACTGATTTAGTACAAGGATTGATAGCAAATAAATTTGTCTCCCATCATAACCAAGAGCGAGCGCTCCAATCAAGCAAATTATGGCATATGCTATAGCTAATAGTATTTTTACGGATACTATATTTGGAAAAAATTTTGGAAGTAAATGCGAGTGGCGACTAATCTCTCGATTATTAAAATTTGTAATTCCAAAATCGAGAATGATGTTGAGTAGTAATGAGAAGTTAAACAGAGAATAGAATAATCCATATTCACCAGCACCTACTATATTTTGTACCGTTCTGTCGATACCAAATATCCAAAAGGGCTTAACCATAAGGTTTAGCGCCAAAAGGAGTAAAAGGTTTACTGCGAATTTTCGCCTCACAAGTTTTACGTAATGAATTATCCCAAATGTAAGTAAAAGGTTGTTTCAATTGCATTCAATAGCCATTTAACCTTGCAAATTAATTCAAAAATGATGTAATTTGAAGCAAATGATAATAGATGAGGATTGCCGTTAATACACGATTTCTGATAAAAGACAAGCTCGAAGGGATTGGTTGGTTTACTTATGAAACCATGAAACGAATTACCCAAAGTCATCCCGAGCACGAGTTTTTCTTTCTTTTCGATAGACCATTTGATTCACAATTCGTTTTTTCAAGTAATGTTAGTCCTATTGTTCTTAATCCACAGGCAAGACATCCTTTTCTATGGTATATTTGGTTTGAGCATTCGGTTCAAAAATTTATCGAAGCGAATAGTATTGATGTTTTCGTTTCAACAGATGGCTACATCTCTCTAAAGACTGATATCCCTCAAATTGCAGTTATTCACGACATTAATTTTTTTCACTATCCAAAAGCATTGCCATTTTTAGCAAGGAAGTATTACAATTTCTTTTTTCCAAAGTTTGCAAGGAAATCAACTAGAATAGTGACAGTAAGTGAGTTTTCAAAGAAAGATATTGCAAACAGCTATGGAATTGACCCAAGCAAAATTGACGTAGCATTGAATGGGGCGAATGAACTATATAAGCCCTTAAATAGATTAGAAATAGAAGAAGTAAGAGCCAATTTAACGATTGGTAAACCATATTTTGTATTTGTTGGAGCTTTTAACCCCCGGAAAAACTTGCCTCGATTGCTTCAAGCATTTGACTCATTCAAAGCAAGCACACAATCTGATATTAAATTAGTAATTGTTGGTGATAAGATGTATGGGACATCATCCATGCTGAAAATATATAATTCATTGAAATATAAAGAGGATGTTATTTTTACCGGACGATTGCAGGTTGAAAAGCTTTGCAAGGTGGTTGGAGCTGCTTATGCCATGACTTATATTTCTTTCTACGAAGGGTTTGGCATCCCTCTCCTTGAGGCCATGAAATGCGATATTCCAATCGTTGCTTCGAACTGCACATCAATTCCTGAGGTCGCTGGCAATGCAGCAATTTATGTTGATCCATTTGATGTAGAATCTATTTCAAATGGAATGATTGAGATTTGTAATGACCAATCAATTCGAGAAAAACTTATATCAAACGCACGGGTACAACGCGAAAAATTTAATTGGGACATTACTGCTCATGCGTTATATGAGTGTGTTGTGAAATCGGTTAGAAAAGATTAAAATGTTAAAGCCATTTTTAAAGCCTGAAACTATTGAAGCAGGATGCGACGAGGCTGGGCGAGGATGCCTTGCCGGACCTGTTTTTGCCGCAGCAGTTGTTCTTCCTCCCGACTTTTCAAATCCTGATTTAAATGATTCGAAAGTTTTATCCCATAAACAGCGATTAGTCTTAAGAGAGATAATATTAACGAGCGCCTTAGACTATTCTGTACAACAAGTTTCTAATGAGGAGATTGATAAGATAAATATTTTAAATGCATCGATTCTTGGAATGCACAAGGCTGTTGCAGCCCTTAAGAAAGTTAAACCTGAACTACTATTAATAGATGGTAATAGGTTTAAACTATACCCCGGCATTCCACATCAATGCATAGTTAAAGGCGATTCACTATTTATGTCTATTGCTGCAGCGTCAATATTAGCAAAGACCTATCGTGATGAATATATGGAAGAGCTACATTTGAATTATCCCCAATATGGATGGAGTAAAAATAAAGGTTATCCTACAAAAGAGCACCGAATGGCCATTAAAAACTATGGTATAACCACTTATCATAGGCTATCATATAAACTTTTTGATGATCAATTAAAACTTTTTTGAATGCTTTGTATTAAACCGTTTTTATTTATTTAAGTCTATATTGCAAGTTTTACTAGTTCAATAAAACCAACTAAACATTAAATAAAACATGAAAAAAGTTCTTACTTTCTTTATTGGTATTATGCTGGTATTCAGTAGTTATACCAAGGCCGACGAGGGAATGTGGTTGCTTAATCTTATCAACAAGTCATACGATGATATGAAAAAGCAGGGCATGAAACTAACCCCTGAGGATATCTACAATCTCAACAAACCTAGTTTAAAAGATGCAATCTGCCAATTTGGAGGTGGATGTACTGGTGAGATTGTTTCAGGCGAAGGATTACTTTTCACAAATCACCATTGTGGTTACGGCTCTATTCAGAAGCACAGCAGTGTTGAACACGATTATCTTAAAGATGGATTCTGGGCAAAAGCAAAGGATCAGGAACTACCATGCGAAGGATTAACTGCAACGTTCCTTGTTCGAATTGAAGATGTAACTGATCAAGTTATTAAAGCTGTAAGCGATACCCTACCTGAATTAAAAAGAGGAGATGCTGTTCGTAAAGCTGGAATGGAGATTGCTGAAAATGCAAAGAAAGGGAATAACTACGAAGCATTTGTTCGTTCATTTTTTGGTGGAAATACCTATTATTTGATGGTATTTGAAGTGTTTAAAGATGTACGTTTTGTTGGTGCACCCCCTTCATCAATCGGGAAATTTGGTGGTGATACTGATAACTGGATGTGGCCTCGTCATACTGGCGACTTTAGCGTATTCCGCGTTTATATGAGCAAAGATGGTAAACCAGCTGGGTACTCTACCGAAAATGTTCCTATGAAACCTAAACATTTCTTACCAATATCTATAAAAGGAGTAAAACCTGGTGATTTCACTATGATTGTTGGCTTCCCTGGCAGAACTCAAAGATATGCAACTTCCTATGAGGTTGATGAAATCATCAATGTATCTGATCCTATTCGTGTTAAAGTTCGTGGTATTCGTCAGGATATTATGCTTGCAGATATGCTTGCAGATGATAAAGTTAGAATTCAATACTCTGCAAAGTATGCTGGTTCTAGCAACTATTGGAAAAAATCGATGGCTGAGATTGAAGCGCTAAGCCGTTTAAAAGTAGTTGATCTAAAAGCCACTCAAGAGGCGGATTTTATGAGCTGGGTTAATGCAAATGAGCAGCGAAAAGCAAAGTATGGTAATTCTCTTTCGTTGATTGCAAATTCTGTTAAAGAAAGGAAAACGCTGTTAACAGTTTCTGGGTATTATGGCGAATGCTTCCGCGGGATTGAAATTCTTAATGTTGCCGGAATGACATCAACCTTAGCTGGTTTATTATCAAACGCTACTCCAGATCAGGAGAAGATTAAGGCGGAATGCAGCAAGCTAAAGGAAACAGCTAAGAATTTTTATAAAGATTACAATGCTCCAACCGACCAAAAAGTTGCAGCCGCAATGTTACGCTTAATCAATGATGATTTAGAGAAAGAATTCTATCCTTCCTTTATGGTTGATTTGAAAGCAAAGTATGGGAAAAATTTTGAGAAATATGCTGCCGACCTATTTGCAAAATCTATGTTTGTAAGTCTTGACAAGTTAAGTGCATTCCTCGATAATCCTACAAAAGAGGCTTTAATGAAAGACCCTGCATACATTGCATCAGCTTCTGTAACAGAAAAATCTAGAAGTTATGCTCAATCATTAATGAAATTTAATAGCGATATTTCAAAAGGCCAAAGATTGTACATCGGAGGTTTATTGGAAAAAAATCCACAGAAAGCCTTCTACCCCGATGCTAACTCAACAATTCGCCTAACCTATGGTAAAGTGATGAACTATCGTCCTAAAGATGGAGTTCTTTACGAGCATTATACAACACTTAAGGGTGTTATGCAAAAGGAAAATCCTGATAGTTGGGAGTTTGAGGTGCCTGCAAAGCTAAAAGAGCTATACCAAAATAAGGATTATGGGCAATATGCGCAAAATGGCGAACTCGTAACCTGCTTCCTGTCAAATAACGATATAACTGGAGGTAACTCTGGAAGTCCAATTATGAATGGTAAAGGTGAATTATTAGGGTTGGCTTTTGATGGCAACTCTGAGGCGATGAGTAGCGATATTGCATTTGAGCCAGAGCTACAAAGAACGATTAATGTTGATATTCGCTATGTATTATTCGTAATCGAAAAGCTCGGTGGAGCAACAAATCTAATCAGCGAATTGAAGATAGTTAAGTAATATATTTTGGCAGTCGTTAATTATATAAAAGGGTGTGACTTTGTCACACCCTTTTATGCTTTTTTGAGTAGAAATGTTGAAATTAAAACTATTAAAACGTTCGTTTAATCAGTAGAATAAATAGAAATTTGCTATATTAAAAAAGGGAGAATGTCATTAGTCACACACCCTTTTTTTGTTTTAATCAACTTTTTATGTGCATTGATCAAAAGGATTATTATCTTTATAAATCAATAATGGTAAATTGTTGTTTTATTTTTTAAACACAGGAAGTTGAAGAAATTCTAAAAGATTTTTTGCAAAAAGATATTTTTTTAACGAAGATTTTATATTTTGCACTCTTTAATATAGAAAATGGGAGAAGTAGAAATTGCTAGCGAAGAGTTACTAGGGCACTATGGACCTTTAAGCTACGAAGAAATAGGTTTTTTACTTAATAAAATGGCCACACTACTTGATAAACGTGGCATGAATATTACCATTCGAAAGAAGGTGTATGCTGCTATGGTAGAGAGCTTAGAAAACATTTACAAGCATCAGGATACGATTGCCGAGGATAAAGAGTACATGCCAAGATTTTCATTGCTTATTGACTCGCAGAATATTTCACTTTTTATTTCCAATTCAATATTTAATCACAAGGTCTCTCTATTAAAAGGGAAACTCGATAAGGTTAACTCCCTTGATAAAGATGGATTAAAAGACCTATACAAAAACACCATTTTAAGCGGAAACGTTTCACCTAAAGGCGGTGCTGGTCTTGGAATCATTAATATTGCGAAGGTGTCGGAGAATAAGGTAAATTATAATTTTACTACAGTAAACGACAGATATTCGTACTTTACATTAAATGTTTTGATTTCTCACAACACAAAATAGCGGAAAGATTATGGATTCCCTTATTATTGAACCCACGGAGTTTACTCCAAGAATCAATTTTGATCCTGAGAATAATCTTTTTGAGATTTCTGGTTTCTCAAGACCAGAGAATGTAATTGGTTTTTATCGACCCGTTCTTAAATGGCTTGATGAATATAGCGATAGCGTGTTAAGCAAAAACATTGACTATAACAAAAATCTCTTAACGGTCAATCTTCGAATGACTTACTTTAACTCCGCTTCTTCAAAGTTCATTCTTGACATCCTTCTTGAGTTTATGAAATATCACTCGAGGGGTAACGAAGTCCTTATTAACTGGTATTACGAAGAGGGAGATGATGAGATACAAGAATCGGGCGAGGAAATTTCAGATATGCTTGGATACCCATTTAACTTTATACCCTATCAAACCTAAACCTAAAAAAGGCCTCGTATAGATTTTTACGGGGCTTTTTTTTACTCACTTGTTTTTTAAAGATGATTGTCAATTAGTTTAATACGTTAATCAATATTATCAAAAAGGTATAGCATATATTGCAAAATCTGTTAACGGTTAACAATCGAATTTTACTATATTGCAAAATAGAATTTGTTTAAATGAAATCTTATTACGTCAGCGGAACACCGGTATCGCCAACTGTCGATTTTAATCTCGAAACGCGCATTCTTGAACTGAGCGGATATTCGAGACCTGAAAATGTGCGTGATTTTTATTTTCCAATCATTCAATGGTTAGATGAACTAAACACGTTTCTTGTTAATAATCGTTCAATTAATACAAACGTTGAACCTTTTACCTTTAAATTTAAGTTTATCTACTTTAACTCATCTTCAGCTAAATTTATTTATGATATTATTATCATGTTAAATAGTTTTCAGAAAGATGGTTTTCCTCTTAAACTTTACTGGTATTACGATGCCGATGATGATGAACTTCGTGAAGCAGGAGAGGAACTCTCAGATATGGCAAACGTTCCATTTTTCTACGTTGAGACTAAAAGAGAATAATACCAAAGAGAAAAAAGCCCTTCAAATTTTTGAAGGGCTTTCTTATTTGCCATCTTAGAATATTTTCACATTATCTATTCTATATGTAGTTGCTGAACCACCTCCAGCACTGGTATATTTAAAACCAAGATAAATATTACTGTTGTATTGGCTTAAATCAATAATTCCAGATTCTACCAAATTTGTGGCACCATCTGATTGGGTTGCAATGGTTGCACCTGGAATTGCTGTCCATGTAGCAGCATCAACATCAGTTCCATTATAATTGGTTGATATGAAAACCTGAAGAGTTCCATTGCCAGCCCAGTTGTTGAAGGCTGTGTGGAAGAACAATTTTGGGCTTTCTTTTCCTGTAAGATCTACCTGAGGAGAAACTAACCATGACACATTACTCGCTTCACTAGAATTATTTGCATTTAACTCAGCATAGTATTGGGTTGTACCATTGACAACAGAAGACATACAAATCCAATTTTTTGTACCAGCAGTGTATTTGCTTTTCCACCCGCCAATTGTAATTGTAGAACCTAACGAGGCAGAGTTAAAATCCTGGGCAATTATCATAGTGTACCTAGGATTGGTAAGATTAACATCCTTTAACTCCCTTATAATCAACTGGTAGTCCGAATTGAATTTGGTTAAAACGGCGGTAAGATTTCCCCTAGTTGAAGGCATTATTATGTTTGCAAAGTTTGCATAACTACTAGTTCTAACCCAAATCTTATTCCCGTAAAAATCTTCAACGTATCTGTTTGTCGTAGCAAAAGGATCCGACCAAGTTTTTCCTAGATCAGAAGTTATAACTTGAACATCTTCTAATGTAACCATTTTATATAGCATATTATCATTTATGCTTTTAATTGATGCCATTATTGGGGTAACGGTTTCGTTCTGGCCCGTTACAAAGATTTTGTTAAAGAAAACTTTAGGTTCAAGTCTAGATACATAGGAGTCATAAGGTTTTATTCCAAGTTGTACTTGACCACCAGATTTTCCTAAGGTTAACCCATTACAATCAACAATCATGCGGGTTCCAACAGGGAATTCGGGATACATTCCGGTTATATTTATGGAAAAAGAAATTCCTCCAGTAGCATCATTAAGAATAAGCTGCTTGTAAACATTACCTGAAACATCATTTGCGCAAACAACTCCCGAAATAACAACATTACTATTTATATCTACGGGTAATCCTGTGCACATAGCTTTTAGATCGGCAATTGAGGTGTTAGGGGTAGGAACGTTAAAGGTACACTGAGGCTCATTAAAACTAATATCATTTAAGTCGCGAATTGTAAGTTGATCGAGATGGGATTTTTTATCAGAACTTACATATCTTGTCAAAACACCAACAATACTACCTTTTCCTTTAGGAACAATTGAATCAGCAAATTTTGAGAAACCGCTGGTACGTAGAAAAATAATTTTACCATCACAATCAATAAGTGTTCTGCTTGAATTTTCGCCAAGGTCGCTAAACTTATTTGCAGGTACTTTAAATTGAATATTTTCAAAACGAACAAGTTTTTGATAATGATCAAGTGTAATATCACCAACAGTAATTGTTTCAGGGGTAACCTTTTTTCTCCAACCAGTTCGCTCAATGTAATTATATACTTGAGTTGATGGTATACCCGCAATCTTATTAAGTCCTAGCTCAACTATTGCTATCCCAATCTGATAAGTTCCTCTATAGTACCCTAAGTAAAGGTCTTTTATCTTGACCATTACCTTTTGACCTGGTTTTAATCGATATAATGAATACAAATCGCTTGAATTGATTTTTATGTCAATCCCTGCGGTTTCATCTTGAATTGTAATCGCTTCGTAGAAGTTACCGGTAGAATCAGAGGAAGTTACATAACCCTCTATTACTAACGACTCAATGTCTTGAACACCATTAGCAGTATTCCTATCCTTAATGGTTTGCAATAAAGTTGGTGTTATAAGGCTATATGCCTTCTTAACATTATTAGTATCAGTTATTGCTTTAAGCTCAGCAATAGTTAAAGATGCAACTAGGTTAGATGTGTCTTTAATAATAGGAATTGTATCAAACTCTTCTTTAACACAACCTGTTTGAAACATTATGTATCCCAATAGAACAAATGGAATCACAAATGAAATTATTGTTTTTTTCATAATTTTTCTCCTTCTTATAAGCATCTTGGTTGGGTTAAATCAACATCATCCAAATCGCGAACTATTATTTGAAATGTTCCATTGTAGAAACTTAAAATACCACGTATTGTTCCCTTAAGAACAGGAATTTGTTTGTTTGCAAACTTAGAATAACCGCTTGTACGAACTACAAGAAGGCTCTTACCGAAAGAATCGAAATAATTATCAATACACCCTTGTAAAGGATGATCGAGTGATTCACCGGTTGCTTTATCAGCATAAGGAAGAACTATGGTTGTACCAGGAAAATATAGCGAGTCGAATTGAACATTTTGCACTTCAACAAGTTTGCTCATATTTTCACCAACTAACGAACTTCTATTAATTACCTTAGGTGTAACATTAACCATTGTTCCACCTTTTCTAAATATTCGGTCGTTAATATTTTTTTCACCCGTAATGCCACCCATCTGCTGAACATTATTTTCAGTATAGTAAGAGCCGAGTTGCGTTAGCCCGCCATAATCGCCTAAATAAAGGCCATTACAGTATATTACAACTCTTTGACCACGCTTATATTCAAGGAAAAGGTTTGTTTTTTCGATTTTAACTTCAATAGCAGCAGAGCCATCTTCTTGCTCAATAACAAGGGTCTTATAAAAGTTACCCTCGGTATCGTCAGATATTACAATACCTTCAATTAGAATCGAATCGCGATTATAAAAGGTTGTATCGGTAAGTCTAGTAAGGGAACCAGTGTATATTGCCTTTAGTTCGGCAATAGTTGTATTGGCTTTTAGTAGAGTGGTATCAACCCTTGGTTCGATTTCGCCAAAGTCTTGGTCAACACATCCCGAGAAGTTGAATGTGAGTAGAAAAGCAATTGCAAGTCCACTTATTATGTATATAATCTTTTTCATTTTATTTCCGTTTGTTTTTTAGAATCTTAAACCAATGGTAAAATAGTAGGTTCTACCATAAGCGTAGTAATACCTAGGAGGGAACTTAGAAATATCGCTATATGACCCAGAATAGCGAAGTTGTTCATATCCACCAGTTTTAAAATCAGTTTTATCAAAAATATTGGTTATCTGGAAGTTAAAATTTAAAAAGTATTTCTTTATCCTCCACGATTTACCAATACTTGCATCAACAAGAATTGCGCTTGGTAGTTTGGTTTGATTAGTTATTAAATCCTTGTTAGGTTCATCAGGATTAACCATTTTAGCTGTTCTGCGCTCTGGGTTATAATCGATATAAGTATCACCAAAGTAGCTAGCATTTGCACTAAAATACCATGATTTAGTTGATGCATAATCAAGACCAATCATTGCAGCAGTTTGTGGCGTGCCCGAAACAAAGAAGTTTTTAATGTAAACCGATTCACTATAATTGAAAATAGAATCACTGTTATCCTTAGTTATAGTTACGTTTGGTCTTGTTTTATATTTGTATGTTGCGAAAGCCGCTGCAAGTTTAACCTTTAATGAGGAAGTGGCCTTTATTTCTGCACCAAACTCTATTCCTTTATGCTCTTTGTTAATTCCACTCATCGAGTAGTTTACAAAAGTTCTATACGTATCGTGGTAAAAGCTTTTCAACTCATGTTGATCTTTGAAAAGGCTATAGTAAGCAGAAAATCTTGCTTTGATAAATGGCGTACGAAGATTATAGTTAATATCGGTACTTAATATTTTCTCATCAGTTAAGTCAGGGATTAATCTATTGCTTGTACGAGGAGAAATATAAGCGTTTCTAAAAAATGGAGCAACGGTTAGATAAGCTGCATTAACCTCAACGTAGTTACGGCCATTAATTTTCCAGGTAGTTCCTCCCTTTATGCCATAGTTGTTGAATGTTTGCTTTTCAGAATCACCTTTTGAATTTAAAGGGAATCTTCCATTGCGCATATAACCTGTTCTCCAGAATTGGTTATAATCATAATTTAAACCAAAGTAATAATCGAAATGATTTGTCATATAGTTGGCAACTGACCAAATGCTTCCATTATTAACATTTGCAGTATAGTCATATCCATAGGTATCGCCCTCTTTTGCTTGCCTATTTGGATGATCTAGGTCGTTTTGAGACATTCCATTTTCATCACCATAATCTCTTTCGGCAAATTGGTCAATATCAACCCAATAATTTCCTCCTAGCAAATCATAAATGGTTTTATAGTTTCTGCCTTTGTAAATTGACATTTCCAATCCACTAGTTATTTTTAGTTTAGGATTAATATCCCAGTTCATTACTGAAGAGAAAGAAAGTTGCTTCGAATCGGTAATTCTATTTTCGAGAATGTACTTTGCAGAAGAATCGGGGAAATTATAATTAATTTGGTAGAGTTTGTCCCAGTTGATTTGTTGAGTGTTGATATCGTTTTTCCAACTTTCAACTATTTGATTATATTCCGCCTTATCTTTATTATAGCTTGGCAGGTTACGATAGTAATCAGGGCGAGGATCATTACCATTCCAGTTTAAAGCAGTGGTTTGGAAAGTTCCAAATGAATAACCAACATTTGAGGTTAGTTTCATTGTTTCGTTGATATTCCAATAGTGGTTTAGCATAAACGTTGGCTCCTGTTGGTTACGAATACGAGCGTTACGTTTTTTGCCATTTTGATAACCCCAGTTAGGGTTGTAGTAATTTGAGCCAACAAGACTATTTGCTTCATCAGTAGCAGCGCCTTGCATACCTCGTTTTGTAGGAGCATTAAAAGCGGTTAAAGCCAATGAATGCTTATTGTTAAATTTTTTCTCAACAGATAAGAAGTAAGCATATGCATCATAGAAGGTTCCTTCAACATAACCCTCTTCCGCCCAACGGCGCGATGCGCTAATAGTATATGCAAATCCGTTTTCCATTAACCCGGTTGAGTGGGTTACCATTATACGGTTTGTATAAGTACGATTGGTTGATGCATATGAAATTTTTGTACCAACTCTTGCTTGCGATGCTCTTGTATTTAAATTGGTTACGCCACCAATTCCTCCAAAAGAGAAATCTGAAGTAGATAAACCATAACGCGACTCTCTATTACGAGTTACATCGTTTAGGCCGCCCCATGCTCCCCAACTCCCGAATCCGCTTTCGGGGTCGTTCACCGGTATTCCATTCATATAGGTGAGTGAATATTCAGAATCGTATCCTCTAATTTGGAAACGAGCAGGACTAAATACGAATGAAACAGCCGACTCAAAAGGATCTGCTCCAGATTGAAGTAAACCTGAAACCGATTGCCCTTTTGAATCCATATCAAGATCATCGGAAGAAATAGTTACTTCCGAAAATGTTTGATTTTGGGATTCATCAACTTGAGCATGTGAAAGCATTACTTCGGGGATTACAACATCTCCATCTTTAACTTCAACCTGCATTTCAAAAGGTTGAAATCCAATCAAGGTGTAGCTGATTGTGTAGTTTCCCGAGGGTAACGAGGATAATTGGTACTCCCCATTTGCATCTGTTAATGTGGAAATTGAGGTTCCTTGAACCTGAACTGTAACTCCTGGCAAGGGATTCCCTGTATCGGCATCCTTTACCACTCCTTTTGCAGTTGTTTCTGCGCTAAGATTTCCTAATCCTAACAAAAACGCCGCAAATGTGAAAAAAATAAATCTCTTCATTCGAGGTTGATATTTAGTAAATTGGTTATACTGTTAAATTGTTTTAAATGTTTATGTCGAGGGTACAAAAAAACAGTTTTTTTTCCACTCTTACCCGAAAAAAAGAATATTTATTAGAATGTTTTTTTTAATCGATTTGAACGCTATATTTGCCAATTATCAAGGAGTTGCGAAGACGCTAACTTGTTTTAGAGGAAAGAAAAAACTAAAAAAGGTTGTTTTTCCCATGGCGGGTCTAAATAGATAGTTTTTTTGCTTTTGATACTTAGGTTTTCAATTGATAACATTAATATTTTCTAATATGAAAGCAATGAGGTTTTTGGGTTTTTTAATTGTAGGAGTTAGTTTTGGGATAATTGTTAGCGGAAAAGCTTTTGCTCAGGAGAAAAAACAGTATAAAGTTGGGTGTATTGCTTTTTATAATCTCGAAAATTTATTCGATACTATTCCGGGTCCTAACGATGTTGAATTTACCCCAGAGGGTGCCAATAAGTGGAATACCCAAAAGTATAAAGTAAAACTTGATCACATGTCGGATGTTATATCACAAATTGGAGGTGAAATGTTTCCTGGCGGGCCGGCTATTGTAGGAATTTCTGAGATCGAGAACAAATCGGTTGTTGAGGATTTAGTAAATACACCTAAGCTTAAGTCCTCTAAGTATGATTTTGTACATTACGATTCTCCAGATAAACGTGGTGTTGATGTGGCAATGCTATACCGAAAGGATTTCTTTAAAGTGGTATCAAGTCGTTCTGTACGATTAAGAATCAAAGAAAAACCTGATTGGTTTACTCGTGATCAACTTGTAGTTAGCGGCTATTTTGATAATGAGTTAATCCACGTAATTGTAAACCATTGGCCATCACGAAGTGGTGGTGAGAAACGAAGCCAACCGCTACGTGCAGCAGCAGCAGCACTTACACGTTCAATTGCTGATTCAATTTTCGCGACAGATATAAACTCAAAGATTTTCATAATGGGCGATTTAAATGATGACCCAGTGGATGAAAGTGTTTTTGATGTTTTAAAAGCAAAAGGGAAGGCTGAGGATGTGAAACAAGGTGGACTCTTTAATCCAATGTGGAAATTGTATAAAGATGGAATTGGATCGCTAGCTTACCGTGATACTTGGGATTTATTCGATCAGATAATTGTTTCTGAACCACTTTTAAGAGGCGATAAATCTACATTCAGATTCTTTAAAGCAAAAGTTTTCAATGCAAAGTTTATCACTCAGCAAGAGGGACAATTTGCTGGCTATCCATTACGGACATATGTTGGTAATACATGGCAAGGAGGATATGCCGATCACTTCCCTGCTTATGTATTTATATTAAAGGAAAAATAAGTAAAAAGGCTCTTTTAAGAGCCTTTTTTATTTTAAAATGTTTTTTGCATACTCTTTAACCCTCTCCAAATCTTCAGGTGTATCAACAGCGAGGGTTTCCATTTCGGTTTTTTCAACTTTAATGCGGTAGCCGTTCTCGATCCAGCGTAGCTGTTCTAAGGACTCTGCAAGTTCCAACGAAGTTTGTGAAAGTTTGGTTATCTCTCTTAAAACATCACAGCGGTAAGCATAAAGGCCAATATGCTTAAAGAATGGGTAGTTGCCTTGCCACTCGGTTTTTTCCTTACCTCTTATAAATGGAATAACAGACCGGCTAAAATAGATTGCTTCGCTTTTATTGTTTAGAATTACTTTTGGTGTATTGGAGTTGAAAATATCCTCTTTGCTCGAGAATTCTTTTACCAGTGTTGCCAGTTGGGTTGTTGGGTCATTAAAACAACCAGCCACTTTTTGTAATTGCTCAGGTTGAATAAACGGCTCGTCGCCCTGAATATTTACCACAACATCGAATTTTGTATTTAGCATAGTTTCAACATTGTTTAGAGCCTCAGCGCACCTATCGGTTCCGCTTTGATGAGTTGAAGCGGTCATGATAACTTTCCCGCCAAACCCCTCAACGACACTCTTTATTCGCTCATCGTCAGTGGCAACATAAACAAACTCAAAAACCTTCGATGTACGCTCGTAAACCCATTGAATCATAGGTTTGCCAGAAATTTCGGCAAGTGGTTTGCCTGGGAAGCGGGTTGATGCATAACGTGCGGGAATAAGTCCAAGTATTCTCATAAGAGCAACGAATTGTTTGGTTTCACAAAAGTACAACTTTTCGTAACACTCACATCAAGCAAAAATGGCAGATATTTGATTCTCTTAAAAAGTTTTAAATTGCAGCACTCTATTGGGTTTATCATTTTTAAGATGTAATTTTGTCAGTGTTATAGCTATTTTACTATGGATGTTCAGAGCATTAAACAACGATTTAGCATAATTGGTGTTTCGGAGGAGTTAAACCGAGCGATTGATATTGCTCGCCAGGTTGCCCCAACCGATTTATCGGTACTTATTACAGGCGAGAGCGGAACAGGTAAAGAGGTTTTCCCTCAAATCATACATCATTTTAGCGCACGTAAACATGGGCAGTATATTGCCGTTAACTGCGGGGCAATTCCTGAAGGAACTATCGATTCTGAACTTTTCGGGCACGAAAAGGGTTCATTTACTGGGGCGCACGAGAGCCGTCAGGGGTACTTTGAGGTTGCCAACGGAGGAACAATCTTCCTTGACGAGGTTGCTGAATTGCCTTCATCAACACAAGTTCGTTTGTTAAGAGTATTAGAGTCAGGTGAGTTTTTAAGAGTAGGATCATCTAAAGTACATAAGACAAATGTTAGGGTTGTTGCAGCTACAAATGTGAATGTTCCTAAGGCAATTGAGGATGGTAAGTTTAGGGAAGATCTATATTATAGGCTAAACACAGTTCCAATCCAAATACCACCGCTACGCGAAAGGTCAAATGATATACCTCTACTTTTTAGAAAATTTGCGTCAGATTTTGCCGATAAATATCGTATGCCTCCCATTTCTCTTAACGATGATGCGCGTAGAATGATAATGAACTACAAGTGGCCGGGCAACATAAGGCAGCTAAAGAATATTACTGAGCAAATTTCAATTATAGAGGAGAGCAGAGAGGTTACCGCCGATGTGCTAATGCGCTATTTGCCAGATTACAGTTCGATAAAACTCCCTGCTTTGTACGATAAGAAGGGCTTTGTCGATGAGCAAACTTTTGCATCGGAGCGAGAAATCTTGTACAAGATTCTTTTTGATATGCGTAACGATATGAACGAGCTCAAAAAACTTGTTCTCGACTTAATGCATAGCAATCCTGATAATATTGAGATTAAACAAGAGAGTGCAAAAATTCTAAATAACCTGTATGGTAATAACGATTCACTAATAACCCCTGTTGCAGTTCAGGTCGATACAAAACCTTATCTTCCTAACCAAACTCATATTCAGGATACCGAGGAGATAGTTGAAGAGTCTTTATCGCTAGAGGATAAAGAGGTTGAGTTTATCAAGAAAGCCCTCGAACGGCATAAAGGAAAGAGAAAAGTTGCTGCACAAGAATTAGGGATTTCAGAAAGAACGCTTTACCGAAAGATTAAGGAATACAACTTAGAGTAGATTTAGAAAAATGAAAAAAGCAAGCCAGATGTTTCGACGATATTTTATTTTACTTATTGTGATTTCAACCATCTTTTTATCAGGATGTAAGGTTCAATACTCTTTTACTGGGGCATCAATTTCTCCTGAAGTAAAAACCGTAAGTGTTGATTATTTTCAAAATCTTGCAAGTCTGGTTTACCCTCAGTTAAGTAGCAAATTTACCGAGGCGTTAAAGGAGCGATTTATTACTCAAACGAGCCTTAATGCAGTAAAGGAGTATGGTGACTTACAATTCTCAGGGCAGATTACTGGCTATGGTGTTACCCCAATTGCCATTCAAAGCAACGAGACTGCTGCCCAAAACCGATTAACAATTTCAATTAGGGTTAAATTTGAGAATGTAAAGGATAAAACATTTAACTTTGATAAAACTTTCACTCAATTCGAAAACTTTGATAGCGCCCTCGATTTTTCTTCAATCGAGGCGGAGAAAGTGGAGCTAATTATCAATAAACTAATCGACGAAATATTCAATAACTCTGTCGCAAATTGGTAAGGTAAATGGAAAAGGAAAAATTCTACAGTTTAATTGATTCGCTCGGGCAAAAAAATCCTGAAGGCTCATTATCCTTGCAAGCTATTATAAATGAATATTCTTACTTTGAAGCAGCAAGGGTTTCATATTTAAGGAGTTTAAAGATAAATCAATCGGAGAGTTTTGAGGGGGAGTTAAATCGTAATGCAGTCCTTTTACCCGATCGTCGTCAGCTTTTTTTTGTGCTTTATCCTGTGAATTCTTCACCTGAAGCAGCTAAGCCAAAACATGTAAAGGTTAAAAAGGAAAGCGACTCGCATTTTGAACTGATTGATGGAAATGGAGCCTCACTAGTTGATATTACAGATAACTCGAAGAAAACAGAAGTCCCAATATCTGGATATGATTTGCTTGATATTGGTGAACATGAAAGCACCAATGTTAGTTCCGAATCAGGAATATATTCATTGGAGGAGATGGGCGGCGATAGCAAATTGCCATCTAATGATGATTTGATAAATCAGTTCATCAATAGCAACCCAAGGATTAAGCCTCCTCAAATAATTAAAGAAGAGCAGGAGGACATCTCTCTAAAATCGCTCGAAGAGCCCGAAGACTTGGTAACCGAACCAATAGCTCAGATTTACGTTACTCAGGGATTATTTCAAAAGGCTATATCTATTTACGAAAAATTAAGTTTGAAATATCCAGAAAAAAGTAGTTACTTTGCGGGTCAAATTCAGGAAATAAAAAAGCAGTCAAATATATAAACGTAAACAACAAAACGATGTATCTTCTTATCTCAGTTCTAATTATTGTTGTCTGCATCTTCATGGTATTAATCGTACTGGTGCAGAATTCAAAAGGAGGCGGATTAGCTTCCAACTTTGCTGGTTCTAACCAGATTATGGGCGTTCGCAAAACTGCCGACTTCCTTGAAAAAGCAACTTGGACTTTAGCTGCTAGCCTGTTAGTATTAAGTTTATTAGCATCGCTAACAATGCCAAGGGGTAAGGTTGAAGCTAACCGTTCAGCAATGGAGAAAAACATTAACGAGGCGCAAGATCCTAATGCGTTACCAAATTTTCCAAATGCTAATCAGCAACCTGCTCAATCAAAACCAGATTCTGCAAAGTAATTAAGCGCAATATTATTGATTAAGGTGTCAGTATGTCATATGCTGACACCTTTTTATTTTAACACAGTTGTGCTGTTTTTGCTTGATAATCAATGGTTCATGGGCGTTCGTGAAATGCCCTGTTGAAAAACGTTGTGTTTGGTTGATCCGATTGTCAGTAATTTCACGGGCAAAACGTCCGAAATAGTATTTGGCACATCTTATGATGTTTCGCCTAGCGTAAAATTGAATATGTTTAACTTTAAATTATAGTAAAATGTCGAAAGTAAAGATTAAACCTTTAGCCGATAGAGTTCTTGTTGAACCAAAGGAGGCAGAAGAAAAAACTGCAAGTGGAATCTATATTCCTGATACAGCAAAAGAGAAACCACAAAAAGGTACTGTTATAGCTGTTGGTCCTGGTACAAAAGATGTAACCATGGAGGTTAAAGTAAACGATGTTGTTCTTTACGGTAAGTATGCTGGCACCGAAATAAATGTTGATGGCAAAGATTACCTAATGATGAAACAATCGGATATCCTAGCAGTTATCTAATTTATTCAAATCTTATTATTGTTAATCAGTAAAATATAGATAAAATGGCCGCAAAAGAATTAAAATTCAATATTGATGCTCGCGATCAGCTTAAAAAAGGGGTTGATAAGCTTGCAAATGCAGTAAAAATAACACTTGGACCTAAGGGACGCAACGTGGTTATCGAGAAAAAGTTTGGTTCAGCACATATCACCAAAGATGGTGTTACCGTTGCAAAAGAAATTGAACTTGAAGACCCATTCGAGAATGTTGGTGCACAGATGGTTAAGGAGGTTGCATCTAAAACAGCTGATGATGCTGGCGATGGTACAACTACCGCTACCGTTCTTGCCCAATCAATTGTTAGCGTTGGTTTAAAAAACGTTACCGCTGGTGCAAACCCAATGGATTTGAAACGTGGTATCGATAAAGCAGTTGCTAAAGTAGTTGCTAACCTTCATAAACAATCAGTTTCTGTTGGTGATGACTATGAAAAAATCGAGCAGGTTGCTACCATTTCAGCCAATGGCGACCACGAAATAGGCAAACTTATCGCTGAAGCGATGAAGAAAGTGAAGAAAGAGGGTGTTATCACCGTTGAGGAAGCTAAAGGTATCGAAACAACCGTTGAGATTGTTGAAGGTATGCAGTTCGACCGTGGTTATATCTCTCCTTACTTCATTACTGATCCTGAAAAGATGGAAGCAGTGCTTGATGCACCTTTCATCCTTATCACCGATCGTAAGATTTCAACAATGAAAGATCTACTTCCTGTTCTTGAGCCAGTTGCTCAAGCCGGTCGTTCGTTACTAATCATTGCTGAAGATATTGAAGGAGAAGCTTTGGCAACCCTTGTAGTTAACAAACTACGTGGTTCGTTGAAGATTGCAGCTGTAAAAGCTCCAGGCTTTGGCGATCGCCGCAAGGAGATGCTTGAGGATATCGCAATCTTAACTGGTGGAGTTGTTATTAGCGAGGAGAAAGGCCTTCGTTTAGACGCTGCTAAGATGGAGATGCTTGGTAAAGCTGAAAAAGTAACTATCGATAAAGAGAACACAACTGTTGTTAACGGTGCTGGCTCAAAAGATACTATCAAGAAGAGAGTTGCTCAAATCAAGACTCAGATTGAGAATACAACTTCTGATTACGACCGCGAGAAATTACAAGAGCGTCTTGCTAAATTAGCGGGTGGTGTTGCAGTTCTTTACGTTGGTGCTGCTACCGAAACTGAGATGAAAGAGAAGAAAGATCGCGTTGATGATGCATTAAGCGCAACTCGTGCTGCTGTTGAGGAAGGTATCGTTCCTGGTGGTGGTATTGCTTACATCCGCGCAATCGAGGTTCTTGAGAAGCTTAAAGGCGACAACGAGGATGAAACAACCGGTATGCAAATCGTGAAACGTGCTATAGAGGAGCCACTTCGTCAAATCGTTGAGAATGCTGGTCTTGAGGGTTCAGTTATCGTTCAAAAGGTTAAAGAGGGTAAAGGCGATTATGGTTACAATGCTCAAAACAACAAGTACGAGAATTTATACCAAAGTGGTGTTATCGACCCAACCAAGGTAACCCGTGTTGCTCTTGAGAATGCTGCTTCAATAGCAGGCATGCTTCTAACTACCGAGTGTGTAATCACCGAGAAGAAAGAAGAGCATCCAGCCCCAATGGGTAACCCAGGAATGGGCGGAATGGGTGGTATGATGTAATATCAGTATATCCCAAAATCAAAGCGGGAGACATTAATTTGTCTCCTGCTTTTTTTGTATCAGCGTAAATCCGTGTTTGAAAATCAGCGTTATCTGTGTTCTAACTTTTAATAAATGGGAGTGATAGTAGTTCCTTAATGCTATTGATTTTATAATATCGATCATTCTTAATCTCCTCCTCATCATGATACTCATGCTGCCAGGTAACATGGAATGGGATGTAAACCCCGAAACCACCTAGTTCCAGAATCGGAACAACATCTGATTTAAGTGAGTTGCCAACCATCATTAATTCGTAAGGTTCTATATCAAGGTGTTTAATCAAATCTTTATAGTTATCCATCTGCTTATCGCTCATAATTTCGATATGATGGAAATACTTCAAAAGGTTCGATTTCTTTAGCTTTTTCTCCTGATCGAGCAAATCACCCTTAGTGGCTACAATCAGCTTGTAATTACCTTTTAACGCCTCAAGAACATCGCTTACGCCATCGAGCAGATGGTTTGGCTTATTCAGCTGCTCTTTCCCTAATTCGATAATGGTTTTAATAGTTGATGCTGGAACTTTGGCATCAGAAATTCTTATAGCTGTTTCAACTAACGAAAGAGTAAACGCTTTTATACCATAACCGTATAGTTCAAGGTTCTTGATTTCAGTATCAAATAGCTCTTGGTTGATTTTATCTTTAGGAAGATAATCCTTCAGCAGTTCGCAGAACTTGGCTTCGGTTTCGCGGTAGTAGGGTTCGTTTTCCCAAAGCGTATCGTCTGCATCGAAACCTATCACCTTGATTTGATTGATCATATAAATGTTTTTTACAAATATATTGAATTATGTTGGGTTTAAATATTCTGTAATTGCTACTTAGTATTCGCTCGCAATTTGCGATTTTTGAATATCTTTGCAAACTAATTAAAAATCAGCATGGATAACATCAGGAACTTCTGCATAATTGCCCATATCGATCACGGGAAGAGCACCCTTGCCGATAGGTTACTTGATCTTACCCACACTCTTACCGAGCGCGAATCCCAAAATCAGGTTTTGGATAGCATGGATCTTGAGAGGGAGAAAGGGATCACGATTAAAAGTCATGCCATACAAATGGAGTATGTGCATCAGGGTACTAAATATATTCTTAACCTCATTGACACTCCGGGTCATGTCGATTTCTCGTACGAGGTTTCGCGTGCTATCGCATCATGCGAAGGTGCACTTCTTATTGTTGATGCAACACAGGGCATTCAAGCCCAAACCATATCAAACCTATACCTAGCGCTTAATCATGATCTCGAGATTATTCCTGTTGTGAATAAAATTGACATGGACGCTGCAATGGTTGAGGACGTAAAGGATCAAATTGTCGATCTTATTGGATGTAAGCGAGATGAAATCCTTTCGGTTAGCGCTAAAACTGGCGAGGGAGTACCTGTCATTCTTGATGAAATCATCAAAAGGATAAAACCACCTAAGGGTGATTCAAATGCACCTTTGCAGGCGTTAATTTTCGATTCAGTTTTCAACCCATTCCGTGGAATTATAGCCTATTTCAAGATATTTAATGGCACAATCAAAAAAGGAGATAAGGTTAAATTCTTCAATACTGGTCAGGAGTACGAAGCCGACGAGGTAGGTATTCTTCGACTAAAACTTGTTCCTAGAGGTTCATTAAATGCAGGGAATGTAGGGTATATCATTTCAGGTATTAAGGAATCAAAAGAGGTTAAGGTGGGTGATACAATTACTCATATCGAAAGACCTTGTGATAAAGCAATCGATGGTTTTGCGGATGTTAAGCCAATGGTATTTGCTGGTTTATATCCAGTTGAGGCAGATGAGTATGAGGATTTACGCGCTTCGCTCGATAAATTGAGGCTAAACGACGCATCATTAACCTACGAGCCAGAATCATCATTGGCTTTAGGATTTGGCTTCCGTTGCGGATTCCTTGGACTACTTCACATGGAAATTGTTCAGGAACGCCTTTATCGCGAATTTAATATTGATGTAATTACTACCGTACCTAACGTATCATATAAGGTACACACTACAAAGGGCGAGATTATTGAGGTACATAACCCTAGCGGGTTACCTGCGCCAACACTTATCGATCATATTGAGGAGCCAGTTATCAACGCTCAGGTTATTACCAAGTCGGAATACCTTGGTGGTGTAATGAAGCTTTGTATCGATAAGCGAGGAATCCTAAAGAATCAGGTATTTCTAACTTCCGATAGGGTAGAGCTAACTTTCAGTTTACCTCTAAGCGATATCGTTTTCGATTTCTATGATAAGCTTAAATCGATATCTCGCGGCTACGCCTCGTTCGACTACTTTATCGATGGTTTCCAAACGGCTACTCTAGTAAAACTCGATATTCTCCTTAATGGCGAGATGGTTGATGCGCTTTCGTCGCTTATCCATCGCGATTACGCTTATGATTTTGGTCGTAAGATGTGCGAGAAGCTTAAAGAGCTTATTCCTCGTCAGCAGTTTGATATTGCCATTCAGGCAGCCATTGGAGCAAAGATTATTGCTCGCGAAACCGTTAAGGCTTTACGTAAAGATGTTACTGCAAAATGTTATGGTGGCGATATCACCCGTAAGCGTAAGTTGCTTGAAAAGCAGAAAAAAGGGAAGAAACGCATGCGCCAGGTTGGAACTGTAGAGGTTCCTCAGGAGGCATTCCTTGCAGTGTTAAAGATGGATTGATGATAATATTTCTTAATTTTAAATCCAGCCTTAGGGCTGGATTTTCTATTTTTAAAAGATTGGTTTATGATTAAGGAATGGTTTCGAAACTCACGGATGGGTTTCACTTCTGGACAAGCAGGAATTATGCGCCGTATGCTTCGTGAGGAGGGAGGATGGCAAAACCATTTGGTAAACTCTAGCGAGTACATTAGAGAAGCGGTAAAGATATATAAACCTAAAACTGTTAGGATTTTAGGTAGCGGGTGGCTTTTGGATGTTCCAATAAAGTTCTTAGAGGACAACAGTGAAAAAGTCATACTAACAGATATAACTCATCCAAACCAGATTTTAAACAAATACTCAAACAATAAAAAGATTGTATTTGAAACGATAGATATAACTGGCAATCTTGTTGACCTTGGCTATCAGCAACGAAAAAAGAGTTATAGCCACCAAGAGTTTATTCAATCTATTAAGAATTCTCCTAACCTAGAATTTAGCGAGGACCTCGTTGTTTCTCTTAACTTAACAAGCCAGCTTAGTGTTTTCCTTACAGATTATTTATCAAAACAAGTTAAGATATCCAATAATCAGGCAATTGAGATTGCTGAGGCCATTCAACTCAAGCATTTTGAGATGCTACCAATTGGTAAATCGATATTAATTACTGATTTCGAAGAGGAGTACTACGATGAAGATGATAAATTTATTGGCTCAAAGCCAACTGTATTTGCTGCAATTCCTGACGGTAATAATCGAAAGGAGTGGATATGGCACTTTGACTCAAAGATGATGTATAAACCCAATTGTAAAACAAAATTAAGAGTAGTTGCAACTCGATTGTAATAAAAAAGGAGGGTTAACCCTCCTTTTATTTATGCTTTAACGTGTGACCAGCACTTTACCCAATCAACTTCGAGCGTTGCTGGTAATCTTGATTCATCAATTTTTCCATTTACTCCCGATGAGAATACAAGGTAAACAGGACCTTTTGGAAGGTTATTTGTTTCAACCTTAAATGGTATACCGTTTATTTTCCAAGTAATTTTTTGTTCATCCCAATCAACTCCAAGGATATAGAACTCTGAGTCGAGGGATAATCCGCCAATAGAATCGATGCTCTTTTTCGCTTTCCCCTTTTCACCATTCTCCCAGAAATAGGCTCCTTGAATTGAACTAGCGCCTTCACCTTTTTTCCTAAAGATGTCAATTTCAGGAAGCATTTTATCTCCAACCAACCAGAACGCGTGATATAAGCCGGCCAAAGTTGCCATCTTAATCTTTGCCTCAAAACGACCATGTTGCTGGCGGAAAGAGTTTCCGGTACTTATGATTCCAGAAGTATAATCGAATTCTTTTGGAATAAAGCCAAACTTCGAATCCCAAGCTAATCCGTTTGCCTTTTCTTTACGGGTGGTAATTTTAAGAACGCCTTTATCTATTGCAATATTATTACCATCGGTATAGTAATGATTATCTGAAGCAAGGGAATAGCTGCTATTAATCAAGGCTTCGCCCCAGAAAAGTTTGGTGAGCCATTTTTGCTCATCAAGTTTTTTGCTCTCAAAATCCTCGCTAAATGTTAACTCCCACTTTTTAAGTTCATGGAATTTATCAGATTTAAGCGTTTTGAAATACCACTTAATCTTTTCTGACTGATTTAGCTGATTATATGCTTGAAGTTTTTGATACTGTTCCGTTTTCTCAAATTTATCTTTTGATAAAAGATATGCTTTTCGCTCAGCAAACTCTTTTGATTCAACCTTAGTTTTTAACTCGTTATATTTTGTAAGAGTTTCTGAACCTTTAATTTGGAAATAATCCTGTAGAGCCTTAGACTTTTTTAGTTTGAAATAGGTACTTACTTTTTCGTTTTGCTTAAGTTCTTTGTACTCTAACTCTTTTTTGTATTCTTCGGTGTTGTCTTTTGCGAACTGCTTGCGATTTTGTTTATAGTCAGGACTATTTACAAATGCTTCAAGTTCAGCGAATTTTTGTGGAAGGCCTGATTTTTCAATTTCATCAAACTCCTTTGGAGTATTTGAATTAGCGAGTTGCAGATAGTTTTTTAATGCGCTATTTTTTGAAAGGGCTTGAAATTCTTTCTCGACTTGAAACTCGGGTGAACTTTTGTAAGTGAGAGCGTTAAGCTCTTGTTTTACTTTTTCATGCTCTTTAGTATCGAACCATGATTTCAGCTCTTGAAATTTAATGTAATCCTCCGAACGCTCGAAGTTATTAAACTCATTAAATTCGTTTTGAAGGGCAATACGCTTGGCTTCGTAGGCATCGGTTTTTGGAAATTGACCGGTAAGCCTTTTAATTAGAAGTCCTAGTTTTAGAGTTATATTGGCCATTTAATGGGAGATTTCGGTGTTTAATCAGAAATTATTGCCTCGGTGATGCGATATAAACTTAAAAGGGATTTTAATATGCTCTGAGTAATCCTCACCTGCTTCAATCATATCCTCATCATCATCAGAGTAGTGCCAATGTATCTCAACATCAAATCCTTTACGATGAATTTCTTTGAATTTCTCAAGTATTTTTAGAATCATTTTGGAGGATGAGGTATTGTAATACTCGAAATTTAAAGTAACCTCTGTTTTTGTATTAGGATTTGCTGAGTACTCATCAAACCATGTTAGAATGGGAGTGTAAAACGAATTTACATCCTCTGGTAATGAGTTTCCTGAAATCTCGAACATGCTACTATCTTTATCCAAAACTACCTTCGGAGTTTCATTTGTAGGATCAAGAATTATTTTTTCCATGGCTAATAAATATTTTGCCCAATTTCAATACTTAGTAATAATACGACAATTCTTTAAAAAAAACAAGAACCACCAAGCTTAAAATACGCAATACCTTTGACAAATATAACGAAAAAGAGAGTGAAAGGTTATATGAGCCACCCTGATTTTATTTTTTTGATAAAAAAACAATTATAATAAAAAATAATAAAGGGTTATAATACACCTCTATTATTTTCAATTTTAAATGAGATCTAGAAAATTAGTTTAAAGCCTTTACCCCTAACATTTATAATCTCGATAGTAGGATCTTCTTTTAAGTATTTTCTAAGTTTTGTAATGTAAACATCCATGCTTCGGGCATTGAAGTAGCTATCGTCAACCCAAATGGTTTTTAATGCAAAGTTTCTATCTAGGATAGCGTTTTTGTTGACAGTAAGATATTTTAAAAGTTCACTCTCCTTTGTTGTCAGTTTTCTAACCTCATCACCAAAAATAAGCGTCTGCTTCATGGCATCAAATGTGTACTTACCAACTTGGAATATGCTTTGTGCAGTTGTAACAGAATCTTTACGGGTTCTGCGCAGAATTGCTTCAAGGCGCATTAGCAACTCTTCGATGCTAAAGGGCTTGGTCATGTAATCGTCGGCACCCAAAGAAAAGCCTTCAATCACATCCTCTTTCATCGACTTTGCGGTTAAGAAAAGGATAGGCATCGTGCTGTCAGACATTCTGATATCGCGAGCAAGGGTGAACCCATCCTTTAATGGCATCATAACATCAAGTACACAGATATCGTAGTATTTATTCTGAAATCCTTTGTAAGCCTTTTCACCATCCTTGTAAAGGTCTACTTCATAGTCCTTTGCTTGAAGATACTCTTTAAGTAATACTCCAAGATTTTCATCATCTTCAGCGAGCAGGATCCTTACTATTCTATTTTCCATGGCCTTTTTTTTAGAGTTATTGAATTTTTTCGTTAGGGCCTGCGTGAGGCAGGTATATTGAGAATGTACTTCCTTCGCCTAATTTACTATCAACCCAAATCTTTCCTCCATGCGATTCGGTAATCTTTTTCACATAGCTTAATCCTAAGCCAAACCCTTTTACATTATGAATATTGCCAGTTGGGACTCTGTAAAACTGGTCAAAAATTCGTTTTAGATTATCACGACTAATACCAATACCATTATCCTTCACAGCAATAATTATTCCATTGGTAGCATTATGTGTTGAAAGCTGTATATTTGGCTGACCATTGCTATACTTCAACGCATTATCGAGCAAATTGGTTATCACGTTAGTTACATGGATCTCATCTGCTTTACAAACTGGGTTATTTGATTCTAGAATACTTTCAAGATTACCCCCTGCATTAATAATTTGGATTGAGAAGCTTGAAGTAACTTTTGAAATAATATGGTGAATGTCAATGTCTTTGAGCTTAAGTTTTAGTTTCGTCTTTTCAAAAATTGCCATTTGAAGAACTTTCTCAACCTGCAATCCCAAACGCTTACTTTCATCGGCAATAACACCACCAAGGTAGTTTAGGTTTTTCTTTTCTACAGGAATGCTTTTATCGTTTAGCATTTGGGCCGCCAATGAAATAGTTGAGATAGGTGTTTTCAACTCATGGGTCATGTTGCTAACAAAATCACTTTTAATTTCCGAAAGCCTCTTTTGTCTAAAAATGATTAAGATAGTTGCTGAAAAGCTAAATATGATTATTAGCGTTAGCATTAAGGTTGAAAACGCCATCGTACCTATTGAACTGAGAATATATGATTGCTGATTGGGGAAATAAATGTTGATAAAATACCTACGGGTAAAAAAGTCCTCAGGGAAAAGTTGGTCTCGTAATATGGGACCTTCAAAACGTTTCTTGTATTTTTTTGATTTATATACAGTGCTATCCTGCTCATTACAAACGCGAAACTCGTATTTAGCAATTATCCCTTTTTTTCGAAACTCATTGCTTATGATAGTATCAAGTACCTCTTTTGAGATTCGCTTCTCAATGGGTTGTTCTATTCGTATCTGGTTATCTATGGATTTTTCGATATAAATGGTTTTATTAATCAGCCTTTTATCTAACCCTAAGTTAAGGCTTAGTTCTGAAAAGTTTGTTTTTCCCGTTGATGGGTTGAATCTTCTACTTACTATTTTTCCAGTTTTACTAATACTAATAGAGTCTTGAGATGATAAATTGACTAAACTAGGAATCTTAAGCGAATCCAGCTGGTTGATTACAAATACTTCACGATTCTTTTGTAAAGTCCTAAAACCACTTTTGGTTTGATTGAGAATGCTCGAACTATATGATTGGCTTGGATTCTTTGAGGAACTAATTGTAGCAAATGGTTTTTCGTCGCTAACTATTTGATAAATAGTTTCTTGCTGCTTAACTTCGTAAATGATTGATTTAAGAGCCAAGTTTGCTGATTGAATAAATTGCTCTTGCTTTACCTTAATAGCAATCGATACCCATTTTGACTGAATAATAATTAGTCCAAAAGTGGCAATTGAAATAAAGATGGTTAAAATCCAAATTAACTTTCTGCTCATACCAACAAAGTTAACTTTTATGTATAGCCATAAAATATGGTTAACATAGTTTAACAGATTGATAGCCTAAAATAAGATACTTAAGTTAAGGCTATTCCCTACATGATTGTTGTAAAAAAGCAAAAAA